>NZ_KB895825.1:0-819458 GCF_000374985.1 Micromonospora sp. CNB394 | reverse complement strand
CACTGTCGGCGTCCGGGATCTCCTCGACCCGCCTGCCACCCATCCCTCGTTCCCTTCCGTGCACCCGTGATCGACCAGGAGGCAGGCCGCCCGGGGGCCTCGGTCGGAAACCGAAAATCTGACCGGCGTGCTCGAAGCAACAATGCGTGACCCGTGAGGTCCGTGGCCCCGGCGCCAGACTTGCACACGGCCTCAAACGGACCAAGATCGATCGGCGTCGGCGGGCGACCTACCCACCATTTTCACGCCTGCGCGGCGTCCCGAAGAGACCGGGTGACTTGCACTTGCGGCCCGCGTTCCGGCGCTTTTGCCTCTTTCGTCCGGGCCGCAATCGCAAGATCGCGCCCGCCCAGGGCCGCTGTGGCGTGGGTGGAACGGGATGGGTGCGTCGAGGGCGGTTTGACACCCGTGGTGTGCCACCCGGGCGTGCCCGCCCTCGGCGCCCTCGACGATCTTGCACTTGGAGCCCGAAGTCGTCGGGAATGTCCCCTCCGCCGGGGCGGAAAGCGCAAGATCGTCGGATCAGCCCAGGACCAGGCCGGGGTCGGGGTCCTGGTCGGGGGCGGGAGCGGGGATCTTGTACTCCTCGGTCAGCGTGGTCATCGGGCCGGGCCAGGTGGCCTGGGCGACCTCGATCGGCTTGTGCCGCTCGTCGTAGGCGACGTGCAGCAGGTGCAGCACCGGGGTGTCCGGGCGGATCTGGAGGATCTCCGCCTCCTCCCGGCTGGGCTGGCGCGCGCTGATCGTGTCGGTGGCGGTCACGTACCGCCGTCCGGTGACCTCCTCCGCCTCCTGGTAGAGCGGCCGGCCGAACGCCTCGGCGCGCTCCAGTGAGGTGCCGGCGGTGTCGGCAGGCAGGAACCAGGATGCGCCGACCTCGACCGGGGAGTCGTCGGTGCGTACCAGATGCCGCCGGCAGAGCAGTTCGGTGCCGTCGGCGACGCCGAACGCGTCGGCCACCTCGGCCGGGGCGGGGGAGCGGCCGACGGAGACGATCTGCTGCCGGTACCGGGCCGCCAGGTCGGTGTGGTAGCCGCGGAAGCCGCCGTACCGGCCCCGGGACAGGCGGTTGAGGCGACGCCGGGTGCCCCGGACGTACGTACCGGAGCCGGGCTTGGTGATCAGGATGCCCTCGACCCGCAGCTGGTCGACGGCGCGCTGCACGGTCTGCTTGGCGACGCCGAACATCTCGGCGATGGCCGGGATGGACGGCAGCCGCTCGCCCGGACCCCAGTCGCCGCGGCGCACCTGGGCCTTGAGCTGCGCGGCGATCTGCCGGTGCGGGAACTCGGCCGCGCCCGGGTTGATCTGCATGCCCGCCTCCTCGGAACAGCTAGGTTCCTAGGATGCCCCAGAGGATGTGCCGGCGCCACCCCGGACACGAAAAAGCCGGGCCCCACGAGGGAGCCCGGCCTCGACGCGGAGAGCTACCAGGAACCAGCGGTCGGCCCGGCGGAACCGCCGCGACGGCGCAGGTACTTCTCGAACTCCTGGGCGATCTCGTCCCCGGTCAACGGGGTGATGCCGGCGTCGCCGACCCGTTCCTCCAGCTCACGCACGTACTCGCCGAGTTCGGCGTCCTGTTCGGCGGCGCTGCGCACCCGCTGCTCCCACTCGGCTGCCTCCTCGGCCAGGTCGGCCATCGGCACCGGCAGGTCGAGCACCTCCTCGACCCGGTGCAGCAGGGCGAGGGTCGCCTTCGGGCAGGGCGGGTTGTTGGCGTAGTGCGGCACGTGCACCCAGAACGACACCGCGTCGACCTCGGCCCGGGTGCAGGCGTCGTGCAGCACGCCGACGATGCCCGTCGGCCCGTCGTACCGGGTGGGGGTGAGCTGGTAGCGCTTCGCCGCGTCGGCGTCCGACGCGCTGCCACTGATCGGCAGCGGCCGGGTGTACGGCACGTCGGCCAGCAACGCGCCGAGCAGCACCACCCGTTCGACCTCCAGGCTGTGGCAGATCTCCAGCACCTGCTCGCAGAACGTCCGCCAGCGCATGCTCGGCTCGATGCCGCGGATCAGCACCACGTCGCGCTCGGTGCCCTCCGGGCTGGCCACCATGAACCGTGTGGTGGGCCACTCGACGCGCCGCGTCTCCCCGTCGGCCATGGTGATCGTCGGGCGGCTCACCTGGAAGTCGTAGAAGTCCTCCGGGTCCAGCTCGGTCACCTCCCGGGCCTGCCAGACCTGCTCCAGGTGTTCCACGGCGGCGGTGGAGGCGTCGGCGGCGTCGTTCCAGCCCTCGAAGGCCGCGATGGCGACCGGCGAGCGCAGTACCGGCAGCCCGTCGAACTCGGTCACGCCGTCACCTCACCCTGCTCGTCGGGCGCGGCGCCGCCCGGTCGCACTGTCGCACCCCTGTTGTCCTTCACGTCCGTCAGCCTACGTGCCGCCGCCGGACCCGGCCCGTCGGCCGCGCCGGTCGCCGGGCCGGACCACCCCGGCGAACCGGCGCAAAGGTGTACACCGGGCCGGTGGGCAGTATGTGGGAAGGCCCGGTTCGGGTGACTCTGCCGTACTCGGGCGCACTACCCTGGAGCATGTGCCTACCTCGTTGCGTGACCTGCTGGCCGGTCGGATCCTGATCGCGGACGGCGCGATGGGGACGATGCTCCAGGCCGCCGACCTCACCCTCGACGACTTCGACGGCCTCGAAGGCTGCAACGAGATCCTCAACGTGACCCGGCCGGACGTGGTCCGCGGCGTGCACGACGCCTACCTGGCCGCGGGCGCGGACTGCGTGGAGACCAACACGTTCGGCGCCAACCTGCCCAACCTCGCCGAGTACGGCATCCCCGGCCGCATCCGGGAGCTGTCCGAGGCGGGCGCGCGGATCGCGCGGGAGGCAGCCGACGCGTACGCGACGGAGGAGCATCCCCGGTTCGTGCTCGGCTCGATGGGTCCGGGCACCAAGCTGCCCACGCTCGGCCACGCGAGCTACGCCTCGCTGCGCGACGCGTACCAGGAGAACGCCGCCGGCCTGATCGCCGGCGGCGCGGACGCGCTGATCATCGAGACCTGTCAGGACCTGCTCCAGGTGAAGGCGGCGGTGGTCGGGTCGAAGCGGGCCCGCGCCGAGGCCGGCCGGGACGTGCCGATCATCTGCCAGGTGTCGGTGGAAACCACCGGCACCATGCTGCTCGGCAGCGAGATCGGCGCCGCGCTGACCGCGATCGAGCCGCTCGGCGTCGACCTGATCGGGCTGAACTGCTCCACCGGCCCGGCGGAGATGGGCGAGCACCTGCGCTACCTGGCGCGGCACTCCCGCCTCCCGATCTCGGTGATGCCGAACGCCGGCCTGCCCGTGCTGACCGCCGACGGGGCGTACTTCCCGCTCGGCCCGGACGAGATGGCCGACGCGCTGGAGCAGTTCGTCACCGACTACGGCGTGGCCCTGATCGGCGGCTGCTGCGGCACCACCCCGGAGCACATCCGGGTGCTGGTGGAGCGGCTCGGCGGACGGGCGCCGGTGGCGCGGGAGCCGAAGCCGGACGCCGGGGTCGCGTCGATCTACCACCACGTGCCGTTCGCCCAGGACGCCAGCATCCTGATGGTGGGGGAGCGGACGAACGCCAACGGCTCGAAGGCGTTCCGTGAGTCGATGCTCGCCGGGGACTGGCAGGCCTGCGTGGAGGTCGCGCGTAGTCAGGCCCGGGACGGCTCGCACCTGCTGGACCTCTGCGTCGACTACGTCGGCCGCGACGGCACGCAGGACATGCGTGAGCTGGCCGGCCGCTTCGCCACCGCCTCGACGCTGCCGATCGTGCTGGACTCCACCGAGCCGGCCGTGATCGAGGCCGGGCTGGAGATGCTCGGCGGCCGGTGCGTGGTCAACTCGGTGAACTTCGAGGACGGCGACGGCCCCGAGTCCCGCTACGCGCGGATCATGCCGGTGGTCAAGGAGCACGGCGCCGCGGTCGTGGCGCTGCTCATCGACGAGGAGGGCCAGGCCCGCACCCGGGAGTGGAAGGTACGGGTGGCCTGCCGGCTGATCGACGACCTCACCGGCCGGTGGGGGATGCGCCGGGAGGACATCCTCATCGACGCGCTGACGTTCCCGATCGCCACCGGGCAGGAGGAGACCCGCCGCGACGGCATCGAGACGATCGAGGCGATCCGGGAGATCGCCGCGCGCTACCCGGGCGTCAACTTCACCGCCGGCATCTCCAACGTGTCGTTCGGGCTCAACCCGGCGGCCCGGCAGGTGCTCAACTCGGTGTTCCTGCACGAGTGCGCCCAGGCCGGGCTGACCTCGGCGATCGTGCACGCCAGCAAGATCCTGCCGATGTCGCGGATCCCGGACGAGCAGCGCGAGGTGGCACTCGACCTGGTGTACGACCGCCGCCGCGAGGGCTACGACCCGGTGCAGCGGTTCATCGAGGCATTCGAGGGCGTGGACGCGGCGTCGGCGCGGGCCACGCGTGCCGAGGAACTGGCCGCGCTGCCGCTGGACGAGCGGCTCAAGCGGCGGATCATCGACGGGGAGCGCAACGGCCTGGAGGCCGACCTGGACACCGCGATGGCGCAGGGGCGTACGCCGCTGTCCATCATCAACGACCTGCTGCTGGACGGCATGAAGGTGGTCGGGGAGCTGTTCGGCTCCGGGCAGATGCAGTTGCCGTTCGTGCTCCAGTCCGCCGAGGTGATGAAGACCGCGGTGGCCTACCTGGAGCCGCACATGGAGAAGACAGATGACGACGGCAAGGGCCGGATCGTGCTCGCCACGGTGAAGGGCGACGTGCATGACATCGGCAAGAACCTGGTCGACATCATCCTGTCCAACAACGGCTACGACGTGGTGAACATCGGCATCAAGCAGCCGATCAACGCGATCCTCGACGCCGCCGAGGAGCACCGGGCCGACGCGATCGGCATGTCCGGCCTGCTGGTCAAGAGCACCGTGATCATGAAGGAGAACCTGGCCGAGATGGCCTCCCGGGGCGTGGCCGAGCGCTGGCCGGTGCTGCTCGGCGGCGCGGCGCTGACCCGCGCGTACGTGGAGGACGACCTGCGGTCGATCTACCCGGGCCAGGTGCACTACGCCCGCGACGCGTTCGAAGGGCTGTCCCTGATGGACCGGGTGATGGCGGCCAAGCGCGGCGGCGCGCCGGTGGTCGACCCGGAGCGGGAGGCCGCGCTGGTGGCCCGCCGGGAGCGCCGCGAGCGGCAGCGGGCGCAGGTCCGCGAGGCGCTGCCCGAACTGGACGACGCGTCGGTCCGCTCCGACGTGGCGGCCGACGTGGCGGTGCCGAGGCCGCCGTTCTTCGGCACCCGGGTGGTGAAGGGCGTGCCGTTGGCCGACTACGCGGCGCTGCTGGACGAGCGGGCCACGTTCCTGGGCCAGTGGGGGCTGCGCGGCGCCCGCGGCGGCAAGGGACCGTCGTACGAGGAACTGGTCGAGACCGAGGGCCGGCCCCGGCTGCGGTACTGGCTGGACCGACTGATCTCCGACCAGGTGCTGGAGGCGGCCGTGGTGTACGGCTACTTCCCGGCGTACTCCGAGGGCAACGACCTGGTGGTGCTGGACGAGAACGGGCACAGCGAGCGGGCCCGGTTCTCCTTCCCCCGGCAGCGCCAGGAGCGGCGGCTGTGCCTGGCGGACTTCTTCCGGCCCCGGGGTGACCAGCTCGACGTGGTGGCGTTGCAGCTGGTCACCGTCGGGCAGCCGATCAGCGAGTACACGGCGAAGATGTTCGCCGGCAACGAGTACCGCGACTACCTGGAGGTGCACGGCCTGTCCGTGCAGCTCACCGAGGCCCTCGCCGAGTACTGGCACCGGCGGATCCGGGCCGAGCTGGTGCTGCCCGGCGGCGGCACCGTGGCCGACGACGACCCGGCCGACCTGGCCGGCCTGCTGCGCACCGACTACCGGGGCTGCCGGTACGCGTTCGGCTACCCGGCCTGCCCGGACCTGGAGGACCGGGCGAAGATCGTGGAGCTGCTGGGCGCCGAGCGGATCGGGGTGCAGTTGTCGGAGGAGTTCCAGCTGGTGCCGGAGCAGGCGACCGATGCGATCGTGGTGCACCACCCGGAGGCGAACTACTTCAACGCCAAGTGACGCGCCACTTGCCCTGAGCTGTGACTCTATAGCGAGCCATCAGGCGTGTGGCGGGCCGCGTGTGAGAGGTTATGCGGGCGCGGCCTGCGGCAGGCGCGGGCGACCACCGCACGGTTTCTGAAGGGTGTGCGGTGACCACCCACGGCCCGGTCATGCCGGTCAGGACCTGCGGCGGCTGCGACATGCCATGGCCGAGCCCGACCCGCAAGCGGGAGCTGCGCGGGGAGTACCCGGACGCGCCGGTGTCGCTGGCCCTCCACCTCGGTGCCTACCTCGTCCAGGCCACGGAGGACATGCCCTGGACGCCGGCCGGCGTGCTGCACCGCCGCTTCCTCGGCTGGACCAGGGAAGAATGTGTGACGGGCACGGGCGCGCGAACTCAGCACCGCGCCGTCAGCTCGTGCGCGGGGCGTACATGATGACGGCGACGCCGACCAGGCAGATGGCCGCGCCGGCGAGGTCGTAGCGGTCGGGCCGGAACTTGTCGACCACCATGCCCCAGGCGAGCGACCCGGCGACGAACACGCCGCCGTAGGCGGCGAGGATGCGGCCGAAGTTCGGGTCCGGCTGGAACGTGGCTACGAATCCGTAGGCGCCGAGCGCGATCACCCCGGCGGCGATCCAGAGCAGCCCGCGGTTCTCCCGCCAGCCCTGCCACACCAACCAGGCGCCGCCGATCTCGGCGAGCGCGGCGAGCAGGAACAGCAGGATGGACCGGACGACAGTCATGCGTCAGACCGTAGCCGGGCCGTGCTCCGGATCGGCGAAGGGCAGCGGGAGTTGCCGGCGCAGGTGATCAGGTCGTCGCAGCCGGCCGAGATCGCCTCTCGCAGCGTGTCGCGGACGGCGGTGAGGTCCGCGACCTCGGCGAGGGTGAAGCCGAGACGTTGCGCGGCCTTCACCACCCGCAGCAGGGTGACCGTCTCGGCCGGGTAGAGCCGATGCCCGCCGCCGGGCGACCGCCGGCCGCTCGGCGGTGGGCAGCGTGCAGGCGTCGGGCACCCAGGAGTCGTCGGGCCCGGCTACCCGGCCGAGTTCGCCGAGGCGCTCGGCACCAGCCGGCAGAACCTGTCCAACCACCTCGCCTGTCTGCGCGGTTGCGGCCTGGTCGTGGCCGTACCGGAGGGGCGCCGCACCCGGTACGAACCGGCCTGCTGGTCACCGCGACGATCACCTACAACGTGATCGAGGCGGTGGTGGCGATCAGCGCCGGCACCGCCGCCCCATCGACCGCACTGATCGGTTGTGGTGCCGGTGCTGTCGGCCGCCCAACGCCGTACGGGCCGTGAACTGGGCTCCCGATCGGCGGTGGCCGACTCGAAACAGACGCTGCTGTGCACGTACCTCTCGGTGGTCCTGCTCGTCGGGCTGGCCCTCAACGGCCTGCTCGGATGGTCCTGGGCCGACCCGGTCGCGGCCCTGGTGATCGCCGTCGTCGCGGTCCGCGAGGGCCGCGACGCCTGGCGCGGCGACACCTGCTGCGTCACCTGTGGTCCGGGCGACGGGCGCGGCGCGCGGGCGTGATCACCGGCCGCGACCTGCGGCGACGTCGGGAATACGGCTGTGCTCGACGGCCCGGCGGGCTACCGTCACCGGAGTGCGGCCCGGCGCGGGTCAGCCGCGCCGCGTCCACGCCCGAGCCGTTCCGTTGACGTGGCGGAAACGCCCGCAGGCGAGCATGGGAACGACGAAAGGGGCGGACATGACCGACGAGGTGACGTCGCAGGTCCCGCTGGAACCGGCACCCGTGCTGACCACCACGCGCGCCGGCGCCGGGCCGGTCGGACCGCCGAGCAGCCTGGACCTGTGGGCGCGCGCCCAGGTGCTGCACCGCTGCTTCGGCGACGACGACGGTGAGCCGCACATCATGCGCGGCCTGGACTGATCGCGCCCGGCCTCCTTCCCGCACCGCCGGAACGCGGCGCGCACCACCGCTGAGGGTGGCGCCGCGACCTGCCGGCTTCCGCTGCTGCTGGTCACCGTCCCCACCGCCGGTGAACGTTTCCCGGCTGCGGTACGTGAGAGCCGGTGAGCGTCACCGGCGCCTGCCGGGGGTACTGCTGCTGCGGGACACGGGTGCGACAGCCGGGAGGTCATGGTGGGGGACAGGGCGGGACGTCGGGGGCGCGGGCCGATCGCCAGGCTGGTGGTGGCCGCGCTGGTGGCGGCCGGCTGCATGGCCGGCGGCGTCGACCAGGGCGAGCCGCAGCGGCCCGCACCGCCGCGGAGCGGGCAGCCGGAGTCGCAGACCACCCGGGCCGACGGCACCACGAGCGTGGCCGAGTTCCAGCGGGACATCCAGGACGCGGTCCGGCTGGCCGAACAGTACTGGGCACAGCAGTTCCGCGCCTCCGGTCAGCGGTTCACCCCGATCCGGCGGGTGGTGCCCTACAGCCGCGAGGGCGAGGTGACCTGTGCCGGGCAGGGGCTGCCGCGCAACAACGCGGTGTACTGCTCGGCCGGCGACTTCATCGCCTACGACGTGAACTGGTCGGTGGCGGCGTTCCGGCAGATCGGCGACGCGTTCCTGTTCTACCTGCTCGGCCACGAGTACGCCCACGGTGTGCAGGTGCGGCTGGGCGGCCGCTACGACTTCACCATCCAGCAGGAGTTGCAGGCCGACTGCATGGCCGGGGCGTACCTCGGGGACAGCGTGCGGTCCGGGGTGCTGGAACTGGAGGACGGCGACCTGGAGGAGTTCCGGGAAGGGCTGCTGGCGGTCGGCGACGACCCCGACCAGCCGTGGTTCGCCGAGGGCTCGCACGGCACCGCCGAGCAGCGCAGCGACTCGTTCTTCCGGGGGTACGAGAAGTCGCTCGGCGCCTGCGGCCTCGGCTGATGCCGCGGGTCACCGGAGATCGGGGACGGTGACCGGCGCACCGGGCGCGGCTGGCAGGATCGGCGGGGTACGCGTACCGAAGGAGGCCCCCGCTGAGCAGCAAGCACCCCGCCGCCGTGCTCTTCGACATGGACGGCACCCTGGTCGACAGCGAGAAACTGTGGGACGTCGCGTTGCAGGAACTGGCCGCCGTGTACGGCGGTGTCCTGTCCGAGGACGCCCGCCGCGCGATCGTCGGCACCGGGATGGCCGACGCGATGCGGATCGTGCACGACGACCTGGGCCAACCGGAGCGGGACGTGCAGGAGAGCGCCGACTGGATCAGCGCCCGGATCCTGGACCTGTTCCGCACCGGGCTGCGGTGGCGTCCGGGCGCGCTGGCGCTGCTGCGGGCGGTACGCGTGGCCGGCATCCCCACCGCACTCGTCACCTCCAGCGGCCGGCCCCTGGTCGAGGTGGCGCTGGACACGCTGGGCCGGGACAGCTTCGACGTGGTGGTCTGCGGCGACGAGGTGGGCGCGGCCAAGCCGCACCCGGAGCCGTACCTGACCGCCGCGCGTCTGCTGGGCGTGCCGGTGCAGCGGTGCGTGGCGATCGAGGACTCACCGACCGGTGTGGCGAGCGCGCTGGCCGCCGGGGCGGCGGTGCTGGCCGTACCGGCCGAGGTGCCGCTGGCGCCCGCCGACGGCGTACACCAGGTGGAGAGCCTGCTCGGGGCGGACCTGGAGCTGCTCGCAGCCCTGCTCAACCGTTAAGAAGGGCCCCTTCCTATGCACGAGGCGTTAAGAAGGGGCCCTTCCTTCACGTCAGTCGTGGGCGATGGCACCCAGGACGTTGATCCGCGCGGCGCGGATCGCCGGCAGCACCGCGGCGACCACGCCGATGATCGCGGCCAGGATCAGGAACGTCACCATCTGACCCCAGGGCAGGACCAGGTCGGTGATGCCCTCGTCCTTGAGCGCCTCGACGACCGCCGCGCCGAGCCCGGTGCCGACCACCACACCGAGCAGCGCGCCGAAGATCGAGATCACCACCGCCTCGACCGTGATCATGCGCATGGTCTGGGCGCGGCGCAGGCCGATCGCCCGCAGCAGGCCCAGCTCGCGGGTCCGTTCCAGCACCGACAGCGCGAGCGTGTTGATGATGCCCAGCACCGCGATCACGATGGCCAGCGCCAGCAGGATCTGGATCATCTGGAGCAGGGAGTCCAGCTGGCCGGTCTGCTGCTCGATGAACGCGGCCCGGTCGGCCACCGACACCTCGGGGCTGTCCGCCAGCAGCCGCTCGACCTGCGGCTGGATCGCGTCGACCGACGTGCCGGGGGCGAGCTGGAGGAAGCCCTGGATCGGCTGCGGGATGCTGAAGTCCGCAGTGGCCTGCGGCGGAAGCGTCACCGAGTTCGTCAGCTGCGAACTTTCGTAGATGCCGCTGACCGTGTAGGTGCGGGCCTCGCCGCGGGACAGCTGCACCGGCACCGTCGAACCGACGGTGAGGTTGCGGGCCTGCGCGGTGTCCGCGCTGACCAGCATCTGGTCCGGCGCCAGCCGGCTGATGTCACCGGCGGCGGCCTTCGCCCCGAAGATCTGCTGCAGCGCCGCCACGTTGCTCGACGCGGACACCCAGGTCCGCTCGCCGCCGACCACCGCCAGGTCGCCGTACTCGCCGCTGACCATCCGCACGCCCGGGATCGCGGCGGCCTTCTCCAGCACGGCCGGGTCGAAGCTCGCCGGACGTGGCCCGGACGACGCGCCGGAGATCACCAGCTCCGCCTTGATGGTGTCCTCCGCCAGCTTGCCGAGGCTGCCCTTGGCCGAGTCCAGGATCACCGTCACGCCGGTGACCAGGGCGATGCCCACCATCAGCGCGGCGGCGGTGATCGCGGTGCGGCGCGGGTTGCGGCCCGAGTTGAGCCGGCCCAGCTTGCCCGGCACCGACCAGGAGAACACCGCGCCGAGCAGCGCCACCACCGGCCGGCTGATGATCGGCGTCAGTAGCGCCACACCGATGAACGCGAACAGGACGCCGCCCAGGATGGTCGCCAGGGTGCTGTCACCCGCGTGCCCGCCGAGGCCCAGGAACAGCAGCACCGCGCCGATGCCGGTGACCACCGCGCCGCCGACGGTGACCTTGGTCAGCGGCCGGTCCGGCGTGGCGACGTCCTGCATCGCGGCGATCGGCGGGATGCGCGAGGCGCGCACCGCAGGCAGCAGCGCGGCGACCACCGTGATCAGCATGCCTACCGCGAACGCGCCGATCACCGCCGAGGGCGGCACACCCAGCCCGGCCAGGCTCAGACCTCCGGCGAGCTGACCGAACAGGTACGCCAGCAGCGCGCCCACGCCGATGCCGGCGGCGAGCCCCAGCACCGAGGCGATCAGGCCGACCGCGAGCGCCTCCAGCACCACCGAGCCGATGACCTGCTTGCCGCTGGCCCCGATCGCCCGCATCAGCGCCAGCTCACGGGTGCGTTGGGCCACGATGATCGAGAACGTGTTGAGGATCAGGAACGTGCCGACCAGCAGCGCCACCGCGGCGAACCCGAGGAGGATCTTGTTGAAGAACGACAGTCCCTCCTTGAGGCCGGCCGAGGCGTCGGCGGCGAGCTGCTCGCCGGTCTTGACCTGGTAGTCGGCGCCCAGCGTGCGGGCCACCTCGTCGCGCAGCGACTCCGGTGTGGTGCCACCGGCGGCCTGGACGCTGACGCTGCTGAACACGTCCGGCTCGCCCAGCATCAGCTGCTGCGCTACCGGCGTGGTGAAGTAGACCTCGTTGGCGCCGCCGATCGAGTCCCGGCCGCCGCTGTAGCCGAACACGCCGACGATCGTGAACTCTTTCTTCGGCGCGAGCGTCAGCACGCCGACCCGGTCGCCGACCTTGACCTTGCCGGCCTCGGCCAGCGCGGCGTTGATTACGATCTCGTCGTCGGCCTGCGGGCCGCGCCCCTCGCGCAGCTCCAGCAGGTCGCCCTCGCCGAGCCAGTTCTGGCCCAGCTGCGGCGGGCCGAACGAGGTGACGACCTTGCCGTTGCTGCCGATCATGCGGGCGCCCTCGGCGGCCACCACGCCCTCGGCTTCGGCCACCCCCGGCACCGCCTTGACCCGGTCGAGTACCGACGCCGGCATCGGCGTGCTCACCGGCATGCCCTCGGTCGTGGATACGTCGATCTTCGGCTTCGCCTCGACACTGACGTCGACCTCGGAGTACGCGTCGGCGAAGACCGCGTCGAAGGACCGCCCGAGCGTGTCGGTGAGCACGAACGCACCGGAGACGAACATGACGCCGAGCACCACCGCCAGGCCGGACAGCAGCAGGCGCAGCTTGCGCGCCAGCAGGCTCTTGAGCGTTGCCCGCAGCATCAGTTGCCCACCTCGACCGGGGCGTCCAGCTTCTTCATCGTGTCCAGCACCGTCTCGGCGGTCGGCTCGATCAGCTCGGAGACGATCTGCCCGTCGGCGAGGAAGACCACCCGGTCGGCGTACCCGGCGGCGGTCGGGTCGTGCGTGACCATCACGATGGTCTGGCCGTGCTCGCGTACCGAGTTGCGCAGGAACTTGAGCACCTCGGCGCCGGAGCGGGAGTCCAGGTTGCCGGTCGGCTCGTCGGCGAAGATCACCTCGGGACGGGCGACGAGCGCCCGGGCGCACGCCACGCGCTGCTGCTGGCCGCCGGAGAGCTGCGCCGGGCGGTGCCCGAGCCGCTCCCGCAGGCCGACCGTGTCGATCACCGTGTCGTACCAGGCCGGGTCGGGCCTGCGCCCGGCGATCGACAGCGGCAGCAGGATGTTCTCCTGCGCGGTGAGCGTGGGCAGCAGGTTGAACTGCTGGAAGATGAAGCCCACCTTGTCGCGGCGCAGCTTCGTCAGACCGGAGTCGTTGAGCCCGGTCACCGTCGTGTCGCCGATCATGACCGTGCCCTTGGTCACCGTGTCCAGCCCGGCGAGGCAGTGCATCAGCGTGGACTTGCCCGAGCCGGACGGCCCCATGATCGCGGTGAACCGGCCGCGTTCGAACTCGGCGCTCACCCCCCGTAGCGCGACGACCTGTGCCTCGCCGCTGCCGTACACCTTCCACACGTCGTTCGCCCGGGCCGCGGCCTGCACTCGGCCCACCGTCGCGGTCACGTCATCTACCTCTTCCGTATGTCGTTCTCATGCCGTACCGCCCCCGCTGGTCGGTGCGGCGCAATCCATCCTCGGGGCCGGGAGCCCGGATGCCCTCCGACCTGGGGTGGAATCCGCGCCGAACTTCCGGTGAGGGTCGACCCCCATCCGGGCTCAGGGTGACCCCTGACCGGCGGGCGACACCGACGCTAGGGCCTGACCCCACGTGATGGTCAACACGCCAGCCCCGCCGCTGGTCACGGTAGGCGACGCGCGCCAGCTATCCGCCGGGACGGACCAGACCCGTCTCGTACGCGAGCACGACCGCCTGGACCCGGTCGCGCAACCGTAGCTTCGTCAGTACATGACCGACATGGGTTTTCACGGTGGTCTCGCTGACCGACAGCACCCGGGCGATCTCCGTGTTCGACAGTCCGCGCGCCATGTGGGTGAGCACTTCCCGCTCCCGGTCGGTCAGCGGCTCCAGCGCCCGCGCCGGCGTGGCGGCCGGGTCCGGCAGCACCTGGGCGAAGCGGTCCAGCAGCCGGCGCAGGACGCCCGGTGAGATCACCGCGCCCCCGGCGGCCACCGCACGGATCGCGGCGACGAGATCCTCGGCCGGCACGTCCTTGGTCAGGAAGCCGCTCGCCCCGGCCCGCAACGCCCCGACGACGTGGTCGTCCTGCGCGAACGTGGTGAGCACGAGCACGCGTACCGGCAGCCGGGCCGACACGATCGCGCGGGTGGCGGCCATCCCGTCCAGGCGCGGCATCCGGATGTCCATCAGCACCACGTCGGGCAGCAGCCGCCGGGCCAGCTCCACCGCCTCCACGCCGTCGCCGGCCTCGCCCACCACGTCGAGGTCGTCCTCCGCGCCGAGCACCATCCGGAATCCGGTACGCAGCAGCGGCTGGTCGTCGGCGAGCAGAATCCGCACCGGCCGGGAGACGGCGCCCTCGGTCATGCGTCCCCCTCGTCGTCCGGGCGGCGGTCCGGCCGGGACCCGTCGGCGCCGGCACGCGCCCGCGATCCATCCGGCGCGAACCGGGCGGTAACCACCGTAGAGGCGCCGTCCGCGCGGTCGCCGATCAGGCCGCCCCGATCCCGCCGGTTGGCCGGGCTCCGCGTGCCCGGCACGCGCGAGGTCGTGGGCGGTCTGTGTGCCGGGCTCGCCCCGAGGTGGCTCGCGTGCCCGGCCAACACCGACCGGAAGGGCCGGCGGCCCAGGGCGACCGGCCCTTCCGGCCACCGCCGGGCGGGCCGTCTCGGTGTCGTCGGTCCACTCCCGCCGGGTACACATCGGGATCGGGTGCGCTCCGCGCCGGGCCGCGCGGGATTGCGGGCCGGCCCTGCGCGGGATCGCCCGCCGGGCCGGGGCGGTCCGGCCCGGCGTCAGCGCGGGGACCCTGCGTCGGGAGCGGGGGTGATCAGCCCGGGCGTCCCTGCGGCGGGAGCGGAGGTCATCAGCCCCGGTACTCTGCGGCGGGAGCGGAGGTTACTCGTCAGCGCCGGGTGCGACCGGGCGGGAGCGGGCGTCCACCAGCGGGTCGGGTGCGGCGGCGGAGGTCGGGAACGGCGGCGGCGTCCCGCCGTAGCTCGGGCACAGCGCCTGGTGGTTGCACCAGTCGCACAGCCGGCTCGGCCGGGGACGGAAGTCCTGCCGGGCGGTGGCCTGCTCGATCGCCCGCCACAGCGCCACCACGGTGCGCTCGAACCGCACCAGCTCGTCGGCCTCCGGCGCGTAGTCGCAGACCTCGGCGTCCTTGAGGTAGAGCAGGCGCAGCACGCGCGGCACCACGCCCCGGGTGCGCCACAGCACCAGGGCGTAGAACTTGAGCTGGAACAGCGCCCGCGCCTCGAACGCCTCCCGCGGCGCCCCGCCGGTCTTGTAGTCGACCACCCGCAGAGCGCCGTCCGGCGCGACGTCGAGCCGGTCGAGATAGCCCCGGATGAGCAACTCGTCGTCCACCACCGCGGAGATCAGCGCCTCACGCTCGGCCGGCTCCAGCCGGCGCGGGTCCTCCACCGCGAAGTAGCCGTCCAGCAGCGCCGTCGCCGACCGGAGGAACTCCTGCGGCCCGACGACGTCGCCGTCGGCGAACAGCATGGACAGCTCCGGCTCCTCGGTGACCAGCCGGTCCCACTGCGGGGCGACCAGGTCACCCGCCGACTCCGGGGTGCGCGCGGCGGCCGGCAGGTCGAACAGCCGCTCCAACACGGCGTGCACGAGCGTGCCCCGGGCCTGTTCGACGGTCGGCCGCTCGGGCAGCCGGTCGATGCTGCGGAACCGGTAGAGCAGCGGGCAGGTCTTGAAGTCGGCCGCCCGCGACGGCGACAACGAGGCCCGCACGGTGACCGGCGCCGGCGCCGCCGTCTGGTCGCCGTGACTGTCGATCGTCGGTTCCGCCGTCATGACCGGAAGGTTAGGGCACGCGTGTGACAGGGCCGGCGTCGCCGCACCAAGCATGATCGGGACCGAGCGACCGCGGCGGCTCACTCCCCGCGCTCACGTAGCATCGGGCCGGTGCAGCAGCGGAGCCGAGGACCCCGCCGGCCGGGGCTCAGCCTCGGCCGGATCCTCGGGGTGCCGCTGCGCGTCGACGCCTCGATGCTGCTGCTCACCGTCGTGGTCACGGTGCTGTACGCGGCGCTGGCCCGCCGCCAGCTCGACCTCGGCCCGCTCGGCGGCTACCTGGTCGGCCTCGGCTTCGTGATCTCGCTGCTCGGCTCCGTGCTGCTGCACGAGCTGGGTCACGCGCTGACCGCCCGCCGCTACGGCATCGGTGTGCGGGGGATCACGCTGGAACTGCTCGGCGGCTACACCGAGATGGACCGGGACGCCCCCAGTCCCCGGGTCGAGCTGCTGATCTCCCTGGCCGGCCCGGCCGTCTCGGCGGTGCTCGGCGTCGGCGCGGTCGCCGCCACCCTCGCCCTGCCCGCCGGCACGCTCGGCCACCAGCTCGCCTTCCAGCTCGCGGTCAGCAACGTGGTGGTGGCGATCTTCAACAGCCTGCCCGGCCTGCCGCTGGACGGCGGCCGGGCGCTGCGCGCCGCGGTGTGGGCGCTCACCCGCGACCGGCACCGCGGCACCGAGGTGGCCGGCTGGGTGGGGCGGGTGGTCGCGCTGGGCACGCTGGTGCTGGTCGTGGTGCTCACCATGCGCCGGGCGCTGGCCCCGCTGGCCCTGCCACTGCTGCTGCTCGTCGCGCTGACGCTGTGGCGCGGCGCCGGCCAGTCGATCCGGATGGCGCGCATCGGCCGCCGGCTGCACCTGGTCGACCTGGCCCGGCTGGCCCGCGCGGTACTGCCGGTGCCCGCCGGCACGCCGCTGGCCGAGGCCCAGCGCCGCCGCGACGAGGCGGGCGCCCCCGAGGCGGCGCTCGGCGTGGTCGACTCGGCCGGCCGCACGGTCGCCCTGGTCGACCCGGCGCGCATCGCCGCCGTATCGCGGCAACGGTGGCCGTGGGTCGCGGTGGACGAGGTGGCCCGCGACCTGTCCGCCGTGCCGGCCCTGCCGGTCGGGGCGGACGGCGAGCGGGTGCTGGAGACCGTGCGCACCCACCCGGGCGCGCAGTACGTCGTGACGTCAGGCGAAGATGTGGTCGGCGTGCTGCACATCGCGGATCTCGCCCAGCTCCTGGAACCCGAACGGAAGACGAACACGTGACCGCAGAGATCTCCACCGTCCCGGCGTTGCCCCCGGTCCACCGCGGGCCGTTCCGGCCGGGCGACCGGGTCCAGCTGACCGACCCGAAGGGCCGGATGCACACCGTGACGCTGGAGCCCGGCAAGGAGTTCCACACCCACCGCGGGATCCTCAAGCACGACACCCTGATCGGCCTGCCCGACGGCAGCGTGGTCACCACCGCCGGCGGCGGCACCGCGTTCCTGGCGCTGCGGCCGCTGCTGTCGGACTACGTGTTGTCCATGCCGCGCGGTGCTCAGGTGATCTACCCGAAGGACTCGGCGCAGATCGTCGCCATGGGTGACATCTTCCCCGGCGCCAAGGTGCTGGAGGCCGGCGCCGGATCCGGCGCGCTGTCCTGCTCGCTGCTGCGGGCCGTCGGCACCGAGGGTGAGCTGCACTCGTTCGAGGTGCGTGACGACTTCGCCCAGATCGCCCGCCGCAACGTCGAGGCGTTCTTCAACGGGCCGCATCCGGCCTGGCGGCTGCACGTCGGCGACGTCGCCGGCTGCGCCGAGACCGGTTTCGACCGGATCATCCTCGACATGCTCACCCCGTGGGAGATGCTCGACATGGTCGAGCGGGCGCTCGTGCCCGGCGGCGTGCTGATCGGCTACGTGGCCACCACCCCGCAGCTGTCCGAGTTGGTCGAGGCGCTGCGCGAGCGCGGCGGCTGGACCGAGCCGCGCGCCTGGGAGTCGCTGGTGCGGGACTGGCACGCCGAAGGGCTCGCGGTCCGCCCGGACCACCGGATGATCGCCCACACCGCGTTCCTGGTCTCCGCGCGCAAGCTCGCCCCCGGGGTCACCGCGCCGCCGCGCCGCCGCAAGCCCAGCAAGGGCGCCGAGGCGTACGCGCAGCGCCGCGACGCCCTGCGCGCCGCCGCCGCGGCCCGCGCGGCGGAGGAGCCGGAGCAGCCCTGACCCCCGCCGCGCGCCCGTGCGCGCACGGGCGGATCATGTGTGCCGGTGGGGACGACACCTGAGCGGGTGGAGACGGTGGCATGAGCGAGCGGATCGGGGCGCGTGTCGGGCGGCGCGCCCGTGCCGGTGACCGGGACCGGTGGCAGCACGGCGGCGCGGCCGGGCGGGAGGCGGCGTGAGCAACCCCGGCTACGGCAACGGCGACCTGCCCGCCGTCTTCCCGGACTGGTCGCCCTACACCGACCTGGAGTCGGCCGCCCGGGCGTACCTGCGCGACCCGGACATCGCGCTGGAGGCGCTCGACGGAGTGCTGCGGGGCGCGTCGGTGCTCGGCTTCACGCTGGAGCGCTTCGTCAACGAGGTGAACGGGGTGTGGCAGGAGGTCGTCGTCTGCGACGGCAGCCGGCTGGTGCTCTGGCACGGCGAGGACGTGCCGCCGGGGGAGGGGCCGCCCGGCGCGATGACCTCGTCGCTGCGGGTGGTGCCGCTGTCCACGGTCACCGAGGTCGGCTGCCGGCGGCGGCTCATGCGCGCCGACAACGGCACCGTACGGGTCGACAGCATCGACGTGTACCTGCTGCTCAGCTCACTCGACGAGGCGCCGCCCAGCGACGAGGCGATCGGCGCGCCCCGGCACGACGCGCTGCGCTTCGGCAAGACGCTGGACGACGGCGGCGCGGGGCAGATCGCCCGGCTGGAGGAGTTCGCCCGGCTGGTCGCCTCGGTCGTCGGCCGGCCCCTGCTCTGAGGCGGACGCACGACGGGCCGGGGACCACACGTCCCCGGCCCGTCGTGTCCGTCTCCGCCTCAGTCCTCGGCCTCCGGGCCGGCCACCTCGACGCCGTCGCTGCCGCGGACGACGTGGATGCACTCGCCCGGGCACTCCTTCGCCGAGTCGATCACCTCGAGGCGCAGGTGCTCCGGCACGTCCACCCGGGCGCCCGGGGCCTGCCGCAGCTCGCCGTCGGGGCCCTTGACGTACGCCAGGCCGTCGACGTCGAACTCGAAGACCTCCGGCGCGTACTGCACGCAGAGCCCGTCACCGGTGCAGAGATCCTGGTCCACCCAGACCTGCAACTGGTCGGTCGCGACGTCGGTCACGAAGCACCCCCCATGTTCTCCCGTCCCACGCTCCGACGGTACCCGAACGCCGGTACCCGCCCCGCGACCAGCCCTTCGCGATCAAGCTTCGGTGACGAGCGCGTTGCTGTGGACCGAATCGGGCTCATAGCGGCTAGTGTTAGGTCAGAACGTTCAAGCCCCCCGGGGAGGTGGGACGTGGCACGCAGCGACGACGCGGACTCGCGCGCCGCACGGTGGGAAAAGGAAGCCCACGATCTCTCCACGCAGGTCGCGTTCCTGCAAGAGGAACTCGCTCTGGTGCGGCGCAAGTTGACCGAAAGCCCCCGACACGTCCGGCAGCTCGAAGAGCGGCTGGCGGCCACCCAGGCACAGTTGGCGCGGCTGACCGAGAACAACGAACGGCTCGTGAGCACCCTCAAGGAGGCCCGCGCGCAGATCGTGACGCTCAAGGAGGAGATCGACCGGCTCGCCCAGCCGCCGAGTGGCTATGGCGTCTTCCTGGCCAAGCACGACGACGGCACGGTGGACGTGTTCACCGGCGGGCGCAAGCTCCGGGTGGCCGTCTCGCCCTCGCTGGAGGTCGACGAGCTGCGCCGTGGCCAGGAGGTCCTGCTCAACGACGCGCTCAACATCGTCGACGCGTTCGGCTACGAGCGGGTCGGCGAGGTGGTGATGCTCAAGGAGATCCTGGCGGGCCCCGAGGGCGCTCCGGGTGACCGGGCGCTCGTGGTCTCGCACTCCGACGAGGAGCGCATCGTGCACCTCGCCGAGACCCTGATCGGCAGCGCGATCCGGGCCGGCGACTCGCTCATGATCGAGCCCCGTTCGGCGTACGCGTACGAGCGGATCCCGAAGAGCGAGGTCGAGGAGCTGGTCCTGGAGGAGGTGCCCGACGTCAACTACGAGGACATCGGTGGCCTCCAGGCGCAGATCGAGCAGATCCGCGACGCGGTGGAACTGCCGTTCCTGCACTCCGACCTGTTCCGCGAGCATCAGCTCCGGCCGCCGAAGGGCATCCTGCTCTACGGCCCGCCCGGCTGCGGCAAGACGCTCATCGCCAAGGCGGTGGCCAACTCGCTGGCCAAGAAGATCGCCGAGCGGGAGGGCAAGGAGCGGCACACCAGCTTCTTCCTCAACATCAAGGGCCCCGAGCTGCTCAACAAGTACGTCGGCGAGACCGAGCGGCACATCCGGCTGATCTTCCAGCGGGCGCGGGAGAAGGCCGGCGAGGGCACTCCGGTGATCGTGTTCTTCGACGAGATGGACTCGGTGTTCCGCACCCGCGGCTCCGGCGTCTCCTCCGACGTGGAGAACACCATCGTCCCGCAGCTGCTCAGCGAGATCGACGGTGTCGAGGGCCTGGAGAACGTCATCGTCATCGGCGCCTCCAACCGGGAAGACATGATCGACCCGGCGATCCTGCGCCCCGGCCGGCTCGACGTGAAGATCAAGATCGAGCGGCCGGACGCCGAGGCGGCGAAGGACATCTTCTCCAAGTACATCCTCGCCGGCCTGCCGCTGCACGCCGACGACCTGGCCGAGCACGGCGGCGACGCCCAGGCGACGGTCGCGGCGATGATCGACGCGGTGGTCCTGCGGATGTACTCCGAGACCGAGGAGAACCGCTTCCTCGAGGTCACCTACGCCAACGGCGACAAGGAAGTCCTCTACTTCAAGGACTTCAACTCCGGTGCGATGATCCAGAACATCGTCGACCGGGGCAAGAAGATGGCCATCAAGGAGTTCCTCACCTCCGGACGCAAGGGGCTGCGCCTGCAGCACCTGCTCGACGCCTGCGTCGACGAGTTCCGCGAGAACGAGGACCTGCCCAACACCACCAACCCCGACGACTGGGCCCGCATCTCCGGTAAGAAGGGCGAGCGGATCGTCTACATCCGCACGCTCGTCTCCGGCGGCAAGGGCGCCGAGGCCGGACGGTCCATCGAGACCGCCAGCAACACCGGACAGTACCTGTAGTCCGGTCCACTCGACGAAGGCCCGTGGCGGGTTCGCCACGGGCCTTCGCGCGTACCAGGGGAAGCCGCCACACCGGACCCGGCGCCGCCGCCACGCCCCCTGCGCGCGTCACGCCGACTACGCTCGACGTGACGGGGACCCCGACGGCGAGCGGAGCGGGTAGGTCGATGAGCGTCAGAAGGATCATGGGCACCGAGGTCGAGTACGGCATCTCCGTGCCCGGTCAGGCCGGAGCCAACCCGATGGTCACCTCCTCCCAGGTGGTGAACGCCTACGGGGCGCGGCCGGAACTCAACCGGGGCGGCCGGGCCCGCTGGGACTACGAGGAGGAGTCGCCACTGCGCGACGCCCGCGGGTTCACCTACTCCGGCGCCGCGTACGACCCGGCCGAGGCGCTCGCCGACGAGGATCTCGGGCTGGCGAACGTCATACTCACCAACGGCGCCCGCCTCTACGTCGACCACGCCCACCCGGAGTACTCCACGCCCGAGGTGACGAATCCCCTCGACGTGGTGCGGTGGGACAAGGCGGGGGAGCGCGTGATGGCCGAGGCGGCCCGGCGCGCCGCGACCATCCCGGGCACCCACCCGATCCACCTGTACAAGAACAACACCGACAACAAGGGTGCCAGCTACGGCTCGCACGAGAACTACCTGATGCGCCGGCAGACGCCGTTCGCCGACATCGTGGCGTACCTGACGCCCTTCTTCGTCACCCGGCAGATCGTCTGCGGCGCCGGGCGGGTCGGCATCGGCCAGGACGGCGGCCAGAGCGGTTTCCAGATCTCCCAGCGGGCCGACTTCTTCGAGGTCGAGGTGGGGCTGGAGACGACGCTCAAGCGGCCCATCATCAACACCCGGGACGAGCCGCACGCCGACGCCGACAAGTACCGCCGGCTGCACGTCATCATCGGCGATGCCAACCTGTCCGAGATCTCCACGTTCCTGAAGGTCGGCACCACCTCGCTGATCCTCGCCATGATCGAGGAGAAGGCGCTCGGCGCGGACCTCGGCATCGCCGACCCGGTGGCCGAGCTGCGCGCGGTCAGCCACGACCCGTCGCTCAAGCACCTGATGCGGATGCGCGACGGCCGCAAGCTCACCGCGCTGGACGTGCAGTGGGCGTACCTGGAGCGGGTCGCCTCCTTCGTGGACGACCGCCACGGCCAGGACGTGGACCCGCAGACCGCGGACGTGCTGCGCCGCTGGGAGAGCGTGCTGGACCGGCTCGGCCGGGACGCGTTCGAGTGCGCCGACGAGCTGGACTGGGTGGCCAAGCTGCGGCTGCTGGAGGGCTACCGGGAGCGGGAGAAGCTGAGCTGGGGCTCGCACAAGCTGCAACTGGTCGACCTGCAGTACTCCGACGTGCGGCCGGAGAAGGGCCTCTACCATCGTCTGGTGCAGCGCGGCTCGATGAAGACGCTGCTGACCGACGAGCAGACCCGCACCGCGATGACCGAGCCGCCGGAGGACACCCGGGCCTACTTCCGGGGCCGCTGCCTCGACCGGTACGCCTCCGAGGTGGTCGCCGCGAGCTGGGACTCGGTCATCTTCGACGTGGGCCGGGAGTCGCTGGTCCGGGTGCCGATGATGGAGCCCGAGCGGGGCACCCGCGCGCACGTCGGCGAGCTGTTCGACCGCTGCGCGAGCGCCAAGGATCTGCTGGAGACGCTCACCGGCGGGTGACCCCGATGCCGGAAGGCCCGCCGGGTGCCGGAAACGGGCACGCGACGGGCCTTTCGTCGCTCCCGCGAGGTAAGTTGATCGCAGGCGATCGTGGAGGAGGCACCACCATGGCGACGCAAGAGGGTGGGCAGACCCAGTCCGGCAAGTCCCGCGAGGAGGTCGAGGAGGTCACCGCTGAGGCCAACCCCGAGGTGGCCGAGCGGCACGCCGAGATCACCGAGGACGTCGACGACCTGCTCGACGAGATCGACTCCGTGCTGGAGGAGAACGCAGAGGAATTTGTGAGGGGATATGTGCAGAAAGGGGGTCAATGAGGCTTATGTCCGATTTGCCGGAGGCTTCGGACAAGCTTTGCCCCCAGTGTCGCCGCTCGCTTCCCGCGTCGGCGTTCCACCGTAATCGGCGTCGTCCAGACGGTCTGGCGTTCTACTGCAAGACGTGTGCCGCTGCTCGCTCAGAGGCGAGTCGTCGGAAACGTGGCATCGCGCCGCAGCGAAGGGCTGCCGTGCCGGTAGCGGACGGCCTCAAGTGGTGCCCCGACTGCGAGCAGATCAAGCCTGTCGACGATTTCCCCCGAACGACCAACGCCAGCGGCCGGCACAGCTACTGCAAGCCGTGCCACATCGCCCGTGGTAACGAGAGCAAGCAGCGGCTCTACGGTGGCGATCGCGAGTACCACCTGCGTCGCCGCTACGGGGTCGGGGAGAAGGAGTTCCAGGAACTCCTGGCCGAGCAGGGCGGCGTCTGCGCGATCTGTCGGCGCCCTGATCCGGAACATCTGGACCACGATCATCGCACCGGATGGGTGCGCGGGATACTCTGCTTCAACTGCAACGGTGGTCTTGGCCAGTTCAAGGACAACGCCGACGTCCTGGCCAGGGCGATCACGTACCTGAGAGGAACCACGTGGCAGCGGGTTTTGATCCATCCGGGCGTCTTCCAGATGTGTTCACCAACGCGGGGACGTCCTCCTTCACAGCGTTCCTGAGCAAGGTGGCCCCCGAGATGCTGCCCGGCCGTCGGCCGCTGCCGCCCGGCATGGCCGCCGAGATGGCCCCGCACGCGACCACCATCGTGGCCATCTCGGCCGCCGGTGGCGTGGTCATGGCCGGCGACCGGCGCGCCACGATGGGCAACCTGATCGCCCAGCGCGACATCGAGAAGGTGCACCCGGCCGACGCGTACTCGCTGGTCGGCATCGCGGGCACCGCGGGCATCGGCATCGAGCTGATGCGACTGTTCCAGGTGGAGCTGGAGCACTACGAGAAGATCGAGGGCGCGATGCTCTCGCTCGACGGCAAGGCCAACCGGCTGGCGTCGATGATCCGCGGCAACCTGGGCGCGGCCATGCAGGGCCTGGCGGTGATCCCGTTGTTCGCCGGGTTCGACCTGGCCGCGGGCGACCCGGCACGGGCCGGGCGCATCTTCAGCTTCGACGTGACCGGCGGCCCGTACGAGGAGACCGGTTACGACGCCATCGGCTCCGGTTCGCTGTTCGCCAAGTCCGCGCTGAAGAAGCGGTTCCGGGCCGGCCTGCCGGTCGAGGAGGCGACGCGGCTCGCGGTCGAGGCGCTGTACGACGCGGCGGACGACGACACCGCCACCGGCGGTCCCGACCTGACCCGGCGGATCTACCCGGTCGTGATGACCGCCACCGCCGAGGGCACCCACCGGCTCACCGACGCCGAGACGGCGGCGATCGCGGAGAGCGTGGTGTCCGGCCGGATGGAGAACCCCGGCGGCTGAGGCCGCTCCCACCGTCCACCGAGTCAGCAGTCCCGCAGAAGGAGAACCGCCGCCGTGGCCATGCAGTTCTACGCCTCGCCCGAGCAGATCATGCGCGACCGCTCCGAGCTGGCCCGCAAGGGCATCGCCCGGGGCCGCAGCGCGGTGGTCCTGAGCTACGCGGGCGGGGTGCTCTTCGTCGCCGAGAACCTGTCCAGCACGCTGCACAAGGTCAGCGAGATCTACGATCGGATCGGCTTCGCCGCTGTCGGCCGGTACAACGAGTTCGAGAACCTGCGCCGCGCGGGCGTGCGGATGGCCGACCTCAACGGGCTCAGCTACGACCGGCGGGACGTGACCGGCCTGGCGCTCGCGAACGCGTACGCGCAGACGCTCGGCGCGATCTTCACGGAGCAGTCGAAGCCGTTCGAGGTGGAGATCTGCGTGGCCGAGGTGGGTGCCACGGCCGAGGACGACTCCCTCTACCGGGTGACCTACGACGGCTCGGTGAACGACGAGCCGGGCCGGATGGCGATGGGCGGCCAGGCCGAGGCGATCAGCGGGGTGCTGAAGAACGAGCACCGGCCGGAGATGTCGCTGTCGGAGGCGGTCCGTGCCGCGGTGAAGGCGCTGAGCAGCGTCGGCGGCGAGGGCGGGGCGGCCCGCACGATCGCCGCGAACCAGCTGGAGGTGGCGGTCCTGGACCGGGGCCGGGTGGGGCGTACGTTCCGGCGGGTGACCGGCGCGGCGCTGACCGCGCTGCTGGAGGGCGACGCCGGGGCCGACACGGCGCCCGCGCCGGGCCGGGCGAAGACGCCGACGGTGCCGACGGAGGAGGCGAAGAAGCCGACCACGTCGGCGGGTTCGGCCGATCTGGAGGGCAACGCGGAGGACAAGCCAGCCGAGTGACGTTCGTCTGCGGACCCCGCCACCTCGCCGAGGTGGCGGGGTCTTCCGTGTACGGATGCCGCCACCTTGCCGATCTGCGGGGGAGATCGCAAGCGGCGAGCGTCGGCGCTGCCCATCGGAGGCTCCGGGCGGCTAGTGTCTCATCATGGAGCGGCGAATCTTCGGCCTCGAAACCGAGTACGGCGTCACCTGCACCTATCGCGGGCAACGCCGACTGTCCCCCGACGAGGTCGCGCGGTACCTGTTCCGGCGGGTGGTGTCGTGGGGCCGGTCGAGCAACGTGTTCCTGCGCAACGGCGCCCGCCTCTATCTCGACGTCGGTTCGCACCCCGAGTACGCGACTCCGGAGTGCGACTCGGTGACCGACCTGGTGGCGCACGACCGGGCCGGTGAGCGGATCCTGGAGGGGCTGCTCGTCGACGCGGAGAAGCGGCTGCACGACGAGGGCATCGCGGGCGAGATCTACCTGTTCAAGAACAACACCGACTCGGCCGGCAACTCGTACGGCTGCCACGAGAACTACCTGGTGTCCCGGCACGGCGAGTTCGGCCGGCTCGCCGACGTGCTCATCCCGTTCCTGGTCACCCGGCAGCTCATCTGCGGCGCGGGCAAGGTGCTGCAGACGCCGCGGGGCGCGGTCTACTGCCTGTCCCAGCGGGCCGAGCACATCTGGGAGGGCGTCTCGTCGGCGACCACCCGGAGCCGGCCGATCATCAACACCCGGGACGAGCCGCACGCGGACGCCGAGCGCTACCGCCGGCTGCACGTGATCGTCGGCGACTCGAACATGAACGAGGTCACCACGCTGCTGAAGGTCGGCACCGCCGACATCGTGCTGCGGATGATCGAGGCCGGCGTGGTGATGCGCGACCTGACGCTGGAGAACCCGATCCGGGCCATCCGCGAGGTGTCGCACGACATCACCGGCCGGCGCAAGGTGCGGCTGGCCTCCGGCAAGGAGGTCTCGGCGCTGGAGATCCAGCAGGAATACCTGGCCAAGGCGACGGAGTTCGTGGAGCGCCGGGGCGGTGACCAGACCGCGAAGCGGGTGGTCGACCTGTGGGGCCGGGTGCTGCGCGCGGTCGAGACCGGCGACCTGGACCCGGTGGCCCGTGAGATCGACTGGGTCACCAAGCTGAAGCTGATCGAGCGCTACCAGCGCAAGCACGACCTGCCGCTGTCGCACCCGCGGGTGGCGCAGATGGACCTTGCCTACCACGACCTGCGACGTGGGCGCGGCCTGTACGGGCTGCTGGAGCGCCGCCGCGAGGTCGACCGGGTGGCCACCGACCCGGAGATCTTCGAGGCGAAGGAGATACCGCCGCAGACGACCCGGGCGCGGTTGCGCGGCGAGTTCATCCGCCACGCCCAGGAGAAGCGGCGCGACTTCACCGTGGACTGGGTGCACCTGAAGCTGAACGACCAGGCACAGCGCACGGTGCTGTGCAAGGACCCGTTCCGGGCCTACGACGAGCGGGTGGAACGGCTGATCGCCAGCATGTGATCGTGCCGGCGGCCGGTGCCCGGCACCGGCCGCCGGTCCACGGGTACGCTGGCGTCGCGATGAACACTTCCGAATCCGCCGGTGGGCCCGGCCGCGAGACGTCCTCGGACCGTGACGGCACCGAGAAGCTCAACTGGATCGATCGCCGGCGGGAGAAGATCCGGGCCGAGATCGAACGCAACAGGCGCGGCGACTACACGGTGCCGACCTGGGTGCTGGCGGCGGCGTTGGCGCTGATCGTGGGCGCCTGGCTGGCGTTGATCCTGTTCCTCGGCTGAAGGTCTCCGGTCGGTTCAGTCGTACGGCCAGTATGGAAAGACCGGGCGGGGCCCTGGTTCTTCCGGCGAAGCGGCTGGGTGAGCTGGCGGAGGTGCTGCTGCGCGCTCCTCATTCCACGCTGACGCCGGGCGAGCGGGAGCTGATCGCCGTGTTCTGCACGTTCAACCGCTACGTCGACGGGCTGGGCACCTGGACGCCGCGCGATCCCGAGGCGTACGCGCGAGCCGCCGGCCACCTCGTCGCGGACGGTTACCCGCCGGTCTGACGGCGGCGCGGTCAGCCGAGCAGGCCGGCGGCGTACCGGCCGGCGGCGGCCGCGGCGAGGAAGTAGGCGTGGTCGGCGTCCAGGCCCCGGCCCATCGTGGACAGGCCGACCGGGGTGGCGCGCAGCGCCGCGTCCAGGCCGTCGGTGGGCACTGTGACGATCCGGTGCCGGTCGGCCAGCGGCGCCAGCGCCGCGGCGACCTCCGCGGCCAGGCCGGGGGCGAGACCGTCCGGCACCACCAGCTCCGCGGGGGCCAGCGCGACCCGGCCGTACGCGGTCAGGCTGTGGTGGGAGACGCCGCGGTGCCGGGGGCGGGCGTCGGCGTCGGAGATGCGCAGCGAGCCGACCGGACGCCCGCCCAGCGCGGCGACCGCGTTCACGGCCTCGCCGACGGCGACGCCGGAGAAGCCCCAGCGGGTGCCGGTGCCGAGGTTGCCCGGCCCCTGGGCCACGATCGTCAGGTCCGCGTCGAGCACGTGCCGGGCGGCGAGCAGGCCGGTGTGCAGCGTGCTCGCCTCCAGGTCACCGCCGAACGCCTGGCCGACGCTCACCGTGCCGACGAGGTGCCCGGCCAGCCCGGCCAGGGTGCGGGAGAACCAGGCCGGCAGCGCCCCGCCGTCGGTCAGCACGTACGCGACCCGCGCGGCGGGGGCGTCGGCGCGTACGCCGGCCAGGATCGCCGGCAGCGCCGAGTGCAGGTCGGCGGTGACCACCGGCATGCCGTCGACGGTGTCGGCGGCGGCCAGCCGGTCGTGGTGCGGTGACGCCTCCTCGTCCACGCCGAGCAGGATCGGTTGCAGCGGCGTGTAGCGGGCTTTGACCAGGTGCCCGGCGTCACGGCTGTCGCCGGCCTGCGGCGGGTCCGGGGGCAGGCGGTCGGGCAGCGCCACGACCAGCGCGTAGCCGCCGGTGCCGAGGCCCATCAGCAGTGCCCCGGCGTTGAGCAGCACCCGGTCGCCGGGTTCGGGCTCGCCGACCAGCGCCGGGTAGGCCAGGGCGCGCATGCGGGCGCCGTCGGGCAGGTCGACGTCGAGTTCGGCAGCGCCGGCCCACCGTCGCCGTACCGCCGTGACCGTGCCGGACCGCCATCGCACCATGCGGTGCACGGTATCGGCCGCCGCCGGGACGGCCCCCGGGCGGGTCAGGGGTTCCGGTGGTCAGCGCGGCGCTGTCCTCCAGGAAGACCGCCTTGACGGTGGTGGCGGCGGTCAGGCGCAGGTACTCGCCGCTGTGCTCGTGCACCGGGATGGTGGTGACGCCGTGCGTGACGGCGAAGCCCGCCACGAGGCCCGCGACCAGTTTGGCGACGGCGATGGGGAGGCTCGCCGCGCCGGCCACCACGACCGTGCCGACGCTCGCGGTCCTGACCTCCGGTTCCGCCGCGCGATCACCCTGTGACCGGTCGATGCCCGCCGCCGGGTCGAAGACCCCCGCGCCGCGCCGCGCGGGTGCCCGCGCCCG
Source organism: Micromonospora sp. CNB394 (assembly GCF_000374985.1). Lineage (NCBI taxonomy): Bacteria > Bacillati > Actinomycetota > Actinomycetes > Micromonosporales > Micromonosporaceae > Micromonospora > Micromonospora sp. CNB394. The sequence continues at coordinate 790,970 of NZ_KB895825.1, read as the reverse complement.
ACGCGCGGGCTGCTAGCGTTTGGGCGTGTCCCGGACCCGTACCGAACGCCTGGTCAACCTGGTGATCTGCCTGCTGTCGACGCGACGCTTCCTGACCGCCGCGCAGATCGCCGCGACCGTGCCCGGTTACGAGCACGACCCGGACGACGCCAAGGACCACGAGGCGTTCCAGCGCAAGTTCGAGCGCGACAAGGCCGAGCTGCGTGAGCTGGGTGTGCCGCTGGAGACCGGCACGGCGAGCGTCTTCGACGCCGAGCCGGGCTACCGGATCGCGCCGCGCGCGTACGCGTTGCCCGACATCCCGCTCGAACCGGACGAGGCCGCCGCCGTGGGTATCGCCGCCCGGTTGTGGCAGCACGCCGGGCTGGCCGCCGCCGCGTCGTCGGGGCTGGCGAAGCTGCGCGCCGCCGGCATCGACGTCGATCCGCAGGCCACGCTGGGCCTGGAGCCGATGGTGACGGTCGATCCGGCGTTCGCGCCGCTCACCGCCGCCGCCCGGGACCGGCGCGAGGTCAGCTTCGACTACCGCGTCCCGGACCGGGACGCGCCCACCCGCCGCCGGGTGCAACCGTGGGGCGTGGTCTGCTGGCGCGGCCGGTGGTACGTGGTCGGCCACGACCTGGACCGGGCGGCGACCCGCTGCTTCCGGCTGTCCCGGGTGGTCGGCACGGTCCGGTCGACCGGCGAGCCGGGCGCCTACGAGCCGCCCGCCGGGGTCGACCTGATCAGCCATGTGGCCCGCTGGTCCGGGCCGGTGGAGCACACCGGCCGGGCCACGGTGCTGGCCACGCCGGGCCGCGCGGCCGGGCTGCGCCGCTGGGCCGTCGAGTGCCAGGCCGGTCCGGGCGGCGACCGGCTGGTGCTGCCGTACGCCGACGCCGACTCCCTGGCCGGCCAGATCGTCGGGTACGGCCCGGACGTCCGCGTCCTGGAGCCACCGGAGGTGCGGGAGGCGGTCATCCAGCGGCTCAAGGAGGTCGCGGCCCGCCACGACGAGCTCGCGGTGACCGGGGGTGCCCGGTGACCCGCCCGGCGGCCCGCGCGGGCCGTGCCTCCGCCGACCGGCTGGCCCGGTTGCTCAACCTGGTGCCCTACCTGCTGGCCCGTCCCGGCATCGAGATCGCCGAGGCGGCGCACGACCTCGGGGTGACCGAGAAGCAGCTCCGGGAGGACCTGGAACTGCTCTGGGTGTGCGGGCTGCCCGGCTACGGTCCCGGCGACCTGATCGACATGGCGTTCGACGGCGACCGGGTGACGATCACCTACGACGCCGGGATCGACCGCCCGCTGCGGCTCACCCCGGACGAGGCCCTGGCCCTGGTGGTGGCGTTGCGGATGCTCGCGGAGACGCCGGGCGTGGCGAACCGGGAAGCGGTCGAGCGGGCCCTCGCCAAGATCGAGAACGCCGCGGGTGACCTGGCGGGAGCGCCGGTCGAGGTCCGCCTGCCCGGCGACTCCGCACGGGTACGCGAACTGCGCGCCGCCGTCGAGCGCGGCCGGGCGCTGCGGATCACCTACTACACCCCGGCCCGGGACGAGACCACCGAACGCACCATCGACCCGCTGCGGATGCTGATGGTCGGCGGCCGGGCGTACGTGGAGGCGTGGTGCCGCCGCGCCGAGGCGGTGCGGCTGTTCCGGGCCGACCGGATCGACGCGGTGACCGAGCTGCCGGAGCAGGCTGTGGTGCCGCCGCAGGCCCGCCCGCACGATCTCCGCGACGGCGTGTTCCGCCCGTCGGCCGACCTGCCGCTGATCACGCTGCGGATCGGCCGGGGCGAGCGGTGGATCACCGAATACTATCCGTGCGAGCGGGTCGAGGCCGACGGCGAGCAGTGGCTGGTGTCGCTGCGCGTCACCGACCTCGGGTGGGCCCGGCGGTTCGTGCTCGGGCTGGGCCCGGAGGTGACGGTGGTGGCCCCGGCCGAGCTGGCCGAGCAGGTCCGCGCCCAGGCCGTGGCCGCGCTCGACGCGTACGCCACCCCGGCCGGCAGCGCCGATCCGGCAGCCGTCGGCGGCACCCGTTAGGCTGACCGCCGTGGTGACGTGGATCGTGCTCGGGGTCGTGGTGTTCGCGCTGGTCGTACTGGCCCTGGCGGTCCGGCCGGTGGTGAGCCGCCTGCCCGGGCTGCGCCGGTCCGCGCTGGCGTTGCAGCGCCGGGCGGCCGAGGCCGAGTCGCTGCGGTCGGCCGCCGAGCAGTTGCAGGCGCGGGCCGAGGCGCTCCAGGAGCGGGCGGCGCTCGCGCAGGAGCGGATCACGTTGATCAAGGCCAGGCGCGGGGACTGATCGACGCCGGTCGTCCCGGTGAGCGTCGGCTGCGCGTTCCCGGGCGGTTACGCGCAGAAATGCGCGGACCTGGACGGTTGACGGGACACTTCGGGTTGGTCGAAACTTCACCGATCGGGCCCGCACCGGCAGGCCCGCAGGGGTGGCAAGCCGCTGCGACACACGTACGATGGGCGACGACCCACCCCTCACCGACACAGAGCGACTGGAGCTTCCCATGGGTGCCCTCAGACCGTGGCACATCGCCGTACTCGTGGTCGTGCTGATCCTGCTGTTCGGCGCGAAGCGGCTCCCCGACGCGGCCCGCTCACTGGGCCGCTCGCTGCGGATCATCAAGGCCGAGACCAAGAGCCTGCACGACGACGACCGCGACCTCGCCGAGAAGGCGGACGCGCAGGCCGGTTACCAGCCGCTCCAGCCGCAGCAGCCGGTGCAGGGGCAGCCGTACGTGCAGCAGCCGTACCCCCAGCAGCAGTACGCCCAGCAGCAGCCGTACGCGCCGCAGCCGCAGCAGCCCGTGGCCCCGCCGGCCGACCCGGTGCAGCGCGTCCGCGAGAACTGATCCGAGAGGGCCCCAATCACCGTGGCCTTCGGGTTGAAGAAGCGCGGCCCGAGCAGTTTCGCGCGCGCGGCCGACGGCTCGATGACGCTCATCGAGCACATCCGTGAACTGCGCAACCGGCTGTTCCGGGCGTCGCTGGCGATCCTTGTCGGTTTCGGCTTCGGCATCTGGCTGGCCGAGCCGGTCCGGGTGCTGCTGTCGAAGCCCTACTGCGACCTGCCGCAGTCGTACGACGCGGCGACCGGCAAGTGCAAGTTCGTGCAGCTCGGTGTCGCCGACGTCTTCCTGCTGAACCTCAAGATCGGCCTCTGGGTGGGCCTGATCATCGCGGCGCCGATCTGGCTCTACCAGCTCTGGGCGTTCATCGCGCCCGGCCTGCACCGGCACGAGCGGCGGTACGCGTACGTCTTCACCGCGCTCGCGGCCCCGCTGTTCGCGGCCGGCGCGGTGCTGGCGTTCTTCGTCACCACCAAGGGACTGGAGTTCCTCCTCGACATCTCCGGCGACGACATCGCGACGAACCTCGAGGTGACCCGGTACATCTCGTTCGTCACGAATCTCATCCTGCTGTTCGGGGTGGCGTTCGAGTTCCCGCTGATCGTGCTGATGCTCAACTTCGTCGGTCTGGCCAGCGCCAAGCGGCTGCTCAGCTGGTGGCGGGTGGCGGTGTTCGTGTTCTTCGCGTTCGCCGCCGTGGTCACGCCGACACCGGACCCGTTCGGCATGAGCGCGCTGGCGATCTGCCTCTGCGCGCTCTACTTCGCCGCGGTGGGGGTGGCGTTCCTCAACGACAAGCGGCGCGGTCGCGGCCGTGAGGTGTACGCCGGCATCGCCGACGACGAGGTGTCACCGCTTGACCTGCCGAACGAGCCGGTGCCTGCGGGCAGCCGGATCGAGGCGTCCGGGCCGATCGACGCGCCCGAGCCGATCGTCGCCCCGAAGCCGATCGAGCGCCGTTACGACGACATGACCTGACCGAACCCGCGCACCCCCGGACGCCGTCCCCGCCTCCCGGGGGCGGCGTCCGCGTCTCCGCCGCCGCCCCCATCCCACGTCGATCTTGGACTTTGTGCCCCTCCAGTGCCCGATATCCGCTCTTTGTCGGGGCCGAAGCTGCAAGATCGCGGCGGGCAGGCGGGCAGGCGGGCAGGCGGGCGGGGCGGGGGGTCAGGTGATGCGGCGGGCGGCTTCGGGGTGGGGTGGGGGGACCGCGCCGGGGTGCAGGATCGCGGCTGCCGTCTCGGCGCCGTCGACCAGGCGCGGGCCGGCGCGCACGATCAGCCCGTCCGCGTCCAGCGCCCACACCTGCGCCTGCGGGAAGTGCCCGGCCACCGCGGCGGCCTGTTCGGCCGCGCCGTCGAGACGGAACCCGCACGGCGCGACCAGCACCACCTCGGGGCGGGCGGCCCGCAGGGCCTCCCAGGTGGTCGGCGTGGACCGGGCGCCGCGATGGGTGGCCACCGGCTCGCCGCCGGCGACGTCGACGAGGTCCGGGATCCAGTGCCCGGCGCCGAACGGCGGGTCCACCCACTCGACCACCGCGACCCGGGGCCGGGGTCGGCCCGCCACCGCCGCGCCGACCGCCGCGAGCCGGGCACGCAGGCCGTCGACCAGCGCCTCCGCACGATCCGGCACCCGGGCCGCCGCGCCCACCGCGCGGATCGACTCCAGCACGTCGTCCAGGGTGTACGGGTCGAGCGACAGCACGTCGGCCCGGCATCCCAGATGGTCCACGGCGTCGGCGACCCGGCCCGAGGGCAGTGCGCAGACGCGGCACAGGTCCTGGGTGAGGATCAGGTCCGGATCGAGTCCGGCCAGCGCGCCAGCGTGCAGCGTGTAGAGGTCGGCACCGGCCGCGACCTGCGACCGGACGTACGCGTCGATGTCGCCGGGACTCATGCCCCGGGTGTCCCGGCCGCCGACGACCACTGTGGTGCCCGACCGGTAGCGTGCGGGTACCTCGCACTCGAAGGTGACGCCGACCAGGTCGTCGCCGAGGCCGAGTGCGTACGCGATCTCGGTGGCGGAGGGGAGCAGGGAGACCAGCCGCATGCCCGCCATCATGCCCCTCGCGTGGACCGCCGCGTCCCGGGGCCGGCCCGGAACGGACATCGGGTCGCCCTCGGGCCTTGCCGGGACGCCGTACCCGCTTAGACTCTGCTGACTCCGCCGAGCCCCCCGGGCGGTATGCCGGGGTGCGTCGGCGTCCCGTTCCGGTCAGCCCGTCTGACCTGCGCTCCGGAGAGCCCGATGAAGAGCCGTACCGCCGCCGTCCTGACCGTCCTCTGCGCGGCCACCGCGCTCACCGCCTGCGGTGACGACGAGCCCGCGCCGAAAGGACAGCAGGTGCCGGTGACCGCCACCGACACCAGCTGCGAGGTCACCACCACGCTGTTCACCCCGGGTACCGTCACGTTCACCGTGACCAACCGGGGTCAGCAGGCCACCGGGGTCTACGTCTACGGCCGGGAGGGCGACGCCTTCACCAAGGTGATCGCCGAGGTGGCGGACGTGCCGGCGGGCCGCACCGGAGACCTGCGCGCGTCGCTGCAGACCGGCACCTACGAGGTGGCCTGCAAGCCCGGCCGGCAGGGCGACGGTGTCCGGACCACGATCACCGTCTCCGACGACGGCAACCTCGCCAGCGCCGCGGCCGAGGTGGCCTACGACCGGTCGGTGACGATCGAGCTGACCAGCGACGCGCTGACCGGCGCGGACGCGCTGATCGCCGAGCCCGGCGAGAAGCTCGCGTTCAAGGTGACGAACAAGACCGCCGGGGCCCGGACGCTGTACGTGCTCAACCCCGAGGGCAAGCGGGTCGCCGAGATGAAGGCCGAGGCCAACGGCACCGCCGAGACGGTGGTGACGCTGGGCGCGGCGGGCGAGTGGTCGCTGAAGGTCAAGGGCGACGGCGTGGCGTCGGTGAGCAAGCCGCTGGTGGTGCGCTGAGGCGCGGGGAACGCCGACCCGAAGTCGGTCGATCCGGGTGCATCCACCGGGGACGGTCGGGGCGAAGCAATGGTCGTGACCACAGTCACGGACCTGGTCGCTTCGTGAACCGGGTGCTGCGCCCGATCGACCTCCCCTGAACCACCCCGCCACGGCGTCCGGCACCCCTGCCGGGCGCCGTCGGCGTGTGCCGCCCGCCCGCGGCGCGACCTGGCTCTGGTGGGCGGCGCGAGCCGTGCCGTACGGTGCTCGCCGTGACCGCGCACGATCATGTCCCGCCCGGCCCCGTCGCCGTGCTCGCCAACCCGACCGCGGGCCGGGGGCGGCACCGCGGTCTGCTGCCCGGGATCCTTCAGCGCCTCGCCGGAGCGGGCCGTCCGGTCGAGCTGCTGCGCGCGCGTACCCCCGAGGAGGCGGAGGCGGCGTGCCACGCCGCGGTCGCCGGCGGCGCCGGGGCGCTCGTCGCGGTCGGCGGCGACGGCACGGTGCACCGGGCGATGCAGGCGGTAGCCGGCACGGCCGTGGCGTTCGGGCCGGTCCCGGCGGGCACCGGCAACGACTTCGCGGTGGAGACCGGCTTCCCGGCCGACCCGATCGCCGCCGTCGACGTGATCACCGCGGCGCTCGCCGCCGGCCGCGCCCGCCCGGTCGACCTGGCCCAGCTGTCCCGGCCCGGGGAGACGGACCGCTGGTTCGGCGCGGTGCTCGCGGCCGGTTTCGACGCGATCGTCAACGAACGCGCCAACCGGATGCGCTGGCCGCGCGGCCCGCGCCGGTACGACCTGGCGATCGTGGTGGAACTGGCCCGGCTGCGGCCCCGCCGCTACCGGCTGGTCCTCGACGGGGTAACGCAGGAGATCGACGCGGTGCTGGTCGCGGTGGGCAACACGGCCAGCTACGGCGGCGGCATGCGGATCTGCCCGGACGCCGACCCGCACGACGGCCTGCTCGACGTGGTGGTCGGCGGCCGGTTCGACAGGCGCACCCTGATGCGGGTCAAGCCGCAGATCTACCAGGGCACCCACGTCACGCACCCGCTGGTGCGCGTCTACCGCACGCGGACGGTGGAGCTGTCCGCCGAGGGCATCACCGCGTACGCCGACGGGGAGCGCTCCTTCGACCTGCCGGTGACCGTCACCGCCGTGCCGGCGGCGCTGCGGCTGCTGCGCTGACCGCCGGGTCCTCGGCACCCGGCGGGCCGATTCCGGGCGGCGCGGGCGGCGCGGGAGAAGACGGCGGCGCGGCGGCGCGGACCGCGCCCGCGCTCGCGGCGACCACCAGTCCGATGGCGAGCATCTCGACCGGGCGCAGCGCCTGGCCGAGTACCAGCCAGCCGGCCACCGCGGCGATCGCCGGACCGAGACTCATCATCACCGCGAACGTCGCGGTCGGCAGCCGCCGCAGCGCGGCCAGTTCCAGGCTGTATGGCAGCACCGAGGCGAGCAGCGCCAGCCCGGTACCGAGCCCCAGCACCACCGGATCGGCCAGGCGACCACCCCCGTCGGCCAGCCCGAACGGCAGGGTGAGCAGCGCGGCGACGGTCAGCGCGAGCGCCAGCCCGTCGGCGCCGGGGAACCGCGCGCCGATCCGCGCCGAGCAGACGATGTACGCGGCCCACATGGCACCCGCCGTCAGCGCCAGCGCGGCACCGGCCGGGTCGAGCCGGTCGAACCCGCCCTGTCCGAGCAGGACCACCCCGGCCAGCGCCAGCGCGGCCCAGCACCAGGCGGCCGGCCGACGCGCGGCGACCACTGACAGCGCCAGCGGGCCGAGCACCTCCAGCGTGACGGCCGGGCCGAGCGGGATCCGCTCGATCGCCTGGTAGAAGATCGAGTTCATGCCGGCCAGGGCCAGCCCGAACGCCAGCACGGCGGCCCAGTCGCGGCGCCCGTACCCGCGTACCCGGGGCCGGCAGACCACGAGCATCAGCAGCGCGCCGACGGTCAGCCGCAGCGTCACCGCCCCGGCCACCCCGGTCCGCGGGAACAGCAGCGCGGCCAGCGCGGAGCCGAACTGCACCGACAGCGCCCCACCGAGCACCAGCGCGACCCCGCCGAGCCGTCCCGGCGCACGCTGCGGCAAGGGGTGGGCACCGGTCATGCCCCTGACGGTAGCCGGTGGACCGGGACGGGTCCGCGCCGCTCACCCCGGCCCAGCGGTCAGGCGGCCCCGGCCAGGTCCAGCACCGCGCCGAGCCCGTTCGCGCGGCCCGCGTCGGCGCAGGGCAGCACCAGCACCCCGCACCCGGCGGCCACCGCGCCCGCGTCGGCCGGTGTGTCGCCCACCATGAGCGTGCGCTCCGGGTCGACGCCGAGCATCCCGCAGGCCCGCAGGAAGATGCCCGGGTCCGGCTTGCAGCGCCCCACCTCGTACGACAGCACGTACGCGTCGACGAGCGCGTCGAGGTCCCAGGCGGCGAACAGCGGCCGCAGGTCGAAGCCGATGTTGCTGACCACCGCCACCTTGACCCCGGCGGACCGCAGCGCGCCCAGCACCGGCGCGGTGTCCGGGTAGGGCACCCAGCCCTCGGGCACCAGCACCCGCTCGTAGAGCGCGTCGGCGAACCCGTCGATGCCGGTGTCCACGGTCTCGGCCAGCCCGGTGTACGCGCCCCGGTGCGCGTGCGGGTAGAGGTCACGGTCGGCCCACAGCTCGGCCAGCCGGGGCGGCACCCGTGCCGGCAGCGGGCCACCGGCGCGCCCGGCGGTGAGCAGCCGGTCGGCCAGCGACGTGGCCCGGATCCGGTCCAGCTCGACGCCGCAGGCGGACGCGGCGGCGATCACCCAGGCCAGTGGCTCCTCCACCTGGGCGAGGGTGCCGTGGAAGTCGAAGAGCACCGCCTCCACGGGCCGGCGGGACGGGCCCGGGCGGACGGCGTCGTCGGCGCCGCTCGAGACGTGGGGCAGTTCGGTACGGTCCGGCACGTCGTGCACCCTACCGACCGCTCCGATCGTCCTGCCGGATGGCCTTGACCGGTACTCGTCGGCGGCACCGATTAATCTTGGAACCATGTCGAGCCCCGCCGAGCGGTACGCCGCGGCGCGCCGCCGGGCCGCGCAGGCCTTCGCCTTCCCGGCCCTGGACGAATTCTCGCTGGATCTCGGGTTCGATCTTGACGACTTCCAGCGCGAGGCGTGCGAGGCGCTGGAGCGGGGCAGCGGCGTGCTGGTCTGCGCGCCCACCGGCGCCGGGAAGACCGTGGTGGGCGAGTTCGCGGTGCACCTGGCGCTGCGCGGCCGGCCCGGCGGCGACGCGCCCGCGACCCGGCGCAAGTGCTTCTACACCACGCCGATCAAGGCGCTGTCCAACCAGAAGTACCACGACCTGGTGGACCGCTACGGCGCCGCGCAGGTCGGCCTGCTGACCGGTGACAACGCGATAAACGGCGACGCGCCCGTGGTGGTGATGACCACCGAGGTGCTGCGCAACATGCTCTACGCCGGCTCGGCCACCCTCGAAGGCCTGGCGTACGTGGTCATGGACGAGGTCCACTACCTGGCCGACCGGTTCCGCGGCGGGGTCTGGGAAGAGGTGATCATCCACCTGCCCGAGTCGGTCACGCTCGTGTCGCTGTCGGCCACCGTCTCCAACGCCGAGGAGTTCGCCGACTGGCTGGTCACCGTACGCGGCGAGACCGCCGTGGTGGTCTCCGAGCACCGGCCGGTGCCGCTGTGGCAGCACATGCTCGTCGGCAAACGGATGTTCGACCTGTTCCACGACGCCGACGCCGCCCGCAAGCACGACGTCCATCCCGAGTTGCTGCGCTACACCCGGGACACGATGCGCCGGCTGGAGCTGGGCGAGGGCCGCAGCGCCGGCCCCGGCGGCGGACGGCGCGGCCCGCGCTGGCGCGGCCCGATGCGCCCGGACGTCGTCGACCGGCTCGACCGGGAGGGGCTGCTCCCGGCCATCCTGTTCATCTTCAGCCGGGCCGGCTGCGACGCCGCCGTGCAGCAGTGCCTGGCCGCCGGGCTGCGACTCACCTCCCCGGACGAGCGTGCCGAGATCCGCCGGGTGGTGGAGTCCAAGGTCACCGCCATCCCCGGCGAGGACCTGTCGGTGCTCGGCTACTGGGAGTGGCTCGACGGCCTGGAGCGCGGCCTCGCCGCGCACCACGCCGGCATGCTCCCGGCGTTCAAGGAGGTCGTCGAGGAGCTGTTCGTCCGCGGGCTGGTCAAGGCCGTCTTCGCCACCGAGACGCTCGCGCTGGGCATCAACATGCCGGCCCGCTGCGTGGTGCTGGAACGTCTGGTCAAGTTCAACGGTGAGGCCCACGTCGACCTCACCCCCGGCGAGTACACCCAGCTCACCGGCCGGGCCGGCCGCCGGGGCATCGACGTGGAGGGCCACGCGGTCGTCGTCTGGTCGCCGGAGACCGATCCCCGGCACGTCGCCGGGCTCGCCTCCACCCGCACCTATCCGCTGCGCTCCAGCTTCCGGCCGTCGTACAACATGGCCGTCAACCTGGTCGGCAGCGTCGGCGCGGCGCCGGCCCGGGAGCTGCTCGAGTCCTCGTTCGCGCAGTTCCAGGCCGACCGGTCGGTGGTCGGCCTGGCCCGGCAGGTGCAGCGCAACACCGAGACCATCGACGCGTACGGCGCGGAGGCCGCCTGCCACCACGGCGACTTCGACGAGTACTTCGCGCTGCGGGTGGCGATCGCCGACCGGGAACGCGCCATCGCCCGGCAGGGGCAGACCCAGCGCAAGGCGGCGGCCGTCGCCTCGCTGGAGCGGCTGCGGGTCGGTGACGTGATCCGGGTGCCGTCCGGGCGGCGGGCCGGCCTGGCGGTGGTGCTGGACCCGGCCACCGGCGGTTTCGGCGAGCCCCGGCCGCTGGTCCTGACCCAGGACCGCTGGGCCGGGCGGGTCACCCCTGGTGACTTCACCACCCCGGCCGAGGTGCTCACCCGCATCCGGGTGCCGAAGCACTTCAACCACCGCTCACCCGCGGCCCGGCGGGATCTGGCCGCCGCGGTCAGCGGCACCGGCCTGGACCGGCACGGTGGCCGGCGGGGTGGCCGGTCCCGTCAGGCGGTGGGGGAGGACCACCGGCTCAGCCAGCTCCGCGTCGAGCTGCGCGCCCACCCGTGTCATGCCTGCCCGGACCGGGAGGAGCACGCCCGCTGGGCGGAGCGGCGGCGCCGGCTGGAACGCGACACCGAGGAGCTGCGCCAGCGGGTGTCCGGGCGGACCGGCTCGCTGGCCCGTACCTTCGACCGGATCGTCGCGTTGCTGACGGCGCGCGGCTACCTGGCCGCCGACGGCGAGGTCACCGACGCCGGGCGGATGCTGGCACGGATCTGGACCGAGGCCGACCTGCTGGTGGCCGAGTGCCTGCGCCGCCGGGTGTGGGACGGCCTGTCCCCGGCCGAGCTGGCCGCCGCCGTGTCGGTGGTGGTCTTCGAGGCGCGCCGCGACGTCGACGAGCGGGCGTCGCTGCCGCGCGGCGGGGTGGCCGACGCGGTCGACGCGACGCTCGAGTTGTGGGGCGACATCGAGGCGGACGAGGCGGCGCGCGGCCTGGCCGTGACCCGGGAGCCCGATCTCGGCTTCGCCTGGCCGATCTACCGGTGGGCGCGCGGCGAGGCGTTGGCGAAGGTGCTGGCCAGCGGCCACCAGATCGACGGGGAGATGCCGGCGGGCGACTTCGTCCGCTGGGCGCGCCAGGTGGTCGACCTGCTCGGGCAGATCGCCGACTCGGGTGGCGCCACGGCCGAGCTGCGCGGCACCGCCCGGCAGACCATCGCGGCGGTCAACCGGGGCGTACTGGCCTACCACGCCTCCGCCTGACGGTCACTTTCGGTCACCACTTGCCGGAAATCGACGCACCGCTGCGTCACGGCGCTGCCACCGGATGAATTATCGGGGGGCCGATGTGTGCCCTGGTCAGGGCCTGTCCCATCATTGCCGGGGGCGCGCCGTGGGGCGCCCTCCGGTCGATGGTGAGGGAAGGCGTCGTGGGCGAGATCAATCACTTTGAGTACGGGTGGATCACACCGGCTCTCAGCTACGCGCTGTCGGTGCTCGGCTCGGCGCTCGGGCTGGTCTGCGCCGGGCGGATCCGGACCGCCACCAGCGGCGGTCAGCGCGCCTGGTGGGGCCTGCTCGCCGCGTGGGCGCTGGGCGGTACGGCCATCTGGGCCATGCACTTCATGGCGATGCTGGGCTTCGCCGTCGGCGGCACCCGGATCCGTTACGACGTGCCGCTGACGGCCGCCAGCACGGCGATCGCGGTGGCCGCGGTGGGCATCGGGCTGGCCATCGTGGGCACCGGCCGGCTGGCCGCGCCGCGGCTGCTGGTCGGCGGGTCCTTCACCGGCGCCGGGGTGGCCGCCATGCACTACACCGGCATGGCCGCCATGCGCCTGGACGGCTCGCTCGGCTACGACCCGCTACGGGTCACGCTGTCGGTGGTCATCGCGATCGTGGCCGCCACCGTGGCGCTCTGGCTGGCGATGACCGTCCGGCGAGGGCTCGCCATCGCCGCGTCGGCGCTGGTCATGGGCATCGCGGTCAACGGCATGCACTTCACCGGCATGAGCGCGCTGTCGGTGCACCTGCACGAGGGCAGCGGCCCGGTCTCCGGCACCGAGGTCAGTGGCCTGCTGGTGCCGATCGTGCTGGCAGTGGTCTTCGGCGTGGTCGGCCTGGTCTACGCGCTGCTCGCCGCGCCGTCGGACGACGACCGCGCCGGGGCCGCGTACGTCAGCTCGCGGCTCGACGTGGCGCCGCAGACGGTGGCCGCCGAACCCGCGCCGGACCCGGTCGGCCTGCGGGCCCGCTCGACGCTGGCGCAGCCCGGCGCGCCGTTCCCGTCCCGCCGGAGCACCGACCGCCCTTCGTGATCAACTGATCACGATCGGTCGCCCGCCAGCGCGTCGACCAGGCGGCGGCACGAGCCGGCCAGGTTCCAGCGCTGCGCCAGCTCCAGCAGCCGGTCCGGGTCGGCGGGGGACGTGGGCAGCGCCGGGTCCAGCTCGGGCAGCGGCACGTCGGTGGCGACCCGGACCACCTTCGGCGCCACGGCCAGGTAGTCGCGGGCGGCGTCCAGCTTCGCCCGCAGCCCCGGCGCGAAACCGGAGCGGGGGTCGTCGAGCGCGGCCAGGATGCCGTCCAGCCCGCCGTAGCGGTCGATCAGCCGGGCGGCGGTCTTCTCACCGACCCCTGCCACGCCGGGCAGCCCGTCGCTGGGGTCGCCGCGCAGCGCCGCGAAGTCGGCGTACCGGTCGGCCGGTACGCCGTAGCGGGCGCGGACCGCCGTATCGTCGCAGTCGTCCAGCTTGGCCACGCCCCGGCCGACGTAGAGCAGGCGCACCGGGTGCGCGTCGTCGACGAGCTGGAACAGGTCGCGGTCGCCGGAGACCACCTCGACCGGGCCCGGCTGGGTCGCCGCGAGCGTGCCGAGCACGTCGTCGGCCTCGTAGCCGGTGGCCCCCACCGCCGGGATGCCGAGCGCGTCCAGCACCTCAAGGATCATCGGCACCTGCGGGGACAGCGTGTCCGGCACGACCTCGCCGCCCTCGGGCGCGACCCGGTGCGCCTTGTACGACGGCAGCAGCTCGACCCGCCAGGCCGGGCGCCAGTCGTGGTCGAGCGCGCAGATCATGCGGCCGGGCCGGCGGGTGCGTACGAGCTGGGCGAGCATGTCGAGGAACCCGCGTACGGCGTTCACCGGCTGGCCGTCGCCGGTCTTCGCGGCCGACTCGGGAATGCCGAAGTAGGCGCGGAAGTAGAGGCTGGGGGAGTCGATCAGAAGGATCGGCTGTCGATGTGCCACGCGGACAAGCCTTCCACAGCCCGGTGACGAGATGGGGGAGGCGACCGCCGGACCGTCCCTGCGCGGGCTCAAGCGCAAGGCCGGCCCGATCGTGGTCCGGCGCCGGGGCGAGCCGTTCGTCCTCAACGAGTCCGACCAGCGGCGAAAGGCCCGGCAGGGCTGAGCCCGATGGCCGGTACCTCGTCCACCTCGGAGCGCCCGGTCGCGCGCGCGACGGCGGAGGCGGCCAGCGGCCGGTAGATCCGCACCGAGTCGGCGAGCGCCGAGAAGTGCGATCCCGAGTTGTCGCCGTGGTACCGGGTGACGATGTCCACCTGCTCGACCGGCAGCCCGGCGCGCACCATCCGCAGCAGCACCGTCATCTCGTACTCGAAGCGGTCGCCAGGGATCGTGGTGAGCCAGCCGAGCAGCGCGGCCGGGTAGGCGCGCAGCCCGGTCTGGGTGTCCCGGACGTCCCGGCCGGTCACCAGCCGGAACGCCACCCGGGTCGCCGCGTTGCCGAACCTGCTGCGCGCCGGGACCTCGCCGTCGAACTCGCGGACGCCGAGCGCCGGCGCCCCGGTGGCGCGCATCCGGTCCACCACGCGGCACACGTCGGGCACGCCGTGCTGGCCGTCGGCGTCCACACAGACCACGTCGCGTCCGGGGTGGCGCGTCGAGGCGTACCGGAAGCCGGTGCGCAGCACCACGCCCTTGCCCCGGTTGACCCGGCGGCGCAGCACCGTCGCGCCCCGGTCGCGGGCCGCGCGCAGCACCCCGGCGGCGGACGGGCCGCTGCCGTCGTCGACGACGAGCACGTCCGCGCCGGGCAGCGCCGCGCGCAGGTCGCCGACCAGCGGCGGCAGCCGGTCACCCGGTCGGTACACCGGCACGAGCACGATCACGGAACCTCCCGGGTGGACTCGCCCGCCGGTACGGCCCGCCGGGTCGATCGAGGACGCTCGTACCCCCGGTGCGCGGCGGTGAATCACCGGCGGGGCGTGAGGCGTCCGATCCGGTCGGCCGCGCGGGTCAGCGCGCGCTCGCGGCGCAGCGACGCCTCCGGGGTGCGCACACCGAGGAAGCCGATCCGGCTGAACGCCCGCGCGGCCCGCTCCCGCCGCACGGGCACCGGGTCGGGCGAGGTCACCGGCACGTCGGCCAGCGCCGGGCCGGACAGGCCGAGCACGCGCGCGGCGAGCAGCCGGACGCGGGGCAGGTGCCACGGGTGGGAGACCAGCCCGAGCGGGCGCTGCGCGGTGAACTCCGCCGTGTCGAGGAGCCCGTCCTGGACGGTGTGCGCGAGGTTCTGCACCGTGGTGCGGGAGCGGGTCTCGGCGGCCGACCGGGCGTACGTGTCGAGCCCGGCCGCGCGTGCGAGGGCCCGCATCAGTTCCGCCTCGCGGTATCCGGCGGGCGGGGCGGGCGCGCCGGCCGGGCCGTGCGGCCAGCCGCCGGTGAACACCACCCGGGCGCCGGGCGCGCGGCGGAACGCCTCGGCGTGCGCGCGGACGTAGGCCACCGCCGCCTCGGTGCGTGCGACGCTCTCCGTGGTGAGCCGGTAGCCGTCCGCGCCGGCCACCACCCCACGGCCGAAGACCAGCAGCACGGTGGCGGGAGGCGTCATCCCTTCACGGTACGGGCCGGATCACCCGTCGTCCGGCGGCCAGGGCGGGGCGCAGTTGCTCACCGGGTCGCCGAGGTTGCGTACCGCCACTGTCGCGGTGAAGCCGCCTTCCGACCGCGCCGCCGACGAGCAGGTGCCGGTGGGGAGTCGAGAACATGCGGGAAGGTCCCGTCGTCTGGATGGTGACCGGACGGTGCCCGTCGTGAACCTGCCCGGAAAGCCCGGCGCTGCGGTCTGGGAGGCGCTCCCACGGCTGGGCGTGGAGGCGGATGCCGGTGCGTGCGACAGCGGCCGCTCAGCGGCCGCCGCGCCGTCCGCCGTAGAGCCGCAGTGCGTTGCAGACGTCGAACACGCCCGGCACGTCCCAGGCCAGCTCGGCCGCGACCAGGCGCGTCGCCGGGTCGGCCACCAGGCCGGCGAGGATGACCACGCGGTTCTGCACCGTCACGGTGATCTGCTGCCGGCGGGTGGTCCAGTCGGCGCTGAGCCGCTGCGCGACGAGCGATGCGAGCCGGGTGTCCGCGTCGTCGGGCTCCGGTCCGTCGCCGGTATACGGGAACTCGGGGTACGGCCAGGGCATCACCACGGGGAGGGCTCCTTCTGTTCGGTCAGGACCGGTTGCCGGGACGCGGGGCCCGGCACCGGGACGCGGCCGTCGACGACGGTGAAGACGCCGTCGAGCCGCATGGTGTGCAGCACGGTGAGCACGAACCGCGACGGGGACATCAGGCACAGTTGCCGGCCGTCGCGGCGGGCGTCCTGGTGGGCGCGCACCAGCAGGCTGAGCCCGGCGGAGTCGATCACCTCCAGGCGGGACAGGTCGACCAGTTCCATGTCGTCGCCCAGGGAACGCTCGTCGAGAGCGCGGCGGACCGCGGTGGCCGGGTCGGCGTCGTGGGCGGCCGGGGTGCCGGCGACCTGTTCCAGGTCGTCCAGGCCCAGGCCGTCGTCGGCGATGGCCGCTCGGGTGCTGCACCGCGGGCAGTGATGCGGTCCGGACGCGAACGGCGAGCCGACCCAGTCGTGCTCGAACACGAGCGTCCACACCACCTCCGCGTCGGGCAGCGTGGCGCCCGTGCCGGTGACGCTGTCGCCGCAGCCGTCGCAGATGAGCATCATGAGGTGGTCGGTGGGTACGACGGTCACACCTCCTCCTTCCCCCGGCCGCCCGTACCGGGCGGCGTCTGCCCCTCCGCCTCCGGCCGGCCGGCGGCGACCACCGCCAGCACGACCGCCACGGCGGCGAAGCCGGTCTGCACCACCAGCGGCAGCACGGGCGATCCGTCGGTGCGGTGGTCCACCAGCCCGACCACGATTGCGCCGAGCAGCGCGGACGCCACGCCGAGCGCGAGTGTCAGCCACACCGGGACGGCCTTGCGCCCCGGCAGGACGAGCCGTCCCAGCCCGCCGACGGCCAGACCCACCACGAGCGCTCCGACGAGCGTGCTGCTGGTCACCACTCCTCCTCAGCGTGCTGCGGACGCGACCCGGGCCCGGCCGCGCGCGGCCGGTCGGGGCGTGTCGACGACGGGTACGGCGCCGAGCCCGGAGTTCTCCAGGATGCGCCGGATCCGCGGATGTGGGTTGCTCAGCGTGAGCAGGCCGCCCTGTCGCGCCAGCCGGCGGTGCACGTCCAGCAGCAGCGAGACGGCGGCGGCGTCCACATGCCGGCACCCGGCGAGGTCGATGGTCAGCTCGCGGGGCCGGAGGGCGAGGATGCGGTCCAGCACGTGGGCGACCTCGGGCAGCCCGGTGAGGTCCAGCTCGTCGCTGATGTCCACGCGCACGTGCGGCACGGCGGACTCCGGCGGGGACGGCAGGCTGGCAGGCATCGGGTCGCTTCCGTGGTGGGATCGGGTCAGACCCCACTCTGCGCAGGGATCTTGGAGGTCACCGGACGGTTGTATGACGGTTCGATGACAAAAGCCACGAACGGCCCACGCGACTGGGCGACCCGTGCCGGGCCCGTCATGATGCCCATATGACGGCCGTACTGGTGATCGAGGACGACGACCGCATCCGGCTCGCGCTGCAGCTCGCCCTCGAGGAGGAGGGCTACGAGGCGTACGGCGCGCCGACCGCCGAGGACGGCCTGCGCCGGCAGCGGGAGAAGCCGGCGGACTACGTGCTCGTCGACCTGATGCTGCCCGGCATGAACGGGTTCGACTGCATCCGTCAGCTGCGCCGCGACGACGACGTGCCGGTCGTGGTGATCAGCGCCCGCGACGACACCCACGACATCGTCGCCGCGCTGGAGGCGGGCGCCGACGACTACGTGGTCAAGCCGGTCGCGATCAAGGAGCTGTCCGCCCGGCTGAGGGCGCTGCGCCGGCGCGTACGCACGGTGGCCGGCCCGGTGCCCGCCCAGTTCTTCGGCGACCTGGAGATCAGTGCGGAGGCCGGCGAGGTGCGCCGCTCGGGACAGCCGGTGCAGGTCACCCGCACCGAATTCCGGCTGCTCTGCGAGCTGGCCGAGCACGCCGGCCGGGTGCTGTCGCGCCAGCAGCTGCTCAGCCGGGTCTGGGGCTACGAGACCGGCGACGAGCGGCTCGTCGACGTGCACGTGGGCCGGCTCCGGCAGAAGATCGAATCCGATCCGGCCAATCCACGCCACCTGGTCACGCTGCGCGGCCTCGGCTACAAGCTCCAGCGATGACCCGGCCCGGCCTGCGCGCCCGGGTCACCGCGGCGTTCGCCGTCGGGGCGTTGCTGCTGTCCGCGCTGATGGCCCTCTTCTCGTACGACCTGACCCGGCGCTCGCTGCTCGACGAGCGGGAGCGCACCGCGGTTCGGGCCGCCTACTACGACGCCGCAGTGGTCCGCTCCGGCCTGGACACCGGCGCCCCGGACGTGGTGGCCGTGCTGCGCTCGCTCGACACCGGCAGCGCCCGCCGCCCGCTGCTGCACCTGCCCGACGGCTGGTACGCCCGCACCGCCGACGTGGGCGCCAGCTCGGTGCCGGTGGAGTTGCAGCGGATGGTGGCCGACGGCAAGCCCGCGGTGCAGCGGATCCGGCTCGACGGGCAGCCCGCGCTGCTGGTCGGCGTGCCGCTGCCCGGCGCGCTCGGCTACTACGAGCTGACCTCGCTGCGGGAGGTCGAGGAGACGTTCCAGGTGGTGGGGCTGGCGCTGATCGCCGTGGCGATCATGGTGGCCGGGGCGGGCGCGGCGCTGGGCTGGTACGCCACCCGGCACAGCCTGCGGCCGCTCACAGCGGTCGCCGACGCGGCGGAACGGATCGCGGCCGGCGACTTCGCCACCCGGCTCGACCCGACCACCGATCCCGACCTCACCCGCCTGTCCAGTTCGTTCAACGAGATGGTCGACAAACTGGTGCGCCATATCGAGCGGGACCGTCGCTTCGCCGCCGACGTGAGCCACGAGCTGCGCTCGCCGTTGCAGACCCTGGCCGCCGCCGCGAGCGTGCTCAACCGGCGCCGGGAGCACCAGGACGAACGCACCGCCACCGCGGCGGGCCTGGTCGCCGACGAGGTCACCCGGTTCCAGCGCCTGGTCGACGACCTCATCCAGCTGGCCCGCACCGAGCAGCCGGCGCACCGCGAGACGGTCGACGTGGCGGAGCTGGCTCGTACCGTCTGCCGGGAGCGGTCACTGCCGGAGAGCCTGGTGACGGTGGACGGCGACGCCCCGCGCCTGTGGTGGGTCGACCGGCGCCGGTTCGCCCAGACGCTGCTGAACCTGTTGGAGAACGCCGACCGGTACGGCGGCGGGCCGGTCGCGGTGCGCCTCGGCGGGCGTGCCGGGGTGGGTGTGCTGGAGGTCGACGACGACGGCCCGGGCGTGCCGCCCGGTGACCGCGAGATCATTTTCGACCGGTTCGTCAGGGGGCGGGCGGCGCACGACCGGGCCGGTACCGACGGCACCGGCCTCGGGCTCGCGCTGGTGGCGCAGCACGCCGCCGCGCACGGCGGTACGGCTGCGGTGCTGGACCGCGAGCCCGGCGCCCGGTTCCGGGTCGAGCTGCCCGGAGCGCTGCGATGAGCCGCCGGCGGCTCCTGCCGGGCCTGCTCGCAGTGGTGCTGCTGGCCGGCTGCGGGGTGCCGGTGGACGAGGAGCCCCGCCTGGTGCAGACGCCTCCGGGCGCTTTCCCGACGCCGACCGTCTCCTCGACCGCCGACGGGGACGGGCGGGTGGACGAGCCGTTCTGCTTCGTCCGCGACAACGGGCTGGTCGTGGTCGAGCGCCGGGTGAACGGGCTGCCGGGGGTGGACGCGCACCTCCAGCACCTGCTGGCCGGGCCGGACGGCGGCGAGCGCAGTCGGGGGCTGGCCACGGCTCTGCCCGGCACGGTGGCGGTGGCCGGGGCGACGCTCGACGGCACGCTGGCCACCGTCGACGTGCGCCAGGCCGGGGAGGAGACCGGCCGCAACGACGAAGTGCTTGCCTTCGGGCAGATCGTGTGCAGCCTCACGCAGCGGCCCGACGTGTACAGCGTGGCGTTCCGCCGGGACGGGCAGCCGCTGGAGGTGCCACGCGCGGACGGGAGCCTCTCCGCGCTGCCGCTCACGGCGGCCGACTACCGCCCCCTGTTACCTCGCTGACGGTCTTCCCAGCGGCAGTGTCCGCTTATGACCCGAAATCTCCATCGTCCTTTCGGTTGATTTGGCGGTGGACTTTGGTCTAGTGTGGCTGGCACGACCGGTGTGGGAGGCCACCCGTTCTCCGAGGACAGGAAGGGCAGCATGACCACGATGACCATGGGATCGACCGCCACCGAGGTGCACCGCGCGCCGCAGACCGGTGAGGAGTCCCGCGCCAGCGAGCTGATCGCGGCGCTCGCCGCACTGCCCGCCGACCACCCGCAGCGGGCCGCCCTGCGCAACCAGGTCATCGAGGCGTGGCTGCCGCTGGCGAACCACCTGGCCGCCCGCTACAGCGGTCGCGGCGAGCCGGCCGGCGACCTGGCCCAGACCGCGGCGCTCGGGCTGATCAAGGCCGTCGACCGGTTCGACGCCTCGCGCGGCGTCGACTTCGCCGGCTTCGCCATCCCGACCATCCTCGGCGAGATCAAGCGGCACTTCCGCGACCGCACCTGGAACATCCGGGTTCCGCGCCGCCTCCAGGAGCTGCGGCTGCGCATCTCCGAGGCCAACAGCACGCTGACCCAGACGCTCAACCGGGCTCCGACCGTCGCCGACATCGCCGCCCACCTCGACGTCACCGAGGAAGAGGTGCTGGAGGGCCTGGAGGGTGCCCGCGCGTACAACGCGGTCTCGCTGTCCACCCCGATCGGCGACGGCGACAGCGCCACCGAGCTGGGCGACACGCTCGGCACCGAGGACAACGAGTACGAGCTGGCCGAGCTGCGCGCCTCGCTCGGCCCGGCGCTCGCCACGCTCGACGAGCGCGAGCAGAAGATCCTCACGCTGCGCTTCTACGGCAACCTGACCCAGAGCGAGATCGCCGCCCGGGTCGGTGTCTCCCAGATGCACGTGTCCCGGCTGCTCGCCCGCGCGCTGACCAAGCTGCGCGGCCAGCTCACCGAGGCCTGACCGACCCCGAACGCGACCCCCGCCGGCCCGTCCGGCGGGGGTCGCGTCGTGTCACCAGCGCGAGGGCGGGGCGGCGGCACCACCGGCGATCGGTCGTCGCAGGTGACGGTGTTCGGCAGCAGCCACGGCGCCAGCCAGCCGCCGTCGTTGCCGCCGAGGTCGGTCAGGCCGAACTCCGATCCGCGGTGGGGTGGGGGCGACGGGGGTGAGCCGCCACTGCGGTCAGTCAGGGAGGGCTGTGGACAGGCGGCGGATCGCCTCGTCCATCTGCTCGGGCGGGGCGGCGGCGTAAGTGAGGCGCAGGTGCGGGGCCGGCGGTTCGGCGGCGTACCAGGGGCGGCCGGGGAAGACGGTGACGCCCGCCGCGGCGGCAGCCGTCGTCACCGCTACGTCGTCGGTGCCGTCGGGCAGCCGTACCCAGAGATGCAGCCCACCGCGGGGGACGGTGCGCGGGGCCGGCGACGACAGGTGCCGGTCCAGCGCGGCGAGCAGCGCCTCGCGGCGGGCCCGCAACTGGACGCGCAGGCCGCGGCGGTGCCGGTCCCAGGCCGGCGCGGTGAGGAACTCCACGGCGGCCTGCTGCAGCGGCCCGGCCACGAAGAGATCGTCGAGCAGGCGGGCGGCGCGCAGCCGGGCCCCGGCCGGTCCGCGCGCGCCGATCGCGGCGATCCGCAGACCGGGCGCCGTGGGCTTGGTCAGCGAGCGCAGGTAGACGACGTGCCCGTCCGGGTCGTCGGCGGCCAGCGGCGGCGGGGCTTGGCCGTCGATGGTGAGATCGCGGGCGTAGTCGTCCTCGACCAGGAACGCCCCGGCGTCGCGCACCGCCTCGGTGACCCGGGCGCGCCGCGCGGGGGAAAGCGTCGCGCCGTGCGGGTTGGCGTACAGCGGCTGGCAGTAGAACAGGCGGGCACCGGTGCGGGCGAACGCGGCGGCGAGCTGGTCGGGGCGTACGCCGTCGGCGTCGGCGGGTACGGGCACCACCCGCAACCCGGCCGCCCGCGCGGCGGCGAGCGCCCCCAGGTAGGTGGGGGACTCGACCAGGACCGTGTCGCCGGGGACGGTGAGCGCCCGCAGCGTGGAGGAGAGCGCGGCCTGCCCGCCCGGGCAGATCACCATGTCCTCGGCGCGCAGGCCGCCGCCCGCCTCGCGGGCGAACCAGGCGCGCAGGTCGAGGCGCCCCTCGACCGGGCCGCGCTGCCAGGCGGCCGGCTGCCGGGCCGCGCGGGCGAGCGCCGCACCGAGCGCGGCGGCCGGCTGGAGATCCGGGTCGAGATAGCCGCCGGTCAGCGGGATCGCGCCCGACGGCGGCAACTCCAGCAGCGTCTGCATCTCGTCCTCGCCGCCCCGCCGCGAGCCGAGCGCGACCGTCTGCCACGACATGTCCGCCCGCGGTGGACCGGGGCGCCTGGCCGTCACGAACGCGCCGCGACCAGGCCGGGTCTCCACCAGCCCGTCCGCGACGAGCCGCCGGGTCGCCTCGGCGACGGTGACGGGGGAGACGTGATGGTGCGCGGTCAGCTCCCGGACCGACGGCAGCCGCGTGCCGGGGGCGGCATCCGCCGCCAGCGCACCCAGGTGCCGGACCACGCGGTCGATAGCGCTACCATCATTCATGACAGTAAAGAGTAGCGCTACTGCGCCGGTGACGGTAACGGCCGGACCGGGCGCCGGGATCGCCCTGGGCGCGCTGGGTGTGCTGGCCTTCAGCATGTCGTTGCCGGCCACCCGCGTCGCGGTGCACGCGCTCGACCCGTGGTTCGTCGCGTTCGGACGGGCGGTCGGCGCGGCGCTGCTCGCGTGGGCCTACCTGCTGCTGACCGGCGCGCCGCGCCCCACCCGGGACCAGTGGCGACGGCTGACGATCGTCGCGCTCGGCGTCGTCGTCGGCTTCCCGCTGTTCACCTCGCTCGCGCTCACCACGCAGACGTCCGCGCACGGCGCGGTGGTCGTCACAGTGCTCCCAGCCACGACCGCCGTGTTCGCGGTGCTGCGAGCCGGCGAACGGCCGCCGCCGCTGTTCTGGATCGCCAGTGCCACCGGCCTGGCGCTGGTGCTGGCGTTCCTCGCCGCCGGCGGCTCGTTGCGCGGCGCGCCGTCCCCGGCCGACGTGTTCCTGCTCGCCGCCGTGGTGCTCTGCGGTCTCGGGTACGCAGAGGGCGGCCGGCTGGCCCGCGAACTCGGCGGTGCCCGCACGATCTGCTGGGCCTTGCTGCTGTCGCTCCCGGTCACCGTGCCGGTCACTGCGGTGGCCGCGCTCGTCCACCGGCCGCAGGGCGGCGTCGGCGCCTGGGCCGGGTTCGGCTACCTCACCGTGGTGTCGATGTTCCTCGGCTTCTTCGCCTGGTACGCCGGGCTGGCCCGGGGCGGCATCGCCACCGTGGGCCAGATCCAGCTCGTCCAGCCGGTGCTCACGCTGATCTGGTCCGCAGTGCTGCTCGGTGAGGCGGTCACGCCCGGCACGCTCGTGGTGGCCGGCGCGGTGCTGGCCTGTGTCGTGCTCATCCAGCGCACCCGGGGCGGCGCCACACCGGCGGGCACCCCGGGCGGGCCGGCCTCATCGGGGCGCGACGGTGCCGTCACGCCGGAGACGTACGCGTGGCTGACGACGTGTCCTGACGCGCATCCTCGATCGGGTCGTGGCAGCTCGTCAACAACGACAACGGCGCGGTGCTCCGTGATCGACGGGGTGGAGGGGGTGGAGCCAGGGGGTCAGGCGGGAGCGCAGGGGGTGTTTCCGGTGGCGCAGGCGGCGGGGGCGTCGTGCGAGGGGTCCGGGTCGCGGACGTCGAAGCGGATGGTGGCGGACTGGCCGCCCGGCAACGCCTCGCCGGTGAACGTGACCACAGCGCCGTCCTGAGTGGCCTCGGCTCCGTCCACGCCGCCCACGGTGGCGCCGTCGTGCAACGTCACGGTGACCGTCCAGCCCGGACGCGGTGACGGGCCGGGATTGCGCAGCACCACCTCGCCCCGGTAGCCGAAGATCCGGTCGGTGACCGTCTCGTAGGTGGCGCTCAGCGGCACCCCCACCGTCGAGGGCTTCGGGCTCGCCGTACGGCTGGGGGTGGGCGACGGCGTCGGCGAGGGCGACGGGCTGCGGCGGCTGGCGCTGGGCGTGGGCCGCGCGGTCGTGGGCCGGGCGGCGGGTGTGGCGCTGGAGGGCATGACCAGCGAGGTCGTGGGCGTCGGCGCAGCCGGTGCGGGCGACTCGCCGGCGGTGGCCCACACCGTCGCCCCGGCCGTGGCGGCGATCAGCGTGACCGCGCCGGTCGCCAGCAGCACCCGGTGGCGCCCGGGCCGCCGCCGGTCGTCGCCGAGCAGGCGGACCACCGGCAGTTCGGCGGTCAGTCCGCCCTCGGCGCGGCGCAGGTCGACGTTCTGGAACGCCAGCCAGTCGAGGATCGCCGGCAGCCGCCCGGTAATCGCCTGCTCGTGCTGCTCGGCGCGGGCGTCGGCGTCCCAGTCGCCCTCTTCGAGGACCTCGCGGACGGACAGGCGGGTGCCGTGCGCGGTGGACGTCAGGTCGCAGGCGAGGCGGGTGGCCCGGCCGGTCTCCCGGCAGCGGACCACCAGCCGGTCCGGCGCGCGCAGTTCGACTGTCTCCACCTCGGTGTCGCTGTCGTAGCCGGGCAGCGCGGCGGTGGCGAGGATCCACCGGTCGGACCCGGGCGCGCTGTCGGCGAACCACTTGGCCAGCAACGCGCGTTCCGTGAGCGCCCGCCAGATCCGGGCGGGCGGGTGGAACAGGTCGACCTCGGTGACGATCTCGATCACGCGGAGACTCTAGGGCCTGTGTCAAGGCCGGTGCGGTGCGCTCTCTCCGCCGTCGTGCCACCGTGCCCGCCAGGCGGCCTCGTTCTCCTCGGCGCTGGCCTTCTCCTCGTGAATCAGCCGGCGCAACGCGGCCCGGGAGTCGGCGAAGATCACCAGCTCGGCCGCCACCAGGGCCACGCAGATCGTGGTGAGCAGGCCCAGTGCGCCGAGTGCCGGCAGGTGCTGGCCGACCGGCAGCGCCGCGGCGAGCAGGGCCAGGACGCCGACCCGGGTCCACGACAGCGTCCGCAGCGCGCGCCACTGGAACGCCATGTTGGCGGCGAAATAGACCATCACGCCGGCGAATAGCAGTGGCACCGCCGGCCCGTGGCCGTGCTCCATCGGGCCGCCCGCCGGGTCGGTGACGATGCGGACCAGTTCCTCGGCACCGATCGCGAACAGGATCACCCCGGCGATCATGGGCAGGTAGAGATAGGCGTACGCGTCGCGGGCGAGCGTCACCCGCGCGTGGCCCTGTGCGGCGTGCAGGGCGATCCGGGCGGACGGGCCGATCATGTCGAAGTGCGCCCACCAGAGCGCCGCGGTGAACAGGATGCCGGAGATCGCCGCCGGGATCGCCGGCCAGGTCACGGCCTGGCCGAGCAGGTTGCCCCCGACGCCGACCGAGATGACCGACTCGCCGAGCGCGATGATCAGGATAAGGTCGTACCGCTCGGTCCAGTGCTCGGCCGAGGTGATCTTCCAGCCGTCGGTGCCGGCCAGCAGGCCGCTGCTGTACTGGATGGCCACCACCGCGATCCACAGCCCGTCGCGCAGCCAGGGGCCGACCTCCGGGGACACGCGCGGCGGCAGCAGCGCCGCCACCAGCAGGAGGGAGGCCGAGATCAGGGCCTCCGGCAGGAACAGCCGCAGCTTGCGCCGGGCCGGCGGATCGTCACGTGTGGCGTACCGGTACAGGGCGGTGTGCACGAGCCGGATCACGACGTAGCTGATCGTGACCAGGACCGGTCCGGCGCTGCCCTTGTCCAGGTCGCCGAACGTCTGCGGCAGCGCGAGCGCGAACGTGAACAGCGCGACCATGCCGACCACCATGAGGATCGGCACGAAGCCCTCGCCGAGACGCAGCCGGGCGGCGACCGCGCTGTGCACCACCCAGCACCACCAGAGCACGGCGAGCACCAGCAGCGCGTGCAGCAGTTCGCCCGGGGTCACGTTCGCGGCGGTGGCGCGCGTGATGATGAAGAAGGACACCACGAAGACGAGGTCGAAGAAGATCTCGAACCGGTCGACCCGGGTGGCGGGGGCGACGCCGGTCGCGGGCCCGAGCCCCCTGCGCCACCGGTCGCCACCCACCGGACGAGTGTGTCAGCCCAGGTCGGGCGGGGCGTCGCTTTCGCCGGGCGTGCCACCGGTCCGGCGGGTGAGCGGCGAGCCGGGGACCGCTCAGCCCGCCGCCGGGGCGGCGTGGGCGAGCACGTCGCGCAGCACGTCGCGCAACGGCCGCCCGGGGTGCTCCAGCCACTCGTTCGCGGCGACCCGCAGGGACGTGAGGAAC
Organism: Micromonospora sp. CNB394; assembly: GCF_000374985.1. Classification (NCBI taxonomy): domain Bacteria; kingdom Bacillati; phylum Actinomycetota; class Actinomycetes; order Micromonosporales; family Micromonosporaceae; genus Micromonospora; species Micromonospora sp. CNB394. The sequence goes on along the minus strand of NZ_KB895825.1, from coordinate 764,950 downwards.
GTCGCGGCGACGATCCGGGCGCGCAGCGCCGCGCCGGGGCCGGTCAGCCGGTGGGCCAACTCCGCAGCCATCTCCCGCTCCAGGGCCGCGTACGCACCGACCTGGTGGGCGGCCAGGCTCGGGTGACCGTGCAGCCGGCGGCGCCGGTTGAGCCAGGGCTCGGCCGGGTCGTCGTAGCCGTCCCCGGCCTGCACCAGCGCGGCCCGGGTGAGTGCGGCCCACGGCGACAGCTCGGGCGGTTGTTCCGCGACGAGCGTGCGGAGCCGGCGCAGCCGCAGCGTGTCGCCGTGGAAGAGCGCCTCCTCCTTGCCACCGAAGTAGTTGGAGAACGTCCGCCGGGAGACGTCCGCGGCGTCGGCGATCGCCTCGACGGTGATCCGGTCGGGGCCGTGCTCGACGGCGAGGGACAGCGCCGCCTCGTGCAGCGCGAGGCGGGTGGCCGCCTTCTTTCGTGCCCGCAGCCCGGTGCACTCGTCCATGGCGGCCAGCGTAGGTGACGGATTTCTCAGTGGGCAAACTTGCCTACTGGGCAGTTTCTGGCGTTGATTGCTTGAGGCAACGAAGCGCCACCCCGAATCGACACCCCGGAGGACGCGCGCATGAGCGCACCCACCACGACGGCCGAGGCCGCCCCCATGAGCAAGCGGCAGACGCTGGAGGCACTCAGCGGTCTGCTGCTGGTGCTCTTCGTGGCCATGCTGAGCGGCACCGTGGTCTCGACCGCCCTGCCGAAGATCATCGGAGCGCTCAACGGCTCGCAGACGCAGTACACCTGGGTGGTCACCGCCACCCTGCTGACCGCCACCGCGACCACTCCGATCTGGGGCAAGCTGGCCGACCTGTTCAACAAGAAGCTGCTGATCCAGGTCGCCATCGTGGTGTTCCTGATCGGGTCGGTGACGGCCGGTTTCGCGCAGAGCGCCGGCCAGCTCATCGCCGCCCGGGCCTTCCAGGGCATCGGCGTCGGCGGTCTCCAGGCGCTGGTGCAGGTCGCCATCGCGGCCATGATCCCGCCGCGTGAGCGGGGCCGCTACAACGGCTACCTGGGCGGCGTCATGGCCCTGGCCACCGTCGGCGGCCCGCTGCTGGGCGGCCTGATCGTGGACACGTCCTGGCTCGGCTGGCGCTGGTGTTTCTTCGTCGGCGTGCCGGTCGCGGCCGTCGCGCTGTTCCTGCTCCAGATCACCCTGAACCTGCCCACCGTGCGTCGGACGAACGTCAAGATCGACTATCTGGGCGCCTCGCTCATCGCCGCCGGCGTCAGCGTGCTGCTGATCTGGATCTCGTTCGTCGACGGCTCGTTCGCCTGGCTGTCCTGGCAGACCGGCGCGATGGTCGGCGGCGCGGTGCTGCTGCTCGCGCTCGCCGTCCGGGTGGAGGCACGGGCCGCCGAGCCGGTGGTGCCGCCGCACATCGTCCGCGAGCGCACCACCGCCCTGGCGATCCTGGGCAGCCTCGCGGTCGGCATGGCGATGTTCGGCGGCGCGGTCTTCCTCGGCCAGTACTTCCAGATCGGCCGCGGCTACAGCCCGACCGAAGCCGGCCTGCTCACCATCCCGATGATGGTCGGCGTGCTGATCTCCTCGATCGTCGCCGGCCGGATGATCACCGCCACCGGACGGGTCAAGCCGTACATCGTGTTCGGGGCGGTCGTGCTCGTCGCCGGCTTCGCCATGCTCGGCACCATCGACCACGGGACCTCACTGGTCTTCGTCGGCCTCGCGATGTTCGGCGTCGGCGTCGGCGTCGGCACGACCATGCAGAACCTGGTGCTCGCCGTGCAGAACACGGTGGCGCTGCGGGACATCGGCGCGGCCAGCGCCACGGTCGCGTTCTTCCGTTCGCTCGGCGGCACCATCGGCGTGTCGGTGCTCGGCGCGGTGCTGGCCCGCCGGGTCACCGACCGGATCACCGAGGACCTGGCCGCGGCCGGCATCCCGGCCTCCGCCGGCGGCGGCAGCACGCTCAACCTCGACGCGCTGCCCGAGCCGGTCCGGCAGATCGTGCGGGCCGCGTACGGAGACGCGACGGGGCACATCTTCCTGATCTCGGCCGCCATCGCGGTGGTGGGTGTCGTGGCCGCGCTGCTGCTGCGCCCGGTCACCCTGCGGTCCAGCCTCGACCTGCCGGACCCCGGCCGTTCGGTGGCGGTGGGAGCGGATGCCGTCGACGCCGCGCCCGCCTTCGACGAGGTGAGCGCCGACCCGGCCGGCCGGGAGGAACGCGCCTGACGCTGAGCCCGTACGGGCCGGCGTACCGGGTGATCTACCGGCGCAGCAGCCAGGCCGCGTCGGGCAGGTGGTTGGTGCGGGCCAGCGAGTCGGCGGCGCTGCCGCCCGGGCACCAGTGCGCGTCCACAAAGTCGATCTTCGGGCCGGCGGTGCCGGAGACTTCGGTGCGTACCGCTCAATTTATAGACAGGAGTCTTTACTGTTAACAATCTTTAATTTATGTTCGGGGGCACCTTCCGTTCCCCCCGAAGGAGTTGCCACCATGCGCCGAAGAATCACCCTCCCGCTGCTCACCGCCGGTGCCGTCACCGGCACGCTGGCACTCGCCGCGCCCGCGCAGGCCCACGGGTACGTCTCCTCCCCGCCCAGCCGGCAGGCGCTCTGCGCGCAGAACCGGGTGCCCGACTGCGGCCAGATCAAGTACGAGCCGCAGAGCGTCGAGGGCCCCAAGGGCCTGCGCAGCTGCCACGCCGGCATCGCCCAGTTCGCGGTGCTCAACGACGACAGCCGCAACTGGCCGGCCACGGCGGTCGGCAGCACCGCCACGTTCACCTGGGTCAATACCGCCCGCCACGCCACCGCCAACTGGGAGTACTGGATCGGCGGCAGCCGGGTCGCGGTGGTCGACGGCGGCGGCCGGCAGCCCGGCGCGACCGTGTCGCACACCGTCAACCTCGGCGGCTTCTCCGGCCGGCAGAAGTTGCTCGCGATCTGGAACATCTCCGACACCGCCAACGCGTTCTACTCCTGCGTCGACCTCCAGATCGGCGGCGGAGGCGGCAACCCGACCCCGCCGCCCACCCCGACCGCGGCACCCACCACACCCGCGCCCTCGCCCACGCCCACTTGGACCAGCACCCCGGCGCCGGGCGGCACGTGGACCGCCGGGCGGGCGTACCAGGTCGGTGACACGGTCACCTACGACGGGCGCACCTACCGCTGCCGCCAGGCGCACACCGCGATCGCCGGCTGGGAGCCGCCGAACGTACCGGCGCTGTGGCAGCAGATCTGAGCCCGCGAGCCCGCGCGGCGGAGCCGGCCGGTCCCCGGCTCCGCCGCGCGTCCGCCGCCACCGGGCCGGCCACGGCGCTGCTCGCGACGGTGCTCGCCCTGGCCGGGTGCGGCGGGCCGCCCGCCGCCGATCCGGCCCTCCCGGGCACCGCCCCGCCTCCGGCCGGCGCCGAGGCCACGATCAGCGGGATCGACGCGCTGTTCCTGGCCATGATGGAGGCGCACACCGAGCAGACGCTGGAGATCGTCGGGCTCGGCCTCGACCGGGTCACCGACGAGCGGATCCGCACGCTGATCTCTGCCGTGCGGGCCACCGAGACCGACGAATTGGCCACCATGCGCCGATGGTTGCGCGACGCCGGCCCGTCCGCCGCCGCGGCCGCCCGGCACGACCACTCCGGGCACAGCGACGCCGCCGCCGGACTGGCCCGGCTGCGCGCCGCCCCGCCCGCCGACGCCGACCGGGTGCTGCTCGACGTGCTCAGCCGGCACCAGCGCACCGCGGCCGACCTGGCCCGCGCCCAGGTCGCCGCCGGAACCAGCGAGCGGGTACGCGACCTCGCCCGCCGCATCGACCGCTCGCGTACGGCCGAGGTCGAGCTGATGGCCGGCCTGGGCTGAGCGGCGGGCCCGGCTCATCTCCTGGAGCCGGCCGGACGGGGCATGACCTTCGTCACGGTCGCCGCCGCCGGTCGTCCCCCGCAAGGCTCGCGAACCGGCGCGCACCAGCCCTTTCCGCGAGCCGACGGATCGCTTCCGAGCCGGTGGCGGGCACTGAGCCGTGCCGGTGCGGTTCGCCCGTCGGCAAAACCGGCCGCGCCTCGTCCCAGGTCATGGCTACGCTGTCGCCCGGACGCCGCCGCGCGTTCCGCCCGCGCTCCGCAGACGGTGCGCGGCACGGCCACCGCCTCCCAGCGCCGGACCGGATCCAGGAGACCGTCAGTGACCCAGCAACCCGTTGCGACGTCGACGAAGCTCGACGCCGCCGTACTCAAGGTGGCCGGCGTCGTCGTGCTCGGTGCGATCATGTCGATCCTCGACGTGACAGTCGTCAGCGTGGCGCTGCCGACGTTCCAGAGCGAGTTCGACGCCACGTACGCCCGCGTCGCGTGGACCATGACCGGCTACACGCTCGCGCTCGCCACGGTGATTCCGCTCAGCGGCTGGGCCGCCGACCGGTTCGGCACGAAACGCCTCTACATGGTGGCGTTGGCGCTGTTCACCATCGGCTCCGGGCTGTGCGCCACGGCCGACTCGATCGGCGAGCTGATCGCCTGGCGGGTGATCCAGGGCCTCGGCGGCGGCATGCTCATGCCGCTCGGCATGACGATCATCACCCGGGCCGCCGGCCCGCACCGCATCGGCCGCCTCATGGCCGTGCTCGGCATCCCGATGCTGCTCGGCCCCATCACCGGCCCGATCCTCGGCGGCTGGCTGATCGACGTCGCGAGCTGGCACTGGATCTTCCTGATCAACCTGCCGATCGGCCTGGTCGCGCTCGTCTACGCCCAGCTGGCGCTGCCCCGGGACAACGCCGCGCCGTCCGAGTCGTTCGACTTCCTCGGCATGCTCATGCTCTCGCCGGGTCTCGCGCTGTTCCTCTACGGCATCTCCACGCTGCCGGAGACCGGCACCGTCGCCGACACCAAGGTGTGGCTGCCGATGCTCGTCGGCGGCGCGCTCGTGGTCGCCTTCGTGCTCTACTCGTTCCGGCCCCGGCACCCGCTGCTCGACCTGCGGCTGTTCCGCAACCGCAGCCTGACCATCGCCGCCGTCACCATGTTCGTGTTCATCATCGCGTTCATGGGCGCCGGCCTGCTGTTCCCGAGCTACTTCCTCCAGGTGCGCGGCGAGACGACGCTGGCCGCGGGCCTGCTGATCGCGCCGCAGGGCATCGGCGCGATGCTGACCATGCCGATCGCCGGCATGCTCGCCGACCGCGTGCCGGTCGGCCGGACGGTGCCGTTCGCGCTCGTGCTCATCGCGGCCGGCTTCTTCACCTTCACCCAGCTCGGCACCGACACGTCGTACTGGCTGCTCTGCGGCTCGCTGTTCGTGATGGGCCTCGGCATGGGCGGCACGATGATGCCGATCATGACGTCGGCGCTCAAGACGCTCACCGCGGTGGAGGTGGCGCGCGGGTCCACGCTCGTCAACATCCTCCAGCAGATCGGCGGTTCGGTGGGCGCCGCGATCATGTCGGTCATCCTCACCAGCGAGCTGAACGGCTCCCGGCCGATCCCCGGCGCCACCGACCCGGCCACCGGCGCCCCGCTGACCGAGGCCCAGCTCGCCATCGCCGCCCAGCAGCAGCCCGAGCTGATCCAGCAGTTCCCGGTGCCGCCGTCGCTGATCGAGCGCGGGCTCGACTTCGCGGCAGACTCCTTCTCCACCACCTTCTGGGTCGCGTTCGGCCTGGTGCTGCTGACCTTCGTCCCGGCCGCGTTCCTGCCCCGCCGCCGGGAGCCCTCGCACCTGCTCGACGGCGAACCGGGCGAGGACAAGCGTCAGGTGCCCGTGCCGATCCACTGACCGCCGCCGTGACCCGGGGCCGGACGCGCTCGCGTCCGGCTCCGGCTTCTTGATCCGCCACCGCGACGCCCGTCAGCGCCTAGGATCGGAGACCGGAGCCGGGGAGAGGCGGTGAGCGTGGGCGCAGACGACGCACAGCGGTCGGCGCGCCGGCGTAACCGGCTGCTGCTGGCGGGTCTGCTCGCGGTCGTCGGGCTGATCCTGCTGCTGCTCGGTCTCACCGTCGCCACCGGCACCGTCGCGGGCGTCGAGGTGGTGCTCGCGTTGCTGCTGCTGGTGGCCAGCTACGCGATCCAGCGGATGGCCCGCCGCGAGACGCTCTACCGCGACGAGCGGCGCTGACCGGCCAGGCGCTCCGGCCGGGCTAGGCTGCCAGTGTGGATCACGAAGACCGGATCGCGCTGTTCCTCGACTACGAGAACCTGGCCCTGGGCGTACGGGACCATCACGGCGGCCGACCGTTCGACTTCCGGCCGATCGCCGACGCGCTCGCCGAGCGGGGACGCGTCGTGGTGCGCCGGGCGTACGCCGACTGGTCGTACTTCGACGAGGACCGGCGGATGCTCACCCGCTCGCACGTCGAGCTGATCGAGATCCCGCAGCGGATGGGCGCCTCGCGCAAGAACGCGGCTGACATCAAGATGGCGGTGGACGCGGTCGAGCTGGCGTTCGAGCGCGGCTACATCTCCACGTTCGTGATCTGCACGGGGGACAGCGACTTCACCCCGCTGGTGCACAAGCTGCGCGAACTCAACAAGCGGGTGATCGGCGTCGGGGTGGAGAAGTCCACCTCCGCGTTGCTGCCGCCGGCCTGCGACGAGTTCCTCTACTACGACCGGCTCGAAGGCGTCGACGTACCGCCCCCGGCCGCCCGCCGGTCCCGCCCGGCCCGTCCCGTACCGGCGGAGCAGGTGCCCGAGCGCGCGGTGGAGACCGCACCGGGCGAGGACGAGTCGGCGCGGGATGTCGACACGCTCGCCGTGCAGCTCGTGCAGACGGTGGCCGGCATGCAGGGCAGCTCCAGCGGTGAGGTGACAGCCTCCTCGCTCAAGCGCGCACTGCTGCGTAAGGATCCCACGTTCAGCGAGTCCGACTACGGTTTCCGCACCTTCGGGGAACTGCTGCGCCACCTCGCGGCGCACAACGTGGTGGAGCTGGCCGCCGGGCCCGCCAAGGGCGACCCGGAGGTGTCGCTTCCCGAACAGGGCGACCGGGAGGTCGCGTTCGGGTTGCTCCGCTCGGTGGTGGTCGACCTCGCGGGCGAGGGCGGCGCGGTGGCGCTGTCCGGCCTCAAGGACCAGCTCCGGCGGGCCCGGCCGGACTTCAGCGAGAAGAAGCTCGGCTATCGCAGCTTCCTGCAGTTCTGCAAGGCGGCCGCGACCGGCGGCGCCGTGGAACTGCGCTGGAGCCCCGACGACGGCGACTACCTCCTCACCCCCCACACCCCCTGACCCACACGTCCGCGATCTTGCACTTGCTGACCCGCGAAAGCGGCATGAATCGCCAATCTTGAGGGCGGTAAGTGCAAGATCGACAGGGTTAGGGGTTCGGCTACCCCGAGGGGTGCGGCGGCTCGGACGAGACGGTCGGGTTCGGCTCGCCGGTCGAACCGGGCCCTCCGGTCGGACCCGGTTCGCCCGTCGGGCTCGCGGTCGGCACCGGAGTCACCTGATCGGCAGGAGAACCGGGCGGCTCGACGGGCGTCGACGGGTGGTCGCCGACGCGGGCCGGCGGCGAACCGGCCACGGGCGGTGCGGTGGTGAGGGCCCGCGCCCCGGACTCCGGGGTCACGTTCGGGCGCTTCGGTGGCGGCGCGGACCGGGCCGGCCGGACCGCCGGCGACGACGGTGTGACCGGGATCGCCGCGGGCGGCGCCGAAGAAACGGAAGGCGCGGCCGTCGTGGCGGGAGCGACCGGGCGGGCGGCTCGGCGGTGTCCCGGGTCGGTCTGCCCTGCGGTGGCCGTCCAGGTGCCGGCGGAGGTGACGCCCAGCAGCACGGCCACCGCCGCGACACCCGCCGCGGCCAGCCGCTGGGACAGCGCCCGTTCGGCCGGGGCGTCCCACGGGCCGAGCGGCCGGGGTGGCCGGGGCCGGGCGGCCCGGTGGGCGGACCGCAGCGCCTCGACGTCCTCGACCACCGCCTGCCGCTTACCGGTGGCGACAGCGTGGGCGAGGGTGAGGTAGAACCTGGTGTTCGCCGCCCCCGCAGCCGGTACGCGCAGGCCCGCCGGTGTGCCGCCGTCGGCGTCGTGCAGCAGGGTGACCGGCCGGTCCGGGTGATGCCCGGGGCCGCGTACGTCCGGCAGGGACCAGTCCCGCCGGGCGTCGTGCCCGGCGAAGGCCACCCGCCGGTCGGTCACCACTGCGGCGCCGCTGTCGACCACCCGCAGTCCCGCCGGTAACGGGCCGTCGGCCGGGTCGAGACAGCCGGCCAGCGTGCGGCCCGGCGCCGGCAGTCCGGGCAGGTGCCGGGCTGTGGCCTCGACCAGGTCGACGGCGGGCAGGATCCGGTAGACGACCTCGCCGTCGTCCAGCGGCACCGGCAGCGCGGTGCCGGGCAGCGCACAGCCGCGGAAGCCCGCTGCCTCCATCGACAGCCGGTCGAGGTGCTCGGCGCGGCGGCGCCAGATCCGGGCCGCCGACTCGTACGCCTGGCGCCGGCGCTCGTTCTCGCGCCTCGCCCAGGCCAGTCGCCGCTGCGGATGTGCTCCGATCGCATCGGGTCGCCTCGCCGTCACGCCTGGTACAACGCCCAGCGGAGAGGGCGGATACGTGAGCGCGGCTATCGTCCGGTTTGGCGCTGGTATGCCCGCGATTAGACTTCTGGCATGCCGCGGATCGTCCAGTTGCTGGCCTCGCCCGTGCACCGGTACGTGGGCCGCCCGGCGGACGGACCCGCCCCCGCGCCGCCCGGCGAGCTGGTCGACCGGGTGGAGCTACGCGCCGGGCTCGGCGTCGTCGGCGACCGCTACTTCGGCCGGCCCGCGCACCGGCAGGCGAGCGTCACGCTGATCGCGCGGGAGTCGCTGCCGCCCGGCGCGGACCTCACCCAGCTGCGCCGCAACGTCCTGACCGAGGGCATCCCCGTGGACGAGCTGGTCGGCCGAGTGCTCACGCTCGACTCCGGCGACGGTCCGGTCCGGCTGCGGGTCCACCGGGCCGCGCCGCCCTGCGCCTGGCTCGACGTGGTGGTCGCTCCCGGTACGTGGAAGGCGCTGCGCCGCCGCGGCGGTGTCCGATGCGCCCCGCTCACCGACGGCGTCCTGCGGGTCGGGCCGGTCACCGCGTCCGTGGACGATTGACCCGGTTCGGGAACTTCTGCCATCCTGCGGCCGACCAACCGTGGGGCGACCGGCACTCCGGCGTCGCAGGAGGGACGCCAGGAATGAACCGAGCGGGGCGCGCATCCGTACCGTCCGGCATGAGCATGCCGGACCGGCGGGTCGGCCGCGGATGAGCGCGGACGCCGACGACGAGCAGGTGACCGTGTGGGCGCGACGCGCCGCCCGGGGAGACCAGATGGCCGCCGCCGCGTTCGTCCGGGCCCTCCAGGCACCCGTGTGGCGTTTCCTCGCCCATCTCGCCGGGCCCGCCGAGGCCGACGACCTCGCCCAGGAGACGTTCCTGCGCGCGCTGCGCAGCCTGCCCGGCTTCGCGGGCCGGTCGTCGGCGCGTACCTGGATCTTCACCATCGCCCGCCGGGTCGCGGTGGACCACGTGCGGACGGCGATCGCCCGTCCCCGGGTCGCCGCGTTGCCGGACTGGCAGGCCGCCGCCGAGGCGGCCGGCGCGGTGAACGGCGGCGGGGAGGACGGGGTGGTGCTGCGCGGCCTCATCGCCACGCTGCCGCCGGACCGGCGGGAGGCGTTCGTGGCCACCCAGGTGCTCGGCCTGTCCTACGCCGAGGCGGCCGAGGTGTGCGGCTGCCCGGTGGGCACCATCCGCTCCCGCGTGGCCCGCGCCCGGGAGGACCTGGTGGCCGCCTGGTCCGGCGACGCCCGCGACCGCCGGGCCCGCTGAGACGGCGACCGGCCGGGGCCCGCCGCGCGCTGAGCGGACGGTCAGGCGGCGCGCCGGTCGCGGGCCTGTGCCGGGTACGGGCCGGGCGGCACCAGCCGCAGCGCCGGCGCGGCCGGTTCCTCGGCCGGCAGCGCCCACCGGGACCGGTCCGGCCGGCGCTGACCGGGCGGGGTGTCGCCGGGGCGTCGGCCGAGGCGGGACAGCACCAGCGTCACCGCCCAGCCGACCAACAGGAAGCCGTGGCTGACCAGCCGGGTCATCGCCACCTGCCCGGTGATCAGGTCGTTCACCGACAGCAGCACGAGCGTCGCGACGAACGCGCTCAGCATCGGCAGCAGACCGGACGGAGCGGACCGGCGAGCGGCCACGTAGAGGAACCCGGCGCCGACGGCGACGTTCCACGCCGCCGACTCGTGCCACAGGTGCTGGCCGGAGGTGTGCGCGTGCGTGACGACCGCCTCCCGGCCGATCTGGGCCAGGCCGAGGACGAGCTGCACCGCGCCGAGCAGGCCGAGCGCCCCGCGCAGCCCGAGCGTGATCCGGTGACGGCGGCCGGGCCGGGGCGGGGGAGCGGCGGCCAGGACCGCGTCGACCAGATCGGGCACCCGCGGGGCGAGCTGCGTACGGGCCCGCCGGGTCACCGACGCGGCCGAGTCGAACCAGCCGCGGCATCCGGGGCAGCCGGTCAGGTGCGCCTCGGCCGCCTCGATCTCCGAGCCGGACGCCTCACCGTCCAGCTGTGCCGACAGGATTTCCCGCCACTGCTCACACACCATGTAGGGATAGTCGTCGGAAGCGGTGCGCTGGTTCCCGGCGGGGTGCGGGTCACGCCTCGGTCAGGCGGGACTTCTGCACCTTGCCCATCGCAGCCGCACCTGCCGGGGGGCGTTTGTGCGCGGACAGGTGCCGCGCCACGAAGTCGATCAGCTCCGTCTCGGCCACGCCGTCGCCCTCCACGTACGCGGTCACCTGCTGCCCCGGGTCGGGCGAGCGCCGGGCCAGGTCCAGCGGGGCGACTCAGCGGTGACACGCGCGCCCCTTCCCGGTGTGTCCGCCCGGCGTACCGCGACCGTAGCCGGGCCGGCCACCCCTGCCGGGCATGCCGTCGGGTATGTGTCATCGTGGTCGGCGGCGAGGGAGGGTGTCATGTCGGGTCCGTTGCGCGGGGTGCTCGTCGCCGACTTCTCCCGGATCCTCGCCGGGCCGTACGCGACGATGCTCCTGGCCGACCTCGGCGCGGACGTGGTCAAGGTGGAGGCGCCCGGCGGCGACGACACCCGCGGGTGGCGGCCCCCGGTGCGCGACGACGTCTCCACCTACTACCTGGCGGTCAACCGCAACAAGCGTTCGCTGGTGCTCGATCTGACCGATCCCGGTGACCTGACGCTGGCGCACCGGCTCGCCGACCGGGCCGACGTGCTGATCCAGAACTTCCGCCCGGGCGCGCTGCGCCGTTTCGGCCTCGACCACGACTCGGCCACCGCCCGCAACGCCCGCCTGGTGTACGCCTCGATCAGCGGCTTCGGCTCCGCCGGGGGCGCCGACCTGCCCGGGTACGACCTCATGGTGCAGGCAGCGGCCGGGCTGATGAGCCTCACCGGGGACGCGGACGGTCCGCCCTACAAGGCCGGGGTGGCCGTGTTCGACGTGATCGCCGGACTGCACGCGGCGGTCGGGATCCTGGCCGCGCTACGGCACCGGGAGTCCACCGGGCGCGGGCAGCACGTCACTGTGGACCTGCTCTCCTCGGCGCTGTCCGGCCTGGTGAACCACACCGGTGCCTACGTCGCGGGGGCAGCGGCGCCGCACCGGATGGGCAACGCGCACCCGAGCATCGTGCCGTACGAGCCGCTGCCCACGGCCGACGGCGAGCTGGTGGTGATCGCCGGGAACGACGGCCAGTTCCGTACCCTCTGCCGGGTGCTTCGCGTGCCGGAGCTGGCCGACGACGTACGGTTCCGCCGCAACGCCGACCGCACCGCGCACCGCGACGAGCTGCGTCCGCTGCTGGTGGCGGCGCTGTCCCGGCGCGGCAGCGCGGACTGGTTCGCCGAGCTGCGCGCGGCAGGGGTTCCGTGCAGCCCGATCAACTCGGTGGCCGAGGGGGTGGCGCTGGCCCAGGGCCTGGGCCTGGATCCGGTTATGACGACCGGCGGGGTGCCCGGGATCCGGAACCCGATCGGCCTGTCCGGGACGCCGCCCCGCTACGACCTGCCGCCGCCGGAGCTGGACGAGCACGGCGCCGAACTGCGCGCCTGGCTCGCCACGGAGTGACCGGCCCGGACGCCGTCAGAGCGTCTCGACCAGCCGGAAGCGTTGCAGCACGGCCGGGGTGTCGTCGTCCACTGTGAACGCGCTGTCGCCGAGCCAGCCGCGGTAGTCGTCGCCGTGCCAGAAGCGTTCGTGGCCGGCGCGCCAGGCGGCGACCGTCTCGAACCCCTCGCCCTCGTCCCGGGCGTGGTCGAGGTCGACGTCGCCGAGGCGGACGACGCGGACCTCGACCAGCTCGATCACCGCCACCGGCCGGCCGTCGGAGTCGATCACCGCCGAGCGGGTGCCGACGTCGGGTAGCGGCTCATCGTCGATCTCGTAGTCCTGGAGCAGCGCGGTGGTGGTGGTCTTGCTCCCGTCGAGCACCGCGGCGACGAGCTGGTCGCGCAGCGGGCCGGGGAAGGCGAACTCGAAGGTGGGCAGGTCGGCGTCCATGCGCGGCAGCGTAGCGGTCAGCGGCGGCGCAGCGCGGGGTCGAGCAGAGCGGGCGGGGTGTCGTTCTTCTCCTGCGGGGCCAGGTCGACGCCGGGGGCGACGATCGCGTCGATCGCGTCCAGGGTGTCGGCGCTGAGCACGGTGCTGGCGGCGGCGAGCTGGCTGTGCAGGTGTTCCGGCGTACGCGGCCCGATGATGGCGCTGGTCACGGCGGGGTGCGCGGTGACGAAGCCGAGCGCGAGCTGGATCAGGGTGAGACCGGCGTCGTCGGCGACACCGGCCAGCCGTTCCACCGCGTCGAGCCGGGCCCGGTTGGCCGGGACCGCCGGGTCGAAGCGCTGGGGCATGAACGTGGACCGGTGGGTGGTGATCTCGCGGCCGGCCCGGATCGCCCCGGAGAGCCAGCCCGACGCGAGCGGGCTCCAGACCAGGACGCCGAGCCCGTAGTGCTGCGTGACCGGCAGGACGTGCGCCTCGACGCCTCGTTGCAGGATCGAGTAGCTGGGCTGCTCGGTGGCGTACCGGCCGAGGTGATGCTCGCGGGCCGCCCACTGCGCCTCGACCAGGCGGTGGGCCGGGTAGGTGGAGGTGCCGAAGTGCCGGATCTTGCCGGCCTGCCGCAGGTCGGTGAGCGCCGACAGCGTCTCCTCGTCGCTGGTGGCCGGATCCCAGCGGTGGATCTGGTAGAGGTCCACGTGGTCGGTGCCGAGCCGGCGCAGGCTGTCCTCCAGCGCGGTGACCAGCCAGCGCCGGGAGCTGCCGCGGCGGTTGCGGTCCTCGCCCATGGGCAGGGCGGCCTTCGTGGCGAGCACCACGTCGTCGCGGCGGCCGGCGATCGCCCGGCCCACCATCTCCTCGGAGATCCCGTTGCCGTAGACGTCGGCGGTGTCGATCAGGTTGATCCCGGCGTCCAGGGCGGCGCCGACGAGCGCGGTGGCCTCCTCCTGGGTGGTGCCCCCGATCGGGCCGAGGTTCATGGCGCCGAGCGCGAGTGCGCTGACCTGTACGCCGGTGCGGCCCAGGGTGCGGTACTGCATGGGTTTCCCTCCGGTGGCCGCGACGGGCGCGACCTGATTCGGTGATCTCGCGTCCCACCTGGCACCATGGCCATGCGGAACATTGCTCCGTTAACCATACGGAACGCTGTTCCGCTTAACAAGCGCTGGCCAGGAGGAGACGCCGAACGTGACCGACACCACCGAACCGGGCCGCCGCCGGGCCGACGCGCGGCGCAACCAGCGCTCGCTGCTCGACGCCGCCGCCGCGGTCTTCGTCGCCTCCGGCGTCGAGGCCCCGGTCCGCGACATCGCCGCCGCGGCCGGCGTCGGCGTGGGCACCGTCTACCGGCACTTCCCGACCCGGGCCGACCTCGTCGTCGCGGTCTACCGGCATCAGGTCGAGGCGTGCGCCGAAGCCGGCCCGGTCTGCCTCGCCGAGGGGCCCACCCCGTACGCGGCGCTGACCCGGTGGATCGACAGTTTCGTCGACCTCCTGGCTACCAAACACGGGCTCGCCGCCGCGCTGCGCGCCGACAGCGGGCAGTTCGACGCGTTGCACAGCTACTTCGTCGACCGGCTGGTGCCCGTCTGCGCCGATCTGCTCGCCGCCGCGGCGGAAGCCGGCGAGATCCGCCGGGACGTCGACGCGTACCAGCTGCTGCGCGGCGTCGGCAACCTCTGTATCGGCGCGGACAGCGACCCGCGCTACGACGCGCGCCGGCTGGTCGGTCTGCTGCTCGCCGGCCTGCGGTCCCCTGACTGACGGCCGGGCCAGCCGTCGACCGGCAGCCGCCGGTCGAGCCAGTCCAGGAGCACCCGCTCGTACTGCGGTGCGATGCTGTCCAGGCCCTCGCCCCCGCCCAGCGTGGGCGCATGGTCGCAGCCGGCCAGCCGGGCCACCGTCAGCTCGGCGTCGCGTGCCGCCCGCTGCCACACCGCCAGGCTGTCCTCGATCGGGATCCACGCGTCGGTCTCGCCGTGGCAGAGCAGCACCGGGCAGGTCAGCCGCGCCAGCACCGGCGCCGGGTCGTAGTCCATGTCGGTCCAGGTGCCGGGCACCGCGGGCAACTCCTCCGGCAGGAACGCCAGCGGGAACCACTGCCGCCGCGTCGCCGCGTCGATCGCCGCCTGTGCCAGCGGCCGTGGCACGTCGCCGCGCTGGAAGCCCTCGGCGAGGCGCCGCACCTCGGCCAGCTCGGCGAGGTCGGCCGGGCCGTAGCCGTTGCGGCGGAGCTGCTCGGCGGTGCCGTGCCGCATCTGGGCGGCCGGGCTGACCGCGCTGCACCCGACCAGCACCAGGAAGCCGACCGGGTGCCGGGTGGCGGTCAGCGCCGCCGCCCACGCGCCCTGGCTGAAACCCCACAACCCGACCGGGACCGGCCCGATGTGCCGGCGCAACTCGGTCACCGCTGCCGACGCGTCCTCGGCCTGGTCGGCAAGTGGCACGTCGTGCCCGTCCACCCGCGGGCGGCGGTCGTACCGCAGCACCGCGATCCCGGCCGGAGGCAACAGCCGGGCCAGGTGCTCGTAGAGGAAGAAGGAGCGGTGCCCGGCGTGCGAGCCGTGCAACACCACCAGGCCGCCGCGCACCGGCCCGGACGGCCGGTCGAGGACGGCGGGCAGGCCCGCCGCGCCGACAGTCGTCTCCATGCCGGGCAGTGAACCACGAACCGTTCGTCCCCGGTGGTCCCCGCCGCCGTCCGGGACACCCGCGTGCGTACGCTGACCAGGTACGCCGCCGCGACCGTGGAGAACCGCCATGACCAGCCCCGCACCCCGTACCGTCCGGGTCGCCCGCCCCGAGGACGTCGCCGTCCTCGTCGACCTGATCGAGTCGGCGTACCGGGGCGAGCGCAGCCGGCAGGGCTGGACCCACGAGGCGGACCTGCTGGCCGGGCAGCGCACCGACCCGGAGATGGTGGCCGCGGCGGTCACCGGCAAGGACGGCGTGGTGCTGGTCGCCGAGCAGGGCGACGACCTGGTGGCCTGCTGCCAGCTGGAACGCCGCGACGACCACGTCTACTTCGGCATGTTCGCGGTCGCGCCCGGCCGGCAGGGCGGCGGCGTGGGCCGGGAACTGCTGGCCGCCGCCGAGCGCCACGCGGTGCAGCAGTGGCACGCCGGCGAGATGCGGATGACCGTGATCGTCCAGCGCGACGACCTGATCGCCTGGTACGAGCGGCGCGGCTACGTCCGTACCGGCGAGCTGAGCCCGTTCCCGTACGGCGACGAGCGGTTCGGCGTGCCGCTGCGTCCGGACCTGGCGTTCGAGACGCTGCGCAAGAAGCTCGGCTGACTCATCCCGCCAGGTCCCGGCGGCCGTAGGCCCACCCGCCCAGGGCGGCCAGGGCGACCGCCGCCGCGAGCAGCACGCCCTGAGCCGTCCAGTTCGGCGCCGCGTCGGGCACGGCGGCGAGATGCGCGTACGGCGACAGCGTGCCGATCCAGGCGGGCGCGCGCACGCTCTCGGCCACCACGGTCAGCAGGAAACCGCCGGCTGTGGGCAGCATCCCCAGCACGGCGACCAGCCGGGGTGCCGCCCCGACGGCGAGGGTGGCCGCCCCGGCGCCCAGCAACGCGAGCGGCAGCACGTTGAGCGTGCCCGCGAGGGCGGCGGTGACGGGCAGGCCGGCACCGACCAGGGCCGTGCCCAGCCACGTCGCGAGACCGGCGGCCAGCGCCAGCGCCACCGCCCCGGCGGACGCGCTGGCCACCTCGGCGGCGAGCAGCCGGGCCCGGCTGACCGGACCGGCCCACAGCAGCGTGAGCCGACCGGCGGCCTCCGCCCCGACGAAGGCGTGCAACCGCGCGGTGGCGAACGCGCCGATCGGCACCGCCAGCAGTGCGAACAGCGTGGCCACGTACCCCCGCACGTGGTCGAGCCCGCCGAAGCCCGCCCGCGCGGCGAGGTCGGCAAAGGCGGGGTTCTCCTCCAGGAAGCCGGTCAGCGACGTGGCGAGCACGCCGATCAGCAGGAAGTAGGCGGCGACGCCGGTGGTCCAGCCGGCGAGCGGGCGCAGGGCGCGTCGTACCGCGAAGGCCGGCACCGAGCCGAGCAGGCCGCGTCGCGGCGCCCGGCCGGCCGGCGGGCGCAGCAGTCCCGCTCCCACGTCGCGCCGGCGGCACAGGGCCAGCGCCGCCCCGGCCAGCAGAACGACGGCGGTCAGCGACACGAGCAGTGGCAGCCACCGGTTGTCGTGGTAGGGACGGGTGAGCGCGAGCGGGCCGTACGGCGGCAGCCACCGCAGCCACGCCGACGCCGGCCCGGTGTCGCCGACCATCCGCGCCAGCAGGCCGGCCCCGAGCACGGCCAGGCCGGTGCCCGTCGCCCCCGCCCGGGTCGGCTGGACCTGCACGACGACGGCGCCCACCGCGGCCGCGAACGCGCCGGCCGAGGCGAGACCGGCGCCGTGCAGCAGCGCACCCTGCCACGGTGTGCCGGCGATCGTCAGCGTGGCCGCGAGCAGCGTCCCCGCCAGTGCCGACGTCGCCATCAGCGGCGCCAGGTGACGCCGCAGCACCGCGGCGGGCGTCAGCCTGCCCGCGAGCAGCAGCCCCCACCGGCCGGCCTCCTCCTCGCCCCGGGTCGTCCGGACGGTCGCCAGCAGGCTCCACACGCTGAGCAGCACGGCCAGCACCGTGCCGGTGCGCCACACGGTGAACCCGCCGGCGGTGTCCAGGGCGACCGGCTCGCCGAACAACGTACGGATCGCGGGGTTGCGCGCCAGCGCCTCCAAGGCGGCGGCGTCCATGCCCTCGCCGACGGTCCGCGCGTAGGTGGCCACCACCAGGGCGGACATGCCGACTGTCACGCCGGTCACGACGAGGGCCGGCCGCCAGATCCCGCGGACGGCGAGCAGACTGACCGCTGTGCCGGCCGGCCGCGTCACGCCTGCTCCCCGTAGTAGTCGAGGAAGATCTCCTCCAGGCTGGGCTCGCGCACGGTCAGGGTGCTGATCTCCGCCCCGGACAGGGCGCGCAGCGCGGCGGCGGGCGGGCCGGCGAGGGTGAAACGCAGCAGCCCGTCACGCTCCTCGACCGCTTCGACGCCCGGCACGCCGGCCAGATCCGGGGCCGAGCCGGTGAACCGTACCGTCACCTCGTTGCGGTGCAGCCGCCGCAGCTGCGGCACCGGGGCGATGTCCACGAGCCGGCCGGCCCGCAGGATCGCCACCCGGTCACAGACCGCCTCCACCTCGGCGAGCTGGTGCGAGCAGAGCAGCACGCTCTGCCCGTTGTCGCGCGCCTCGCCCACCGCCCGGCGGAACTGCAGCTCCATCAGTGGATCCAGGCCGCTCGTCGGCTCGTCCAGCACGAGCAGCGGCGCCCGGGTGGCGAACGCGGCGACCAGGGCGACCTTCTGCCGGTTCCCGGTCGAGTAGGCACCGGCCGGGCGGGACGGGTCGAGGGCGAACCGCTCGACGAGTTCGTCCCGGTAGCCGGCGTCGACGCCGGGACCGGTCGCGGCGAGCAGGTCGAGGATCTCCGCGCCGGTGAGCTGCGGCCAGAGCGCCACGTCGGCCGGCACGTACGCCAGCAGCCGGTGCGCCGCCCGCACATCCGCCGCGTCCACCTCGAAGATCCGGGCGAGACCCCGGGTCGGACGGGCGAGGCCGAGCAGCAGCCGGATGGTGGTGGACTTGCCGGCGCCGTTCGGGCCGAGGAGGCCGACCACCTCACCGGCGGCGACGGTCAGATCCAGGCCGTCGAGGGCCACCAGGCGGCCGTAGTGTTTGGTCAGGTCACGGGTGTGTACAGCGGGGTGGGCTCGCATCGCGTGGCTCCAGGGTCCGGCGGGGCAACGACCGCCGACCAGGCTTCCCGGCACACCACGCCCACCGTACTGCCGACGCCTCGGCCCTGGGAAGTCCCGGTCGGCGCCGTCACCGCCCCGGCGGCCCGTCGACGAGCGCGACGAGCTTCTTCGGGGCCAGCACGCAGTAGCTCTCGGTGAGCAGTTCGGCGACCTCGATCCAGTCCGTGTCCGCGTCCAGCCGCAGGCCGACCACGTCGGCGGCCCAGTCCGGCTTGAAGAAGTGCGGCCCGGCCGCGAGCAGCCCGGCGATCTCGTCGCCGGGGGAGCGGAACGTCATTACGCACACCGGCTCGTCGGTCGCCGCGGCCCGCGCGTACGCCGCCTGGTGGCCCGGGTCGACGGTGAGCACGTGCGCGAACGTGCGGCCGCGGACGCGCCACCGGACGCCGACCCAGGCCGCCTCCTCGTAGGTCTCCGGCAGGCCGAGGCAGACCGGCCGCAGTCGGTCGAGGTGCTCGGGTGGGACGTCTCCGGGGCCGGTCATGCGAGCAGGCTAGCCGCAGCCCCCGACATTGCGGCCGCACCGGCGTGGCGGCCCCGCCGTCGCGCGGTCGGGACGGAAATGTCGTAGCCGGGGAGTACGACAGCGATGAGTTCCGGTGAGCCGCACGGTCAGTGCGGGGATGACCCTCGGACGAGAGGACGAGACATGAGCGGCGTACGAGTACTTGTCGGCACGCGCAAGGGCGCGTTCATCCTGACCTCGGACGGCAAGCGCGACGACTGGACCGTCGACGGGCCGTACTTCGGCGGCTGGGAGATCTACCACCTGACCGGCTCACCCGTCGAACCGGACCGGCTGTACGCGTCCCAGTCCGGCGGCTGGTTCGGGCAGCTGATCCAGCGCTCGGACGACGGTGGCCGGACCTGGGAGACGGTCGGCAACGACTTCGCCTACAGCGGCGAGGTCGGTCAGCACCTCTGGTACGACGGCACTCCACGGCCGTGGGAGTTCAAGCGGATCTGGCACCTGGAGCCGTCCCGCCACGACCCCGACACCGTGTACGCGGGCGGCGAGGACGCCGCCCTCTACCTGACCACCGACGGCGCCCAGAAGTGGTCCGAGCTGACCGCTCTGCGCCAGCACCCGACCGGCCCGTCCTGGCAGCCCGGCGCGGGCGGGATGTGCCTGCACACGATCCTGCTCGACCCGGCCGACCGGGACCGGATCTACGTGGCGATCTCGGCGGCGGGCGCGTTCCGCAGCGACGACGCCGGCGCGAGCTGGCTGCCGATCAACAAGGGGCTCCGCTCGGGCGAGATCCCCGACACCGACTCGGAGGTCGGGCACTGCGTGCACCGGCTCGCGCAGCATCCGTCCCGGCCGGACACGCTGTTCATGCAGAAGCACTGGGACGTCATGCGCACCGACGACGCCGGCGCCAACTGGCGGGAGGTCAGCGGCGACCTGCCGACGGACTTCGGCTTCCCGATCGCGGTGCACGCGCACGAACCGGAGACGATCTACGTGGTGCCGATCACCAGCGATTCGCTGCACTACCCGCCGGAGGGCAAGCTGCGGGTCTACCGCAGCCGTACCGGCGGTGAGCACTGGGAGCCGCTGACCGAGGGGCTGCCGCAGTCGCACTGCTACGTCAACGTGCTGCGCGACGCGATGGCCGTCGACACGCTCGACCCGTGCGGCGTCTACTTCGGCACCACCGGTGGTCAGGTCTACCACTCGGCCGACGGCGGCGACACGTGGGCGCCGATCGTGCGGGACCTGCCGGGCGTGCTCTCGGTCGAGGTCCAGGTGCTGCCGTGATCCGGGTGGTGCTGCCGGCGCACCTGAAGAACCTGGCCCACGTCACCGGCGAGGTCCGTGTCGAGGTGGCCGGGCCGCCCACCCAGCGGGAGGTGCTCGACGCGCTGGAGGCCGCGTACCCGATGCTCCTGGGCACGATCCGCGACCGGCACAGCGGGAAGCGCCGGCCGTTCGTCCGCTTCTACGCCTGCGAGCTGGACCTCTCCAACGAGTCCCCGGACGACCCGCTGCCCGAGGAGGTGGTCGCCGGGAAGGAGCCGTTCATCGTGCTCGGCGCGATGGCGGGCGGTTGAGCGCCACGCCCGGCGGTTGAGCGGCCGGGCCGGGAACCGCGCTCGTCGCCGCCGCGTCTGACCGGCATGACCCGTCACGCATCCCGGACGTACCGGTGGATGATGGCCGCCACGTTGGTCCTCGCCGGCTGCACCGCGGCACCGCCGCGCGCCGACCCGTCGCCCACCGGGCGGGTCGTACCGACCGGCGGACTGCGGCTGGTGGCCTTCGACAACTGCGACGAGGCGCTGCGGCAGCTCCGCACGGCCGCCAAGGCGGCGGTCGGGCCGTGGGGCTTCGGATCGGACGACCTCCGGCAGTTCAGCGAGAAACGGGCGGCGGTCGGTGGCGCCGCCGAGGACGCGGCGGCGGCGGTGTCCACACCCGACTTCTCCGGCACCAATGTGCACGAACCGGGCGTGGACGAACCGGACCTGGTCAAGACCGACGGGCAGCGGATCGTCACGGTCAGCCGGGGCGTGCTGTCGGTGGTCGATCCGGCGACCCGGCGCGTGACCGGCCGGCTTACGCTCAACCCCGACGCCGAGCGGTTCTCCGGTGGCGAGGCGAGCCTGCTGCTGCACGGCGACCGGGCGCTCGTGCTGCTGGGTCCCGGACAGCCTGTCTGGGGGCCGGTGCCGGGCGGTCCGGCGGTCCGGCGCACGAACGCGCAGGCGCGGCTGGTCCTGGTGGATCTCGCCGGGCCGCCCCGCGTGGTGGGGGAGTACCGGATCGACGGTCTTCTGGTCGACGCGCGGCAGGTCGGCGCGACCGCCCGCGTCGTGATCCGGTCCTCGCCCCGGCTCGACTTCCCCCACCTCGCCGGCCACCGGACCGACGCGCAGCGGATCGCGGCCAACCGCGCGGTCATCGACAAGGCCACGCTCGACGACTGGCTGCCCGGTTACGAGATCCGCGACGGCGTGCGGACCGTCGGCACCGGGCGGGTGGGCTGCGACCGATTGAGCCGGCCGGCCGGCTTCTCCGGCGCGTCGATGGTGACTGTGCTCAGCTTCGACCTGGGCGCGTCCGCGCTGGGTTCCGGTGACCCGGTCACCGTGGCCGCCGACGGCGACACCGTCTACAGCAACGGCGCACGCCTCTACGTCGTCAACGACCACCGCTGGCGGATGTGGCGGGGCGGACCGTCCGCGGCGCACGACATCAGCACCGAGATCTACCAGTTCGACACCGTGGCGGGCACACCGCGCTTCGTCGCCGCCGGGTCCGTGCCCGGCTGGCTGATCGGCCAGTACGCGCTGTCCGAGTGGGACGGTCACCTGCGGGTCGCCACCACCACCGGCGACACCTGGGGGCGCGGAACGTCCTCGCAGTCCGGCGTGTACGTGCTGCGCGCCGACGGGGCCACACTCAAGCGGGTCGGCGCGGTGACCGGCCTGGGCAAGGGCGAGCGGATCTTCGCGGTGCGGTTCGTCGGCGGCATCGGCTACGTGGTGACGTTCCGGCAGACCGACCCGCTGTACGGCGTGGACCTGCGCGACCCGGCCGCGCCCCGGGTCACCGGCGAGCTGAAGATCAACGGGTACTCGTCGTACCTGCACCCGGCCGGTGACGGCCGCCTGATCGGGGTCGGTCAGGACGCGACCGACCGGGGACGGGTGACGGGCACCCAGGTGTCGCTGTTCGACGTGGCCGACCCGACCCGTCCGGCGCGCGTCGCCCAGCACCACGTCCCCGGCGGCTGGTCCGAGGCCGAGCACGACCCGCACGCGTTCCTCTACTGGGCGCCGGAGCGCCTGGTGGTGCTCCCGGTACGGCAGCCGGGCATGGACACCGTCCAGGCCGACGGCACGAAGCGCCCGCCGTCCGGGAGTGTGCTCGCACTGCGAATGGGCGACAAGGGCTTCACCGTCGCCGGCACCGTCGACCACCCGGGGGCCCTGGCCGACGGCGGCGAGTGGGCGCCGATCCGCCGCTCGTTGATGATCGACGACGTGCTCTGGACGGTCTCCGACGCCGGTCTCAAGGCGACCGCCCTGTCCGGCATGACCACCCTCGCCTGGGTGCCCCTGACCTGACGCCGGCCGGGGGATCCCGTCGTGGAGACGGGCGCCGCCCCGGATGATCGGGCCGTGCGTATCCGACTGCGGCGACTGTGGATCGACGGGCGCACCTTCACCTGGCGGGCGGAGATCCCGGAGGTGCGGGGCGACGGAGACTGCCACCGCTGCATCCGGGTCCGGATCGGGGGCGGCGGCACGTACCCGCTCGCGGAGCGGGAGCATGCGGTCCGGTTCCGGTTGCCCGGCTCCTGCGCCATCCACAGCGCCACCTGCCGCGGCCCGCCCGCGAGCAGCAGCAGGCCGGCGAGCGCCGTGAGGGGGTCAGTCATGCCGGTGTGGCGAACGGTCCCTCCGGTCCGAACGCAGCGCCGCGAACCGCTCGCCGATGCGGCGATCGGCGGCCGGGTCGGGGTGCAGCTCGTCGGGCAGCGGCAGTTCGGCGTAGTCGGCCTCGCCGTACAGCTCCCGCCCGTCGAGGTAGTACAGATTCGGGTCCGTCCCGGACCGGGACGCCACGATCCGGGCCAGCTCGGTGCGGATGACGCGCAGCGTGAGCCGGCCGGCGGCCACCTCGGCCGGGTCGCCGGTGGCCCGGAACCGGACCTTGCCGTCGACGAACTCGACCGCGCCCGGGCCGGGCGTGTCCTCCTGGATCGGGCACAGGATCGACGACACGACCAGCAGCGGCGTGTGCGGGTGCCCCTCCCGGATGGTGTCCAGGAAGCCGTGCACGGCGGAGCCGAACGCGCGCAGGCGCGCGTTGCTCGGCCTGAGCCACCGCCGCTTCGCGGTGCTCTCCGGCCCGCCCGAACTGACCACTGTCGCCGACCGGCTCGGCGGGTTCCGCGACGAGCTGGCCGCCGCCGGTGTGACGCTCGATCCGGCGGCGGTGGCCGAGCCGGTTTCACCCGCGACGGCGGCTACCGGGCGATGACCGAGCTGCTCGACCGCGGGCTCGACCCACCTGCGTGTTCACGTGCACCGACGTGATGGCCGTCGGCGCGTACGCGGCGCTGCGCGAGCGCGGGCTGTCGGTGCCCGGCGACGTCTCGGTCGCCGGTTTCGATGACATCCCGGTCGTTTGCGACCTCACCCCACCGCTGACGCCGCTGCCGCTGCCGCTGCACCGGCTCGGCGAGGAGGCGATAAAACTCGCCCTGACCGAGAACGCCGGCCGTCGCCGCCGGACCGTGCGCCTGCCCGGCGACGTCGTGATGCGGGCCAGCGCGGCGCCGGTCGCCTGAGCCCGGCTGGTAGGGTGCCTCATGATCGAGGACGCCCCGTGCCGTTGACGAACCCCTGGCTGGCCGGAGCGACGCCGACGAGGAAGCTGGACCGGGACCGCCTGGAGGAACGCATCCTCAACCTGCTGTCGTCGCAGAACATGTGCGTGCTCGCCACGGCCGGGCCGGACGGCCCGCTGGCCACGCCGGTGCGCTACTATCCGCTCGGCTTCACGCTGATGTTCACCGCCGCCCCGCGCTCGCCGAAGATGCGTAACATCGCCGCCGATCCGCGGGTGTCCGTCGGCGTTTTCGCACCGCTGGTCGGGCTGGCCAGCAGCCGTGGCGCCCAGGTGTTCGGCGCCGCCAGGGTGCTCGGCCCGGAGCACCCCGACCGGGCCCACCACTGGGCCGCGTTCCGGTGGGAGAACGAACACGCCGAGCGCGGCCGGTCGCTGTCCGAGCCGCCCGAGGACCCACTCGTCGTGATCGAGGCCGACCGGATCGTCTACACCGAACACTGGCTGCGCCGCGAGGGCTACGCCCCACGCCAGCACTGGCGTCGCTGACACCGCCCGCCGCTCGCTGCTTCGCGCGGGGTGGAGCGCCATGCGTGAGGCGCGCTACCGGCCGGCGGGGGAGCGGGTGGCGCGGAGCAGGTTGCCGGCCAGGCGCAGGTCCGCGCCGCCGACCCGGGCGAGCACGTCGATCGGCTCGACGGTGACCTGCGTCCAGTCCGGCTCGGGGAAGGCCGCACGCAGGGCGCCGGCGTCCAGGCCCCTGCCTTCGCCCGCCTCCGGCGACACCGCCAGCACGAACACCGCACCGGCAGGCCCGCCTCGGCCGCCTTGGTCCGGGCCTGGCTGATCGCCACCGGCGAGATGTCGACGCCTGTCACGTCGTGGCCACGGCAGGCCAGCGCGAGCGCCAGCTCACCGGGTGCCGCACCCGACGTCGAGCACGCGCGGCCCGCGTACCCCGGTGTCGAGGACCGCGGCGAGCGCCGGTTGCGGGCCACCGATCTCCCACGGCGGCCGGTCGGTGGCCCGGTAGAGGCGGTCGTAGCGGACGTCGTCCGGCTCGTCGGTCATCGCGTACCCCCGCGGTCGGCGCGGCCACCCCCGAGCGTGTCACGTCCGGCGGCGATCAGTGCCCCCGTCAGGCGGTCAGAACCGCAGGTGGCGGTAGCCGACCTCGGCGGTCCGCTGCGGCGTCACGTCAGGGGTGTCGTTTCCACGATGTACTCCATGACCTGGTGCCCCCGGAAGATCCGCGCGAAGTCGATCACCCCGGTGCCCAGGTCGGCGATGTCGCCGGTGGCCGGGTCGCGGTGCAACACCCGCTGCTGCGCCGAGCGGATCACGTCCGGCGTGAAGCCCTCCGGGTCGTCGACGCCCTCGCCGGAGGTGATGCCGCCGGTGACCGCCCAGTAGATGTCGATCTCCAGGTGTACCAGGCTTTCGATGTCTGGGTGGAAACGCGCGGCGGAAAGTTGCGACTGCGTGTCGCCGGTGTCGCGTGGCAGGCTCAGGCATGGCCGCATACGACGTCGCTCTCGTCCTGCTCGTCGACCCGACCGGCGCGATCCTCATGCAGCACCGCGACGGCAACGCGCCGGTCGCGCCGTACAAGTGGGGCCTGCCCGGCGGCAGCATCGAGCCCGGCGAGACACCGGAGCAGGCCGCCCGCCGTGAGCTACACGAGGAGACCGGCCTGACGGCCGGTGAGCTGCACCTGCTGTGGAGCGGCCCCCGACCACACGAGGACGGCTTTCCGCACACCGTCACCGTGTACGTCTTCCGCGGCGCCACCGACGCCCGGCAGGAGGACGTGGTGCTCGGCGAGGGGCAGGCGATGGTCTTCGTGCCGCGCGACGAGGTGCTCGACCGCGACCTGGCGGTCAGCGCGGCGAAGGTGCTGCCGCTGCATCTCGCGGAGACCGCCTAGCGCCCGGTCAGCGCCCCGGCCAGCACACTGGCGAACCGGGGGAGCAGCTCGTCGTCGGGCAGATGATCCGGGTTGATCTCGGTGACCGACAACCCGGCGAACCGAGGGCTCGCCACCAGCTCCGCCAGCGTCACCGCCGCCTCGCCGAGGCTGAGCCCGAACGGCTCCGGCACGTCCGCCAGCGGCGCGTCCACGAAACTCAGCACGTCCACGTCGAAGTGCACCACGAACCGATCGGCCCCGCCCTCGGCCACCGACCGGGCCCGGCGCGCCGCCGCCCCCGCGTCGGCGTGCACCTCGTCGGCCGGCACGTACGCAAGGCCCAGCTCCGCCACCAGCTCCCGCTCGTGGTCACCGCGGGGCAGCGAGTCTCCGTACACCACCACCCGATCCGGCGACAGCAACGGCACCGCCGGCCCGACACCGGCCACCTCGGGCAGCGTCCCCGGCAACCCGAGCATGTGTGCCAGCCCCATGGCGTCCAGGTTGCCGTTCGCGCGGGTCTCCGGCGTGTAGAGATCCGGGCCGCCGTCCACGTACACCAGCGCCGGCGACAGCCCGGCACGCGCACAACCGGCGACCAGGCCGACGGTCACCGTGCAGTCGCCGCCGAGCACCAGCGGCGCGCGCCCCCGCACCAGCGCCGCCACGACCCGGTCGGCCACCGCCGAGGCGACGGCGGCCACCGCGCCCGCGTTCTGACCCCTGGGGTACGCGGGATCCGGCCGCCACCGGAAGCCCGGTACGTCACCGGCGTCCTCGACGCCGGCGCCCAGCAGGTCGAGCAGGCCCGCGGCGCGCAGGGCGGCCGGGGCGCGCTCGATGCCCGGGGTGTGGGCACCGGCACTCGACGGGGCTCCGACGACCGTCCACTGACGATGATCCATCGCCCCACCCTAACCGCGTGTTTCAGCGCAGCACGAGCAGATCGAGGGCGTCGACGACCGGACCGGTCTGGGTCCTTGCTGCTTCGCGCAACCGCTGGACGCCCGCGGCGTACTCCGCGTCGGTGATGAGCTGAAGCGGCGTGTGCGCCTCCCGGCGCAGGCCGGCCGCCGCCTCCCGCAGCGACGGTGCGGTGACCTGCGGAACCTGCTCGACCGCCGCGGTGGCGAACCCGGCGGCGGCGAAGGCGGCCTCGACGCCGGCGATCCCGGGGTACGTGTCGAGCACCCGGATCGCCTCGGGGAAGTAGTCGAACAGCGTGATCGCCTCGTGCCGCCCGGCGAACGCGGACCGGATGAGCACCGGGGCTCCGGGCCGCAGCACCCGGCGCAGTTCGCGCGCCGCGGCGGCCAGGTCGGGCACTTGGTGGACGACTGTGGACAGCCACACGCCGTCGACGCTGTCGTCGGTCAGGGGGATGTGCCCGGCGTCGCCCGCGACGAGTGGCGCGAACGCGCACCGGGCGCGCATCGCCGCCGACGGTTCGACGGCGACCACGTCGACGCCGGGGAACCAGTCGGTGAACGCGCGTGCCCAGGCGCCGGTCCCGGCACCCAGGTCGAGCAGTCGCATCCCCGGGCGCGGGGTGAGGTGGCGGGTGACGGCGGCCCTCGGCACACCCACCTACATGGCTCCGGAGCAGGCGCTCAACACCGCGGTCGGCCCTCGCGCTGACCTGTACGCGCTCGGCTGCGTCCTCTTCGAACTGCTCACCGGCAACCCGCCGTACCGGGCCGACAATCCGCTCGGCATGTTGCACCGGCACATGAACGACCCGGTTCCGTCGGTGTTGGCGCACCGAGCCGGTGTGCCGGACGCCCTCGTGCAACTCGTCTTCGGGTTGCTCGCCAAGGACCCTCAGCACCGTCCCGGTTCGGCCGCCGAGGTGTACGAGATCCTGGCCCCGTTCGGCGCCGTCGAGCCAGAGCGGGCTGCGGACCTCGCCATGACCGTAGTTGGTGGTGAGCGCGTTGATCCCACCATGCCGTACCGATATCCGTTCGAACCGCTCCCGCCCCGGACGCCGCTGCCATCCACGCGTGTC
Source organism: Micromonospora sp. CNB394 (assembly GCF_000374985.1). NCBI lineage: Bacteria > Bacillati > Actinomycetota > Actinomycetes > Micromonosporales > Micromonosporaceae > Micromonospora > Micromonospora sp. CNB394. Next base: position 737,413 of record NZ_KB895825.1, on the reverse strand, counting down.
GACATAGCGCGGCCTCGCGCCGCGGTTGAACTCGTCGAGCCGCCGTCGCTCGACGAGTTGGCCGAGGTTGAGGAGCGCGCGTGGGCGCTTGCCGAGGAGGAACGGTTCACCCAGGCAGCTGAACTGATCGAGACGGCTATTCGGCCGCTGAGAAAGGGGCATGGGGCCAAGCAACCGCGGATCCTGGAGCTGCGGCTCAACCTCGCCAACCTCCACGTCCTTGCCGGGGCTTTCCGGCAAGCACTGCCCGAGTTTCAACAGCTCATCGTTGACCTGGCCCAGCGGCCCGTCCCGGATCAGGAGCTAATCTGGCAGTGCCGGCAGCAGGCGGCGGTCTGCCAGGCGGAGTTGGGCGAGGCGAACGCAGCGCTGGGCGAGCTGAGAGAACTTCTGGCAGAGGAGCAGCGAGCGCTCGCACCAAGCTCACCCGAGCTGTTCCCCCTTCGCCAACAAGTCGCCATGCTCGCCGCTGGGGGTCGGTGACTTCGCCGAGGCCAGGCGTGGGTTGGATGATTTGTGGCGGGACGTCGGCCGGCTGCACGGAACAGGGTCGGCCTCGGCCGCTGAGATTGGAGCGTTGCTGACCCACTTGGATCGGCTGGAATACGCGGCCAGCGAACGGAGGCGCCCGACAGGTGATCAGTCCAGCTAGACGTCCAATGCCGCCCACCCGAGAGCAGTGGTTAGGCGTCGCCGACGGGGCGGTCGAAATGTCGCGATGAAGTCTTGCAGGCAGCGGAGGACCTGGCAGCACGGTGCCGCAGACCGTGCGAGCCGGTACCCCGATTTGGTGCGAGACGAGCAAGGGCGTTACCGGCTCGCCGGACGGCGCGATCAGGTGGCCGAGTAGCCGCCCCCGGCCTAGGCATGACGTCGCCGCTGATCAGGTCAGCGTCCGGTGTATCGCCGGATCACGTTCAGGAAGTGCCTCAGCTTCACGACCTCGCTCGGACGAACCGGGTCGGGATTGAAGTGCATGACGTTGTTGCGGACCTTCCGCAGCTCGTCGAGCCGAGCGACGAACAGTGACCGGTCCAGCGGCCACCCCAACTGTTGCCAGCAGGCTTCGTTGGCGAGCACGGCTTGGTATTGGCTGATGGACATGCTTTCCAGCGACTTGAACGTCAGCCGAGCGGCGAGACAGGCATTTCGAACGGTGTCTTCGTCGAACGTGTTAACAATCAGCTGCCGTAGCTCCTGATCGATTTCACCAATCAGGAAGAACGGGGTAGCCGTCTCGTCGTACTTGCGCACGACGTCCGCAGCGGTGACGATTCCGCTGATCTTGCGCTGATCGTCTCGAACGAAGATGAAGCCGTGCTGCTGTAGAACTCCCAAGACGTCCAGCAGTCGAGTGTCGTAGTCGAAGACGCGGTCGCGGGCCCGGCGGTCGATCGCGTCGCTGAAGCTCGCTCCTAGATCGCGATGCTTCGCTGCCGCGATCGACTCCCACGAAACAGAGCCGTGAAGGGTGTGTGGGTTCGCCAGCACGGCGACCTGCGAGAAGTCGTTGATCTCCATCGCGGTGATGGCCTCTTCGAACGAAGCCGTCGGACCAACTGAGACCAGCGCCATCTTGTGGGAGAAGAGGTTGTCGAGGGTGAGCCCGATGTCGACGCTTTCCTCGTTCATCTCGGGAGCGGTGGCCTCGCTGCTGTCCTCGGAGGCTTCCGCCTCGGCGTCGCTGTTGGTTTCGGGTAGGACGTCGATGCGGATCATCCGGTCGAGGCTGACCGCCCGGAAGTCCGGCACCGTGGCCAGGCCATGGTTCGCCAGGTCGGCGTCGATCTGCTCGCTCGCGATCCGATCCCGGTCCTCCAAGTCCCACAAGCCGATGAACTCTCTGACTGTCATCGTTCGCGGCGTTCCGGACTCTGCCTCGGAGCGGGCCGATTCCAGTACCCCGAAGCGTCGCTGCACCGCTGCCGTTTCCGCGCGCGGCACCTCTTCATTCGCCGTCACTTCTGCGGCGACGTCGCGGAGAAGTTGCAGTCTGAGTTGATGGAGTGTTCGGCCGCCTATGCCGACCTGCCAGGCTGACCAGCCCGCCACCGCCCGTCGCCGGGCCACGACCGCTCCGGCCTTGGACGGCGTACTGAACTCCCTGCCATCCTGCAGGCGTAGGCGGCCTCGTTCGGTCACCGTGGCCTGGTGCGGCGGATCGCCGATACGCTGCTGGAAGTAAAGGTCGTCGCCAGCCTTGAGAAGGTTTGCGTCCATCAGGTCGGAGATTCGCACCCGCCTGCCATCGAGAAGGTGGGTGCGACGGGGACGCGGCTCTCCGTTCGACATTCTGCTCTTTCCTTGTCGATGGCTTTGGCTCCCCACTGCCGGCCGATGAAGGCAAGTTCGGGAGTAGGTCGTCGGAGCGTACGCATGATCCACCGTAGGCATTGTCGTGCATCCGACTCATGCATCTGCTGCTTGAGCGGCACGGAGGCTACGGGCTGGCGCGCCGTGGCCGTCTAGAGCGCCACGATTCTAGCTGCGCATCGATTCCCAAGGCCCGCGATGAAGCGGTGCCAAGCGTCAGGATCGAACGCCAAAGAAGGTCCCTGCAGGTCCTTGGAGTCGCGTACGGCCACGACTCCGGGGACATTGGTGGCGACCTCGACGCACGCCCCGCCGTTGTCGCCGCTGCGGGTGCTCTTGCGCCACACCGCGTCGGTCAGATCAGTCATGCCGCATCTCCCCAGCAAGCCGCTTGATCATACCCTTCGATTCTTCCTCGTCGAGCGCAAGCCCATCCAGCCCTCTCCAGACTCGCTCGTAGGCGACCAGTTCCTCGGGCTTGTCCAGGTAGAGCGCGCCGGTCAACGACTCGCTGTAGACGATGGACGGCTCCGGGGTGGCGCGTCCACCCTTGGTGGGCGGGAAGTCGAGAATCATGAACGTGCCGGCGACGGCGCCGGGCTGAGGTCCCGCTTGGAGCGGCAGCACTCGCACGGCTACGTTCGGCAACTCGGAGAGCTTCAGCAGGTGATCGAGCTGAGCGGTCATCACCCGGGGGCCTCCGACGACGCGGCGGAGCACGCTTTCGCAAAGTACGGACTCCAGCCGAGGTGCCGCCGGAAGCCGTCGCATGAGCAGTGCCTGCCGCTGTAGCCGCACCTGAACTGCGCGCTCGCGCTCCTCATCGCTCAGCGTGCCCCCGAGGCGGTAGAGCCCCTGCGCGTACTCCTTGGTCTGAAGGACTCCGGGGATGAGCGACTCGTCGTAGCCGCGGAGACGGGACGCGGCCGATTCCAAGCCGACGTACAGCTCGAACCAGCTCGGCACCGCGTCCCCGTACGCGTGCCACCACCCCTTCGACTTCGTCTCCGCGGCCAGCCCTCGCATCGCCTCGGTCATCTCCGCGGACACGCCGTACAGCTCGCACATCGCCTTGACGTCCAGCACCCGCACCGGCCCGAGGCCGCACTCGATGCGCCAGATCTTCTGCCGGCTGTACTCCAGCGCCTCGGCGGCGGCGTCGAGGGTCACGCCGGCCTCGTTGCGGAACTGGCGTAGCAGCCGGCCGAGCTGTCGGCGCGGCACGGTCGAACCGATGTCTTCCGCCATTCGGGCACTCCCTGGTTCCATCCGGCAACAACGAGTGACGTAGCTCTGCAACGTCTACTCGTTTCCACGAAATAAGTCAATGCACACCCCAGAAATGCGCCCTTGGAACGTTGCGCGTCCACTGCGCACTGTCACAGGATGACTACCGGCACGACGGCCTGGCGATCTCTACGGCCCGGCCGCTGTGCCTGTCGATCGGTGATCCGTTGAGCAGCCCTGGGGCCGTACCGCTGAACGAAGCTGCGGTGTCAGGGCGGGGTGGGCCCGCCGGCGCGGGACGGGCAGGCGAGCCCACCCCTTCCACGACAAGGAGGACAGGCTGATGAGCGTCCGTAACGATCGACCGGGGCGGGGCAGCGGGACGACCGCGTACCCCTCGCTGCTGCCGTGGCAGGTGCGCGAGCGCCGATTCCCGCCCGCCCGGTTCGGGCGCCGCGGCCTCGACCCCGATGCGGTGTACGCCTACCTCGGCCGGGTCGCCGGCGACATGGCCTCGCTCCACGCCGAGATCACCAGGCATCGCCAGGAGACCCTGCGGATCAAGGTGGCGCTGCGCCGCTGGCAGTCCGAGCAGGCGCGGCAGGCGAACGGCGAGCGCCGGTGACCGGGCGCTGGGTCATCCACCTGCCGGTGACCGCCGCCGACCTGCCCGCCGCGCAGCGCCTGGCCCGGGTCGTCGCCCGGTGGACCGGGATGCTGCCGCAGACCGACCCGGGGGAGACGACCGTGTCGGCCGAGGACGACCAGAACGTACGCCATCGGGTCTTCTGCGACCTGCTCATGTCCGGCGGCCGGCGGTGCCTTCTTCGCGCCGACCATGGCGGCCCCTGCTCCCGCCGCGTCCATCGTTGACGCCGCTCGCCGTTGTCACATCGTCGGTGCACGTCCCCTTCCCCGAGGGTCGGCTGCTCGGCCTCGGCGCAGCAGGCAGTTGCGTCTGATGCCGGAGAGACCACTGGCTCGGCTAACGTGCTCGGTGGGGGAGGTGGGTCGCGTTAATGCAAGGGGGCGCCCGGTTCAAGAAGGAACGCCACAAGGTGTCGAAACGGGCGCCGCGCCTCGTCGGCGGAAAGGGCGCTTCGCCGTCCGGCGCCACGATAAAGCGTGAGTACCCGGTCCGGCGCGGCCCCTGGGAAACCCCAGCGATGCGGGCCGGCGACGGCAGGAGGCCCGTATGGCTGTGGCTACAGGATGAGGAGGTCCACGCCTCCCTCGTCCCGGTGGACGACACGCCGCCGCGTCGGCTGGGCCCCGCGGACGTCGCTCGGCTCCTGCTCGCCGACCCGTCTCGGGCGATGCCGGCCATCCGTGCGCTGACCGGCGTCGCCGACCACGAGAAAGCGTTGGCCTGCCTCCGGAGCTGGCGTCGGTCTGCCCGGACTGCGGCCAACCTCGACGCCTCGGACCTGTCGGGCCGGCGGGTGGTGGAGGCGATGCGGAAACCGGACCGGCGCGACCCGGACGGCAGTATAGGCACGGTGTCGGGCGGCCTTCCGAGCATCAACAAACGCCGCCGGTGACACGGGCTGAGGCTCGGTCAGGCGGGCTTCGCCCTGCGTACGCGCGGCGGCGAGCGCCCGGTGGCGTGGCGGACAACGATCGCCGTCGATCGAGGGTCGGCGGCGCGAGCGTGCGTCACGTAGGGTGGGGCTCGGACGTCTCCCCGTAACCGGAGTGCATCTTGAGCCTGAAGTACTACCTCTACCTGTCGCACCTCAAGATCGGGCTCCTGGCCGCACAGGTCGCCTCCGCCGCGCAGCACGAGACCGAACTCGCCGTGGACCTGAAGGTCGTCCGCTACAGCCGCAAGGCGGTCCTGCCCGAGCGCCACGACCTCGACAAGCTGGAGAAGGTGATCCGGCACCTGCAGGACGCCGACCAGATCGGCGCCGCCTACGAGGAACGCCCCTACGTCCAGGCCTGCCTGGAGATGCGCTGGCAGGTCTTCCCGACCGCCGGCATCGTCGTCTTCGCGGGGACGCTCGACGACCAGGTCGTCATCCTCGGCGGATCGGCGTCGCACGTGGTCGGTGGCGGCGACGCCGAACCGGTCGGATCGGTCCCGCCGTACCTGTTCCGCAAACTTCGGGAACTGCGGGCCGACCCGGGCGAGTTCGACGACGAGCGCTTCCACGAGTCGCTGGCGCAGATCGGGGCCGCGCTGCCGGGGCCGGCGCAACGGGTCGAGTTCGTCGCCAAGCGGCTGGCCGAGAAACCAGGGGCGAACGGCACGCTGCTGGGTAGTCCGATCTACGTGGCGCTCGTCGACTAGGGCTTCGGCGTGGACGCGGGGCAGGTCATCCGGTGGCGGCCGGGGGAGACCGTCCTCGACACGTTCCGCATCGAGGAGGTCGTCGAGACCGGCGGCACGGGGTTCGTCTACCGCGCGCATCACCTCGGCTGGGGCGTCGACCTGGCGGTGAAGACACCGCGCCCCGACCTGGCCTCGGCGCCCGGGATCCTCGACCTGCTCGCCCAGGAGGCGCAGGCCTGGACCGACCTCGACCCGCACCCGAACGTGGTCGGCTGCAACTACGTGCAGCGCGTCGGGGCGTACCCGGTGATCTTCGCGGAATGGGTCGCGGGCGGGGACCTGACCGCGGCGGTCCGGGACGGTCGGTGCCGTGACCTGCCGCGGGCGCTCGACGTGGCGATCCAGATGCTGCGCGGCATCGGGCACGCCCACGCGGCGGGCCTGGTGCACCAGGACGTCAAGCCGTCAAACGTCATGTACGACGGCGAGACGGCGAGGGTCACCGACTTCGGCACGGCCAAGGCGAAGGCATCCGTCTCCTCGCCCCCGCAGGGTGGCGACGAGACCGGGTACGCGACGCTCGGCGGCTTCACCCCGCAATATTGCTCGCCGGAACAGGTCGATCCGGCGGGCCGGATCGGCCGGGCCAGCGACATGTGGTCCTGGGCGTTGACAGTGATCGAGTTGCTGCACGGGCGCCGGCTCTGGAAGTGGGGCCACGACGGTGCGGACGCGCTGGCCGAACTACGCGACGATCTCCCGCCGGCGCTGCGAGACCTGCTGGCGGGCTGCCTCGACCGCGATCCCCGGTCGCGGGTCGGCGACACCGCCGAGGCGGAGGCCGTGCTCCTGGACGTGTACGCAGACGGCACCGGAAGCCCCTACCCGCACTCCGGCCAGGTCCCGCCGTCGCTTCGGGCCGACGGCCTGTCCAACAAGGCGCTGTCGCTGTGGGACCTCGGTGAGCAGAGCCGGGCGATCGAGCTGTTCGAGCGGGCCAAGACGATCGACCCGAACAACGTCCGCGCGGTCTACAACCACGGGCTGATCAGGTGGGCCGACGGCCTGGTCACCGACGAGACGCTGCTGTCGGAACTGCGCGCCACCGGCGACTCCTGGGAGGCGGACTACCTGGCCGCGATGGTGCACATGGAACGCGGTGACGGTGTCCTCGCCGCCCGCCACCTAACCGAGGCGGACCGGAAGCACCCGGGCTCACCCGAGATCGCGGTCGCGCGGGAACGCTGCGCCCGGCTGGAGCCGAGAGGCACCCTTGAGGTGTTCGGGCGCACGTCCGGCACGGTCGTGGCGATGGCCTGCGACCACGACGCGACACACGTCGTGGTGGCGGAGGAGTCGGGCCGGGTGCGGATCTGGGACGCGTTCACCGGCCGGGTCGTCGCCGAACTCGCCGATTCCGGTCGGGTTCCCGTCGATGTCGCCATCGACCACGCCGGCACCCGGATCCTGGTCTGCCACCGGGATGCCGTGGTCGAGGCGTGGCGCCTGGTGGACGGAGCCGCCGAGCCGGACGGCCGGTGGGAGGGTGGCACGGCCGTGGCGCTCAGCCCCGAGGGCGGCTTCGCGGCCGTGGGCACGGCCGACGGCCGCGTCCTCGTCCTCCGCGCCGGCACGTGGGAGACGGTTGCCGACATCCGGCCCCACCAGGGCAGGATCACCCGGGTGGTCCTCGGCCCGGACGCCGAGGTGCTCGTCTCGGCCTCGCTGGGGCGTGTCCACTCGGGGGTCGACCACCGGGTGGAGCAGTGGTGGCCGCTGCGTCGCACCCGGATGCGGGGCCTGCAGATACCTCCCGACGAGGTGGAGCCCGACCACCAGAAGGTCGCAGTGGCAGCGGACGGCTCGACCGTCCTGAGGCGCGGCTTCCGCTCGCTGATGGCGGTGGACATGCGGGTCTGGGACGGGCCGCGCCAGTGGGAGATTCCCTGGCTGACGAGCTACGACCTGCTCGGCGTCTCGGGCCGTGCGGGCTGGGCGCTGGTCGACCCCGGGACCGGAGACCTCCAGGTCCTCGAACTGGCCAACCGCCGCTGCGTCCGCACCTTCGACAAGGACTTCGAGCGGGGTACGCGTCGCGACGCGACGACGTTCAGCGGCGACTGCGGGTACGCCGTCGTCGCCGAGTCGGTGGGCTTTCCCCGCGGCCAGACCTCGCTGTCCCGCCTGCCCATGCCGCTCAGCGGACACCTCGCCCCGTGGTCGTACGCGCCACCCCGCCCGGTCGGTGTCCTCGCCCACGAGGAGAGCGCATTCGAGCAGGTCATGGATCGAATCGAAGCGCTGATCGAGGCCGGGGGGCGACGGGCGGCGGCGGAGGCGATCCGCGAGGCCAGGGCCATTCCCGGCTATCACCGCCACCCGCGCCTGCGCCGTGCGTCCCGGGCCGCCGGCCGGGATCTGCGGCGCACCGGGCTGGCCGGCGTCTGGGTGCAGCAGGAGCTGTCCGACATCATGCTCACCCGCGGAACCTTCGACGTCAGTGATTCCGGCAGGTTGTTCGCCTTTCCCGCCAACGTCGACGAGGTGGAGATCTTCGATCTGGAGACCCTTGAGAAGACGGGTTCGGTGACCCAGCAACGCAACCCCGCCACCACGCTGCGCTTCGCCAGGGGCGACCGCGATCTGGTCGTCGTCTACTCGGACGGGTCGGTCGCCTGTCACGACACCGCGACGTTCCAGCCACGGATCCGGGTCGCCGGTGCGCTGCCCAGCGACGAGGGGACCACGACGCTCGATCTCTGCGGCGACCTGCTGACCGTCGGATTCGGGTACGGCCTGGCGACGGTGTGGTCGCTGGAGGCCGCCGCCTGCGTCGCGACGGTCCGTACCGGGCGCGGCATCATCGCCGGCGTCACGGCCGACGAGGAATCCCGGCTGATCGCCGTGCACCTGCGAACGGGCGACACGAACACCGTGGAGGTCCGGTCGACGGACACCGGAAAGTTGGTGCGGACCTTCCCGCACGTCGACGCGCACACGGAGATCCGCTTCGCCTCCGGTGTGCTGCTGATGGCCGGGATGACCCGCCTGACCGCGTGGCGTCCGGATGGCCGGCGCCCGCTGTACGAGATCCAGTGGGTCAAGCACAACTCCTCGGCCACCCTGTCCTTCACCGGCGGCCGTCGCCTCGCCGCCATCGCCGGTCAGCAGGGCTTCGTCGTCTGGCACACCGCGACCGGAGACCTGGTGTTCGACGGAAGGTCCGTCGGCGATCCCGACCACCCCGTCTACGGGATCGACAACGTGGCGGTGTCCGCCGACGGAGCGTTCGCCGTCGCGGGAGACCCGGGCGAGCAGACCGTCGATGTCTGGGACCTGCGAACCGGGCGCCGGATCCGCACGCTGCACGGTCACCTCGCCTGGGTGAACGCGGTACGCGCCGACGGCTCCTTCAGCACCGTCGTCACCGGCGACTTCCAGGGCACCGTCCGCATCTGGGGCCTCGACTGGGACCATGGGGAGTGATCGATCATGTTCGGACGCCGCCGCCGGCACGAGGAGCTACGGGCGAAGTTCCTGGCCAACCGGGATCGGGTCCGCTCCTGGTGGGAGGACTGGGAGATCCCCGAGGTCGTGTGGGCCGACGAGTTCAACGACGTCCCCGCACCCTGGATCGTGCTGGAGCAGGACCGGGAGAACTGGCTCAGCATCCACGCGCCCGTCACGGAGACCTACTTCTGGATGTTCCTCGGGCGTCCGTTGACCCCGGGAGTCCGCGAGGTGCGGGTCCGATGGCAGTTCGGGGCGGGGCACGGGTTCGAGGAACTCGACCTGACGATCGTCAGTGTGTGCGACCCGTCGTACCTGGCCGAGAAGCTGACCCTGGCGGTTCACCAGGCCCGCTTCAAGGGCTGGCGGGACGAGGACGCGCAGCCGGTCTACGAGTGGCTGGTCGAGGGCGTCGGCATGACCCCCCTCGACAACGCCGTGCGGGGCACCAAGCGGTTGGGGTTCGTCCTGATGACGTTCAGCCGTTTCCCTGACAACGACGGCAACGTGTTCGTGCGACTGACAGTGGTCGAGACCGACCGTGCGCAGGACGGCTCACCGCTCGACGCCGACGGGGTGTCCATCCCCGAACGGTAGGCGATCGGGACCGGAGGCGATGGTGCGGATGCCGTACGGCAGTTGCGACCTGCGGCGCGCAGGGGGACGGGCGCGGCGGTCGAGGCGTCGGGTGCGTGCCCTGAGCAGAACCGCTGGCCTCGGAACCGTCGCGGCGGGCAGGCTGCCGTTGTGGCGACGGCTTCGGCGGTGAGGTGGCGACCTACCACGCACGGCATCGGCGCGGCTGTCCGCCCGAGGTGCTCGACGCGCTGGCGGCAGCCTTCCGTCTCGGCGCCGACGACACGGTGGTCGACGTCGGCTGCGGCACCGGCCAGTCGAGCCTCCCGCTCGCGCATCGGGTGGGCACGGTCGTCGGCGTGGACCCGGAACCGGACATGCTGGCGATCGCCCGGCGTACCGCCCTCGACCGGGGGATCGGCAACGCCACGTGGCTGCTCGGCAGCGACAGCGACGTGCCCGCGCTGTCCCGGCTGCTCGGCGGGGGAAGAGTCGGTGCGCTGACCGTCGCCGTCGCCGTTCACTTCATGGACCGCGACGCCCTGTTCGCGGCGGCCCGGCCGCTGTTGCGCCCCGGAGGTGGCATCGCCGTCGTCACCAACGGTGAACCCTTGTGGACGCAGGACACCGAGTGGTCGCTCGCGTTGCGCGGATGCCTGGAGCGGATGCTCGGTCACCCGGTCACGGCACGATGCCAGACCGACGAGGACGGGCGTCGGCGCAACCGGGAGGCGCTAATGTCGGCCGCACGGCTGCCTCTTTCACGACAGCGGGCGGCGTTCGCCGCCGAGGTGCGTGACGCCGTCGGCGGGCCGGGCGTGGTGACCGAGCGGGTCGTCGTCCGGCTGCAGTGGGGGATCGCCAGCTCATAACCCATGGTGGGGACGCGGATCAGCTACGTCACCAAGCGGTAGTTGGGGATACCTCTGGTGCGTTCCTCGATCGGTGCGGCAACGGACCGGGCCTCCACTCCGGCGGGAACCGGAGCCCGGGAGATGTGTATGCCCTCCAGGCAGGTGTCACACCAGAAGGAGGCGTAGCCGTACCCGGCGCCCGGAGGGCCGGTGAACACCATCCGGAGGGTTCGGTGACCGCAGTTCGGGCACTGGTGGTCGGACTCGGCCGGCAGGGTGCGGTAGACGACCTCGTACGCGTCCAGCCAGGCGTCGAATGAAGCCACCAGCTACTCCTCCGGTCTGACCGGGTGGCTTCCCCACCGCTCGCCCTCACGAGCCTCGTATTGCAGGGCCGACGTGAGCAAAAGCGTTGAGCTCTGGTTGCAGTGCGACGCGCTCGACGAGGGCCAGCTAACTCGCGAAGAGCATGCGTTGCGGGAAATCGCCCCGGTCACGCCAGGCATTGACGATTTTGGCGGTGATCGCGCTGGCGGCGGCGTTGAAGTCGCCGTCCTCGACTCGTGCCTGCAAGGTCCTCACGTCGATGACGAGGATGCGATCGAACCTGTCCTCGAAACCGAACTCGTAACGCGCCTCGTCCGCTGGGGCCTCGATCCGGCGGGCGGCGACCATCATGCCCATGTCGCTCATTCTCCAAGTCTCGAATAGTCCTCGTACGTAGGGGCCGGTATCGAGTCCTCCCAGTTCGCGATCCGGTTCGCAGCGAGATGAGCTTCCCGGTAGTCGGCGTGCGGGTTTTGACGGTAGTACCGCGACTCCGCCAACTCGTGTTCCAGGAGCCTCAAGTCCTCCGGCAGGGCACCACCGCGCCGCAGACGTAGCCACGCCTCGGCCATCGGCGCACTCGGGTCGTACCGTTGGCGAACGATCCCACCGGAATAGTCGTCCATGGGGTGCTCCTCGAAGAAGATGTGCCGGCGGACCTGCTCGACCTCCGCCGGTGAGAAGCCCCGGGATCCGTCGAGGCGAGGGGCATCACCGAGATTGCGTGCGACGGCTTCGGCATCCTCGTGTTGGCGGATCGCCTCATAGGCGTCCTTGGCCCAGTTCTCCTGGCGATCGTAGTCGGACAGATTGCGAGGTCGGCTGGTATGGCCACCATGGATCCCGTCAACGGGGACGTGCGGACGCTCCGGCGTGGTCCGGGTAAGCCGGCGCAGCGCCTCCTTCAGCTTCTCGATCAGGTCGCCGAGGCGCCGCATCTCCGGCATCAGCCGCCGCAGACTCGCCAGCAACCCCCGCAACAACCGCGCGATCCGCGCCGCCCACGACGCCACAGTCGTCGTCACCTGCTCCACCACGAGCGGCGTCGCCAGCCCGGCGGTGGCGACCAGTTCGGCCGCGTACACGATCAGGCGGGACACGCACGCGGCGATCGCGTCGCGGACCAGCAGCCGCACGGCCGCGACCAGGCCGGCGGCGCCCTCGGTGATCGCTGCCGTCGCCTCGGCGGCCCCCGCCAGCCCGGTGACGGCCTGCTGCTGCTCGTCCGCCCAGCGGCGGTAGCCGGTGACGGCGGCGCCGGTCCAGCCGGTGACCTCGGTGCGTACGGCGTGGGCCAGCTCGGCGGCGTCGTCGCGCAGCGACGCGGCGACGTTGCGCCAGGTCTGCGCGTGCGCGGTGATCTCGGCGGGATCGCCGGCCAGCCAGTCGAGGGCCTCGCTGAGCGGCTTGACGTGCTCGATGAGCCAGGCGATGCCGTACTGGAGGAGCACACCGGCCGGGTCGGACACGAGGGCGAGCGCGTCGAGGCCGGCGCTGACGACGCCGAGGCTGCCGTCGATCCAGCTGCCGGTGCGGACGCCCTGGGCGATGAGTTCGATGTCCTCGCAGATCCACACGCCGGCCCACGGGCTCGGTCCGGTGTCCGCCGCGGCGGCGACCAGCGGGTTCGTGGTCACCGGCGATGCCGTACCCGGTCGAGCAGGTCCGCGGCGTGCGCGTCGGACGCGCGGTAGCGCTCGGCGCTCGACCGCAGCTTCCCGGCGGTGTCCCGGACCGAGGCGGCGGCGGTGCCGATGCCGTCGGTCAGGGTCCGCTGGAGGCCGTCGAGCAGGACCGGCATGATCGCGCACAGCTGCCCGTACGCGTCGGCGCTCAGCCGGACGTGTTGCCCGGCCTGCCGGGCGGTGTCGATGCTGTCCGCGCAGCGGCCCAGGTGGGCGGCGTGCGCGGTCAGGTCGTCCGGGTCGACCTGGAGGCCGTCACCGGCCGGCATCCGGCGCACCCGGGTCGGGGTCGAGACGCCGCCGGTGGGTCTCGACGATCGCCCGCGCGGCCGGGTCGTCCGCGCCGAGGGCGTCGGTGGTCGCCTCGGTGAGCCGCCGCAGCAGGTCGGCGCGGGCGTCCCGGGTGACCGCCAGGATCTGCCGGGCGGTGTGTGCGGCGGAGTGCTGCCGGACGCGCTCGTCCAGGCGCAGGTCCGTCAGCGATCCGTTCGAGTCGACGCTGACCTCGATCAACCCGTCGGCGCTGCGGGCGGTGCCGGTCAGCGCCCGTGTGCGGGCGGACAGGTCGCGGGCGCGTTCCGCCCGGTCGGCCAGCGACCACTCCCACTCGTCGAGCCGTCGTGCCGCCGCGTCCAGCGCGGCCTCGTCCGCCCACATGACGAACCTCCCCAGAGGACAACGGTGCCCGACACGGTAGCAACCGGTAGCGCTTCGTGTGGGCCCCGTGACGGCGCGACAGTGGGTGTCCTCCCATGTGGAGGGACGTCCGGGCGTGCCGGGCGTTGCTAGGGTCTGGTTGACCGTGACGGGGAGGCAACGGGATGACACAGGACGCCGCGGTCGGCGACTACGCGCTGCGCGTCTCCGGCTACCGCGAGGAGCTGGCGGCCCTGCGCGCGGGCGGGCATCCCGCCGGTGGTGTGACCGCAGAGGCGCGCGGCCGCGCCGCCGACGGCCAGGTCGAGGTGACGGCGGAGGACGGGCGGCTGCGCGCCGTCGACCTGGCCGCGCCGTTGATGCGGCTGTCCGAGGGCGAGCTGGGCGGCCTGGTCGAGCAGGCGGTGAACGACGCGCTGACCGCGTCCCGCGGCAGCCTGGCGAGCAGCGAACCGGTGGCCGACCTGTCCGCGCTGACCGGAAGCCTCGGGGCCGTCCTCGCCGAGAGCGAGGCGGCGATGCGCCGACTTCACGGCGCGATCGCCGAAGCCGTCGCCACGGCCGGTCCGGCGACCGGGCTCGGCGGCGATCTCCCGGCGACCGGGCCGGCGGGCCTCCTGAACCAGGTCATGAACGTGCTGGGCACGGCAACCGGCGGAACGCCGCCCGACGACGGCGGGAACGAGCGGTGGAACGGATCCGATGACGCCGGCGGTGTGCGCGCGGAGGTCGACGGCTCGGCCCGGCTGACCCGGCTGGAGTTCACCCGCCCGCCCCGGCGGCTGTCCTCGGCGGAACTCGGCGAGTCGGTGGTGGTCGCGGTCAACCGCGCGCTGGAGCAGATCCCCCCGGCGGTGGCGCCGCAGGGGCTGGGCTCCGCCGTGCTCGACGCGCGGCTGCGCGAGTTGCAGGAGGCGAGCGTCCGTCAGATGTCCGCGCTCACCGGCGCGCTTACCGGCGTGATGCGGACCATCCGGGAGCCGGGACGTTGATCGACGGAGGGGAGCGCTGATGGCCCGCGAAATCGAGATCGATCCCGAATCGATCATCGGGGCGGGCGACGACATCGTCGCCTCGGCGCAGCGTCTGCGTGCCGCACTGTCCGCGTTCGACGCCGAGTTGGCGGCCTTCGGCACCCCGTGGGGCAACGACGACCTCGGCTCGCTCATCGGGATGGTGTACGAGACGATCCGCGACCTGGCGCTGGAGAGCTACGAGGCGAACCTCGTCGAGATCGAGGACATCGGGAAGCTGAGCCGGGTGATGGGTCTCAACTACCAGGAGACCGAACGCATGATCGCCGAAAGCCTCGGCCGCTTCCGTGAGGTGCTCGACTGACATGGGAATGACCCTGCCGGGAGAGCTGGTGTCCCTGCTCGCCATGCTCGGCTACACGTGGCCCGAGGCCGACGAGACGAAGCTGCTGGAGATGGGCCAGGCGTGGCTCGCCTTCCCGGACCGGCTCCGTGCTCCGGTGGCCGACGCCGACCGGTCGGCGCAGCAGATGTGGACCCAGAACCGCGACGACGCCATCGAACGCTTCCAGACGAGCTGGCAGGCCGCCGACTCGGCGAAGACCAACCTGGACGACGGGGCGTCCGCGGCGGCGCTCATCGGAACCGGGCTCATGGTGTGCGCCGGGATTGTCCTCGCGTTGAAGATCAACGTCATCGTGCAGCTGACGCTTCTCGCGATTCAGATTGCGCAGGCGGTCGCCACGGCCGCTGTCACGTTCGGCGCCTCCCTGCTGGAGATCCCGATCTTCAAGCTCATCACCGGTGTCCTCATCGACCAGTTGCTCAACCTGGCCACCGAAGCGGTGCTCGGTGGGTAGGCGGGGAAAGGCCGGTCTCTTCACGCCGGTGGAGAAATGGCTCCGGGCCCGGATGCGGCACCGCCGCTATGCGCACATCTTCCGCGGCCACGTGAACACCAACGCCACTCCGCCCCGGGGCACCGGCTTCCACCACCGGTTCATGGGAGAGAACCCGCCGGGTGCCCGGGTCCGGGTCGACGCGGACGGCCGCGAGATGATCCTCGAACGGCACGCCGACGGCACGTACCGCGCTCGCGTCGACGTGCAGGACGACGGCGGTGTCTGGCGCCAGAAGCGCGGTTCGAGCACCTTCTTCCCGGACAACTGGACGCCGCAGCGGGTCGACGAGACGATCGAGGGCGCGTTCCGGTCCGGCGGCCCGCACCCGGACGACCCGAACAAATGGCAGGGGCGGGCGAACGGGCTGCTCGTGGAGGGCTTCTACAATCCCGGTGGCACGACGTGGTATTCGGCTTGGCCGGTGGGGGGACGCTAGCTGTGGGTGACATCCAGTTCGGGCGCAATCAGAACGGCGCGCCCACCATGACCAGCGGTGACGCGCGTTTCCGCCCGTTCGCCTCCCAGCTCGTCAGCGACATCCAGACCTACGCCCCGGACTGTCTCGAGCTGCTGCAGTGCATCGACGACGTGATGTCCGGGCGCTCGGACTACGAGGAGTACGAGGGCAACTCCACGGTGGTGCGCTGCACACCGACCGGCGTCAACGTGGACAGCCTCGGACCGGTGCCGTCGGGAGCGTCGTACACGGTCGACGAGGCCCGCACGGTGATCCTCGCCTACTTCGACTTCCTCGCCCCTACGCCTGCGGAGAAGAAGCGTCACCTCGCCACCTGGGAGCGGGAGCACGGCGGCCCCTTCCCCGGGCGGCACCTGCTGCGTCTGCCCGGCTGACACCGCTCAGCGGGCCAGCCGGGCGATCGCCGCGACCGAGCGGTCCACGTCCGCCTCCGTCGTGGTCGCGTTCGACACCGAGATCCGCATCAGCCGCCGCCCCCGCCACGTCGTCCCGCCCGCCCAGCACGTCCCGTCGGCCTGCACCGCGGCCACCACCCGGTCGGTGCGCGCGTCGTCGCCGAACCCGACCAGCACCTGGTTGAGCACCACGTCGTTCACCACCTCGAACCCGGCCGCGGTCAGCCCGTCGGCGGACCGCCGGGCCAGCGCGCAACACCGCTCGACCAGGGCGGCGACGCCGTCGCGGCCCAGCTCTCGCAGGCCCGCCCAGACCGCGAGACCACGGGCGCGGCGGGAGGACTCCGCGGTCAGGTCCGCGCCCGCGGGCACCCCGCCGGAACCCACGAGGTACGCGGCGGCGAGCGACATGGCCGCCGCGTGCGCGTCGGGCCGGGCGCAGAACGCGAACGCCGTGTCGTACGGCAGGTTCAGCCACTTGTGGCCGTCGCAGGCCCACGAGTCGGCTGCCGCCAGCCCGTCGACCAGGTGCCGGGTGGCCGGGCTGGCCGCCGCCCACAGTCCGAACGCGCCGTCGACGTGCGCCCAGCCGCCGTACCGGTGGGCCAGGCCGCAGGCGCGGCGCAGGTCGTCGCACGCGCCGGTGTTCACGTTGCCGGCCTGCAGGCACACGATCGTCGGGCCGGGACCGGCGTCGCGCAGCGCCGCCGCGAGGGCGTCCGGGTCGATCGCGCCCTGCGGGCCGACCGGCACCGCGCGCAGCGCGTCGGTGCCGAGACCGATGAGCCGCAGCGACCGGTCGACGGTCGCGTGCCGTTCGGCGCCGGCGAACACGCGCACCGCCGGTGCGCCGGTCAGGCCGCGCCGTTCCACGTCCCAGCCGGCGTCGGTGAGTACCTGGTGGCGGGCGGCGGCGAGCCCGGCGGTGTTGGCGGCCTGCCCGCCGGTGACGAACCCGACGGACGCGGTCGCCGGGATGCCGAGCAGCTCCTTCAGCCAGGTCCCGGCGACCGTCTCGGCGGCCACCGAGGCGGGGGAGGCGACCGCGTTGAACGCGTTCTGGTCCCACCCGGCGGCCAGCATGTCCGCGGCGGTGGCGGCGGGCAGCGCACCGCCGATGACGAAGCCGAAGTAGCGTGGCCCGGCGCTGGCGACGAGTCCCGGTTCGGCGGCGGCCACCAGCTCCGCGAGGACCTGCTCGGGCGGGGTGGGCGCGTCCGGCAGCGGGCCGGCGAAGGCCCGGGTCATCGCGGCCTGGTCCACGGGTACGCCGACCGGCCGGTCCGGCAGCGACAGCCGGTAGTCGGCCGCGTGGTCGGCGGCGCGCCGGAACAGGTGTCTCAGGTCGTCCATCGCCGCACCCTAGCCGAGGGCGCGTTCCGCCTGAGCCGCCCTCATGAACCGTCCTCACCGCCGGTCGTACCGAGTGCGGCGTCGAGGCGGTCCAGGTGCGCGGCGACCGGTCCGCGCCGAGGCCCTGCGCGCGTTACTCAAGCGGTAGGCCCGGCGGCCCGGGCGCGGCGCGCGCCCCGGGCCGCCGTCGCGGAACCGCCGCTGGCGGACGGCCTACCGTACGTTGTACGTTAGTGCCTTCGTCGACGGAGGGGGAACAGACGTGGAACACGCGATCCTCGCGGAGGGCCTGCGCAAGCGGTACGGGAACAGATCCGCGCTCGAGGGATTCGACCTGCGGGTGCCGCCGGGCACCGTGTGCGGGCTGCTCGGCCCGAACGGCGCCGGCAAGACCACAGCCGTCCGCATCCTCGCCACGCTGCTGCGCTTCGACGCGGGGCGGGCCGAGGTCGCCGGCTTCGACGTGGCGGGCCAGGCCGACCGGGTACGCCACCGCATCGGCCTGGTCGGGCAGCACCCGGCCGTGGACGAGGCACTGAGCGGCCGGGAGAACCTGGTCATCTTCGGCCGCCTGTTCCACCTGGACCGGGCCGGGGCGAGACGGCGGGCCGGCGAACTACTCGACCGGTTCGGGCTCGCCGACGCCGGCGACCGGCCGGTACGCACGTACTCCGGTGGCATGCGCCGCCGCCTCGACCTGGCCGCCGGGATGATCCTCGCGCCCGCGGTGCTGTTCCTCGACGAACCGACCACGGCGCTGGACCCGCGCGGGCGCAACGAGGTGTGGGAGGCGGTACGCGACCTGGTCCGCGGCGGTACCACCGTGCTGCTCACCACGCAGTACCTGGACGAGGCCGACCAACTCGCCGACCGCGTCTGCGTGCTCGACGCCGGGCGGGTGATCGCCGAGGGCACCCCTGACGCGCTCAAGTCCCGCCTCGGCGGTGACCGGATCGAACTGGTCGTCCGCGACGCCGCCGACCTGGCCGCCGCCGCCGGGCGGCTGCGCGCCGTCGCCCGCGCCGAACCGGCAGTCGATCCGGACCGGCGGTCGGTCAGCGCCCAGGTCGGCGACCGGGCCGGCGCGCTGACCGAGGTGCTGCGCGCGCTCGACGCCGACGGCGTGGGCGTGGCCGACGTGGCGCTGCGGCGACCCACACTGGACGAGGTGTTCCTCCAGCTCACCGGCGCGCCGTCCGCCGCCCGTGCCGCCGTGGAGGTGACCGCGTGACCGCGACGGTGAACCCGGCCCGGCGCCCCTCCCTGGCCGGTGACGGCCTGACGCTCACCGGGCGCGCGCTGGCGCACTGGCGGCGCGAGCCCGGCCCGCTGATCGGCTCGCTGGGCTTCGACATCCTGATCGTGCTGATGTTCGCGTACCTGTTCGGCGGCGCGCTCCAGGTGCCCGGCGGCGGCAGCTACCGCGAGTTCCTGATGCCCGGCATGTTCGCCATGGCCATGGTCTTCGGTATCAGCATGACCACCATGGCGGTCTCGGCGGACCTGGACCGCGGCGTCACCGACCGGCTGCGGTCCATGCCGGTGTCGCGGCTGGCCCCGCTGCTCGGCCGCGCGGTCGCCGACCTGATGTTCGCGGTGGTGACGCTCGCCGTGCTGCTGTTGGTCGGCCTGGCCGTCGGATGGCGGGCGCGCGGCGACCTCGGAGACACGCTCGCCGCGCTCGGGCTGATCCTGCTGTTGCGGTTCGCGCTGGTCTGGGTCGGTATCTTCCTCGGCCTGACCGTGAAGGGGCAGAGCGCGGTCACCGCCGTGCAGACGCTTGAGTTCCCGCTGGGCTTCCTGTCCAGCGCGTTCGTGGCGCCGTCCACCATGCCCGCGTGGCTGGGCGCGGTCGCCGAGTGGAACCCGCTGTCGGCGACGGTCGGGGCCACCCGGGAGCTGTTCGGCAACCCCGGCTGGGGCGGCGACTCATGGGTGGCCGCGCACCACCCGCTGCTGGCGGTGCTCTGGCCGCTGGTGCTGGTCGCGGTGTTCCTGCCGCTGTCGCTGCGCCGCTACCGGGCGCTGAGCCGCTGAGCCGCACCCGGGGGCGGCGGCCGTACGCCGCCCCCGGGGAGCGGTCACGGCCCGGTGAGCACGGCCAGTTCGCCGGTGGCCCGGGTCATCGCCACGTACCGGTCCACCGCGCCGGCGATCCCGTCGCCGAGCGACTCCGGGTCGACCAGCACCACCAGGTCGAACTCCAGCCCCTTGGCCAGCACCGGGCTCAGCGACCGGACCCGGTCGCAGGCCGGGAACGCCGGATCGCCGATGACGCACGCGACGCCCTCGGCGTGGGTGGCGAGCCAGCCGTCCACCACCGCGCGCAGCTCGGCGCGGTCGCCGTACCGCACCGGGGCGCCGTCACGGATGGACGTGGGCACGTTGGCATCCGGGAGCACGGCCCGGATCACCGGTTCGGCCGCCGCCATCACCTGCGCCGGAGTGCGGTAGTTGACGGTCAGCGTCGCCACCTCGACCCGGTCGAACCCGACCCGCGCCAGCCGCTGCGGCCACGACTCGATGAACCCTCGCCGCGCCTGCGCCCGGTCGCCGACCACGGTGAAGCTGCGTGACGGGCAGCGCGCCAGCAGCATCTGCCACTGCGCGTCGGTCAGCTCCTGCGCCTCGTCCACCACGACGTGCGCGAACGGCCCGGCCAGCAGGTCCGGATCGGCCGCGCTCAACGCGCTTTCGTCGACCAGGCTGGTGCGCATGTCCTCGCCGGACAGCATGGTCATCAAACCCTCGCCGTCGTCGTAGGCGTGCGACGCGATCAGCGCGTCGACCACCGTGTCCATCTCGGCGCGCTGCGCGGCCAGCACCGCCTCGTCGCGGCGCCGCCGCAGCGACGCCTCCGGATCGCCGACCCGCCGCCGGGCCGCGTCCAGCCACGGCAGGTCCGCCACCGTCCAGGCCCGGGCGTCGGCCCGCCGCAGCGTACGGATCTCCTCGACGCTCAGCCACGGGGCGCACCGGCGCAGATAGGCTGGCACCGACCACAGGTCGGCCACCACGTCGAGCGGGTCCAGCAGCGGCCACGCCCGGCCGAACGCGGTGACCAGTTCCCGGTCGCGCCCCAGCGCCCGGCGGACCGCCTCCTGCGGCTCGTCGCCGTGGTACTTCTCCACCAGGATCGTCAGCAGTTCCTCCCACACGTCGTCGCGGGCCTCGTTGTGCCCGACGCCCGGCCCGGCCGCCTCGAACGCCGTCGCCCAGTCGCCGGCGGTCAGCCGCAGCTCGCTGTCCCCGACCCCGACCGTCATCCCGGCGGACGGCGGCTCCTCGTAGAACCGCACCGCCGCGTCGACCGCGCGGACCACGTCCCCGGACGCCTTCAGCCGCTCCACCTCGGGGTCGGTCTCCGGCGCCGCCGCCGCGCCCTCGGGCACCAGGTCGGCGAGGGTGCAGATCTGCACGTCCTCCTCACCCAGGCTGGGCAGCACGTCCGACACGTAGTTCAGATACGGCTGGTGCGGCCCGACCACCAGCACCCCGCCCCGGCGTTCGCCCAGGCGCGGGTCGGCGTGCAGCAGGTACGCGGTGCGGTGCAGCGCCACCACCGTCTTACCGGTGCCGGGACCGCCGTCGACCACCAGCGCGCCCCGCGACCCGGCCCGGATGATCGCGTCCTGGTCGGCCTGGATGGTGCCGAGCACGTCGCGCATGCGCGCCGACCGGGTCGCGCCCAGGCTGGCGATGAACGCCGACTGGTCGTCCAGCGCGGCGTGCCCGGCCAGAGCGTCGGCGGTGAACACCTCGTCCCAGTAGTCGGTGATCCGGCCTGCGCCCCACCGGTACCGGCGGCGGCTGACCAGGCCCATCGGGTCGGCGTGGGTGGCGCCGAAGAACGGCTCGGCGGCGGGGGAGCGCCAGTCCAGCAGCAGCCGGCCGCCCGCGCCGTCGGTCAGGCCGAGCCGGCCCACGTACACCGGCGCCGCGCCGTCCGCGCCGACCATCCGGCCCAGGCACAGGTCCAGGCCGTAGCGGCGCAGCGTACGCAGGCGCGCGCTCAGCCGCCGGACCTCCTGATCCCGGTCGACCGCCTGCCGGCCCCGGCCGCCCGCGGCCCGGCGCGTCGCGTCGAGCCGGTCGGTCAACTCGGCGATCGAGCGGCGCAGGCTGTCCGCGATGGCGGCGAAGTGCCGCTCGTCGGCGGCGATCAGGTCCGGGTCGGCCTTCGCCGACAGACGCTCGGGAAGATCGAAAACGCTCGTGGCGGGCAGGTTCAACTCGTCTCCGATCACGGGCACGGCCGAGCCTCCGCTCTTCGCGGCTCTTTCGAATGGCTCGGCGATGGGTTACGGCCGGCAATTGTGCGCCGTCACCCCGGTCTTGCGGCAAGACCGGGGGTGCGCTATATGTTGGTAGTGGCGGGGGAACCCGCCATTCTTTTTGCCCGAACAATTCTCGGGCTGCTTTTCTCCGGCGTCCCGCCGAGGACCGGTGCCCGGCGTGGCCGGTAGGATGACGGCACCATGTCGAAGGAGCGCCGGCGCAAGGCCGATCCCGCCCGCAGCCTGGCCCTTCTCTGGCGTACCCGGGAGCCGGCCAGCCGCGGCGCCGGCCCCGGCCTCAGCGTCGACCGGATCGTGCGTACCGCGATCGAGATCGCCGACGCCGAGGGCATCGACGGGCTCACCATGCGCCGGGTCAGCGAGGCACTCGGCGTGGGCACGATGTCCGTCTACACGTACGTGCCGGGCAAGGCGGAGCTGCTCGACGTCATGGTGGACGCCGTCCTCGGCGACCTGCCGCGCCCGTCCGACGTGCCGGGTGGCTGGCGTGGGCGGCTGGAACGCATCGCGCGGGACAACCTCGCGCTCTACCGGGCCCACCCGTGGCTGCTGCGCGCCGAGACGACCCGGCCGGTGCTCGGCCCGAACGTGCTCGCCAAGTACGACTACGAACTGCACGCGGTGGCGGACATCGGGCTCGACGACGTGGAGATGGACGCGGTGCTCACGCTCGTGCTGGGGCACGCCAAGAGCGCGGCCCGGGTCGCGCTGGACGTGGCCGAGCTGGAACGCGAGACCGGGATGACCGACGACCAGTGGTGGCAGACGCACGGGCCGTGGCTGGCGAAGTTCATGACGGCCGGCAGCTTCCCGCTCGCCGCACGGGTCGGCACCGCCGCCGGCATGGCGCACGGCGGGGCGTACGGGCCGGACCACGCGTTCGAGTTCGGCCTCCAGCGGGTGCTCGACGGCATCTCGGTGGTGGTCGCCGACCGTGCCACGGATGAGCCGGAGCCCGGAAAGACCGCGTGACTCCTACTGCGCACCCCGCACGTCCGGGCCCTCCGCGGCGGCGGCGTAGCGGCGGGCCAGGCGGGCGAACGCCTCCCGCAGCTCCGGCGGCCCGACCACCTCGATGTCGGCGTCGTAGCGGCCGAGCACAGCGGCCAGCCCGGCCCACGACCAGGCACCGAGCACCAGCCGGCACCGGTCGGTGCCCAGTTCCTCGACGATCCCGTCGCGGGTCCACCCGGACACCGTCCGGGCGGGCAGGTCGAGGAGCACCTCGCCCCGGCAGGGCCAGTCGCCCGGCCCGGTGGCGCCCTTGAACCGGCCGGCGACGTACGCGGCCACGTCCCCGCCGGGCAACTCGCGGGGCGTGAACCGGGGGCCGGTGGGCGTACGCGGGCTGATCCGGTCGACCCGGAACGTGCGCCAGTCGTCGCGGTCGAGGTCCCAGGCGACGAGGTACCAGCGTCCGCCCCAGGTGACCAGGTGGTGCGGTTGCACCCGGCGCGGCGGCCGGCCCGGGACCGGCGGCGCCGTCGACACCGACTCGTAGTCGAAGCGCAGTTCCTCGCGGGCGTGCACGGCGGCGCTCAGCGTCATCAGCAGCGCCGGTTCCACCCGGTGCCGGGCCGGCGTGCCGGCGCGTTGCACGTCGACCACCCGCAGCGCGTCCACCCGGTGCCGCAGCCGCGGCGGCATCACCTGCCGCACCGTGGTCAGTGCCCGCGCCGCGGCCTCTTCGATGCCGGTCACGCCGCTGGCGGCGGTCTGCAACGCCACGGTCAGCGCCACGGCCTGTTCGTCGTCGAAGAGCAGCGGCGGCAGCGCCGAGCCGGCGCCCAGCCGGTAGCCGCCGTCCGGGCCCTTGGCGCTCTCGATCGGATAGCCCAGCTCGCGCAGCCGGTCGACGTCGCGGCGCACGGTACGCGGGCTGATCCGCAGCCGTTCGGCCAGCAGCGGCCCCGGCCAGTCCCGTCGCGCCTGTAACAGGGACAGCAGCGAGAGCAGTCGGGCGGAAGTCTTCGGCACGACACGCATTCTGCCTCGAGAAGAGGACACATCCTGACCGCTACGGCTGCGAGGGTGGACCCATGCCCGATGAGGACCGGAAGGAACCGATGACGATGACCGGCACCACCACGACCCCCGCCACCCTCGACGCCGAACGGGCCGATCTGCTGGCCGAGCTCGCCGACGCCCGGAACATGCTGACCAACACGGTGCGCGGCCTCACCGACGAGCAGGCCGGGCAGAAGCCGACCGTCAGCGCGCTCTGCCTGGGCGGCCTGGTCAAGCACGTCGCGTTCACCGAGGAGAGCTGGCTGCGGTTCGTGGTCGAGGGCCCGTCGGCGATGTCCTTCGCCCTGCCCGAGGGTGTCACCTGGGCGGACTTCATGTCCGGCCAGGCCCGCGAGCTGCCGCAGTGGGCGGTCGACCGGGAGCGGGACTTCCAGATGTTGCCCGAGGACACGCTGCTGGCCATCCTGGACCGGTACGCCCGCGTCGCCGCCCGTACCGAGGAGATCGTCGCCGCCGTCGAGGACCTGTCGGCGACCTGGCCGGTGCCGGACGCGCCGTGGAACGAACCGGGCTCGGTCCGCAGCATCCGCCGGGTGCTGATCCACGTCATCGCCGAGACCACGCAGCACGCCGGGCACGCGGACATCCTGCGCGAGAGCATCGACGGGCAGGCCACCACCTGAGCCGGCCGGGTCGTCGCGACCTGGACGGTCGACGCGGGCGTCGTCGTGGTCACGCCGCTGCGCGCGATCACCGCGGCGTCGAGGGCTGTGGCGCTGGTGTCGTTCCTGTCCGAGGGCGACACCCAGGGGTACGCGTCGCCGCCCGCTAGGCGGCCGGTCAGGCGGGCACGGCGCGGCCCATCCGGGTGACCGCCTCGGTGAGCACGGCGGGGGAGGTGGCGAAGTTGAGCCGCACGAAACCGGCCCCGCCCGCTCCGAAGACGTGCCCGGAGCTGAGGGCCACCCGCGCCCGGTCGAGGAACATCCGTGCCGGGCCGGCCAGGTCGCTCGCCACCCCCGGCCCGTCGCCCGCCTCGGTGGGCACGCCGAGGTTCCGGCAGTCCAGCCAGGCCAGGTACGTGCCCTCGGGCGGCCGCCACGACACGGTGGGCAGGTGCTCGGCCAGCAGCGACCCGAGCAGCGCCCGGTTCGCGTCCAGGCCGTCGAGCAGCCGGTCCAGCCACTGCCCACCGGCCCGGAACGCGGCGGTGTGCGCGAGCACCCCGACGTGGCTGGGGCCGTGGCTGACCTCCTCCGGCATCCGGGCCAGGTCGTCCGCCGCTTCCGGCCCGGCGACCGCCAGCGCCGCCTTGAGCCCGGCCAGGTTCCACGCCTTCGACGCCGACACCAGCGCGAACGCGTTCCCCGCACCCGGCACCGTCAGATACGGGGTGAACCGCGCCCCGGGCAGCGCCAGCGGCGAGTGGATCTCGTCGGCGACCACCCGTAC
This sequence comes from Micromonospora sp. CNB394, assembly GCF_000374985.1. Taxonomy (NCBI): domain Bacteria; kingdom Bacillati; phylum Actinomycetota; class Actinomycetes; order Micromonosporales; family Micromonosporaceae; genus Micromonospora; species Micromonospora sp. CNB394. Next base: position 712,169 of record NZ_KB895825.1, on the reverse strand, counting down.
GCCGTGCCGGGCGGCCAGCTCGGCGACTGTGGCCAGCTCGCCGGGCCGGTGCACCACACCGGTCGGGTTGTGCGGGTTGCACAGCAGGAACGCCGGCCGGTCACCGATCGCGCGGGCCCGGCGGAACGCCTCCTCCAGCGCGGCCGGGTCGAGCCGCAGGTCCGTGCCGAGCGGCGCCTCGATCACCTGCCGGTCGGCGTGCGAGACGAACGCGTAGAACGGCGGATAGACCGGGGGAGTGACCACCACCGCGTCGCCCGGGCCGGTGACCAGGCGCAGCACCTCGACGGTGCCCATCATCACGTCCGGCACCAGCGTGGTGCGGCCGACCGGGAAGTCGGCCCAGTCCCACCGCTGGGCGGCGAACCCGCCGACCGCCTCGGCGTACGCGGTGCCGTACGCGTAGCCGGTGTCGCCCAGCTCGACCGCCCGGCGCAGCGCCTCGGCGACCGGCGGGGCCAGCGGCACGTCCTGCTCGGCCACCCACAGCGGCAGGACGTCCGGCGGGTACAGCCGCCACTTCACGCTGGTGCGCTGCCGGAGCCGGTCGAGCGTGAGCTGGGTGAGCGGGTTGCCGTCGTCGGCGGAAACGACCATGCGGCCCACCCTAGGCTCGGCCTACCATCGCCCGATGGCCCACCCGGCGTACCCGCTGCGCACGCCTCGGCTGCTGCTGCGCCCGGTCACGCTCGGTGACCTCGACGACGTGCACGCCTGGCAGCGCCGCCCGGACGTGGTCCGCTGGATGGCCGGCGCCGCGCCGCGTACCCGGGTGGAGTCCCTGTCGTCGGTGACCGCGATGGCCGGCGAGGACGCGCTGCGCGCGGAGGGCGACTGCCTGACGCTCGCCGTGGTCAGCGACACGCGGGTGATCGGGGCGGTCGAGCTGGTGTGGCGCAGCGCGGCGGACCGCACCGCCGAGCTGGGGTACGTGTTCCACCCTGGCCACGGCGGCCGGGGACTGGCCACGGAGGCGGCCGGGGCGCTGCTGGAGTGGGGTTTCGGCGAGTTCGGGCTGCATCGGGTGATCGCCCGGTGCCACGCGGACAACGAACCGTCCGCCCGCCTGATGGCCCGGCTCGGGATGCGGCGGGAGGCGCGGCACGTGCGCAGCTACCGGTTCCGGGGCGGCTGGGCCGACCAGCTCGTCTACGCGGTCCTGGCCGACGAGTGGCGGTCCGGGCTCAGGACGGGCTGACCGGTTCCCGGGCGAGCAGCACCGTGTCGGGGCGGGCGGTCATGTCGCCTCGCACTCGTCGCCGACCCGGATCTCGCCCGTGGTCAGCGGCACGAGCCGGATGCCGAACCAGGTCTTCCCGTCGTGGCGCCGGTGGCGGGACAGCGTCCGGATCGGCTCCTTCCCGGTCGCGAGCGTCTCCGGGTCGATGAGCGTCACCGAACAGCGGTCGCAGCGTTCGGACACCCGGAAGTCGACGGCGCCGATGCGTACCCGGCTCCAGCCGTCCTCGGCGAACGGTTCGGCCGGTCCGTCCAGCACCACAGTCGGCCGGAACCGGGCCATCGCCAGCGGCTCCGGCGTGGGCTCGCCGCGCTCCAGCGCGCCCTCGACGATCCAGTCCCGCAGCCGCCGCAGCGACGGCACCGTGGCGACCAGCAGCGGCCCGGCGTCGGACAGGTTCAGCGGATCACCGGGCCCGCCGCCGTGCTCGGCCGACATCGGCCGGCGGTGCGGGTCGTCCAGCCAGGCCAGCCGTACGGGTCGGCCCAGCCGTGCGGAGAGCCAGTCGTGGGCCTCGTCGGCGGCGAGCCGGACCGTGCCCAGCCGGGACACGTCGGTCGGGACGGGCGGCCCGTCGGCCGGTTCGACGACTGTCAGCGACGAGCCGTCGCGGGCGGCGAGCGTGATCGACCCGGCGCCGGGCGCGGCGGTCAGGCCGAGCAGCGCCGGCAGGGCACTCGACGTCAGTTTGCCGCCGTCCGGGCGCAGCACCAGCCAGCGGCGGTCGTGGCGCAGGCCCCACGGCTGGACGTCGGCCCGGTCCACGCCGACACCGCCGAGTGACTTGACCGGATACAGGTGGGCCGAGACGAGCCGCATCACCACGCCCTCAGCCGATCTTGGGCGTGGCGCGGTCGATGATCGCGGCCAGGTCCAGCCCGCCCGGCAGCGTCCCGTACGCCTGCCCGTGGTCGCCGTCGAGCCGGGACGCGCAGAACGCGTCGGCGACCGCCGGGTGCCCGTGGCGCACCAGCAGCGCGCCCTGGAGTACCAGCGCCAACCGCTCGACCACCCGGCGGGCCCGCAGCTCCAGGTCGGTGTGGTCGACCAGTTCGTCGCGCACCCGGCGCACCGCGGCGTCCAGCCGGGCGTCCGCGCCGGCCGCGGCGGCCACCTCCGCCTCGTACGCGGCGAGCACCTGCGGTTCCCGGGTGAGCGCGCGCAGCACGTCCAGCGCGGCGACGTTGCCGGAGCCCTCCCAGATCGAGTTCAGCGGCGACTCGCGGAACAGCCGCGGCATCCCGGACTCCTCCACGTAGCCGTTGCCGCCCAGGCACTCCAGCGCCTCGGCGGCGTGCCCCGGCCAGCGCTTGCACACCCAGTACTTGCCGACGGCGAGGGCGAGGCGCTTGAACGCGGTCTCGCCCTCGTCGCCGCGCGCCGACCGGTCGGTCGCCCCGGCCAGCCGCAGCATCAGCACAGTGGCCGCCTCGGACTCGACGGCCAGGTCGGCCAGCACGTTGCGCATCAGCGGCTGGTCGGCCAGATAACCGCCGAACGCCCGCCGGTGCGTGGCGTGGTGCACGGCGGTGGTCACACCGTGGCGCATTCCGGCCGCCGCGCCGATCACGCAGTCGAGCCGGGTCAGGTTGACCATGTCGATGATGGTGCGGACACCCCGGCCCTCGTCGCCGACGCGCCACGCCACCGCGTGCTCGTACTCGATCTCGGCGGAGGCGTTGGAGCGGTTGCCCAGTTTGTCCTTGAGCCGCATCAGCCGCATCGGGTTGCGGGTGCCGTCGGGCAGCACCCGGGGGACCAGGAAGCAGGTGAGGCCGCCGGGCGCCTGGGCGAGCGTGAGGAACAGGTCGCACATGGGCGCCGAGGTGAACCACTTGTGGCCGACGAGCCGGTAGCTGCCGTCCGGCTCCGGCCGGGCCGTCGTGGTGTTGGCGCGGACGTCCGAGCCGCCCTGCTTCTCCGTCATCGACATGCCGGCGAGCAGGCCGCGCTTGGCGTGCGGCGGGCGCAGCCCGAAGTCGTACTCGCGGGTGGTGAGCAGCGGCTCGTAGCGGGCGGCCAGGTCGGGGCTGTGCCGTAGCGCGGGCACCGCCGCGTAGGTCATCGAGATCGGGCAGCCGTGCCCGGCGTCGGGCCGCCACAGGTAGAAGCCGGCCGCCCGGGCGACGTGCGCGCCGGTCTGGTCGTCGGCCCACGGCGCCGCGTGCAGACCGTGCCCGACGGCGGTACGCATCAGCTCGTGCCAGGACGGGTGGAACTCCACCTCGTCGACCCGATGGCCGTACCGGTCGTGGGTGCGCAGCACCGGCGGGTGCTCGTTGGCGAGCCGCCCGTGCTCGGCCGCCTCCTCACCACCGGCGAGCCGGCCCAGCTCGTGCAGGCCGGGCAGCGCCCAGCCGGCGCCCTCACGGGTCACACCGTCGCACAGCGCCGGGTCGTCGGCGGTGTCGTGGCCGACCATCGGCGGAACCTGGTTGACGACCTCGTGTGTGGTCACGGCGGCAACTCCCAGCGCGGGTGGCGGTTCAGGTCGGGCCCGGATTGAACCATCGTTCACTCCGCACCGGCAAGCACTCGTTGACAAGTCAATTTGGCTGGATTCGTTTGACATCATCCGGCTCGGAGAGAAGACTCGCCGAAACTTTCATTTGTCCGGGAAATGGCTAGGGGGGCCTGTGTCCAGGAAAAAGCTCGGCGTGCTCGGCGCCGCACTCACACTGACCGTCGGCGTCCTGTCCGGATGCACCGGAGGCGAGGCGGTCGACGTCGGTGGCGGGGGGAACGCCGGCGCCGCCGGTGGCGTCCTCAACGCCGCGATCGGTGGCGAGCCGGACCAGCTCGACCCGCACAAGACCTCGGCGTACTACAGCTTCCAGGTGCTGGAGAACGTCTACGACACGCTCGTCGAGCCGGACGCCGACCTGAAGATGGTGCCGTCGCTGGCGACGAAGTGGACCACCAGCGACGACCAGCTCACCTGGACATTCACGCTGCGCGAGGGCGTCACGTTCTCCGACGGATCGCCGCTGACCTCCGAGGACGTCGTCTACTCGTACGAGCGGATCATCAAGGAGAAGCTGAACAACGCGTACAAGTTCGCCACCGTCAAGTCGGTCACCGGGCCCGACCCGGCCACGGTGGTGGTGACGCTGAGCGCGCCCACGCCGAACCTGCTGGCGAACCTGGGCGGGTTCAAGGGCGTGGCGATCGTGGAGAAGTCCAACGTGGAGTCCGGCGCGGTGAAGACCGCACCGGTCGGCAGCGGCCCGTTCAAGGTGGCCGGCTACACCTCCGGCGACAGCGTCAAGCTGGTGCGCAACGACTCCTACTGGGGTGAGAAGCCGAAGCTGGACGGCGTCACGTTCACCTTCGTCAAGGACCCGACGGTGGCGTTGCAGAACCTGCGCAGCGGCCAGGTCCAGTGGACCGACAACCTGCCGCCCCAGCAGGTCAAGTCGCTGCAGGACGGCGACGACCCGGTGGTGCGGTCGGCGGCCTCCACCGACTACTGGTACGTGGCGCTCAACCAGGCCCGCAAGCCGTTCGACAACCCCGAGGTGCGGCGCGCGATCGGCTACGCGCTGGACCGCGAGGCGATCACCAAGGCGGCGAAGTTCGGGCTGGCCACCGTCAACCAGACCGCCATCCCGAAGGCCAGCGCGTTCTACTACGACTACGCGCCCTACAGCCACGATCCGGGCAAGGCGAAGCAGATGCTCGGTCAGGCCGGCGTCGCCAGCCTGACCATGGACCTGATGGTCACCAGCGAGTACCCGGAGACGGTCACCGCCGCGCAGGTCATCGCCGCGCAGCTCAAGGACGTCGGCATCACCGTCAAGATCCGTACGCTGGACTTCGCCCAGTGGCTCGACGAGCAGGCCAAGGGCAACTTCGACGGGTTCATGCTGGGCTGGCTCGGCAACATCGACCCGGACGAGTTCTACTACGCCCAGCACCACAGCAGCGGCACGTTCAACTTCCACAAGTACCGGAACCCGGCGGTGGACAAGCTGCTGGACGCCGCGCGTACCCAGACCGACCAGGGCGCCCGCAAGCAGGCGTACGAGCAGGCGGCGAAGCAGATCGTCGACGACGCCAGCTACCTCTACCTCTACAACCCGGACGTCGTGCAGGGCTGGTCGAAGAAGGTGTCCGGCTACGAGGTGCGCACCGATCGGGCGATCCGCTTCCGGTCGGTCGCCCTGGCGAAGTGATGGCCCGCTTCGTCCTGCGGCGGGTCCTCCAGTCCGCGGTCGTGCTGGTCGGCGTGACCCTCGTGGTGTTCCTGCTGCTGCAACTGGTGCCGGGTGACCCGGTCCGGGTGGCGCTGGGCACCCGGTTCGACCCGCAGACGTACGACGCGCTGCGCGAGCGCGCCGGCCTCGACCAGCCGCTACCCGTGCAGTACGCCAGCTACCTCGGGCACGCGCTCACCGGCGACCTGGGGGTCAGCTTCCGCACCGGCCAGCCGGTGAGCGCGATCGTGCTGGAACGGCTGCCCGCCACGCTGTCGCTCGCCGTCACCGCCGTGGTGTTCGCGCTGCTCGTCGCGTTCCCGCTGGGCATCGTCGCGGCGGTCCGCAGCGGCTCCGCCGTCGACCACGCCGCCCGCGTGTTCAGCCAGTTCGGCGTCTCGGTGCCGGACTTCTGGATGGGCATCATGGGCATCCTGCTGTTCGCCGGGGTGCTCGGCTGGCTGCCGCCGTCGGGCTACGTGGCGCTCACCGACGACCCCGGCCGGTGGGCCACCCACGTGGCGCTGCCGGCGGTCACCGTGGGCCTGGTCACCGCGTCGATCCTCACCCGGTTCATCCGCTCCTCCGTACTGGAGGTGCTGTCCGCCGACTACGTGCGGACCGCCGAGGCGAAAGGGCTGCGCAACCGGGTGGTGATCCTGCGGCACGTGCTGCGCAACGCGCTCATCCCGGTCGTCACCGTGGTCGCGGTGCAACTCGCCAGCCTGCTCGGCGGCGTCATCGTCATCGAGGTGCTGTTCGCCTGGCCCGGCATCGGCCGACTCACCTTCGACGCCGTGCAGGCCCGCGACTATCCCGTCCTGCAGGGCGCGGTGCTGCTCGTCGCGGCCCTGTTCCTGCTGGTCAACCTGCTGGTGGACATCCTCTACGCCCGCCTCGATCCGAGGATCACGGTCAAGTGAGCGCCACGACCGAGAGCACCGGACGCCGCGTCCTGGCCGCGCTGCGCCGCGACCCGCTCGCCGTCGGCGGCACGATCGTGCTGGCGCTGCTGGTGGTGGTCGGCGTGGCCGGCCCGTGGCTGGCACCGGCGGGGGTCAACGACGTCGACGTGGACCAGATGCTGCGCCCGCCCAGCGGCGCGCACCCGTTCGGCACCGACGAGCTGGGCCGCGACGTGCTCAGCCGGGTGCTCGTCGCCGCCCGCGTGTCGCTGCAGGTCGGCGCCGTCAGCGTCGGTATCGCGCTGGTCGCGGGCGTGACGCTCGGGCTGCTCGCCGGCTACTACCGGGGTTGGCTGGACAGCGTGCTCATGCGCTGCATGGACGTGCTGTTCGCGTTCCCCGTGCTGCTGCTGGCGGTGGCCATCGTGGCGGTGCTCGGCCCCGGCCTGCTCACCGCCATGGTCGCCATCGGCGTGGTCTACACACCCATCTTCGCCCGGATCACCCGCGCCGGCGTGCTGTCGGTACGCGAGCAGGTGTTCGTCCGGGCCGCCGTCTCCATCGGCGCGTCCGACCTGCGCATCATGCGCCGGCACGTGCTGCCGAACATCGCCGCGCCGCTGATCGTGCAGACGTCGCTGTCGCTGGCGTTCGCGATCCTCTCCGAGGCCGCGCTGTCCTTCCTCGGCCTCGGCATCCAGCCGCCCGCGCCGGCCTGGGGCCGGATGCTGTTCGACGGGCGCGGCTTCGTCACCGACGCGTGGTGGCTGGGCGTGTTCCCGGGCGCGGCGATCTTCCTCACCGTGCTGGCGTTCAACCTGGTCGGCGACGCGCTGCGCGACGTGCTCGACCCGCGCCAGCTCACCCTCGGCGAGGCACGCAGGAGCACCCCATGAGCGAGCGCACCGAGCGCATGCCGAGCCCGCACCGCATGAGCGAGCGCACCGAGCGAAGCGAGGGCCACGAGCGCATGCCGAGCCAGGACCGGCACCCCATGACCGACTCGACAGTGCTGTCCGTGGACGACCTCACCGTCACCGTCGGCACCCGCAACGGCCCGGTCCGAGCGGTGGCCGGGGTGTCCTGGCAGGTGCGGCCGGGCGAGACGTTCGCCCTGGTCGGCGAGTCCGGCAGCGGCAAGAGCATGACCCTGCTCGCCGCCACCGGCCTCGCCCCGCGCGCCGCCACGGTCACCGGCCGGGTGCGGCTGCTCGACGACGAGCTGACCGCGCTGCCCGACGACCGCCGCCGCAAGCTGCGCGGCCAGCATGTCGGGTTCGTCTTCCAGGATCCGATGACCTCGCTCAACCCGGTGCTGCCGGTGGGCCGGCAGGTCACCGAGGCGGCCGAGGAGCACCTCGGCCTGACCCGCCGTGCCGCCCGCGACCGGGCGGTGGAGCTGCTGGAGCTGGTGGGCATCCCGTCGGCCGCGGGCCGCGTCGACGCGTACCCGCACCAGTTCTCCGGCGGCATGCGGCAGCGCGTCGCCATCGCCATGGCGCTTGCCTGCGAGCCGGACCTGCTGATCGCCGACGAGCCGACCACCGCGCTGGACGTCACCACGCAGGCGCAGATCATCGAACTGGTCGCCGACCTGCAGGCGCGGCTGGGCACGGCCGTCGTCTGGGTCACCCACGACCTGGGCGTGGTCGCCGGCATCGCCGACACCGTCGCGGTCATGTACGGAGGGCGGATCGTCGAGCAGGGGCCGGTCGACGCGGTGTTCGACACCCCGACGCATCCGTACACCAGGGCGTTGCTGGCGGCCCGGCCGGACCCGGCGCGGCGCGGCGAGGACCTGGTGGCCATCCCCGGTTCGCCGCCGAGCCCGCTTGACCTGCCGCCCGGCTGCGCGTTCTGGCCGCGATGCCCGGTACGCGCCGATCCCCGCTGCGAGCACGAGCTGCCCCCGCTGACGCCGGTCGGCGACGGGCACACGGTTCGTACCTTCTACCGTGGAGAGGCCGGATGAGCGCCGACACCCCGGACGTGGTCGCCGAGCTGGACGACCTGAAGGTGCACTTCCCGACGCCGGCCGGAACGGTCCGCGCGGTGGATGGCGTCAGCCTCGCCGTACGCCGGGGCGAGACGCTCGGGCTGGTGGGCGAGTCGGGCAGCGGCAAGTCCACAGCCGGTCTGGCGTTGCTGCGGCTGGTCGACCCGACCGCCGGCCGGGTCCGGGTGGCGGGCGAGGACGTGACCCGCTGGTCGCGCCGCCGCCTGCGCGCGACGCGCCGTCACGTGGCGATGGTCTTCCAGGATCCGCAGGCGTCGCTGGATCCCCGCCGGACGGTCGGCGACAGCATCGCCGAGCCGCTGGTCGTGCACCGGCTCGCCACGTCCGCCGCCGCCCGGCGGGCCCGGGTCGCGGAGCTGCTGGACCTGGTCGGCCTACGCGCCGACACGGCCGGGCGCTATCCGCACGAGCTGTCCGGCGGCCAGCGCCAGCGGGTCGGCGTGGCCCGGGCGCTGGCCGGTGAGCCGGACCTGATCGTCCTGGACGAGCCGATCGCCTCGCTGGACCTGAGCGTCCAGGCGCAGATCATGAACCTGCTCCGGCACCTGCAACGCGACCTCGGGCTGACGTACCTGTTCATCGCGCACGACCTGGCCGCCGTCGAGCACATGAGCGACCGGATCGCGGTGATGTACCTGGGCCGCATCGTCGAGACCGGCCCACCGGAACGCATCTACCGGCACCCGGCGCACCCCTACACGGCGGCGCTGCTGTCGGCGGTGCCGGTGGCCGATCCGCGGGTCGAGCGGCAGCGCCGCCGGATCGTGCTCACCGGTGACATCCCCAGCCCGGTGGACCCGCCGAGCGGCTGCCGCTTCCGTACCCGCTGCCCCCAGGCCCGCCCCGCGTGTGCCGGGACCGACCCGGCGCCGGCCGAGGTGGCCCCCGGTCACCACGCCGCGTGCCTGTTCCCGCTCGACGGCGGCGAGGGGGACGGCGCCGGCGCGACGAACCGTGCCGACGTCGCGGGCACCGCGTAGGCTCACCGCCGATGACGTTCACCACCCGGCCGACGCTGCGCGGCACGTTCGGCATGGTCTCCTCCACCCACTGGCTGGCCAGCCAGTCCGCGATGGGCGTGCTGGAACGCGGCGGCAACGCCTTCGACGCCGCGGTGGCCGCCGGGTTCGTGCTGCACGTGGTGGAGCCGCACCTCAACGGCCCGGCCGGGGAGGTGCCCGCGATCCTCGCTACCGCGACCGACAGCACCCCGCGGGTGCTCTGCGGTCAGGGCCCGGCGCCGGCCGCCGCCACTGTGGCGCACTTCCGCTCACTCGGCCTGGACCTCGTGCCCGGCGCCGGTCCGCTCGCCGCCGTGGTGCCGGGCGCTGTCGACGCCTGGTTGCTGCTGCTGCGCGACCACGGCACCCGCACGCTCGCCGAGGTGCTGGAACCGGCGATCGGCTACGCCGCCGCCGGTCACCCGCTCGTCGGCGCCGCCGGGCAGACCGTCGCGCGGGTCCGGTCGTTGTTCACCGACCACTGGCCGACCTCCGCGCGCCTCTGGCTCCGCCACGGCCGCCCACCCGCGCCGGGGGAGATGGTCACCAACCCGGCGTACGCGGACACGCTGCGCCGCCTCGTCGACGCGGGACGGGCCGCCGGTACCGACCGCGAGGCGCAGATCGAGGCGGCCCGTCATGCCTGGCGGGAGGGTTTCGTCGCGGAGGCGATCGACGCGTTCAGCCGGCTGCCGTTCCGCGACTCCAGCGGGCACGCCCACGCCGGGCTGGTCACCGGCGACGACCTGGCCCGCTGGTCGGCCACCTGGGAGGAACCGGTCACGCTGGATTGGCACGGGCACACGGTCGCCAAGACCGGCTTCTGGGGCCAGGGCCCGGTGCTGCTCCAGACCCTGTCCATGCTGGACGCGCTCGACGACCCGGCGGTGTACGACCCGTCGAGCGTGGGGGGCATCCATGCGCAGGCCGAGGCGCTGAAGCTCGCGTTCGCCGACCGTGAGGCGTGGTACGGCGACACCGACGTTCCGGGCGTCGCGCTGCTGTCGGCCGGGTACGCCCGTTCGCGGGCCGCGCTGGTGGGCGACCGGGCCGACACGTCGCTGCGTCCCGGCAGCCCGGCGGGTGAACCGCCCCGGCTGCCGTCCCACCTGCACGCCGACGTGCGTCGCGGGGCCGTCCCGCAGGACCCGAGCACCGGCGAACCCACGGTACGGGCCGACGGCGTGACCCGCGGCGACACCTGCCACGTCGACGTGGTGGACCGGTGGGGCAACATCATCTCCGCCACCCCGAGCGGCGGCTGGCTGCAGAGTTCACCCGCCGTTCCGGAGCTGGGCTTCCCGCTCGGCAGCCGGTTGCAGATGTGCTGGCTGGAGGAGGGGCTCGCCTCGACGCTGCGGCCGGGTCGGCGTCCGCGTACCACGCTCAGCCCGACGCTCGTGCTCCGCGACGGCGAGCCGGTGCTGGCGTGCGGCACGCCCGGCGGCGACCAGCAGGACCAGTGGCAGCTGCTGTTCCTGCTGCGGCACCTGGCCGGCGGGCAGGAGTTGCAGGAGGCGATCGACGCCCCGACGTGGCACACCACCAGCCTGCCCGCGTCGTTCTATCCGCGCGAGGTGGAGCCGGGCGTGCTGGTGCTGGAGGACCGGTTCGCCGCCGACGTGCTGTCCGGCCTGCGCGCCCGGGGCCACACCGTCCGGCTGTCCGACCCGTGGAGCCTGGGCCGCATGTGCGCGGTGACCCGCGACCCGCGCACGGGGATCCTCTCCGCCGCGGCCAACCCCCGGGGTGCCCAGGGCTACGCCACCGGCCGCTGACCCATCCTCCACCCACCCCCTCTCCCCGTCGATCTTGTGCTTACTGCCCGCGTATAGCCGGCATAACGGGCGTGAATCGGGCCGAAAGTGCAAGATCGACGAGGGGAGGGCGGGGGAGGAGGTCAGGTGTCGATCCGGGTGATGTTGCGGATCTTGTTGGCGGCGTCCAGGGCCGCCACCTTGTACGCCTCCGCGAGCGTGGGATAGTTGAACACCGCGTCGAGCAGATAGTCGACGGTGCCGCCGCAACCCATCACCGCCTGCCCGATGTGGACGATCTCGGTGGCGCCGGTGCCGAACACATGCACCCCGAGCAGCCGCCCGTCCCCGGGCGAGACCAGTAGTTTCAGCATCCCGTACGAGTCGCCGACGATCTGCCCCCGGGCCAGTTCCCGGTAGCGGGCGATGCCCACCTCGAACGGGACGGACGCCTCGGTCAGCTCCTCCTCGGTCTTCCCGACGAAGCTGATCTCCGGGATGGTGTAGATGCCGATCGGTTGCAGCTCCGACATGCCGCGTGCCGGTTCGCCGCAGGCGTGCTGGGCGGCCAGCCGGCCCTGTTCCATCGAGGTGGACGCCAGGGCGGGGAAGCCGATCACGTCGCCGACCGCGTAGATGTTGTCGACTGCCGTGCGGTAGTCGGCGTCGACGGAGATCCGCCCTCGGTGGTCGGCGGTGAGCCCGGCCGCCTCCAGCGCGAGGTCGTCGGTCTGCCCCTGCCGCCCGGCGGAGTACATCACCGTGTCCGCGACGATCTTCTTGCCGCTGCGCAGGACGCAGAGCGCGGCGCTGCGGTGCTTCTCCACGGCGGCCACCTCCTCGCCGAAGCGGAAGGTCACCGACAGGTCCCGCAGGTGGTACTTCAGGGATTCGACGATCTCCTCGTCGCAGAAGTCGAGCATCCGCGGGCGGCGCTCGACCACGGTCACCTTCGTACCGAGCGCGGCGAACAGGGACGCGTACTCCATGCCGATCACCCCGGCGCCGACCACGACCATGCTGCGTGGGACGGCCTGGAGGTTGATCACGCCGTCGGAGTCGACGATCGTCCGGTCGTCGAAGTCGACGCTGTCCGGGCGGGCGGGGCGGGTGCCGGCGGCGACGACCGCCTTGTCGAAGCTGACCCGGGTCTCCCGGCCGGAGCCGGCGTCCACCCAGACCGAGTGGGCGTCGGCGAACCGGCCGGTGCCGGTGATCAGCGAGACCTTGTTGCGGGCCAGCTGGTTGCGGATGACGTCGGTCTGCCGGCTGATCACGTGCTGGGTGCGGGCGGCCAGGTCGGCGACGGTGATGTCCTCCTTGACCCGGTAGCTGCTGCCGTAGAGGTCGCGCTGGCTCAGCCCGGTCAGGTAGAGCACCGCCTCGCGCAGCGTCTTCGAGGGCACGGTGCCGGTGTTTATGCACACCCCGCCGAGCATGTCGCGGCGGTCCACGATCGCGACGCGGCGGCCCAGCTTCGCCGCGGCGATCGCCGCCTTCTGTCCACTCGGTCCGGAGCCCAGCACCAGCAGGTCGTAGTCATACACGAGCGCCAGCCTCGCAGGGTCCGGCAACCCGCGCCAGCGGTGGGGCTCCACGCCGGGGTGCAACGCGGCCTCCAGCCCTTCGACCCGTCCCAGTTGACCGACCAGGTCATCAGGCCCGTGAGGCGGCCCTGGTAGGTGTTCCACGCCTGGGCGACCAGCGCCGGGCTCATGTGGCCGCCGCCGGCGCCGACCTGCGTGGGCAGCCCGGGGACCTGCCGGTCCAGCGGTACGCGGATCGTGGTGCCCGGCACGACCAGGCCGGCGTCGAGGCAGTTGGTCTGCGCGACGAAACCGGCCACCGTGCCGGCCGGATACGAGTCATACGCGCCCCACGCGCGATCACGGAGATGAGCAGGGGCGATGCCTTGCGCCGCGTCCCGGGGCTGTCCGGAGTGGACGCTCAGCGGCGGGCGTACACGTCGCCGGAGTTGGCCTCGTCCGGCAGCGCACGCAGGTACGCGGCCACCTCGGCGGCTTGCAGCCAGCCGGGCAGCGCGAACTGCATCTCGTCACCGACCGCCACCGTGAACCGGGTGAAGCCGAGCCCGGTGAGCCGGTCCAGGCAGCGCGCCGCCGCCACCCGGGCGATGGTGGTGAACTCGAACGACAACGCCGGCACCGGCCGGCTCAGCCCGGCCAGCACGGCGTCCTCGAAGCCCTCCACGTCGATCTTCACGAACGCCGGCTCGCCGTACGCGGTCACGAGCGCGTCGAGCGTGGTGCCGGGCACCTCGATCTGCGCGTCCCAGGTCTCGTCCGCCCAGCCGGGCGCCCCGTCGGCGGCGCGGACGAAGCCGGGGGAGGCGGTAGAGACCGTGGGGTTGGCCGAGTTGACGTGCAGCCGCACCGGTCCGGCGGTATGCCCGCACGCCGCCTCCACCACTGTCACCGCGTCGTCGCCCGCGTGCATCTCGCGCAGCACCCGGGCGCACAGCGGTTGTGGCTCGACCGCCACCACGGTCGCGCCGAGGCGGCGGAAGCTGCCCAGCCGGTCGCCCACGTGCGCGCCCACGTCGAAGACGAGGTCACCGGCGCGGACCAGCGGCGCGTAGAACGCGTCCAGGGCGGCGTCGCGCGCCGGGTCGCCGTGGTAGAACTCCAGCGACCGGCGCAGGCCGGACATCGCCGGGTCCGCCTTGAGTGCCTCGATCACCCCGTCCCGCACCCTCCCGACGCTAGCCAGCGCCGCGTCCGTGCGAGCCGCAATCGCGTCCTTCCCGCCACCGAGGGTCGACAATCACCCCATCCTCCTAGGATGGGGTAGGGGTGGTGAGGCTTGTCGCTCTCGGTCCAAGTCGCCGCGCGACAGTGGTGTGAGCGGGAGAGGTGGACAGGGCAGGGGAACGACGGGGCGACGGTCGGCCCGTCGGCGGTCGGCCGTGCCGACCGCCAGCGGTCAGCCGGAACGGCGAGGCGGGCGGCCCGCGTGCCGCTACGGGGTCTCGACGACCTCCTGGCCGAGCGGCCACAGCGCTGCGGGGACCAGCTTGAAGTTGGCCACCCCGAACGGGATGCCGATGATCGTCACGCAGAGCGCGACCCCGGCGAGGATGTGCGACAGCGCCAGCCACCAGCCGGCCAGCACCACCCAGAGCACGTTCGCCAGGCCGGAGGGCAGGCCGGCGCCCGGCTTGGACACGAGGGTGCGGCCGAACGGCCACAGCGAGTACGAGGCGAGCCGCAGCGAGGCGACGCCGAACGGGATGGTGACGACGAGGACGAAGCAGATCAGGGCGGCGATGCCGTAGCCGAGGGCCAGGACGAAGCCGCCGCCGAAGACGAGCCACAGCAGGTTCAGCAGAAAGCGGATCACCACTCCATGGTCGCTCGTGCCCGCAACCGCCCGGCGCGTACGACGGACGCAGCCGTGGGCGGACTCCCGCGCGCACCCAAACGACCGTTAAGCTTCGGGGTGTGGGAATCGAGGAACTGTACCCCGCCGGGCGACTGATCGCGGCCCAGCGCGCCACCGCCGCGGCGGGCCTGGACGCGCTGCTGCTCACCCCGGGTTCCGACCTTCGCTACCTGACTGGCTACGACGCCCGCGAGGGGGAGCGGCTGACCTGCCTGGTCCTGCCCGCCGAGGGTGAGCCGACGCTGATCGTGCCGGTGCTGGAGCGGCCGGACGCCGAGGCCGCGCCCGGCGCCGGGTACCGGATCGTCGACCACGCCGACGGCACCGACCCGTGGCCGCTGGTGCGCGCGGCGCTGCCCGGCCCGGTCCGCGCCCTCGGGCTGGCCGACCGGATGTGGGCACAGCAGGTCCTCGCCCTGCGCGACGCGCTGCCCGGCGCGGCCCAGCGGCTCGCCTCCGACGTGCTGCGGGAGATGCGGATCCGCAAGTCGTCCGCCGAGGTGGCGGCGCTGGCCGAGGCGGGCGCCGCGATCGACGCGGTGCACCTGCGGATGGGGGAGTGGCTGCGCCCCGGCCGCACCGAGCGGGAGGTCGCCGCCGACCTCGCCGCCGCGATCCGGGCCGCCGGGCACGCCGCTGCCGACTTCGTCATCGTCGCCGCCGGCCCGAACGGGGCGAGCCCGCACCACGGCACGTCGGACCGCCCGATCGGCGTGGGCGAGCCGGTGGTGGTCGACATCGGCGGCACCATGCCGTCGGGCTACCGCTCCGACTGCACCCGCACGTACGTCGCCGGCGGTCCCGCTCCGGCCGAGTTCGTGGACTACTACGCGGTGCTGTGGGAGGCGCAGCGCGCCGCCGTGGCCGCCGTGGCGCCGGGCGTGACCGCCGAGGCCCTCGACGCGGTCGCCCGCGACATCATCGGCGCCGCCGGTTTCGGCGACGCCTTCCTGCACCGTACCGGCCACGGCATCGGCCTCGACGGCCACGAGGAGCCGTACGTGGTGACCGGCAACTCCCGGCCGCTCGAAGTCGGCATGGCTTTCTCGGTCGAACCCGGGATCTATCTCGCCGGGCGGCACGGAGCCCGGATCGAGGACATCGTCGTCTGCACGGCGGACGGCGGGCAACGGCTCAACACCATCCCCACGGAGCTCATCGCGCTATGAACGTCGACCGGATCCTGCCCACCGACGAGGCCCACGACCTGCTGGACCTCGCCACCGAACTCGCCGACCGGGAGCTGGCCCCGGCCGCCGCCGGTTTCGAGGCCCGCGCCGAGTTCCCCCGGGAGGTGTTGCGCACCCTCGGCCGGGCCGGCCTGCTCGGCCTGCCGTACGCGGAGGAGCACGGCGGCGCCGCCCAGCCGTACGAGGTGTACCTCCAGGTGCTGGAGATCCTCGCCAGCCGGTGGCTGGCAGTGGCCGAGGCGGTCAGCGTGCACACGCTGTCCTGCTATCCGCTGGCCCAGTTCGGCACCGACGAACAGCGCAGACTCCTGCCGGACATGATCGGCGGGGAGCTGCTCGGGGCGTACTGTCTGTCCGAGCCGCAGGGTGGCTCGGACGCGGCGGCGCTGACCACGCGGGCGGTGCGCGACGGCGACGCGTACGTGGTGACCGGCACCAAGGCGTGGATCACGCACGCCCGGGTGGCCGACTTCTACAACATCTTCTGCCGTACCGGCGGGCCCGGCCCGAAGGGCATCTCCTGCCTGCTGGCCGACCGGTCCACGGCGGGCATCCACCCGCAGGCCGCCGAGCGCACGATGGGCCTGCACGCCTCGCCGATCGCGCAGATCGCCTTCGACGACGCCCGCGTGCCGGCGGAGCGGCTGATCAGCGGCGAGGGCGCCGGGTTCACCATCGCGATGTCGGCGCTGGACTCCGGCCGCCTGGGCATCGCCGCGTGCGCGGTCGGCCTGGCCCAGGGCGCGCTCGACTACGCGGTCGGTTACGCCCGGGAACGCCGCCAGTTCGGCCGCGCGATCATCGACTTCCAGGGGCTCGGGTTCGGCCTGGCCGACGCTGCCACCCAGATCTCCGCCGCGCGGGCGCTCATGCTCGCCGCCGCGCGGCTGCGCGACGCCGGACGCCCGTACTCGATCGAGGCGGCCAAGGCGAAGCTGTTCGCCACGGACGTGGCGATGCGGGTGACCACCGACGCGGTGCAGGTGCTCGGCGGCGCCGGGTACGTCGCCGACCACCCGGTCGAGCGGTACATGCGCGAGGCCAAGGTGCTCCAGATCGTCGAGGGCACCAACCAGATCCAGCGGCTGGTCATCTCCCGCGCGCTGGCGAAGGGCTAGCCTGTCGCGGTGACCTTTCCCCGGATCACCGTGGACCCCGACGTCATGGGGGGGTGCGCCCTGCGTGCGGCAGTCGCGCATCCCCGTGGCCACCCTGCTGGCCATGATGGCCGAGGGCATGTCCGTCACGGACATCCTCACCGATCTGCCGTTCCTGGACGAGGAGGACATGGCGGAGGTGCTGAACTACGCCGCGGACGCGGTGCGCGACCGGACGGCGCGCTGAGCGTCACCGCGGCGGGCCGGGTGCGGCATGGGAGCGCTTTTCCGGCTACTGTGCAGCGCGTGGAGGAGATCGACCGTGCCATCGTAGCCGCGCTGACCGGGGACGGTCGGCTGTCGTACACGGATCTGGCCGAGCGGGTGGGCCTGTCGGTGTCGGCCGTGCACCAGCGGGTCCGCCGGCTGGAGCAGCGCGGGGTGATCAAGGGATACTCCGCGCGGGTGTCGTTCGAGGCGCTGGACCTGCCGCTGACCGCGTTCGTGGCGATCCGGCCGTTCGACCCGTCGCAGCCGGACGACGCGCCGGAGCGGCTGGCGCACCTGCCCGAGATCGACTCGTGCTACTCGGTGGCGGGGGAGGACTTCTACCTCCTGCTGGTGCGGGTGGCCGGTCCGGCCGACCTGGAACGGGTGCTCCAGGAGATCCGCACTTCCGCGAACGTCACCACGCGCACCACTGTGGTGCTGTCCACGCCGTACGAGCACCGGCCGCCGAAGATCAGTGGCGAGTTGTCCGGTCGGGGGCGTCCCCGTCCGTCGGCGGAGCCGGCAGGTTCCACCGCCTGATCACCCGCCGGCCGTGCTCGTGACCGAGCACGCTGAGGGTGGCGGTGTCCAGCCGCAGCAGCGCGCCGGCCGAGGGCGGCAGCCCGATCCAGCGTGCGCCGAGGGCGCGCAGGCTGTGCCCGTGCCCGACGAGCGCGACGTCGCCCTGCTCCAGCAGCGGGGCGGCCCGGTCCAGCACGCGGTCCAGGCGGGCGCCCACCTGCTCCGGTGACTCGCCGCCTTGGCCGCCGTCGGTCCAGATCGTCCAGCCGGGCCGTTCGGCCTGGATTTCCGCGGTGGTGCGTCCCTCGTACTCGCCGTAGTGCCATTCGGCCAGGTCGGGCTCGATGGCGTTCACGGTGAGCCCGGCCAGGGCGGCGGTGCGGGTGGCGCGCTGCCGGGGGCTGGAGAACACCCGGGCGAAGCGCCGGTCGGCAAGCAGGGGAGCCAGCGCGCGTGCCTGCCGCTCGCCGTCGGGCGTCAGGTCCAGGTCGGTGTACGAGGTGTGCCGGTGACTCGCGCTCCACGTGGTCTCGCCGTGGCGGATCAGCAGGATCTCGTTCACCGGCCCAGTCAACCACGACGCCGCGGCCCCGGCCGGGGCGTCCATCTTCAACCTATTGTCCTAGGACGCATGACGCGATGTGCACCGGTCGACAGCGTTTGTGACGACCGGCACCGGGGACGCGGCAAGGGCAAGGCGTAGCCGGACGAGGGAGGGCGACATGAGCTTCACCGACAAGGCGAAGAACAAGGCCCAGGAGATGAGCGGCATGGCCAAGGAGCGCATCGGCGACGTCACCGACAACGAGCGGTTGCGGGCCGAGGGCGCTTCCGAGCAGAGCACGGCGCGCGCCCGGCAGGCCGGGGAGCACGCCAAGCAGGCGGGCCGCGACGTCAAGGACGCCTTCGACAAGTGAGTACGCGAACGGCGGGCCACCTCTGCGATGAGGTGGCCCGCCGTCGTGCGCCTGCGGGTCCTGTCAGTCGTCCTTGTGCGCGAGCCACCAGGCCTGGCCGGCCTCGGGCAGCGTGTCGATCGGGTCGTAGTAGGCGTAGCGCTTGTTCAGTGCCTCCAGGTCCGCCGACTCGATCGAGGTGCGGTAGTTCTTGGTCCAGTACGAGATGCCGCGCTCACGGTCGTAGTCGGTGAGCATGTGCACCCAGCGCTTGCCGACGAACGGCACGTCGCAGACGATCCGCGGGGTGGCGTAGCCGGGCAGGTAGCCCATGATGTCGTGCTGCAGCTGCTGGGCGTGCCAGACCGGGACGCGCCAGTGCTCGGCGTTGGGGATCATGTCGCACATGTAGAAGTAGTAAGGCAGGATGCCCGCCTCGCCCTGCAGCGCGAAGCAGAGGTCGAGCAGGTCGGCGTTTGTCGCGTTGACGCCGCGCATGAGTACGCCCTGGTTGCGGACGTCGCGGACACCGACGTCGAGTGCGGTCTGGGCGGCCTTGGCGACCAGCGGGGTCAGCGACTGGGCGTGGTTGACGTGGGTGTGGATGGCGAGGTTGACGCCGCGGCGGGCGGCGGTGCGGGCGACCCGTTCGAGGCCCTCGACCACGTCGGGCTGGAGCCAGTGCTGGGGCAGGCCCATGAGCGCCTTGGTGGCGAGCCGGATGTCGCGGATCGTCTCGATCTCCAGCAGGCGCATCAGGTACGACTCGAGGTTGCGCCACGGCACGTTGGCGACGTCGCCGCCGGAGACGACCACGTCGCGTACGCCGGGGTGGGCCTTGAGGTAGGTGATGTGGGCGTCGTAGCGGTCGACGGGCTTGAGGGTGAGCTTGAGCTTGTCGACGGCGGGGGTGGAGTTGCCGACGAGGTCCATGCGGGTGCAGTGGCCGCAGTACTGCGGGCAGGTGGAGAGCAGCTCGGCGAGGACCTTGGTGGGGTAGCGGTGGGTGAGACCCTCGGCGACCCACATGTCGTGTTCGTGGAGGCTGTCGCGGCTGGCGTACGGGTGTGACGGCCAGTCGGTGCGCCGGTCGGAGGCGACCGGGATCATGTAGCGGCGGATCGGGTCGGCGAGCAGCGCCTCGGTGCTCATCGGCTGATGCGGTGCCATGGTGTTGAGCATCTGCGGCGGCACCAGCATGGACATGGTGGCCAGGGCCTTCTGGTCGGCCTCCAGGTCGGCGTAGAAGGTCTCGTCGACGGTGTCGCCGAGGACGGCGCGCAGTTGCTTGATGTTCTTGACGCAGTTGACCCGCTGCCACTGGGCGCTCTCCCACTGGTCGCGGGTGACGTGGCGCCAGCCGGGGAAGCGGGTCCAGTCGGGTTCGACGAGGGGCGCGCGGCGGTATTCGTAGGGCTGTCCGGCGGCCGGGACGGTGGGCGGCGCGGTGCGGGGCGTCGGCATGGTCTCCACCGGTTGGGTCTGGGTCACGGCCCCTCCTCGTCAGCGGGTGCGGGTTGATCAACAATTGTGCAGGCTACTGGAAAATCTGCGGTGAAGAAATTAGTCTGCCGTAAGTTTTCCCGCGACGCGACCCCTGGCCGGGGGTTCGGGCGGCTGGACATAGGGGGTAGGCGTGACGTCACCGGTGGGTCTGCACCGAGTCGTGGAACCGGCGGGAGTGCTCCCGCAGGCGGCCTGGCGGCTGGACGCCGATCCGCGGATCGCGGCGAACGAGGTGCGGATCCGGGTCGAGCGGCTGAACCTGGACGCGGCGAGTTTCCGGCAGCTGGCGGAGAAGCACGGCGGCGACGGGGAGAAGGTCCGCGCCGAGGTGCTGGAGATCGTGGCGGCGCGGGGGAAGATGCAGAACCCGGTGACCGGGTCGGGCGGCATGCTGATCGGCACCGTCGAGGAGGCGGGCCGCCGGTCGCCACTGGGGCTGAAGGCGGGTGACCGGGTGGCGACGCTCGTGTCGCTGACGCTGACGCCGCTGACGATCACCGACGGGCTGGCCCGCTGGGACGGGCGCAGCGAGCAGGTGCCGTGCGACGGGTACGCGATCCTGTTCGCCCGGTCGATCGCGGCGGTGCTGCCGCCGGACCTGCACCCCGAGTTGTCCCTCGCGGTGCTGGACGTGTGCGGGGCGCCGGCGTTGACGGCGCGGGTGGTGGCCGAGCAGGTGGCGCGGCGGTCCCGGGAGAGGGATCCGCGTCCGGTGTCGGTGGCGGTGATCGGCGGGGCGGGTAAGAGCGGGTCGTTGTCCCTCGCCGCGGCGCGGCGGGCGGGCGCCGCCCGTACCGTCGGGGTGGTTCCGGTGGCCGCGGAGCGGGACGCGCTGACGGCGGCCGGGCTGGCCGACGTGGTGGCGCTGGCGGATGCGCGGGATCCGGTGGGGTTGTCGACGGCGGTGACGACGGCGCTGGGGGTGCCGGCGGACGTGACCGTGGTGTGCGTGGACGTGCCGGGGTGTGAGCACGGCGCGGTGCTGGCCACGGCGGACGGCGGTACGGTGGTCTTCTTCTCGATGGCGACGAGTTTCGCGGCGGCGGCGCTGGGCGCGGAGGGCCTGGCCGCGGATGTGACGATGCTGGTGGGCAACGGGTATGTGCCGGGGCACGCCACGCTGGCGTTGGACCTGTTGCGGGCCGAGCCGGGGGTGCGCGGTCTGTTCGAGGCTCGTCTGGCGGCAGACTGAGACCATGACGAACCCCTCGACGCTGTATCGCGGTGGAGTGCTGCACTGTCCGGCGGACCCGAGCGCGACGGCGCTGCTGGTGCGGGACGGGCGGATCGCCTGGTTGGGCACGGACGCGGACGTGCCGTCGGCGGACCGGGTGGTGGAGTTGGGCGGTGCGCTGGTGACGCCGGCGTTCGTGGACGCGCACGTGCACGCGACCGATACCGGGTTGGCGTTGTCGGGGCTGGATCTGTCGGCGGTGCGGTCGGCGGGTGAGCTGCTGGACGCGGTGTCGGCGTTCGCGGCGGGTCTGCCGGGTGACGCGGTGGTGCTGGGGCACGGCTGGGACGAGTCGGCGTGGGTGGACGCGGCGCTGCCGGATGCGGCGGAGCTGGATCGGGCGGCCGGTGGGCGGCGGGTGTATCTGTCGCAGGCGTCGATCCATTCGGCGCTGGTGTCGGCGGGGTTGCTGGCGGCGTGCCCGGAGGTGGTGGCGGCGGCCGGGTACGCCGCGTCGGGGTGGCTGCGGCGGGACGCGCATCACGTGGTGCGTGCGGCGGCGTTCGGGTCGGTTTCGCGGGCGCAGCGGGTGGCGGCGCAGCGGCGGGCCCTGGAGCACGCGGCGTCGCTGGGTGTCGCGGCGGTGCACGAGTGCGGCGGTCCGGACATCTCCGACGAGGAGGACTTCACCGGGCTGCTGGCGATCTCGGGGGCCGGGGTGCCGGAGGTGTACGGGTACTGGGGTGAGCTGCTGGGTGCGGCGAAGGCCCGGGAGTTGGGTGCGGTGGGTGCGGGTGGTGACCTGTTCGCCGACGGGGCGCTGGGGTCGCGGACGGCGCACGTGTCGGCGGCGTACCTGGACGGTGAGGCGGGGGCGTGCGGGCACGGGTACGTGTCGGCGGAGCAGGTGCGTGATCATCTGCTGGATTGCGCGGCGCACGGGTTGCAGGGCGGGTTCCACGCGATCGGGGACGCGGCGATCGGGACGGTGCTTGCGGGGTTCGGGCTGGCGGCGCGGTCGGTGGGTGTGGACCGGTTGCGGGCGGCCCGGCACCGGGTGGAGCACGCGGAGATCATGACCAAGGCGTTGATCGCCGGGTTCGTGGAGTACGGGATCGTGGCGTCGATGCAGCCGGCGTTCGACAGGTTGTGGGGCGGTGCGGGCCGGATGTACGAGTCGCGGCTGGGGTTGGCCCGTTCGCTGGAGTCGAATCCGATGGGTGCGATGCACGGGGTCGGGGTGGCGTTGGCGTTCGGGTCGGATTCGCCGGTGACGCCGGTTGATCCGTGGGGTTCGGTGCGGGCGGCGGCGGCGCATCACAATCCGGCGCAGCGGATGAGTGTGCGGGCGGCGTTCGCGGCGCACACGCGCGGCGGGTGGCGGGCGGTGCACCTGGACAACGAGGGTGTGCTGGCGTTGGGGGCGCCGGCGACGTTCGCGGTGTGGGACACCCCGGCGGGCGTGGAGCGGGGGCTGCCGGTGGTGCTGGCGGAGGATCCGGAGGTGCGGGGCGCGGACGATCCGACGCCGCTGCCGGTGTGCCGGGCCACTGTGTTGCGCGGTGACGTGATCTATCAGGAAGGGTCTTCGTGACAGGGAAGCTTGGGCTGGATCCGGCGTTGGTAGCGCGGGCGCGGGAGTTGGCGCGCCGGGCCGGGCAGCCGGTGGTGGATCTGGCGCGCAGCCACACCACGGTGTCGGTGGAGCGGGCGGTGCTGCGGCTGGCCGGGGTGACCGGCGCGGACCCGGACGGTATTCCGTGGGTGAACCGGCTCGTGGACGCGGTGGTCGCGGATGTGGGGCTGGGGCACGGGGTGGCGGTGCCGGTGTTCGACGCGCTGGCGCGTGAGGGCATCGCGGATGTGACGTTGCTGGCGCAGAAGGCGGCGGCGGGGTCGGTGCGGTTCGCGCAGCCGTCGGGGAAGGCGGCGACGGCGGCTCGGCGGGCGTCGCGTAAGGCGGTCGCGGCGGGGATCCGGGCGATCGACCGGCGGCGCGCGGAGCGGGATCGCCTCGTCAAGCGGTTCGGGGATCCGCAACGGCGGCCGTGGATCTACCTGATCGTGGCGACGGGTGACATCTACGAGGACATTCCGCAGGCGCAGGCGGCGGCGCGGGCGGGCGCCGATGTGATCGCGGTGATCCGGTCGACGGGGCAGTCGCTGCTGGACTACGTGCCGGAGGGCGCGACGCGGGAGGGGTTCGCGGGCACGTACGCGACGCAGGAGAACTTCCGGTTGATGCGGGCGGCGCTCGATGAGACGTCGCGGGAGCTGGGCCGGTATGTGCGGTTGACGAACTACGCGTCGGGTCTGTGCATGCCGGAGATGGCGACGCTGGCCGGGTTGGAGCGTCTGGACATGATGCTCAACGACTCGATGTACGGGATCCTGTTCCGCGACATCAACCCGATTCGTACGTTCGTGGACCAGCGGTTCTCGCGGCAGGTGCACGCGCGGGCGGGGATCATCATCAACACCGGTGAGGACAACTACCTGACCACCGCTGATGCGGTGGACGAGGCGCACACGGTGACGGTGTCGCAGCTGCTCAACGAGTTCTTCGCGCACGAGGCGGGGCTGGCGGACTGGCAGTTGGGGCTGGGCCACGCGTTCGAGATCAACCCGGATGTGCCGGAGTCGTTCCGGTTGGAGTTGGCGCACGCGTTGCTGGCGCGGGAGTTGTTCCCGGACGCGCCGTTGAAGTGGATGCCGCCGACGAAGCACATGACCGGGGACGTGTTCCGGGGCAACCTGCTGGACGGGTTCTTCAACCTGGTGGGCACGATGACCGGGCAGGGGATCCTGCTGGTGGGGATGATGACCGAGGCGGTGGTGACGCCGTGGTTGTCGGACCGGGACATCGCGCTGCAGAACGTGCGGTACGTGCTGGGCGCGGCGGGCGGGTTGCACGAGGACTTCGTGCCGGCGCCGGGCGGGTTCATCCAGCAGCGGGCGCACCGGGTGCTCGGTGAGGCGGTGGATCTGCTGGAGCGCATCGGGGACCAGTCGTTGCTGACGGCGATCGCCGAGGGCACGTTCGGGATCATGAAGCGGCCGGCGGACCGGGGCAAGGGCCTCGATGGTGTGGCGCGGCACGAGGCGGACTACGACAACCCGGCCACCGAGATCCTGGAGCAACCCCGGTGAGTGAGAAGACTGTCGTGCGGCCGTACGGGGACACCACCGGTGACGGGATGGTGCAGGTGTCGTTCACGTTGCCGGTGCCGCACGACAAGCGGGCCGAGGGCGCGGCGGTGCAGCTCGCGAACAGGATGGGCATGGACCCGGCGATGCTGGTGCACGCCAAGCCGATCGGTGACGGGTTCACGTTCTTCGTGGTGTACGGGCGGGTGAACCACCTGGTGGATCTGGCGAAGGTGCAGGTGGTGGAGCGTGACTATCCGCTGCTGTCGGCCAAGGAGGTGAACGCGGTGGTGAAGCGGCAGTTGCGGCGCAAGCTGTCGGTGGTGGGCGCGTGCATCGGCACCGACGCGCACACGGTCGGCATCGACGCGATCCTCAACGTCAAGGGCATCGCCGGGGAGAAGGGCCTGGAGTACTACCGGGAGCTGAAGGTCACGAACCTGGGCGCGCAGGTGAGCGTGCCGGAGCTGGTCGAGGCGGCCCGGCGGGAACGCGCCGACGCGGTGCTGGTGTCGCAGGTGGTGACGCAGCGCGACGCGCACCTGCACAACACGCGGGAGATGTCGGCGGCGTTCCGGGAGGCGATGCCGGCCGGGCGCCGGCCGCTGCTGATCGTGGGTGGGCCGCGGTTCGACGAGACGATGACCGGTGAGCTGGGCGTGGATCGGATTTTCGGCCGGGGCACCACTCCGGGTGAGGTCGCCAGTTACCTCGTCCACGCTTTGATCACCTCCAGGAAGGCGAACACTCCATGAGCGATCCGCGTGTCGGTCTGACCGTCGTCCACCGCCGGTACGTGCCGTACTCCCACGCCCACTACGCGGGCAACCTGGTCGACGGGGCGTACGCGCTGGGGTTGTTCGGGGACGTGGCCACCGAGGTGTGCATCCGTACCGACGGCGACGAGGGGTTGTTCGCCGCGTACGCCGATGTGCAGTTCCGGGCGCCGATGAAGGCCGGTGACGTGCTGGAGGTGACGGCGACGGTGACCCGGGTGGGCACGCGCAGCCGCACCATCGACTTCGCGGCGACGGTGGTGTGCCGGGGGCGCCCGGACCGGGGCGAGTCGGCCGCCGAGGTGCTCGACGAGCCGATCGTGGCGGTCACCGCGACCGGCACGGTGGTCGTGCCCCCGTCGGCGTGAGTGGACAGCCGGGCGTGAACGTGAGCGCTGTCGTCTGCGCCGACGTCGGGTCGACGTACACGAAGGCGGCGGTGGTGGACGTCGACGGCGGCCGGCTGGTCGCGGCGGCGTCGGCGCCCACCACGGTGGGTACGGATGTGCTGCACGGCCTGGACACCGCGGTCGGCGCGGCCGTCGCGTCGGCGGGGGTCGCTGAGGTGCCCTGGTACGTGTGTTCGTCGGCCGGGGGCGGGTTGCGCCTCGCGGTGGTGGGTTACGAGCCCCTCGTCACCGCTCAGGCGGGCCGGCGGGTCGGTCTGTCGGCGGGCGCGAACGTGGTGCACGTGGCGGCCGGGTGTCTGGGTGGGGCGGACGTGGCGGCGTTGCGGGCGGCCCGCCCGGACGTGGTGCTGCTGGTGGGCGGCACCGACGGCGGTGACGCGGAGACGGTGACGCACAACGCGACGCGGCTGGCGAGGGCCCGGTTCCGGGTGCCGGTGGTGCTCGCGGGCAACGCCGACGTGCGCGACGACCTGCACGCGCTGCTGGCGGGCGCGGGGGTGCCGGTGACGGTGGCGGACAACGTGCTGCCCCGCATCGGGGTGCTGGAGCCGGCGTCGGCGCGGGCGGCGATCCGGGAGGTGTTCCTGCGGCACGTCATCGGCGGCAAGAAGCTGTCCCGCGGGGCCCGGTTCGCGCGGCTGGTCCGCGCCGCCACCCCCGACGCGGTGCTCACGGGCGTGGAGGTTCTCGCCGGGACGCTCGGCGGTGACCTCGCAGTGGTGGACGTGGGCGGGGCCACCACTGACGTGTACTCGGTGCTCACCCCCGACGAGCGCGACAGCGGCCCCGGTCAGGAGGTCGCCGGGACGCTGTGGCGGGCCCGCACCGTCGAGGGTGACCTGGGCATGCGGTGGAGCGCGCCTGGTGTGGTGCGCGCCGCCGTCGAGGAGCGGCTGCTCGACGCGGCCGAGGAGCCGCAGCTGGCGGCCGCGGCGGCGGTACGGGCCGCCGACCCGGGGTTCCTGCCCGCCGGTGACGGCGAGCGGGCGGTGGACCGGCGTATCGCGGCGCTGGCCGCGACCGTGGCGTTGCGGCGGCACGCGCGGGGCGCGGCGACGGGGGAGCGGGCCGGGCGGGACCTGCGGGAGGTGAAGCTGCTCGTCGGCTCCGGTGGGGTGCTGCGGCACGCCGAGCCGGGTGCCGCGGAGGCGGTGCTGGACGCGGTGCTCACCGATCACGCCGGCGGGTGGGCGTTGCCGCGGGCGGCCCGCCCGGTCGTGGACGTGGACTACGTGCTGGCCGCCGCGGGGCTGCTCGCGCAGGAGCATCCGGGTGCGGCGGCGGCGATGCTGCGGCACCACCTGGGTGCCTGAGCCGCGCTCAGGAATCGAGACGCGCCGACGCGACACGCCGTGTCGCAACACACGACAGGCCCGGGTGGGTTGACAGCGGCGGGGGGCTACGCCGTACCGTCTTTGAGTCCTACCACGGGAAGCGGCTGTTGTTCGCTTCGTCCCTTCGTCCGCTGGCCGAGCGACCGGAAGGTTGCGGCGGCCAGGTCCAGCGGGCGGGGGTCGGCGGGGCGGCGCGAACCGGCCGCGGTTACCGGTGTACGGGCAGGGTGAGAGGCACGGCCAGTAGACAACGGCCAGGCGGGGGCAGCCAGTCCACGTCGGGTCGGTCCGAAGGTCGGCGCCGATCGTCTTCGCCCCACCGGCCGGGAAGGGCCTGGGAGCATCGGGGCGCGGCTTCGGCCGCGCCCCGATTTCATCCCCCCGATATCCCTGTCAGCGGCCCAGCCGCCGGTAGCGGCGCACCGCCGCCGGTGCGGCCACCGCGATCAGCGCCAGCGGCCAGACGACCGCCAGTTCCAGCGCGTGCCGGGCCGGCCACGAATCCCCGCCCAGGCCCGGGTTGCCGAACAGGTCCCGGGCCGCCGCCACCGTCGCGGACAGCGGATTCCAGGCGGCGATCGCGCCCAGCCAGTCCGGCATCAGCTCCGGTGCCACGAACACGTTGGACAGGGCGGTCAGCGGGAACGCCAGCGGGAACACCACCACCGCGACCGTGTCCGGGTTCGGCACGAGCAGCCCGAACAGGATGCCCACCCAGGTCATCGCGACGCGCAGCAGCAGGATCAGCGCCACCGCCGCCAGCGCCGCGCCGGTGCCCGCACGCCACTGCCAGCCGACCAGCAGCCCGCACACCACAAGTGTGGTCATCTCCAGGCAGGCCCGTACCAGGTCGGCGGCGGCGCGGCCGGACAGCAGCGCCGACCGGGCCATCGGCAGGGACCGGAACCGGTCCACCACGCCCCGGCCGGCGTCCACCGCGACCGCCGACGCGGTCGCGCCGAGGCCGTAGAGCATCGTCATGACGAACACGCCCGGCAGCAGGAACTCCCGGTAGCTGCCGTCGCCCGGCACCGTCATGCCGCTGCCGAACACGTAGCCGAACACCAGCACGAACATGATCGGCAGGCTGAAGTAGAGGATGATCTCCTCCGGGGCACGCACCACGTGGCGCATGTTCCGCCCGGCCATCAGCCACCCGTCGGTCAGTGTCCTCACGACGCGACCCCCACCCGCTGCGCGCCGGTGTGACCGCCGGTGAGCCGCAGGAACGCCTCGTCCAGCGTCGGACGGCGCACCAGCACGTCCTCCACCGCGATCCCGGTCTCGTCGAGGGCCCGCAGCACGGCGGTGAGCACGGCGATCCGGTCGGCCACCGGCGCGTCCACACGGCGCAGCCCGGGGTCCACAGTCGCGGTCGCGGCGGTGGCGCGTTCCACCACCGCCGCCGCCGCCGGCAGGTCCGCCGCGTCGCGGACCACCAGTTCCAGCCGGTCGGCGCCGATGCGGGCCTTCAGCCGCTCCGGGGTGCCCTCGGCCACGACCCGGCCGGCGTCGATGACGCACACCCGGTCGGCGAGGTGGTCGGCCTCCTGCAGGTACTGGGTGGTCAGCAGCACCGTGGTGCCGTCGGCGACCAGTTCCCGCACCGCCGTCCACAGGCCGTTGCGGCTGCGCGGGTCCAGGCCGGTGGTCGGCTCGTCGAGGAACAGCACCCGCGGCGGCACCACCAGGCTGGCCGCCAGGTCCAGGCGGCGGCGCATCCCGCCGGAGTAGCCGCCGGCCGACCGGTCCGCGGCCTCGGTCAGGCCGAACCGGTCCAGCAGTTCCTCGGCGCGGCGGCGGGCCCGGCGCGCGGACAGCCGCCGCAGCCGGCCGAACAGCACCAGGTTCTGCCGTCCGCTGAGCACCTCGTCGACCGCCGCGTACTGGCCGGTCAGGCTGATCGCCTGGCGGACCCGGTCCGGGGCGGCGGCGACGTCGTACCCGGCCACCGTGGCCCGGCCGGCGTCGAAACGCAGCAGCGTGGTGAGGATCCGCACCGCGGTGGTCTTGCCCGCCCCGTTCGGGCCGAGCACGCCGTACACGGTGCCGGCCGGCACGGCCAGGTCGAAGCCGTCCAGGGCGGTGGTGCGGCCGTACGTCTTCCGTATCCCGTCGGCCAGCACGGCCGTCGTGTCGTCGGTCATGGGCGTCAGCGTCACCGGGGTCGCTGACCGGGCGCGTACCGCGCGCGCACCGGGCGGCGCCGCGCCGGTCAGCGGCCGTCGAGCAGCGCCAGCGCCCGCTGCCGGGGCAGGTCCGCGCCCCGGGCGTACGCGGTGGCGAACGCCGCCTCGCCGAGGCGTTCCCGCAGCGTGGCGGCGGTCGGCGTGCCGGCCGGGGCGTCGGCCGCGGCGGTGCCGGCCAGCAGCGCCGCCGCCGCGCCCAGGAGGCGGGCCGCCGACTCGTGGTCGCCGTCGCGCAGCAGCGGCCCGGCCAGCCCGTCGACCGCCGCGGCCACCACCGGCGCGTCCCACACGCCGTCGTCGGCGGTGAGGACCTGCCGGTAGCAGGCGTGGGCCCGCGTGGTGTCGCCGGCGGCGTCGGCGAGCTGCCCGAGCGTCACCAGCGCCGCCAGCCGCACCACCTCGGCACCGAACCAGCCCGTCGGGCAGTCCGCGACCGCCTGCTCGCACAGCGCCCGCGCCCGCTGCGGGTCGCCGTCGCGGCGGGCGATCTCGCTGAGCCCCAGGTACGCGGCGGCGACCAGCTCCGGCGCGCCGGCCGGGCCGGCGATGCGCCGCACCCGCCGGTAGTCCTCGGCCGCGCCGGTCAGGTCACCGGCGGCCAGCCGACCGTCGGCGCGGGTACGCAGCAGCTCCGCCAGGTCCAGCGTGGAGCCGAGCTGCTCGGCCAGGTCCAGCGCCTCCGCCATCGGCGTGGCCGCGGACGCGACGTCACCGGCGCGGTAGGCGGCCTCGGCGCGGGTGGACAGTGTCACGATCATGCCCCAGCGGTCGTCGAGGGCCCGGAAGCCGGCCAGCGCGGCGTCCAGGTCGGTGCGGGCCTGGGCGTGCCGGTGGTGCAGCAGACTGACCATCGCGGTGCCCAGCAGGCCCAGCGCCCGGCTCCACGGGTCGGCGCCGATCAGCCGGTCCCGGACGGCCTGCTCGTGCAGCGCCGCCGCGTCCTGCGGTGACGGGGGGCCGCTGGCCATGCCGGACAGGTACAGCAGGAACGGGTGCCGGGGCGGCCGGGCCAGGGTCCACAGGATCCGGGCCGCGGCGTCGACCTCGCTGCGGTCGCCGCCACCGGCGAGCGTGGCGACCAGCAGAGCCAACGCGTACTCCTCGGCCAGGCCGCCGGGCGGGCCGTCGAGCCGGTCGACCAGCCGCCGGGCCAGGGCCGCGCCCTCACCGCGCATGCCCCGCAGCCACCAGTAGAACGCCAGCGCCGCGACCAGCCGCAACCCGGTCGCGGTGTCCGCGTGCCGCAGCGCCGCGTGCAGGTCGTCACGCGCGGCGTCCAGGCGGCGCAGCCACCGGTCCTGGCCGCCGCCGCGCAGCGCCGCGTCGCCCGTGAGCGCCAGGTCCAGGAAGTACGCGGCGTGCGCGTCCCGGATCCGCCCGGTGCCGCCGCCCTCGGCCAGCCGGGCGGATGCGAACTCGCGGATCGTCTCCAGCATCCGGTAGCGCCCGCCGGTGGCCTCCACCAGCGACTTGTCCACCAGCCCGGTGAGTACGTCCACGACGTCCCCGGCGTCCGGCGCGCACACCGCCTGCACCGCGGCCAGGTCGGCGGCGCCGGCGAACACGCTCATCCGGGCGGCCAGCCGCCGCTCCGGGGCGTCGAGCAGATCCCAGCTCCACCCCACCACCGCCTCCAACGTGCGGTGCCGGGGCGCCGCGGTGCGGTCGCCGCGGCGCAGCAGCCGGAACCGGTCGTCCAGACGCGCCGCGACCTGCGTCACCGGCAGGGCCCGCAGGCGCGCCGCGGCCAGCTCCAGGGCCAGCGGCAGCCCGTCGAGGGTACGGCAGATCCGCAGCACCGCCGGGGTGGTGACGGCGTCGAGGGTGAACCCGGGCGACACGTCGGCGGCCCGGTCGGTGAACAGCCGCACCGCCGGGTACCCGGCGGCTGTCTCCGGTGCGGCCGGCCCGTCCGGGGCGGGCAGCCCGCCGACCGGGCACAGCGCCTCGCCGGTGAGGCCCAGCGGCTCCCGGCTGGTGGCGAGCACCCGCAGTCCGGGTGCGGCGGCGAGCAGCGCGCCGGTCAGCCGGGCCGCGTCGTCGATGACGTGCTCGCAGTTGTCCAGCACCAGCAGCAGCCGCCGGTCGGCCAGCGCGGCCACCAGCCGGCCGGTCAGGTCGGCCGGGCCGCCGGGGGTGCGCAGACCGGCGTCGCGCAGGTCCAGCGCGGCCAGCACGGCCGGCGCGACCGGCGCGCCGGTCGCCACAGCGGCCAGTTCCACCAGGCACACCGGCCCGTCGTGGCCGGACGCGACGGTGGTGGCCAGCCGGGTCTTGCCGGCGCCGCCCGGGCCGTGCAGGGTGACCAGCCGCGCCGCGCCGAGCAGGTCGTGCACGCGCCGCAGTTCCGGTTCCCGGCCGACGAAACTGGTCAGCGGGCTGGGCAGCCGGGCGGGTGGCGCGGCGTCGTCGCGCAGCAGCGCCGTGTGCAGCGTGGCCAGCTCCGCCGACGGGTCGGTGCCCAGTTCCTCGGCCAGGACCCGGCGGGCGTCGGCGTACGCGGCGAGGGCCTCGGCGCGGCGGCCGCCGCCGTGCAGGGCACGCATCAGTTGCCCGTGCAGCCGTTCCCGCAGTGGATTCGCGGCCACCAGGTCGCGCAGCTCGGCGATCAGCGGCGCGCCGGCCGGTGCCAGCGCCAGTTCCGCCTCGACCCGGTCCTCGACCGCGGCCAGGCGCGCCTGGCGCAGCCGGGCCGCCTCGGCGTCGGCGAACGGCGCGTCCGTCACGTCCGCGAGGGGTTCACCGCGCCACAGGCCGAGCGCGTCGCGCAGCAACGCCGCCGCGGCGGCCGGGTCACCGGCGGCCAGCGCCGCCCGCCCGGCAGCGGCCAGCCCGGTGAACCGGTGCACGTCCACCCGCTGGGGGTCGACGGCCAGCCGGTAGCCGGCCGGACCGAACTCGACGGGCGCGCCCGGCAGCAGCCGCCGCAGCCGCGACACCTGCGACTGGAGTGCGTTCGTGGCCTGCTCGGGCGGCCGGTCGCCGTACACGCCGTCGACGAGACGCTGCGGCGCCACGGTGCGGCCGGCGTCGAGCAGCAGCAGCACCAGCAGCGCGCGCAGCCGCCCGCCGGCGACGGGCAGCAGGCTGCCGTCGGCCGCGTACGCCTGGGTCTCGCCGAGCACACCGAACCGCATGCGCCCGATTGTCGCCTGCCCCCGCCGCGTCGGTGGCACGCCCCACACCGGTTCGGCCGCCCGCCGGTACGGGCGGGTAGCCTTCGGCCCGTGATCGTGGGGAGAAGCCGGTGACGACGCTGGACCGGGAACAGCCGCGTGCCACCGACGGGGCACCCGGTGACGGCGCCGCGCGTCCCCTGCCGCTGATGCTGGCCGTGCCGGCCGCCGTGCTGGCCGGGGTGGCGCTGCTGCTGGCGTTCCCGCCGTACGGGTGGTGGCCGCTGGCGCCGGTCGGTGTGGCGTTGCTGGCCGCCGCCGTGCACCGGCGGCGGTTGCGTGCCGGCGCCGGGCTGGGCTTCCTGACCGGGGTGGCGTTGTTCGCGTCGCTGCTGGAGTGGACGAACCTGCACACCGGCTACCTGCCGTGGGCGCTGCTGTCGCTGTTGCAGGCCGCGTATCTGGCGCTGCTGGGTGCCGCGACCGCCTGGGTGTCGCCGCTGGCCGACCGGCACCGGGCGGCGTGGCCGCTGCTGACCGGTGTGCTGTGGGTGGGGCAGGAGGCGCTGCGCGACCGCACCCCGTTCGGCGGGTTCCCGTGGGGGCGGCTGGCGTTCAGCCAGGACACCTCGCCGCTGCTGAAGCTGGCCGCGCTCGGCGGCGCCCCGCTGGTCACGTTCGCCGTCGCGGTCGCCGGCGGGCTCCTGGTGACCGCCGCGTGGCGGGACTGGCGGCACACGCCCGGGCAGTGGCGGCCGGTCGCCGGGCTCACCGCCGCGCTGGTGGCGCTGCTCGCCGCCGGCGCGGCCGTGCCGACCGGGGTACGCGGCGCGGGCGGCACCGTCACCGTGGCCATCGTGCAGGGCAACGTTCCGCGCCTCGGGCTGGACTTCAACGCGCAGCGGCAGGCGGTGCTGAACAACCACGTCGACGCGACGCTGGACCTGGCGCGGCGGGTCGCCGAGGGCGGGCAGGACCGTCCCGACGTGGTGGTGTGGCCGGAGAACTCCAGCGACATCGACCCGCTGCGCAACCCGGGCGCGGGGGAGCGGATCTCCCAGGCGGCCGACGCGATCGGCGCGCCGATCCTGGTCGGCGCGGTGCTGGTCGGGCCCGGCCGGGGTGAGGTGCGCAACGCGGGGCTGCTGTGGCGGCCGGGGACCGGCCCGGATCTGGACCAGGTGTACACGAAGCGGCATCCGGTGCCGTTCGCCGAGTACGTGCCGCTGCGCTCCATCGCCCGCAAGGTCAGCTCCCAGGTCGACCGGGTCCGGTCCGATTTCGTGCCAGGTGACCGTCCGGGTGTGCTGGACACCGGCCCGGCCGTGCTCGGCGACGTGATCTGCTTCGAGGTCGCGTACGACGGCGTCGTCCGGGACACCGTCACCGGCGGCGCGCAGCTGCTGGTGGTGCAGACCAACAACGCCACGTTCGATGTGGCCGAGGCCCGCCAGCAGCTGGCCATGGTGCGGCTGCGGGCCGTGGAGCACGGCCGGGCCGCGTTGATGGCCTCCACGGTCGGGGTGTCCGGGTTCGTTTCCCCCGACGGGCGGGTAGACGGTGCGACCGGGTTCAACACCGCCGCGGTGGTGGTGCGGCAGATGGAACTCGGTGACGGGCGTACCCCGGCGACCACGGCCGGGGTGTGGCCGGAGGTGGCGCTGACGGCGCTGGCGGTCGCGGCCCTGACCGGCGCGGCCGTGCTGCGGCGCCGCCGCCGGGAGGCCGCTCCCGGCTGAGCCGACGAGAGGCGGTGCGACGGTGGGCGTGGCAGCCGGCAGGCGGACGGTAGGCCATCCCGGGGTGGGGCGGGTCCTGGTGGTCATCCCCACCTACAACGAGGCCGACAACGTCAGGCGCATCGTCGCCCGGGTACGCGAGGCGGCGCCGTCGGTGGACGTGCTCGTCGCCGACGACAACAGCCCCGACGGCACCGGGGCGATCGCCGACATGCTCGCGGCCGGAGACCCGCGGGTGCACGTGCTGCACCGGGCCGGCAAGGAAGGGCTCGGCGCGGCCTACCTGGCCGGTTTCGCCTGGGCGCGCAGGCGCGGCTACGACGCGGTGGTCGAGATGGACGCCGACGGCTCGCACGCCCCGGAGGACCTGCCGGCGCTGCTGCATGCGGCCCGCGACGCCGACGTGGTGATCGGCTCCCGGTGGACCCGCGGCGCGCGGGTGCTGAACTGGCCGTGGCGGCGGCTGCTGCTGTCCCGGGTGGGTAACCTGTACGCGCGGCTGGCGCTGGGCATGCCGGTCAGCGACGCGACCGGCGGCTACCGGGTGTACCGGTCGAGCGCGTTGGACGCGATCGACCTGAAGTCGGTGCGTTCCCAGGGGTACGCGTTCCAGGTGGAGTTGTCGCGGCTGGCGCACCGCGCCGGGGTACGCATCGTGGAGGTGCCGATCACGTTCGCCGAGCGGGAACACGGCGACAGCAAGATGAGCCCGCTGATCGTGGCCGAGGCGTTGTGGCGGGTGACCCGCTGGGGGGTGCGGGACCGTCTGGCGACCGCGTCCGCCCGCCCGGACGCGCTCGCGCGCTGGCCTTGAGCGAGGGCGTGTCATGCTTGAGGGGCGTGGTGACCCCGGGCTGATGAGGTGAGATGCGCCGAGGACTGAAGTACGTACCACCGGCCCTGCTGCTGCTCGCGCTGCTGGAGCTGGCCGTTTTCGTGCTGGTCGGCCGGGCCGTCGGGTTCGGCGCGGCGGTGCTGCTGGTGTTCGGGGCGTCCCTGCTGGGTCTGGTGCTGCTGCGGCGCGAGGGGATGCGGGCGTGGCGCGGGTTCCGCGCGGCGGCGCAGACCGGCCGGCCGCCGGGGCCCGAGGTGACCGACGGGCTGGTCGGTCTGCTGGGTGCGCTGCTGCTGGCGATGCCGGGCCTGGTCAGCGGCGTGGTGGGCCTGCTGCTGCTGGTGCCGCCGCTGCGCCGGCTCGCCGGTGGCGGGGTGCGCCGGGCCACCGAGCGGCGGGTGTCGTCGATGGTCGCCGGTGACCTGTTCGGGCCGCGCCGGGTGCGTGTGTACCGGGGTGCGCCGCAGCCGTCTCCGGAGCCCGCGCCGGCCCCGTCGCCTTCGCCGCAGCCGGTCACCGACCCGGGCAAGGCCATCGAGGGCGAGATCGTCGACCGCTGAGGCGCGCCCGTCGCGCTGCGTCAGGCCATCGGCTTGATCAACTCCACTTCGTCGAGGTGGCGGCATCGAACCGCGCCCGACCCCGCCACCTCCCCGAACTGGCGGCCGCCCCGGCCCGGCCCGGCAACGAAAACGCCCCCGGGTGATCCCGGGGGCGTTTCGGCGCGTCACGGACGGTCAGGCACGACCGCGGCGGGTGCGGACCTCCTGGAGCCGCTCGGCGAGGATGTCCTCCAGCTCGGCGATCGAGCGCCGCTCCAGCAGCATGTCCCAGTGGGTACGCGGCGGCTTGGCCTTCTTCTGCTCGGGCTCGGTGCCGTCGACCAGGCGGGCGACGCTGCCGTCGAACTTGCACTCCCAGGTCGTCGGGACCTCGGCGTCGACGGCGAACGGCACCTCGAACTGGTGGCCCTTGGCGCAGAGGTACTCGCGGGTCTGGCGCGGCGCGAGCTCCGTGTTGCGGTCGGACTCGTAGCTGACCGCTCCCAGCCGGCTACCGCGCAGCATGCGCTCGCCCATGATCGACTTCCCCTCGTTCGTGGTGCTGGTCTTCAGGTGTAACGACCGGTCACCGCTCACCCATTCCCCGGCCCACGGCGGCAGGGCCGTACGCGGGTCGGGAGTCTCAAGGGTAACCGGCCATGACAGCTGCCCGGCGGGGTCGTCCCCGGCCGGGCCGAATCGGTGGAGTGTTTCGCCTGTCAACGGGGATGTTACCCACCTGTTTGCGTGCCGGAGGTGACGATGAGCAGTGACGCGCCGGTCGGGGCCCGACCACCAGCCGGGAAGACCTTCTTCGGTCATCCCCGTGCGCTGTCCACGCTCTTCCTCACCGAGATGTGGGAGCGGTTCAGCTTCTACGGCATGCGGGCGATCCTGGTGCTGTACCTGACCGCCGCCGTGGCCGACGGCGGTCTGGACCTCGGTGAGTCCAGCGCCAACGCCGTGTACGGCACCTACAACGCCATGGTCTATCTGATGGCGCTGCCGGGCGGCTGGGTAGCCGACCGGCTGATCGGCGCCCGGCGCAGCGTGCTGTGGGGCGGCGTGGTGATCGCCGCCGGGCACTACGTGATGGCGATCCCCACCGGGTGGAGCGTGTTCGCCGGCATGGCGCTGATCGTGCTCGGCACCGGCCTGCTCAAGCCGAACATCTCCACGATGGTCGGTGACCTGTACGAGCGGGACTCGCCGCGCCGCGACGCCGGCTTCTCCATCTTCTACATGGGCATCAACCTGGGCGCGTTCATCGCGCCGCTGATCACCGGTTTCCTCGGCGAGAAGATCAACTGGCATCTGGGGTTCGGCGCCGCCGCGGTCGGCATGACCTTCGGCGTGCTCCAGTACGTGCTGGGCCGCCGCAACCTCGGCGACGCCGGCGCCCGCCCGGCGGACCCGCTGCTCGGCGCCGACCGGCGGCGCGCGCTGACCCGGGTGGGCGTGGCGAGCGTCGTGGTCCTCGCCGTCGGGCTGGTGCTGCTGCTGGCCGGCTGGTTCACCGTCGACACGGTGGTCAACCTGCTCACAGTGGTGACGGTGCTGGTGACCGTCGGCTACTTCACGCGGATCCTCACCGACCGGGAGATCAGCGACACCGAACGCAGCCGGATGAAGGCGTACGTGTGGCTGTTCCTGTTCGCCGCCTCGTTCTGGCTCATCTACGACCAGGCCGGGTCGGTACTGAACATCTTCGCCGCCGACCGGACCGACCGCTCGGTCGGCGGGTTCACGTTCCCGGCGTCCTGGTTGCAGTCGGTGAACCCGATCCTCATCATCATCGGCGCGCCGCTGGCCGCCGCGTTGTGGCTCAAACTCGGGCACCGGGTGTCCACGCCCACGAAGTTCGCCGTCGGCCTGGTGCTCAACGGCCTGTCGTTCGTGCTGATGGCCGCCGCCGCCAGGGCCGCCGTCGGCGGCGACCTGGTCTCACCGCTGTGGCTCGTCGCGGTGTACGCGATCCAGGTCGCCGGTGAGCTGTCCCTGAGCCCGGTCGGCCTGTCCGCCACCACGAAACTCGCGCCGGTCAAGTACGCCAGCCAGATGCTGGGCCTGTGGTTCCTCGCCACCGCCGTCGGCGACGCCATCGGCGGTCAGGTGGCCCGGCTGGCCGACACCTGGTCCCAGCCGGTGTACTTCCTGACCTTCGGGCTGGCCTCGGTGGTGCTGGGTCTGGCCGCGGTGATGTTCACCCGCCAGATCCGGCAGCTGATGGCCGGCATCCACTGACCGCGCTCACCCCGCCGGGGTCGGCGGCAGCGGCAACGGCAGACCGGGCAGGCCGTCGATGCTGGTGGCGACGTGGTCCTTGCCCGCGAAGTACGCGCTCAGCGACGCGTCGTCCTCCCTGGCGAACCGGCGTTCGTGCAGGTCCCGGTCGGCGTCGTAGGTCATGAACGGCACCGCGTAGCCGCAGGTGTCGCGGATCAGCTCGGCGCGCACCACGATGACCGCCCGCAACCCGTGCGGGCCCGGGTCGATGTCGGGAAAGTGGGTCAGCAGGCCGGGCCAGCGCGGGTCGTCGCGGAACACCGGCTCGCCGTGCCCGTGCACCCGCACGATGTTCGGCGGGCCGGTGAAGGCGCACCACATCAGCGTGACCCGGCCGTTCTCCCGCAGGTGGGCGATGGTCTCGGCGTTGCTGCCGGCGAAGTCGAGGTATGCCACCGTGCGCTCGTCGAGCACCGCGAAGCAGCCGCGCAGCCCTTTCGGGGAGAGGTTGACGGTGCCGTCGCCCGACAGCGGGGCGGTGGCTACGAAGAACATCGGCTGCGCCTCGATGAAGTCCCGCAGCCGGCCGTCGATGCGCTCGTACGTCTTTCCCATACCTCGATCCTCGCCGCCGGCCGGGTGCCGCGCTGCCCCGTTCCCAGCCCGTGGCCGCCTCAGCCGGTGCGCGTGCCGAGCCGCGCCAGTGCCGTCGCCAGGTCGCTCACCTGGTCGGCGAGCTGCCCGGCGCGGCGCTGCGCGGCGTCCCGGTCGGCCTCGATCGCTGCCGCCCGCGCCTCGGCGGCGCTCACGGCCCGCCGCGCATCTGCCAGCTCCGCGGCCAGCGCGTCCCGCTCGGCGGTACGGGCGGCGACCTGCTCCACCGCGGCGGCCACGTCCGCGCGGGCCTGCTCGACGGAAGCGGAGGCCCCGGCGCGGGCCGTCTCGACCGCCGCACTCGCCTCGGCCCGGACCCGCTCCAGGGCCGCCTCGGCGGCGGCGCGTGCCGCGTCGGCCCGGTCCCGCTCGACGAGGGCCTGCCGCGCGGCGGCGGCCTCCGCCTCGGCCCGCTCGGAAGCGGCCCGGGCCGCGCGCTCCGCGTCGGTCGCCCGGCCCTGCGCGGCCTGCGCGTCGGCGCGCGCCCGGTCGGCCTCGGCGCGGGACTGCTCGGCCCGGTCCAGGGCCTCGGTGGCGGAGCGGGTGGCCCGCTCGGCGTCGGCCCGGGCGGTGTCCCGCTCGGCGGTCAGCTCGGCCGCGCGGCGGCGTTCGGCGTCGCGTTCGGTGCGTACCGTGCGCAGTTCGTGGCGGGCGGAGTCGCGGTCACGTTCGGCCTGCACCCGCAGCGCCTGCGCGGCGCCCGCCTCGGCGCGCGCCGCGTCGCGGGCGTCCTCGGCCGCGGCGGCCCGTTCGGCGGCGGCGGACGCGGTGGCCTCCGCCCGCTCGGCGCGGTCGGTGGCGTCGTCGCGGTCGGCGTACGCGGCGCGGGCCTGCTGCCGGTCGCGGGCCGCCGCCGCGGTCGCGTCCTCGGCCTCGCGGCGTGCCTCGTCGCGTTCGGCGTGGGCGGCCGCGACCTGCGCGGCGGTCTCCGCACGCAGCTCGGCGAGCTGCCGTTCCACACCGGCCGGTGACAGTTCGGCGTGCAGCGCCTCGGTGAGCGTCTCCACGATCTGGTCGAGCCGGTCCACCGCCTCCCAGGTGCGCGCCACCTGCCCGGGCAGCCCGGGGGAGTTGCGGTGACGCATCCGCGAGTTGCGGGCGGCCCGCTGGCAGGCGCCGTCGTTGTCCCGGCAGTAGCGGAACGGGCGGCCCGCGCCGGCGCGTTGCGGCACGTCGCGTCCGCAGTGGGCGCAGGGGCGGATGTCGGTGGCGGGCTCGGCGTCCATCGGGCGCGAAGTCTATCCGGCGGCGTCGGCCCGGGCCGCGCCGTCGAGGGTGTAGCGGCGTTGCAGCAGCACCGCGACCACCATCACGGCGGCGGGCAGCAGCCCGAAGCCGTAGCGCAACGCGTCCAGCGCCGCCGGGGACTGGGTCACCGTCTGCCCGGCGGTCGAGGCCACGAACCCACCGGCGGCCAGGCACAGCGCGTACGCGTAGGGGCCGAGCGCGGCGCCGGTGGCCTCGGTGGCGGTCCACACCCCGGTGTACGTGCCGGCCCGCTCGGTGCCGCCGGCCGCGCGGATCACGTCGGGCAGCATCGAGAACGGCAGCAGTTGCATGCCGGCGAACGCCACCCCGAGCACCGCCACGGCGGCCACCAGCACCGGCAGCCCGGCGGGACGGCCGATCGCCAGCACCAGCGACCCGGCGGCGAACGCGGCCTGCCCGGCGAGCAGGGCACGTTGCTTGCCGATCCGCCGCGCCACTGCCAGCCAGCCGGGGGTGACCAGCAGCGCGGGCGCGACGAACGCGGCCACCAGCACCGTGGTGAGCCCGGGGCGGCCCAGCTCGTACTCGGCGTAGTAGGGCACCCCGGCGAGCACGAGGTGGGTGGTGGTGGACATGGCCAGGTACGCGCCGACCAACCAGCGGAACTGCCGGTCCCGCAGGCTGGCCGCCAGCGCCCGCCACCCGCCCGGGCCGTGCGGCGGGGCCGTGTCGGCGGCGCTGCGGCGCAGCCGGCCGATCCCGGCGACGCCGACGACCATCGCGGCGAGCATTCCGGCCGCCAGCATCACACCCATCCGCAGGTAACCGGCGCGGGTGGCGTCGTCACCGCCGGTAAGCAGCGGCGCGAGCAACCCGGAGACCAGGATGCCGAGTGTCAGCACCACCATCCGGAACGCCATCAGCCGGGTCCGCTCGTGGTAGCCGATCCGCAGATCCGCCGGGGTCGCCAGGTAGGGCACCTGATAGGCGGCGAACAGCAGGTTGCCGGCGACGAAGAACACCGCCACCCAGCCCGCCGCGGCGGCGCCGGTGAGGCCGCCGGGCACCGCGAACAGCGCGGCGAACGCCAGCGGCAGCACGCACCCGGCAAGCAGCAGCCGGCGGCGGTGGCCCCGGCGGGTCTGTTCCACGTCGCAGCGGTGCCCGATCCACGGGTGCAGCAGCACGTCGGCGATCTTCGGCAGCAGCAGGGTGAGCCCGGCCAGCCACGGCGCGACCGCCAGCACGTCGGTCAGGAAGTAGAGCAGCAGCAGTCCCGGCACGGTGACCCAGACGCCCATGCCGAGCGAGCCGGTGGCGAAGCCGACGAGCGGGCCGCGCGGCAGGGTGACCGCGTCGGAGCGCCGATCCAGCCCGGTCATGGCGGTCTCCTGTCCTCGGGGCACGCCGCCCTCAATCCAACGGATGCTGGATTGTAGGGGGAACAATGGCCAGATGACCATGCCTCGCCGCCGCCCGGGCCGGCCCCGCCGCGACGACCAGCGGCCGACCCGTGACCTGGTGCTCGCCGCCGCCACCGCGTTGTTCGCCGAGCGGGGCTTCGACGCGGTGAGCGTCCGCGACGTCGCCGCCGCGGCGGGCGTGGACGCGGCCACCGTCGTGCACCACACCGGGCCGAAGGCACAGCTCTACGACGCCTGCTTCGCCCGGGTGTTCAGCGCCGAGCAGGAGGTCATCGAGGCGGCCGGGAAACGCGCCCGGTCGGCCCTGGCGGCGGGCCCGCAGGACGCGGTGCGGGCGCTGCACGACCTGGTGGACGTGTTCGTCGACTTCCTGGAGGACCGGCCGGAGACGACCGCGCTGTGGCTGCGCCGCTGGCTGGAGCCGCAGCGGCACGGCGAACTGGACCGCCGCTACGCCGCGCCGCTGTACGGGCTGGTCGAGGAGCTGCTGGTGGCCGCGGCCGGCGCCGGCGCGCTGACCGAGCCGACCCCGCACGTGACGGTGCGTTCCCTGGTCTGGGCGGTGCACGGGCATGTGGTGGCGCTGGCCGCCGGGACCGGTTCGGGAGCGCGGGAGCGCCGCGAGTTCCGGGCGTTCGTCCACCGGTTCCTCGACGCGCTGTACGCCGGCGGCCCGGGAGACATCCGCCCTTGACGCCGGCCTCCGCTCCGGGGATTATCCATCGGTCGTTGGATTAAGGAGGCGGGGTATGGCCACACCGAGGGTCGCGGTCGTCGGCGCCGGAGCCGCCGGGCTGGCCACACTCAAGGCGCTCGCCGACGCCGGTGTCCCCGCCGTCGCGTTCGAGTCGGCGGACACACCCGGCGGCCTCTGGGTGTACGGCGCACCCGGCTCGCCCGCGTACCGGACGCTGCATCTGAACACCAGCAAGGGGCGCACCGAGTTCGCCGACCACCCGATGCCGGCCGACTGGCCCGACTACCCCGACCACACCCGCGTCGCCGGTTACCTCGGTGACTACGCCGACCGGTTCGGGCTGCGCGAGGCGGTACGGCTGCGGCACACCGTCGAGCGGGTCACCCGCACCGGCGACGGCTGGCGGGTGCAGGCCACCGGCCCGGACGGCCCGGTCGAGGTCGACGTCGAGGCGGTGGTGGTCGCCAACGGGCACAACCGGGTGCCGAAGCGACCCGAGCCGTATCCGGGTGAGTGCACCGCCGAGCAGATGCACAGCCACGACTACCGCGGCCCGGAGCAGCTCGCCGGGCGCCGGGTGCTCGTGGTCGGCGGCGGCAACTCCGCCATGGACATCGCCGTCGACGCGTCGTACGCCGCCGCGCGCACGCTGCTGTCGCTGCGCCGCGGCGTCTGGGTGGTGCCCAAGTACCTGCTCGGCCGCCCGTCGGACACGCTCAACGGCGCGCTGGCCCGCCGGCTGCCCTGGCGGCTGCGACAACGGATCAGCCAGACCATGATCACTACTGCGGTCGGGTCACCCGCCCGGTACGGGCTGCCCGCACCGGCGCACGGCTTCCTCCAGGACCACCCGACGCTGTCCGACGCGCTGCTGTCCCGGCTCACCCACGGCGACATCCAGGCCCGGCCCGGCATCGCCCGCTTCGACGGCGACCGGGCCGAGTTCACCGACGGCCGCACCGACGAGGTCGACCTGGTCGTCTGGTGCACCGGCTACCGGGTCGAGGTGCCGTTCCTCGACCCGGCGCTGCTCGGCGACGGCGCGGACCGGCTGCCGCTGTACCGGCACGTGTTCCACCTGGACGCCCCCGGGCTGGCATTCGTCGGGCTGATGCAGTCCACCGGCGCCGCGTTCCCACTGGTCGAGGCGCAGGCCCGGCTGGTGGCCGCACGCCTGGCCGGCACCTGGGCGCCACCGGACCCGGCCCGCCAAGCCGCCGCCTGCCGGGAGGAACTGCGCGCCGCCACCGCCCGGTGGGGGCAGCGCCGCCCGCACATGCGCGTCGACTTCGACGTCTACCTGGCCGAGCTGGGCCGC
This sequence comes from Micromonospora sp. CNB394, assembly GCF_000374985.1. Classification (NCBI taxonomy): domain Bacteria; kingdom Bacillati; phylum Actinomycetota; class Actinomycetes; order Micromonosporales; family Micromonosporaceae; genus Micromonospora; species Micromonospora sp. CNB394. The sequence goes on along the minus strand of NZ_KB895825.1, from coordinate 669,380 downwards.
GAACTGGCCACCGGGCGGCGCCGCGCCGGAGCGGCCCGATGAGCGCCGCAGGCCCGCAGGGAAGCGGTACCGAAGCGGTACGTGGGCTGGCCGGGCGGCGGGTGCTGGTCACCGGCGCCCGGGGCACGTTCGGGCAGCACCTGGGCGCGGCACTCACCGCCGCCGGGGCGCACGTGGTCGGGCTGGACCTGCACGCCGACCCCGGCGCCACACCGCCGGTGCTCGGCGTCGACCTGACCGACCCCGCCGCGACCCCACCAGCGGTGGCCGCCGCCGTCGAGCGGCTCGGCGGGCTGGACCTGCTGATCAACAACGCCGGGGTGGGCGGACCCGCGCCCGCCGAGCTGCCTCCGGACGAGGTGGTACGCCGCCAGATCGAGGTGAACCTGCTCGCCGCCTGGCGTACCACCGCCGCCGCGATGCCCGCCCTGGAGGCCGCCCGCGGCCGGGTGATCTTCGTGGCCAGCCGGATGGCGGTGCTGCCGCTGCCGCTGGCCGCCGCGTACGGGGTCAGCAAGCGGGCGCTCGTCGCCTACGCCGACGCGCTGCGCCACGAGGTCGGCACCCACGTCGGCGTCAGCGTCGTCTACCCCAGCATGGTCGCCTCCCCGATCCACGACAGCACAGTGGCGGCCGGGCTGTCGCTGAGCGGAGTGTCCCGCCCGGAGCCGGTCGAGGGGGTGGTGACGGCGATCCTGCGCGCCGCCACCGCCCGCCGCGCGCCACGGGACGTGGCCACCACCAGGCGCGGCCGGATCGAGATGGCGCTGGCCCGGCACGCCCCGGCGCTCGCCGACCGGATGGTGCGCCGTACCGTCGCCAGCCGGCTGGCCGCCGGTGACCTGGACGGTGCGGCGCTGGCCGAGGGCATGGTCCGGCGGCACCGGAAGGACCGCCGGTAGCCTGCTCGCCATGGCCGTCTCGCCCTACATCACCCGCCTGCGCCGCCACGTCGGGCACGACCTGCTCATGCTGTACGGCGTCAGCGGCGTGGTCACCGACGACGCGGGGCGGGTGCTGCTGGCCCGCCGGGGCGACAACGGCCGCTGGTCGGTCCCGGCCGGCACCGTGGACCCGGGCGAGCAACCGGCCGACGCGGTGGTGCGCGAGGTCCACGAGGAGACCGGCGTCGAGGTGGCGATCGACCGGCTGGCCGGCGTGGCCACCCATCCGGTGGTCTACCCCAACGGTGACGCCTGCGAATACCTGAACGTCTGGTTCCGCTGCCGGGCGATCGGCGGGTCACCGACGGCCGACGGCGACGAGTCGCTGGCGGTGGCCTGGTTCGCCCCGGACGCGCTGCCCGACCTGGACGACTGGTCGCGGCTGCGGATCGGCACGGCGCTCACCGACGACGCCCCGCCCTGGTACGCCGCGCCGGGCCGGAGCCACCCGGCACTGCACCAGCCCGACAACCTCTAGCCGAACACCATCTCGTACGGCCGGTCCGGGGCCAGCGCCACCGGCGACACCAGTCGCACCCGGATCCGGCCCGGCGACCAGGTCAACTCCTCGACCGTGACCCGGCCCCGGCAGGTGATGCCGCGGAGCGTGCCGGCGGGCAGGGTCGGAGGCGGACGTGGAACAGCGCGCTGAGGCGCGTACCCCGGTCAGGGCGTGGCGGCGGCGGCGCGGGAGCGGTCGGCGGCGATCCGCACCGCGAGCGCCGCCAGCACCGTGCCCATCACGTACCGCTGCAGGCGCGCCCAGCCCGGCCTGCGGGTCAGGAACGCCGACACCGAGCCGGCGCTGAGCACGATCAGCGCGTTCACGGTGAGCGCGACGACGATCTGGGTCAGGCCGAGCAGGAGACTCTGCACCGCCACCTGCCCCCGCGCCGGGTCGACGAACTGCGGCAGCAGCGACACGTACAGGATGGCGATCTTCGGGTTGAGGAGGTTGGTGACCAGGCCCATGGTGAACAGGCGCCGGGGCCGGTCCGGCGGCAGCGGCGCCGGGGCGAACGCCGACGTGCCACCGGGGCGCAGCGTCCGCCAGGCCAGCCACAGCAGGTACGCCGCGCCGGCCAGCTTCACCGCCGTGTACAGCGGCGGGACCAGCACGAACACGGTGGCGATGCCGGCCACCGCCGCGGCCAGGTAGACCAGGAAACCGGCAGCCACGCCGAGCAGCGACACCAGCCCGGCCCGCCGCCCCTGGGTCACCGACCGGGACACCAGATAGACCATGTTGGGACCGGGTGTGAGGACCAGACCGAGCGCCACCAGGGCGATTCCCATGACCGCGCCGACAGTGACCACGTCGCCTCCCCGTTGCCGACCGTGAACCGGACACTACGCCGGTCGCCGCGGTACGCGGGTGCCCGTGACGCGACAGTGGGTGTTATGCGGGTCACGTGAGCGGCGCACACCGGTGATACCTGCCGCAGGTCGCTCGTGCTCAAGGACGTCCGCCCGGGACGCCCGGCCGCCGAGGTCGGCTACTGGACGGCAGCTCCGGCGCGCGGCCGGGGTGTCGCGCCACGGGCGGTGGGGGCGGTCACCGGGTGGGCGTTCGCCCGGTTCGCCGCCGCCGGCCTGACCCGTCTGGAGCTGCTGCACCAGGTCGACAACCCGGCCTCCTGCCGGGTCGCGGAGAAGAGCGGGTACGCGTTCGCCGAGGTGATGCCGGCCCGCCCGCCCTTTCCCCGCGACGGCCACCGCCATGTCCGCCACCTGGTCTCATGACGGAGGAGACGTGACAGTGCCGCCGAGCAGGCGCAGCAGCAGCCGTGGCTCGCCCGGCCACGCGTCGAGCAGCACCTGCCGGGGTACCTGCCGGGCGGCGTAGCGTAACGCGAGCGCCACCACCACGATGTCGTCGAGCGGACCGATCACCGGCAGGAACTCAGGGATCAGGTCGATCGGGCTGGCCACCCAGAGCCCGGCGACCACTATCGCGACCCGGGCGCGGCGGGGCACCCGCGGGTCGCGGCGCAGCCGTCGCACCGCTGTCACACAGTCGGGTACGAACGCGGCCAGATCGCGCAGGATGCCCGGCGGCAGGCGCCGGGCCAGCAGCACCAGCACCCCCCAGCTCACGATCAAGCCGACCGTCGCCATTCCGAGACCGATGAGCCAGTCGCGCACGCCGACACCTCTCTCCGTACTCCGTGCAGCACGCTACGCGGCGTCCCGCCCGGCGCGCGGGAACAGGCCGGCCCCGCGCGACGCTGACCCTTGTCGGACGGTGGCGGATACGGTGGGTACGGGAGGTGACGGCGGTGACGACAGGCTGGGAGGCCGCGGTCGAGGCACAGATCCGCTCGGCCCAGGAGCGCGGCGAGTTCGACAACCTGCCGGGCGCCGGCAAGCCGATCCCGGGGCGCGACATGCCCTACGACGAGGGCTGGTGGATCCGCAGCTTCATGGAACGCGAGCAGATCCCGTCCGACCTGCTGCTGCCCACGCCGCTCCAGTTGCGCCGCCGCATCGAACAGCTCCCGGCCGAGCTGCGCGACCTGCCCACCGAGGAGGCCGTCCGGTCGTACGTGGCGGCGCTCAACACCGAGGTGGTGGCCTGGCTGCGTACCCCGACCGGGCCACGCATGGTGGTCCGCCCGGTGAACGTCGAGGAGGCGGTGCGCCGCTGGCGTGCCGACCGGGAACGCAACACACCGGTCGTCACGGCGCCGGAGCAGCAGCGAGCCACTCCGGCCCGGCCGCGCCGGCGCTGGTGGCGTCGCTGAGAACGTTCAGGAAAGCGCCGCCTGCCAGGTCCACGCGGTACGCCGGGGACGGTCGCCGAGCGGTGCGCGGCCGGTCAGCCACAGCAGCACCGGCACCGGGTCGCCGCCCGGCGCGTCGGGGAACAGCCGGCGTACCACCCCGGCGCACAGCTCGGCGGGTGGTGACCAGTCCAGGCCGAGCCCTCGGGTCAGGTCGTGCGTGTGCAGGAGGATCTCGGCCACACCCATCGCGGCGAACCCGCCCGGATCGCACGGGCCGAAGTGCCACGCGCGGTCGTCCGGATTCGCGGCGTCGATCGTGGCGGCCAGCATCCCGGCCGCGGCCGCTGCGATCGTGAGCACCTCGGCGGGCGTGGCGTCGGCGCGTACCCGCAGGTCGAACGGCAGATAGCCGCCGCCGGGCCGACCCGACACCTGACCGGTGTACGCGACCAGGTCGTGCGCGATGTGCGCGGCGGTGGTCCAGCAGGACCAGTCCAGGCCGCCGGCGCGTACCGTCCAGTCCCGGTCGCCGGCGGGCCGCAGCACCGCTGTCGCCGCGGCCGCGGCGGCGCGGACGTCCGCGCCGGTCATCGCCGTCACAACCGGCGTACGCGCAGCACGCACGTCAGCATCGGGAGCGTGAACTCGCCGTCGGTCGTCTCCGGCCGGCCGGCCAGGTAGGCGCGGATGCGGTCGAGCGCCTCCGCGCGGTCCCGGTCCGGCATGACCAGCATCCCGGCCCGGGTGGCGAGCGTCGCCACGAGCGAGTCGGCGGTACGGCGCTGGCCGTGCGGGAACTCCGCCTGCTCGGGCGAGCCGAACCGGGCCTCGCCGGTCTCCGGCAGGTGCATGCCGGTCGTGGTGGCGCGCCAGCTCGCGGGCGTGTCCCGGGGGCCGATGGCGGCGCTTCCGCTGACCGCCGCGAGCCCGGCGACCCAGTCGACCCGGTCGTCCACGACGTTCCACAGTCCGGCCAGGACTCCGCCGGGGGAGAGGATCCGGGCGATCTCCGGGCCGGCCACTGCCATGTCGAACCAGTGCATCGCGTTGCCGGCGACCACTGCGTCGACCGAGGCGTCCGGCAGCGGGATCGCCTCGGCGCTGCCGGAAAGCGCGCGTATGCCCGGCAGGGTGCGGCGCAGTTCGGCGAGCATCGCCGGGTCCGGCTCGACCGCCGTCACGTCGTCGGTCACCTCGGCCAGCGTGGCGGTGAGCTTGCCGGTGCCCGCGCCGAGGTCGAGCGCCCGCGCGCCGGGCGCGGGTTCGAGGGCCCACCGCAGAGCGGCCCGCGCGTAGTCCGGGCGGTGTTCGGCGTACGCCGTCGCCGCCGCGCCGAACGACGAGGAGTGCCGACGTCGTGCGTCTTCGTCCATCCAGGCACCCTATCGGCGGCCGGCCACCCTTGACGTACGAACTCTGCTTCGTGAATAATGGGTCATAGTTCGAGGGGGAGTACCCGACGATCCACGTACCGCCGTCAGTACGGGCCCGGCCCATCCGGATCCCGGCGATGCAGCCACCGTCACGGGTGGCCCGGGGAGACCGTCGTCCAGCAGCGCCGGAACACCGTGTGCCGGCCCGGGCGAGAGGTCTCCCTTCGTGATGTCCGTGTCCTGGTGGATCTGGGCCGTCCTCATGCTGGCGATCGCGGCGATGCTCGCCGTCGATCTGTTCCTGCACCGCGACAACCACGTCATCGGCTTCCGTGAGGCAGCCGTCTGGTCCGGCATCTGGATCGCCGCCGGCCTGCTCTTCGGCGTGGTCCTCTGGGCCTGGCAGGGCGGTGACGTGGCCGGCACCTACTACGCCGGCTATCTGATCGAGAAGGCGCTGTCGATCGACAACGTCTTCGTCTTCGCGCTGATCTTCACCTACTTCGCCGTGCCCGCCCCGTTCCAGCACAAGGTGCTGTTCTGGGGTGTCATCGGCGCCCTGGTCTTCCGGTTCGTCTTCATCTTCGTCGGCGCCGAGCTGCTCGAGACGTTCTTCTGGACCGCGTACGTGTTCGGCGCCTTCCTCATCTACACCGGCTACAAGATGGCGTTCCGCCACGACGGGCAGACCCCGCCGGACCGCAACCCCGTCGTCCGCCTGGTCCGCCGGATCGTCCCGACCGACCCCGCCTACCACGGTGACAGGTTCGTCGCCCGGATCGACGGCAAGCGGGTCGCGACCCTGCTGTTCGTGGTCCTGATCGCGGTCGAGGCCACCGATCTGATCTTCGCCATCGACAGCGTCGCCGCGATCCTGGCCATCACCACCAGCACGTTCATCGTCTGGACCGCCAACGCCTTCGCCATCCTCGGCCTGCGCAGCCTCTACTTCTGCCTCGCCGGGCTGCTGCGCCGCTTCGTGCACCTGCACTACGGCCTGGCCGTCCTGCTCGCCTTCGCGGGCGTCAAGTTGATCCTCTCGGAGACCCCGGTCGGCAAGCTGCCCATCCCGGTCACCCTCGGCGTGATCGTGGTGACGATCGCGGTGTCGATCGTGTGGAGTCTGCGCAGCACCCGGGGCGCCGAGGCGAACGACGTCGACGCGGCCGACTCACCGGCGAACTCGGCGCGCTGATCCTCCGCCACCGCGTTTTCCCGTCAGGACGCGCTCTGCTCACACGCCACACCCACCGACAGGCGGGTATCGGGTTCTCGTCCGGACGGTGAGCGGCACGCACCCCGGAACCGCCACCCAGGTGCCGCCGGTGAAGACCGACCATGCCCCAGCCGGGAGCCGCCACAGTGGCAACGGAGTCGGCACACGACAGGCGCTGTCCGCCCTCCGGCAGGAGCGGGCGCGTATTAATGGATTACCGATAACAGTATTTCCTTAACCTGGACGGTCAAAAAGGACTAATCAGCACTGCACCATAATGACAGTTATGTGCGGACCAACTCCTTGGAAGCCGTCGGCGTACGATCACGCCACCGAAGCCGACCCCAGGGAGGGGGCCGACCGGAATACGCCGGAGACCGGCAATAGGTCGGTGAATCCGCTGGTCAGCGGTCGGTGAGGAGGCTGTTGATCGCGGCTTCGCGGTCGGCGTCGGTGGGCAGGCTGTACGTCCGGGTGGTTTCGAGGCGGGCATGTCCCATGAGTTCGGCGACCAGGACGATGTCGTGGCCTTCGCGGACGAGGCGGGTGCCGAAGGTGTGGCGCAGGACGTGGCCGCCGGTGAAGTCGGTGGTGACGGCGGCCTCGTCGGCGATGGTGAGCAGGATGTCGTGGGCGCCGCGGTCGGAGAGGCGGCCGCCGCGCTGGTTGAGCAACAGGGCGGGGTTGTCGGCGCCGGGCCAGGCGGGGCGTTCGTCGTTGATCCAGAGTTTCAGGTGTTCGTGCAGGCCGGGGTGGACCGGGATCTCGCGGTACTTGCCGCCCTTGCCGGCCCGGACGGTGATGACGCCCTTGCGGGCGGACAACTGCACGTCGTCGAGGTCGAGGGCGACGACTTCGCCCAGGCGCAGGCCGGCGTAGTAGGGCAGCAGGGCGACGACCCGGTCGCGGGGGCTGAGCCAGCGCTCGACGGTGCGCAGCCAGCGCACGCTGTCGCGGGCGTCGAGGCTGCGGGGGGCGCGTTTGGGCAGGTCGAGCCGGGCTGCGTTGAGGGTGCCGAGACCGGATCGGGTGTAGAAGTCGCCGAGTGCGGCGAGGATGGTGTTGATCGTGGCGGGTTTGCGTTTGGCCACGGTCTGCAGGTGGGCGCGGTAGTCGCGGACAGCGCCGTCGCGGGCGGCCGGGTCGGTGAGTGGGTCGCCGTCTACGTCGGCCGCAGCGAGCCAGGCGAGGTAGCCGCGGGTCCGGGAGGTGTAGGCGCGGCGGGTGTCGTTGTCGAGCATGGTCGCCTTGGCCAGCTGACCGGCGTACCGGTCAAGCACCGTCTGCAGAGGGGCGGGCAGGACTGTCGGGGCGCGACCGCGGCGCGGTGCTGCGGTGGCCCGCGCGGGATCGCGGTGATCGGGTTCGTCGGCGGCCCGCCGAAGAGGCTCCGTGTTATCTGAAGTGGTTCCGGTGGCCTGCGGATCCCGTTGGTGCGCGTTATCTGGAGTCACGTCGGGAGCGTACTTCAGATAACTAGCCTTATCTGTAGCAAAAAGATCATGGCGCTTCGGTCCATGGCCCCGGCCCGTATGGTGCTGCGCATGACGACGTCTCCCACGCGGATCAAGGTTCACGAGAACCCGCACGCTCCCGTTGAGATCACCGGCCCGACCGCGGCGGCCGTGCTGCGACGGGCGGCGGAATGGCTGGAGAAGTTCGGCGGGGCCATGGTTGCTTCTCGCGGCCAACTGGCGCGGCGACATCGGCGAACTCGTCTAGGACTCCGACGAGCCGCTCTACCGGATGGACCTGACCGTCGACATGAGCATCGCGGCCCAGGAGGATCGGTGGCCCCGGGACTGGTTCCACAGCCAAGACTGACCGTGACCATGATTCGAGCGGCGTCAGGGTCCACGACGGCGGGTCTTCCGAATCGGGCCGAAGGTGGCGGTCCACCGCTTGCCAGCCAGGGCCGGTCGTACGGGCGGATGCCTTCGGGTGCACGGGCTCGGTTGAGCCGACGGTGACGGAAATGTCGACGGCGTCGATACCCGCGTCCTTCGACCTGGGCGTGTTCCGGGATCCGCTCACCGGGGTGTACCGGGCTCCGGACGAGTCGACGGTCCGGCGGATCCTGGCCGATGTCGACGCCGACGTCCTGGACGCCCCGGTCGGCCGGTGGGTGCTGGTGTCCCTGTCCGCACCACGCTCGGGCCGGCGGATACAGCGTGGACGGCAGAACCTTACGAGGCAGCGGACCGGTCGGCGTCCAGGTGCATCTCCTGGCGGTGCTGGACCAGCGCACCGGAACCGTCCTGGGTCAAGTCGGACGTCGACGGCAAGACCAACGAGCCCGTCTCCGGCCACTGCTGGCCCCCGGCCTTGGGCTCTGCTCGTGAGCGGACAACATGAAACCGGCCGGTTAGCTAGGCGACATGCGCAGGCGTGTGGTGGTGACGGAAGCTTCTGTTCCGGTGACCATGATTAGTGACGTGCCGATGTAGCCGCCGCATGCGACGAGGTGGTGGTCGGTGGTCATGTCCGGGAAGGTGAGGTAGATCCAGTCTTTGGGTTCGCCGTCTACGGGCATGGTGCGGGTGGCAGTGGGATCGCGGGGCAGGTCGGCTTCGAGGCGTTCGAAGAACTCCGGTGGTGGAGGTCCAGCGCCCCAGGGAAGCGTGCCGAGGCGTCCGAGCTGTTCCAGCTGGTAGTTGGTCAGGCATTCGCGGAGGCGGGCGCCGAGTGAAGTGCCGTCGGTTTCGTCTCTTGCCGTGGTGACGTCGATGGTCGCGTCGTCGTCCAGTTGGTGGACGAGCCGCACTGCGGCGTATCGGTGATCGTCTTGGTCACCGGTGGTTTCCCAGGTGCGGCCGGCGAGGCGGGAGCGGTAGTGGGGAGCCTCCAGCGTGGCGAACTTCACCCCGAGCCAGCGGTGGATCTCCTCGGGTGTCGGCTGTATCAGCCAACCCCGATCGTGCTGGCCCGACTGGTCGTGTACGCGCATGCTGGAGGCTCCCTCAATCCCTACGTGGCGCCGTCTTCCGCCGAGGCTTTTCGCTCAGCGCGATTCGCTACAGGTAGGCGCTGGCCTCGGGTCCGTGGGAGTAGCAGATGGTGCCGTTGGACAGGGTGGCGATGCTACCCGGGAGGACATCGGCGTAGGCCCAGCCGGGGCCGCTGGAGGTGAAGCCGTGGGTCTTCGCCCACCAGCGCGTCGGCGTGGACGGGTCGTCCCATGGCTTGGTGCTCGCACCGTAGTTGTCGATGACGCCGACACGCCACCTCGTGAAGACCGCGCCCGGCCAGTCGGGGCGGATGGAGTAGCCGGTGTAGATCGATGAGTAGTGCTTCCGCGTATCCACGGCGGTGAAGTAGACCCACGAGGTCCCGCACTCCCCGGCGACCTCGTTCTGGGTGGTGAACTCCCCCTTCTTCACGGCGTACTCGACACCGTTGGAGTCGAGGCGGACTTCGTAGCCGTTGGCCTCGGCGATCTTGTGGTCAACGCCGATGCGCTTCATCGGCGAGGTGATGTAGGTGCCCGTCGGGTCGGGCTGCGGAGTGGGCTTGGCCGCGTGAGCGGCGGCCGGCGACAGGCTGGCTGCGATCGCCATGGCGCCGATCGCCGCGGCGGCGCGTAGACTTGCTCGGAACCGCATAGGCCCTCCTTCTGGACAGAGCTGGGCTTGCGGCGGATATCGGTGGCTGTGGTGCCTAATCACCGCAGCCATCGCCGTATCCGTGCACTTCGTTCCTATCAGACCATCGAGCAACTCCGCTCCCCCCACAGTGGAGGGGCGCAGCCGGTTCGATACCCGGTGAAGATCGCTCACCGTCAGCGGCAAGCCCATCTGGTATCGCTTTCCCGCAATCTTTCGGTGACACTGGGTGAGTGTGTGGCCTTGCTTGTCGAGCCGGTGTGATCTGAGTCACTGTCATCTCTGTTTCCGGGACGTCCACGGTTGCGCGAGGCGCGGGTGTAACCCGGCGGCTGGGCCTGCTTTCAGCGGTAGTTGCGGCGGTGGGTACGGGCAGGCTCAGGTGGTTTGGCGGTGCGCAGGCCCGCCTCGACTACGCCCGGCGCGTCGACGGTCGCGGTGTAGCGCACGACGGCGTTGACAGTGAGGCTAACCAGGTCGCACATGCGAGGGCGTCTCCGGTGGTAGCGGTGGCCTCGTAAAGATGCGGTCTTCCCGAACGGCTTGAAGGGGCAGGCCGGCGATGTGACGTGGCCAGTAGGGGCTGGAGTGCCCGTAGTCCTGGCGGAAATTAACGGATCCGGCTGACCAAGGCAAACACGCGGGGGTGTCCGCTCTGTTCTAGCTGGCCTCGGCGGTCAGTTTGGCGAGGTGACGGTAGATGGCGGGCCGGGTGACGCCGAACTCGGCAGCGATCTGCTACACGGTGTGCAGGCGCCGGCCGTCGGGCCGGTCTCCTCGTACATCTGCTGGGCGATCTTCGCCTGGCGCGGCGTCAGCTTCGGTTTCTGCCCGCCGGTGCGGCCACGTCCGTAACCGATCCGCATGCCTGTTTCCGCACACGATGCAGCGCTGCCGCGCGCAGCAAGATCAGAAATTTGGTGAGCTGGGACAGCTACCCAAGCGCCGGGCCTTCTCCCGCTGTTGGGCTGTAGCGGGGCCGCCACCGGTGTCCGGGGGCCGTCATACTGGCGGGCATGGCTGAGGTCACGCGCAAGGACGTCGATGAGTGGGTCGAGATGATCGCCCGGTTGCACGACAACACCGCCACCGACCTCGGCGACGAGAGGGAAGCGGAGCGGGCCGTGGCGATGCTGTGGTCCGGGTTCGGCTACCTGGACGCGCCCCTCGATGTCCTGCGCATGTTCGTGCAGGCCATCGAGGTCGGATACATGGCCGCGCTCGCCGATGTCCGGGATGGGAAGGTCACCGTCGAGTCGTAGGCACGCCCGTCACCGCAGACGGCGGGCCTGCGCCGCGGCCATGTCGAGGGCCTGGCCGGCCTTGCGGATCGAGCCGATTGCGTCGTCGCAGGAGCCAGGCAGAGTGCTGTTGGCCCGAGCCGACAACAGCGCCGCGGTCGCGGCGGCGGAGATCAGCGCGGTGCGCAGCACCGGATCCTCCCCGATCTCGTCCAGCAGGGCCTGCACGCCCTGGACCAGACGCATGGCCCGCCATGGACGTGGCCGAGCACGTCGGTGCGGGAGTCCGCGCCGGCCGCGGCGAAGGCCTCGCCGGCGGCGGCCTGGATCGTCGGGTGGTCGGCGCCGGCGTCGCGGGCGGCCAGCTCGGCGGCGATGGCCTGTATCTCCGCGGCGCCGACCAGGCCGTGCGACAGGTGCAGCACCGCGTCGATCGTGTTGGCGTCGGCCGGGACGGTGGCCGGGGCGCGTAGCGCAGCCAGCAGCGGCAGCAGCTCGTCGACGCCCAGCGGCGCGCTCGCGGCGTTCGGGGTCATGGCCCAGCAACCTACCCGGCCTCGGCGAGAGCGAGGTGCCCGTCGACGGTCTCGGCGGGCGGGTTGAGGTCGAGGACCCAGTCGCCGAAGCGGCGGATGGTCGAGGTGATGTACGGGGTGACGGTGGCCAGGTCGTCCGGGTCGATGCTCCAGCCTTCGCGGCTCAGTTCGTTCGCGGTGGCGGTCAGGTCCAGGGTGGTGGAGTAGATCGCGCAGTTGGCGAGCAGCTCGTTGAACTTCACGATCTTCTCGTGGTGCTCCGGGTCGTTGTCCGCGAGGACGCCGCCGCCGAACATGAGCCACTTGGAGAAGCCGTGGAAGGCCTCTACCCGGTTGGTGATGCGGGTGATGCCCTCGCGCAGCTCCGGCTCGGACAGATATCGCAGCAGCACGATGGTCCTGACGGCGCGGCCGAGCTCGCGGAACGCCCGGTAGATGCGGTTGCGGCGCGACTCGTTGCCCAGCCGGCGCAGCAACGCGGCCGAGGAGATCCGCCCGGCCCTGATCGACAGGACCACGCGCATGATGTCGGCCCAGTGGGTTTCGATGAGCTGCCAGTCCACGGCGTCGTCGGCGAACAGCCGGTCGATGTGCTGGTAGCGCATCGTCTTGGCGGGTCGGTAGAAGATCAGGTCCTGCCAGTTGCGGATTCGGGGCAGCAGCTCGAACCCCAGCGCCCAGCTGAGCCCGAAGACCGGCAGCGACTGGCCCTGCGTATCGGTGTGGATGATCTCCGGCTGCACCTCGGAGGTGTTGTCCAGCAGGCCCTGTAGCAGGTGCACGGCCTCCCACACTCCGCAGGGGATGAAGTGGGAGAACAGGGCGATGTAGTTGTCGGCGATCAGCCGGTAGGCGATGCCGCCGTACCCGCCGTACCGAATGCTCGTCTCGGCCAGGAGGTTGTCCGACCAGGTGTCGATCTGGGTGCCGTCGGCGCCGACGCGGGAGCCGTCGCCCCACAGCCGGGTCATGTCCAGCCGGGTGAACGCGTTGATCACGTCAGCGGAGGCGGCGTGGATCTTCTTCGCGTCGGCGTGCTTGTTCGCCAGCGACAGCTCGTGTGCGCTGACTGTGCCGCGCATGTGCCGGGCGACCTGCGCCGGGCCGAGGTTGGCGCCCTGGCAGAACGTGAGCAGCACGTACCGGCCGAGCGCGTCGCGGATCTTCGGGTCCGACCCGGACGCGGGCCCGAAGTGCCGGTGCCAGCCGATCCCGTATGCGGTGCGGGTCAGTATGTCCAGAATCCCGCGCTCCGGCAGCTGTTGCAGCAGCTCCGATTCCAGCGCCAGGGCGGAGGCGCGGCGATCTTTGCCGCGGCGGCGTCGGCGGGCAGCCCGGCCTCGGCGCAGTAGGCGTCGACCAGCGGGGCGCACTCGGCCTCGGTCAGCAGCTGCGCGGGGAAGTTCGCGTACGACTCGGAGCCGACCACCGCGATGTCACCGGAGCGCAGCTCGGCGGCCAGGTAGAAGAACACGCACGCCTCGAAATGCCGACGCACCAGCTTGCCCGGCCGACGGCGATCGACGATGAGTTTGCGCCACTCCGCCGAGGCGAGCCCAAGATCGACCTCAGCACCGTCGACGCGGCCCGAGATGACCTCGCCGGTCTTGGCCCGCTGTCCGCGCAGGAACCGGACCGCGTCCAGCACACCCCGCTCGGCGCTGGTCGGCTCCAAGACGAGAACGTCCAGCAGATCGAACAGGCCCGAGCGCGATGAGCGGTAGAACCGCTCGACCAGCGGCAGGTAGTTGTTGCCCAGGTGCGCCGAGACCGCCTCGTGCGCCGCCGACAGCGCGGCCACCCCGCCCGCCTCGGCCAGGACACCGAGCACCAACCGGCCGGCCCGGGCGCAGATCTCGTCAGAGGGGTCGAGCAACCCGCTGGCTTCCTCGTCCGGAGACACCCCGAGAGCCTCGCGGGCGCCGGCCAGGACATCGCCGAACGCGCCCAGCAGCCGCTCCGACTCGGCCCGGTTCGCCTCCCGCAGCTCCTCCAGACGCTCCCGAGCCCGTTTGTGGATCGCGCCCATCCGCTTGCAGAACATCGTCGCGATCTCGTCGCGGGCCCGCACCCGCGCCTGGTGCAGCAACGTCACCACCAACGCCCGACGTTTGCCGTCGCCGTACCGGCGCAGATCCGACGCGTCAGTGACACGGGCCTCACCTGCGAAGTGCGACACCTTCGCCGGCGGCACACCCCGCAACCACACCTCGGTCGGCCCCAAACCGTCCAGCCAGGCCAGGTGTGCCACATGGTTCTTCAACCGCTGCACCGTCGCGGCCGGCGCCGGCGTCTTGAGCCGGTCGAAGTCGCTGCGCCGGGTCACCGGATCCACCACCAGCATCGCATCTACCACCGCGACCTGCGCCCGGCTCATCCGCGCGTCGATGCCCGCGTACTCCGCGGTGTTCACCGCGGTCCGGACCGACGCCGCCAACTCATCCAGCGTCGTGTAGCCGGGCAACTCCAGCCGAGCCCGGACCAGCTCTTCGAGGGCCACATTGATCAGGTCGGCCGGGTTGTCCTTCGTCAACGCCGCAGCCCGGATCGCCTGCTCCGCGACCTCCCGGGCCCGGCCCGGATCCGCCGTGATCCCCAGCCGCTGCCGCACCAGCCCGCGGTGATGCCGCAGCGTGCGCTCCGAATCATGCTCCGCATCGACGTCCGGCTTCAGCTCCAGCACGCCCCGAATGTGCTCCACGATCGGCAGCGGCATCTCGAACAGATCCGCGAAGTACCCCAGCCGGTGATACGTCTTCAGCAACACCACCAACGCCAGCAGATGCCGCGCCGACCGGGTCCGCTCCCGAGCCCACCCGATCTCATCAGCCGTCGGCGTGAACGCCTCGTGCAACTCCCGCACCGACACGGCCGGCTTCAACCGCGGATACGCGGTCCGCTCGATCGACGCCACGAAGCCACCACCCGATCACCAACCGGACAAAGGCCCCCGCGCCGCCGCAGACTCTAACCAACATCAATCCCCGCAGGGAAATCCACAGCTCAACGCAACCCTGAAACGCCTATTGCCGGTCTCCGGCGTACTCCGGTCGGCCCCCCCGGGGGGTCGGCTTCGGTGGCGTTCGACGCGACACTGGCCAGGATCAACGACGGCGTCCAGATGCATCACCAGCACGGTCGGCGGGAGAACGCCCGCAACTTGTTCACCCGGATCTGGAACGAGATCGGCGCGGAGCAGGGCGACCCGCTGCATGTCTGCGTCCTCGCCCACGCGATGGCCGACGTGCAGGACGACGTACGCCATGAGCTTGTCTGGGACCGGCGGGCGCTCGCGGCGGCTGACCTGCTCACCGACGAGCAGGTCGCGCGGGCCGGGGTGCCGATGCCGGTTGCCGGGCTGTACCCGTCGCTGCATCTCAACCTGGCGGAGTGCCACCGCAGGCTCGGCGAACTCGACCAGGCGAGGGACCACCTCCGGCGGGCCCGGGAGGGTGTCGAGGCGCTCGGCGACGACGGCTACGGGAAGTTGATCAGAGGTGGCCTGGACCGGTTGTCGCAGGAACTGGCCGCCGACAGGCCGCAGGCGAATGGCTAGCCGCGAATGCTCGTTGACGGGGTGACGGCGGCGACGACCAGGTCGACGATGCCGTCGGCGTAGTCGTCGGTGAGCGGTCCGTTGCGCAGCAGCCAGCGGTGGTAGAGCGGGCCGAACAGCAGCTCCACCACCTGGTCCAGCGCCGCGTCGGGGCGGACCTGGCCGGCCTCGCGAGCGGCCTCCAGGCGAACGCGCACCGCGTTCAGCTGAGGGCGGAGCAGTCGGTCGCGTGCCTGCGCGCCCAGTTCCTCGTCGGCGAGCGTCTCGATGGTGATGGCGCGGGTGGTGGCGGACAACCGTGGATCGGCGAACTCGGCGACAGTGGCCCGGAGAACCTGACGCAGGTCAGCCCGCAGGTCACCGGTGTCGGGCAGCGCGACGACCTCCGGCACATCGTCGGCGAGCGCATCCAGGATGACCGCGCCCTTGCCGCGCCACCAGCGGTAGATCGTCTGCTTGCCGACGCCGGCGCGGGCGGCGATCGCCTCGACGGTCAGGGCCGGGTAGCCGGTCTCGGCCAGCAGTTCCAGGGCGGCGGCGAGGATCGCGCGGCGGGAATGCTCGTTGCGGCGCGTGGGCTGCGGGGTCACCCCACGAGCCTACAACGAGACGAGACGTATCGTCTTGACGGTTCGGGTGCGCCGTGGTCTTCTGATCGAGACGGAACGTCTCGTCTCAGCGAGGATCAGGAGATCACATGTCGCACATCGCCATGGTCAGCATCCCGTTCCACGGCCACGTCAACCCGAGCTTGGAGATCATCCGTACCCTCGTGCGGCGCGGCCACCGGGTCACGTACGCCAACGATCCCACCTTCGCCGAGGCGATCCGGGCCACCGGCGCGGAGCTGAAGCCGTACACCTCGACGCTGCCCGCCGACGGCGGCGCCGGAATCGACGATCCGATCGCGCAGCTCACGCTCTTCCTCGACGATGCCGTCGCCATGCTGCCGCAGTTGCGGGCCGCCTACGACGACGACCGGCCGGACCTGTTCCTCTACGACATCGCCGGCGCGCCGGCCCGGCTGCTCGGCGAGCAGTGGGGGATTCCGGCCGTCCAGCTCTCCTCCACGTTCGTCGCCTGGGACGGCTACGAGCAGGAGATGGCACCCGCCGTGGAGGCGATGCGGGCCGATCCGCGTGGCGCCGACTACTACCGGCGCTTCACGCAGTGGCTGACCGCTGAGGGCTCGTCGGTCACCGACAGCATGGCGTTCCAGGGGCGGCCGGTTCGCGGCCTGGTCCTGCCGCCGGAGGCGCTCCAGCCGAACGCCGACCGGGTGGACCGGTCGGTCTACAGCTTCGTCGGCCCGGTGCTGGGCGACCGCTCCGACCAGGGATCATGGGTACGGCCGGAGCGCGCCGGGAAGGTGCTGCTCGTCTCGCTCGGCTCCGCCTTCACCCGGCAGCCCGAGTTCTACCGCCGCTGCCTCGCCGCGTTCGGTGACCTGCCCGGCTGGCACGCGGTTATCCAGATCGGCGAGCACGTCGACCCCGCCGAGCTCGGTCCCGTGCCCGACGGCGTCGAGGTCCACCGGTGGGTGCCACAGCTGGCCGTACTGGAGCAGGCGGATGCCTTCGTCACCCACGCCGGCATGGGCGGCAGCAGCGAGGGCCTCTACTGCGGGACGCCGATGATCGCCGTACCGCAGGCGGCCGACCAGTTCGCGAACGCCGAGCAACTGGCCGCCCTCGGCGTCGCCCGGGTCGTCGACTCGGCCACCGTCACCGCCGCGGAGCTGCGCGAGGCGCTGCTCGATCTCACCTCGGACCCCGCCGTGGTGGCCCGCACTGCGGAGTTGAAGCGGCAGGTCGGCGCCGCCGGCGGCGCCGACCGGGCCGCCGATCTGATCGAGGCCGAGCTGACAGTCGCACGTGGTGGTGCCGGGCGGCGTGGTCGCGGCGGCACCAGCCGCCGCGACCACGCCCCGGTCAGTCGTCCGCCAGTACGGTGAAGGTGAATCCGGTGCTCGTCGGGCGCTTCAGCGGGATGTCGGACTTGACCCGGCGCAGCACCTCCGCCCGGGTGAGGCCGAACCGGCGCGCGATGAGCCGGTCCGGCCGTACCGGCACCGGATCGTCGAAGGTGACGTCCACCTGCACCGGCCACCCGTCCAAGGGCACCGTGGGCGCGTCGAGCGTCCACGCGTCCGTCCAGTCGAGGGTGAAGCGGCAGCGCCGGGCGAACCACGGGTCGAGCAGTGTGGCCGCCACCAGATCGGGATCGTTGAGGTGATGGCCGTGCAGATCGGCGGGATCGAACGAACTGACAGGTGCCCGCTCGCGGACGGTGAGCTTGATGGTGCGGTCGCAGGACACGCACCGCACGAGCAGCCACACGTCCAGCAGCTTGCCGTTGGCGTTGACCCGGAACCGGCCCTTGGCGGCGGTGGCCGACTCCGCCCGGCAGACGGCGCAGCGCAGCGACAGCAGCGGAAGGCGGGTCCGGCGCACGACCCAGGACAGCACGATATGTGGTTGGGATGACATGAAGACCTGATCTCTGAAGACCTGACGCGAGGCCGATTACGCGCGGCCTCGGACGCTGTGCCGGGCGCGTGAGAGCAGCCCGGTGAGCCGGTGCGCAGGCACCGGCTACAGGCGTGGGGAACGTGTCAGGTTCTAGAGAGCAGGAGGGGTCACGCGAATCGTCCTTCTTCGCTGCGACGACAGATGCAGGGAACGTACGGGAAGTCCGAAACCGCTCTCAACCCGTTTCCGGCGCCGCTGCATCACACGTCACTTCACTTCGGCGGCACCGGGCCCGCGAGGAGGCGGCGGTCGCCGCCGGCATGCTCCGACCGCGTCCGGTCGAGCGTGGGCCGCCCCCGGGAGTACCGGGGGCGGCCCCTTTCTGCGTACGGTCAGCGTCGGGTGCGGTCGTTGATCTCCGCGCCGGACTCGCCGGGCATGGCGCCGATCGCCTCCTCGGCGGCCCGGCCGCCGGTGCTCTCGTCGCCCTGCTTCAGCGAGCTGCGGGGCAGCCCGGCCAGGTGCGCCGGGTCCTCGATCGGCTGGGGCGGCCACTGGTCCTGCGTACCGTCGGTCACCCCGGCGCGGCGCAGCGCCTCGACCAGCTGGTCCGGCGACAGGCGGTCGACCTCCTGTATCCCGGCCCCGCGCGCAATCGCCTGCAGTGTCTTCAGGTCTTCGCTCACGAATGTCTCGGCCATGCCCGAGCCTTCCCGGCCCCCAAGACAAGGAAACCGGTGGGCCTGCTCGGCCAGCCGTCGATCATGAAGTTGCACCGGGCAGAACGGACACCGGACACGTCGACCTCGTGATCGACGCGAAATGGGAGGTCTGGTCAGCGGCGCGCGGGCCGCGGCGCCGGTCTCCGGCACCACGGTCAGCCACCAGCCGCCCTGCGCTGTCGCCAGGCAGCACTGCCACGGCGACCGCGCCGAGGTAGTCGAGCAGGAAGACCGGCCCGCTGACTCCCCAGAGCATGGCGTGAGGTATCTCAGGAGCGGGCCTACCTCGGTGTCCCAGATCTGTGACCACGAACACCGCAGGCCCCGGGCGACGAAGCCGGAGGCGTTCGCCCACCCGACGCGGGGCCGGGTGGGGCTGCACGTCATGCACCGGCGGCTGTGAGCGCGGCCGGAAAACGCCTCGCCGGATCCGGCGGGTTGCTGACAGGCTGCCCGTCATGACCGCTCATGCCCTCGCCGGGGCACTCGCCGACGAGGGCCGCCGGACCGTGTTCGCCGTGATCGCGCTCGGCGCCCGGGACGTGCCGGCCGTGATGGCCCGCATCGGCCTGCCCGCCCGCGAAGCCGCCGTGGCGGTCCGCCGTCTCACCGACGCCGGGGTGCTCGCCGACGACGGGGGCGGGCTGCGCGTCGACGCCGAGCGGCTGCGCGAGTTCGCGCGGGCCGGCGCGGCGTCCCCGTCGACGTCGGCGGCGAACCCGCGGGAGACGATCCTGCGCACGTTCCTACGCGACGTCGCGCTGACCCGGCTGCCCGCGCAGCGGGGGCGCCGCCGCGTGCTGCTGGAGCACATCACCGAACGCACCTTCGAACCCGGGCGGCGCTACCCGGAGCGGGAGGTCGACGACGCCCTGCGCCGCTGGTGCGAGGGCGGCGAGGCCGACCATGTGTCGCTGCGCCGGTACCTGATCGACGACATGCTGCTCACCCGCGAGCAGGGCGTCTACTGGCGGACCGGGCCGTGACCGGCTGGAGCACGCGGGTCGTGCGCCCGGACGAGCCGGACGCCGCGCTGGTGTTGCGGGAGTACATGGCGGAGATGGTGCGCCGCTGGTACGGCCGTCCGGAGCGGCCCGGTGAGGTGGACGCCGCGCTGGCCGAGGACCCGAGTGACGACCTGGCCCCGCCCACCGGGCTGCTGGTGGTGGCCTGCCGCGGCGGTCGGCTCGCCGGGTGTGCCGGACTGCGGTGGCAGTCGGGCTGGGCCGAGCTGACCCGGGTGTACGTGCGCCCGGAGCACCGGGGCGCGGGGGGCGGGGCGGCGCTGATCGCCGCGGTCGAGGCGTACGCGGCCGACGGCGGAGCGACCCGGATCCGGCTGGACACCCGCTCCGACCTGGTCGAGGCGCGCGCCCTGTACGCCCGGCACGGCTACCGGGAGATCCCCGCCTTCAACAGCGGCCCGTACGCGCAGCACTGGTTCGAGAAAGCACTCGCGGGACGAGTTGACGACGCGGCGCAGGCGCGCTAAAACAGAACCAGGAACTTGAGTCACACGGACTCAACTTGAGACCTTGGGTCAGGAGAGCCGAGGAGGCAGCAACCATGTTGATGCGTACCGACCCGTTCCGCGAGATCGACCGGATCGCCGAGCAGTTCTTCGGCACCACCGCCCGGCCCGCCGTGATGCACCTCGACGCGTACCGCGACGGTGACCACTTCTACGCGGCGTTCGACCTGCCCGGTGTGGACCCGGACAGCATCGACTGCACGGTCGAGCGCAACGTGCTGACCGTCCGTGCCGAGCGTCGCCGCCCCACCGGCGAGAACGTCGAGCTGGTCGCCGCCGAGCGTCCGATGGGCACGTTCACCCGGCAGCTGTTCCTGGGCGACACGCTCGACACCGACCGGCTGGAGGCCGGCTACGACAACGGGGTGCTGACGCTGCGCATCCCGATCGCCGAGCGCGCCAAGCCGCGCCGCATCGCGGTGAGCACGCCCGCCGAGAGCAACGGCCACCGTCAGCTCACCACCGCCTGAGCAGGTCACGCCGACGCGCGGGGGAGGCCGGCCCACCGGCCGACCTCGCCGTCGTGCCGGTGGGTCAGCGCGCCTCATCGCCAAACCGCCCGCCGGCTGAGAGCCTTTCTCACATGCTTCGCTCCGAGGTGCTGCCGCGCGCCCGCCCCGCCGCCCTGCCCGCCGGCCCGGCCGACGTCACCGAGGCGTGGCTGCGCAACCGGCGGCTGTCCGAGCACACCCGCGACGCGTACCGCCGCGACGTCACCGGCTGGCTGACCTGGTGCGCCGAGCACGCCGTCGACCCGCTGCGGGCCACCTTCCTCGACGTCAACGCCTACGGCCGCGAACTGGAGTGCACACCGCGCGGCCGCGCCGGCCGCCCGCTCACGCCGGCGACCGTCGCCCGCCGCCTGTCCGCGCTGTCGAGCTGGTACGACTTCCTCGTCAAGCTGGGCGCGGTGCCCGCCAACCCGGTGTCGGCTGCGGACCGGCCGCGCGTCGACCGGGACCACTCCGCCACCGTCGGCCTGACCCCCGACGAGGTCGACGCGCTGATCGCCGCCGCCGAGGCAGACACCGGACCGGCCGCCGCCCGCAACCGGGCCGCTGTCGCGCTGCTGGCCGACCTGGGGCTGCGGGTCGGGGAACTGGTCGCGCTGGACGTGTCCGACCTGGGCACGGAGCGCGGTCACCGCAGCGTCCGCTTCGTCGGCAAGGGCGGCAAGGTACGCCGGCGTGCGCTCACCCCGGGCACCGCGTACGCGGTCGACGCCTACCTCGCCGCACGGGCCGCCGCGCAGGGTGTCACGGTGCCGGAGCTGACCGGTCCGCTGCTGGTCACCACGACCGGCGGCCGGATGGACCGGCACGCCGTGTTCCGGCTGGTGCGGCGCCTCGCGCAGCAGGCCGGGATCGCCGCCTGGGCGAAGCTGTCGCCGCACTCGCTGCGGCACGCGTTCGCCACCACGGCGCGCTCCGAGGGGGTGCCGCTGGAGGACGTGCAGGACGCGATGGGGCACGCCGATCCGCGTACCACCCGCCGCTACGACCGGGACCGGCACAACCTGGACCGCGACCCGGCGTACGCCATCTGGGCGGCCCGGGCCCGCCGCCGCGGCTGACCGCCGCCGGCGGCCGCGATGCGGGCCGCGCGGTGCTCCGCGGCCCGCATCGCGGACCGGTCAGCCCTGGGGGCGCGGGCAGAGGCAGAACGGCTGCCCGACCGGGTCGATCAGCACGGTCCACCGCTCGCCGCCGGGCTGGAACTCGGGCCGGATCGCGCCGGCCGCCACCAGGTCCTTCTCCGCGGCCGCCACGTCGTCGACGTAGAGATCCAGGTGGTAGCGCTTGTCGCCGCTCTCGTCCGGCCACGCCGGCGGCGTGTAGCCGGGCACGAGGCCGAACCCGATCGCCGGGCCGTCCTTGACGATCATGGCGTACTCGGCCTCGCTGTGGGTTATCTCCCAGCCCAGCGCCTTGGCGTAGAAGGTGGCGTGCGCGGCCGGGTCGGAGCTGTCGATACTGATCATGGCGATGTCGGCGTGAGCTGTCATGCGGACAGTCTGCCGCCGATGCCCCGCCGTTCGCTGTCCGGTACGAGCGCGCGTCGCAACCGGCTGCGCGTCACCGTCCGGTTGCCTACCGTCGACGGTGATGGGCAGGCAGCGGGATTGGCACCACACGGCCCGGCGTCGCCGCCCGCTACGCGCGGGTGTGCTGATCGCCGGTCTCGGCGTGGGCACCTGCCTGATCGGGGTGGCCGGGCTGGCGGCCTGGAACGCGCAGGTGGTGTTCCAGGCCGACGGGCCGGTGCGGGAGACCGCCGACGGGTTCTTCCGCGACGTCGCGGCCGGTGACACCGACGCGGCGTACGAGCGGCTGTGCGCCGACGCCCGCGAGAAGTGGAGCCGGACCGGTTTCGGGAGCTGGGTGCGGACTCCGCCGCAGGTCAGCGGCTACGAGATCGTCGACGTGTCGGTGACGACCCGATCCGGCAAGCCGACCGGGACGGTGATCGTGCGGATCAACCGCGACGGCGGCGGCAGCGAGGAACGCGAGTTGCCGGTGGTGCCGGAGGGCGGCGGCTGGCGGGTGTGCGGGGATCCGTTCTGACGCTCAGGCGCGCGGGCCGAGGTCGCCCGCGCGGTAGTGGCGCCGGCACAGCACCTGGTAGCGCACGTCGGCGGTGTCCACGGTGTCGCCGATGACGACCTGCGCGCCCTCGCGGACCACCCGGCCGCCGACCACGCGTGCGTTGAGCAGCCCTTCCCGGCCGCACCAGCACAGCACCTCGACCTGGATCCGGGCCACCTCGTCGGCCAGTTCGAACAGCCGCTGCGCGGCCGGGAACAGGCAGGACCGGAAGTCGGTGGCCAGGCCGAAGGCGTACACGTCGACGTCGAACCGGTCGACCAGCTCGGCCATCTGCTCGATGTGTTCGAGGTTGTAGAACGAGGCCTCGTCGCAGATCAGGTAGTCCACGCGTACCCCCTCGGCCCACGCGTCGCGGACCAGGACGCGCAGGTCGAGGTCGTCGGTGACCTCGACGGCCTCGTGGGCCAGGCCGATGCGGGTGGTGACCTGTGGGCCCAGCGAGCGGTCGATGCGGGTGGTGACCAGGCCACGGCGGCCCTGCCGGGCGTGGTTGTGGTTCATCTGCAACGCCATGGTGGACTTGCCGCAGTCCATCGGCCCCCAGAAGAATTTCAGCGCGGCAGCGTGCAGCGGCCGTCCGTCGACGCCGCGGGCGGCGGCGCAGCCGGTGGCTCGGTCGTCGCCGGGCCCCGGCAGAGGGCGGGCCAGGCAGGTCGGGGCGGCGTCGTCGGTCACGTCGGGGCAGCCTAGTCCATCGATGCCCCCTGATCCGGCCCGCGATGATCCGCAGGCCGGGGCGCGGCGCGGGTCAGAGCACCCGGGGCGGGGTGTTGCCGGCGGCGATGATGGCCCGGCGCATCGGCACGGCGGCCAGCAGCACGAAGCCGACCACGAAGAAGATCAGCAGTGACACCAGGCCCACCCGGTACGACGAGGTCAGCTGGAACACCAGGCCGAACGCCAGCGGGCCGAGCCAGCTGGTGCCCTTGTCGCTGATCTCGTAGAAGCCGTAGTACTCGCCCTCCTTGCCGGCCGGGATGAGCTGGCTGAACAGCGACCGGCTCAGCGCCTGGCTGCCGCCGAGCACCAGGCCGATGCAGCCGCCGAGGATCATGAACGGTACGGGCGCTTCGGCGGGCAGCTGGAACGCGGCGATGATCACACCGGTCCAGAGCACAAGCGACAGCAGCACGGTCTTCCAGGCGCCGATGCGCCTCGCGAGCGCGCCGAGGGCGAGCGCGCCGCCGAAGGCGAGGAACTGCACCAGCAGGATGGTCACGATCAGCGTGCTCTGGCCAAGCCGCAG
Source organism: Micromonospora sp. CNB394 (assembly GCF_000374985.1). NCBI lineage: Bacteria > Bacillati > Actinomycetota > Actinomycetes > Micromonosporales > Micromonosporaceae > Micromonospora > Micromonospora sp. CNB394. The sequence goes on along the minus strand of NZ_KB895825.1, from coordinate 645,610 downwards.
TTCCTCGGTGCCGTACTGGCTGGCGAGGGTGATGACGGTCTGGATGCCGTCGTTGAAGACCAGGAACGCGAGCAGGAAGAACAGCGTCAGCGGGTACGTCTTGAGTTCCCGCAGGGTGCGCCCGAGCTGCCGGAAGCCGTCGGTGAGCACGTTGCCGCCCGCCTGCAGGGCCGCGGCGGTGGGGTGTTCGCGCAGCCAGCGCAGCGGGACCAGGGTGAACGCGGCCCACCACACGCCGGCCGACACGATCGACCAGCGGGCCAGGTCCAGCGTGCGCTGGGCGTTGCCCTCCTCGCTGAGCATGGTGACCGCGACCAGGTTCAGCGCGAGCAGCAGCCCGCCGCCGAGGTAGCCGATGGCCCAGCCGCGGCTGGAGATGCCGTCGCGTTCGTCCGGGCCGCCGAGTTGCGGCAGGAACGAGTTGTAGACGACCACGGCGGCCCCGAAGGAGATGTTCGCGATCAGGAACAGCGCGCCGCCGAGCAGGTAGCGTTCGCCGGTGACGAAGGCGAACGCGATGGTCGCGCCGGCGCCGGTGAACGCCGCGGCGGCGAGCAGGCGCTTCTTGTGCGCCGACCGGTCGGCGATCGCGCCGACCACGGGCAGCACGAACACGGTGAGGAACACCGACAGCGAGATCAGGTACGGGTAGAACGACCCGGCGGCGACCTTGATGCCCAGCGGGTACACCGCGCCGTCGCAGCTGTCCGCGCCCAGCTCGCAGCCGGCGGCGAGTTCGGCGACGGTGGTCAGGAACGGCCCGAGGAAGACAGTGATGACTGTGGTCTGGAACGCGGAGTTCGCCCAGTCGTAGAAGTACCAGCCGGTGCGCTCGCGGCGGGTGCTGCCCGGTCCGGTGGGGTCGGCGACGGCGGGGGTGACCGTATCGGCCATCGGGGGTCGTCCTCGGGGGCTCAGGCGGCCCAGTGGCCGCGACTGCGGTAGACGTCACGGAGCACGCTGACGTGATCGGTCATGATGCCATCCACCCCAAGATCAAGTAAGTGGTGCATCTGGGCGGGATCGTCGATCGTCCAGACGTGCACCTGCAACCCGATCCGGTGGCAGTACGCGAGGAACCGCCCGTCGACCACCGGCACCCGGCCGAAGGAGACCGGCACCTGGGCGGCGACCACTGACGGGGGCAGCCGCACGGGCCGCCCGTGCAGCGAGGCCAGCCGCAGCCGCGCCACGCCGCGCATACCGATGCTGGTGGCGACCTCCGGGCCGGCCAGCGCCCGCAGCCGGGCCAGCCGGGCGTCGCTGAACGAGGCGAGCAGCACCCGATCGCCCGCGCCGGCCCGGGAGACGGTGGCGACAGTGGGCGCCACGCCGCCGTCGGACTTGACGTCGATGTTGAACCGCACCTGCGGCCACGCGCCGAGCACCTCGTCCAGGCGGGGCACCAGGGCGGCCCCGCCGACGCGTACCGAGGACAGATCGGCCCAGCGCAGGTCGGCGATGCGGCCCGGCTCGCCGGTGACGCGGCGCAGCGTCGGGTCGTGGAAGACCACCGGTACGCCGTCGGCGGTGGCGTGCACGTCGGTCTCCACGTACCGGTAGCCCAGGGCGACGGCACGGGCGAACGCGGCGGCGGTGTTCTCGTCGCCGTCGGCCGCGCCGCCGCGGTGGGCGAACGCCAGCGGCGCGGGCGCGTCGAGGTAGCCGGGACGGGGCTGCACGCGGGCAGTATGCCCGGCCTGGGTGGCGGGCACATGGCCGGGCGATGAAATTACCTATCGCTCCCTATCGGGACTAAGATAGGGTGCGATGAGTAACGACATGTATTCGGTCGAGCAGGTTGCTGACCTGCTCGGGCTGCACGTGCGCACCGTGCGCGGCTACATCCGGTCCGGGCGGCTTCGGGCCACCCGGATCGGCAAGCAGTACCGGATCGCGCGTGCGGACCTGGACGCGCTGACCGGCCGGCCGGCCGTCGCGGCCGCCGGACCGGCGGCGGAGGCGTCGAGCGTCCTGCGGCTCGACGGCGTCGACCGGGCCGCCGCCGACCGGCTCGCGACGCTGGTGCTGGCCGGCGTGAACACCCACCACGACCCGGACCGTCCGCTGCGGGTGCAGACGGTCCACGACGAGGAGCGGCAACGCATGACCATCATGATCCTGGGCGACCTCACCGCCGCCGCCGACCTGCTGCGCCTGGTGGACGAGGTGCTGGGCGGCGACAACGGCCTACTCGGCGGCGGCCGTGGCTGACGTGATGCAGGACCGGGCCGGCGTGGCGGTGCTGGTCTGCGACCCGGACGGTCCACCGATCGCCACCGAGGGCGACGCGCTGGACCTGATCGGCGCCGCGTTCCTCGGTGCGACGGTGGTCGCGGTGCCGGCCACCCGCCTCGATCCCGGCTTCTTCACGCTCGGCACCCGTTTCGCGGGCGAGGTGATGCAGAAGTTCGTCAACTACCGGCTGCGCCTGGCGATAGTCGGCGACATCTCCGCGCACCTGGACCGCAGTGGCGCGCTGCGCGCGCTGGTGGCCGAGTCCAACCGGCACGACCAGGTGTGGTTCGTGCCGGACCTGGCCGCGCTCGACGCCCGCCTGCGCGCCACCGCCTGACCCAGCCCGACGTCGTCCTCGCCTCGCCGATGTTGCACTCGCGGCCCTCGTCGGGGGCGGTTGGCCGGGTTTGCCCGGGCACCAACCGCAAGATCGGCGGGGGTCAGCCTGGCTGTGTGCTGGGTCCGGCGGCCGCGTCCCGGGTTCCGGGCGGCGGGTAGGGCTGCTCCGCGAGCAGCCGGGCCAGGTGGGCGCTGTTGAGCGCCAGCGCGGCGGTGGCGCGGCCGGTGGTGTCGGGTTTGGGGCGGGCGTCGACGTAGTCGGTCTTGTGCAGCGCCTCCCCGACCCAGTAGGTCGCCCCGGCGGCCGGGCAGGTGAAGCCCACCTCGTTGAGCGCCTGCTGCACCTCGGCGATGGTGTGGTGCGCGCCGTCCTCGTTGCCGACCACTGCCACCCCGCCGACCTTGCCGTAGGTGAGCAGCCGGCCCTGGTCGTCGGTCTCGGACAGCTCGGCGTCCAACCGTTCGAGGACCATCTTCGTCACCGACGAGGGCTGACCGAGCCAGATCGGGGTGGCGATGATCAGGATCTGGGCGGCGAGCAGCTTGGCGCGGATGGCGGGCCAGCCGTCGCCGTCGCCCTCGTCGACGGACACCCCGAAGCGCACGTCGTGGTCGACCACCCGGACGATCTCGCCGTCGACGCCCTGATCGGCCAGCGCGTCGAGCACCTCCTGACCGAGCACGTGTGAGCTGGACGTCGCCGGGGAGCGTTTCAGGGTGCAGTTGAGAACGAGTGCTCGAACAGCGGTCATGACGGTCCTCTCGACGTACGCGGTAAGCGTCATCTGATACCCGCCGTCGCGGCCGGAATGCCTCAGGTGCGGCGGCGGTGCGCGCGGCTGCCGTCCACCGGGCGGCCGGGGTCGACGTGCCGGGGCCGGTCGGGCTCGTCGGGACGCAGCAGCACCAGGTCGTCGGTGATCGCGTCGATGATCCGGTCGGTGGCCTGCCGGGCCGCGCCGGGGTAGTCCGGCCGTAGGTCGTCCAGCGGCACCGGGGCGCCGAAGTGCACCCGGATGGCGGGTCGGCGGACGACCGCCCGGGCCACCGCGCGCAGCATCCCCTTGGGCGCCCGGTAGGGCATCACCTCGTGCGAGCCCCACTGGGCCACCGGTACGACGGCGGCGCCGGCGGCGAAGGCGAGCCGGGCAGCGCCGGTCTTGCCGCGCTCGGGCCACATGCCCGGGTCGAGCCCGATGCGTCCCTCGGGGTAGACCAGCACCACCGACCCGCCGGCCACGGCCTGGGCGGCGACCTCCAGCGAGCGGTGCACCGCGGCGGTGCCCCGGTCGACGCGGATGTGCCCGGCACGGCGCATGAGCGCCCCGATCACCGGGGCGCGGAACAGCCCGCCGGTGGCCATGATCCGGGGCGCGACGCGCCGGACCCGGCAGGCGGCGGCCAGCACCACCGGGTCGAACGGGCTGATGTGGTTGGCGGCCAGGACGAGCGGGCCGTGGCGCAGCGCGTCGGGCACGTCGCCGGTGACCTCCAGCCGGCCGACCAGCCCGACGACGGCGCGGGCGAGCGTCTGCGCGCCCCGCCACAGCAGCGGTGCGCGCCAGGGGGTGCTGTTCATCAGTGCTGGATGGTCGCACGCGCCGGGCCGATCCCGGCACCCGGCACGGTGATCCCGGGGTTGAGGAAGAGCGGTACAGCGGTCGGCGCCGAGAATGATCTTGCGGGTCTCACCGCTCCGCCCAGCTCTCACATTCGCCTGCCTCGCCGATCTACGCACCGGCGACACCCTGATCATCTGGAAGATCGACCGGCATCGCCGAGTACGAAGCCGCCCTGATCAAGGAACGGGCAGTGGCCGGGCTGTCCGCCGCTCGCGCCCGCGGCCGCAGTGGCGGCCGTAAGCCGAAGATGACCCCGGCCCTGATCGGCAAGGCGCAACGGATGTACGACTCCCGTCAGTTCACCATGGCCGAGATCGCCACAGCTTTCTACCCGCGCCCCTGGTTGGGCACCTCGATGCGGTCGTCGATCTCGCACAGTCGACCGCCGGAGAGCATCTCACCGAGGTATGCCTGAAGTGCCGCGGTGCGCGCCTCGGCTTCGTCGATGAGCACAGCGGCGACACGTTGCCAATCCTGTGGCTCGGGGTCGTCAGGGAGCGTGACGAAGACGTCGGCGATTTCTCGGACGGTGAGTCCGACGCGCTGGGCGACCTTGGCGACCTTGATACGGCAGGCGGCGCTGTCGTCGAAGCGCCGCTGGTCGCCTGCGGTGCGGTGGGCGGTGATCAGCCCGTGCTGCTCATAGAAGCGCACGGCGGAGGGCGCCACCCCGGCCTCGGTCGCGACGTCCTTGACCGTGAGGGTGAAGCGGGCAGGGATCTGCGCTGCGATGCTCACTCGACCATGGTGCCCCACCCAGCGGCTTGACTTCAACATAAGTTGAAGGCCGAGCATGGCCGGCATGACCGATCCGACGTCCCCGTACAGCCCTTCGCCCGAGACCGCGTTGTCGACGGCCGACCGATTGGACCAGCCGCCGCTACGCCTGGCCGTCATCGCCGCCAGCGTCCGTAAGGAACGGCTGAGCCGCGTACTCGCGGACTGGGTCGCCGGCAAGGCGGCCGACATCGCCGACGTCGACCTGGTCGACCTGGCCGAGTGCGAGCTGCCCGACGACGAGCACCTGGAGCCTGGCGGCGGCCCCCGCTCGGCGATCGCCGACCGCATCGATCGAGCCGACGGGTACGTCATCGTCACCCCCGAGTACAACCACAGCTACCCGGCCTGCTTGAAGCGGGCGATCGACTGGCACTACGGCGAGTGGATGTTCAAGGCGGCCACCGTGCTGTCGTACGGGGTGCAGGGCGGCTTGCTGGCCGCCGAGCACCTGCGCGGCGTCTTCGCCGAGCTGCACGTGGTGACCACCCGCCGTGTCGTCGGGCTACGCGCGCCGTGGAACGACATCGGCGACGACGGTTTCACTCCACCGCCCGGCACGGGCGAGGCCCTCGACGAGGCGTTGCGCGAACTGACCTGGTGGGCGACGACGCTGCACGTCGCCCGCCGCGACCGCCCGTTCCAGCGCTGAGCGCCGGCCGGACCCGCCATGGATGCTCGCGCACGTGTCATCGGCCTGGTGCTCGCCCTCGGTGGGCTGATGGTCATCGTCGACACCACCGTCACCCTGGTCGCGGTACCCGCGATCGTCGCCGACCTCGACTCGACCCTGCCTGCGGTGCAGTGGGTGACCAGCGGCTACCTGCTCGGCGTCGTCGCGGTTACCCCACTCGCCGGCTGGGCGGCGAACCGCTACGGCGCCCGCCGCGTGTACGTGGCCGCACTGGTGATCTTCACCCTTTCCTCGGGTCTGGCCGGTCTGGCATGGGACGCCGGGTCGCTCACCGCGTTCCGAATCCTGCAGGGCCTCGGCGGTGGTCTGCTCAACCCCGTGGGCCAGGCCATCGGTCTACGTTCCGTGTCCCGCGAGGCCCGCGGCCGATTGATGAGCCTGCTGGGCCTGCCCCTGATCATTGGCCCCGTCCTCGGCCCGCCTCTTGCCGGCTGGCTTGTCGACGCCGCTTCCTGGCGCTGGATCTTCCTCCTCAACGTGCCGATCGGCGCCGCCGCCGTGCTGCTGTGCGCGCGACTGCTGCCACGCCAACCCGCCGACCCCGCGTCGACCACGCGGATGGACTGGACCGGCCTGGCTCAGGTATGCGGCGGTGCCGTGCTGCTCGTGCTGGGGTGCACCCTCATCGGGGAGACCGGCGAGATGACCATCGAGGCGGCTGCCGCGCTCGGCGCGAGCGTGCTGCTCCTTGCCTCGTTCGTCGTCCGCGCACTGCGGATCGATGCCCCACTGGTCGACCTGCGGTTGCTGCGCCACCGACCCCTCGCCGGTGGCCTGGCCGTGCTGGTGTGTTTCGGCGCCGCCTACTTCGGAGCGATGTCGATCCTGCCGATCTACGTCCAAGGCGTCCGCGGCGACCCCGCCACCCTCGCCGGCACCATCACCATCCCGATGGCCCTCGCCGTCGGAGCGACTCTTCAGATCGCCACCCGACTGGTGGACCGCGTACCACCAGCACGCATCGTGTTCACCGGCGTGACACTGGGCCTGCTCGGCAGCATCGCACTGCTGATCACCACGACGAGCGGCGCGTCATACCCGATGATCGCAGCCGCGGCGGCCGTTCTCGGTGTTGGTTCCGGCGCCACCCTGATGCCGGCCATGACCGTGGCCGTGCGCGACCTGGAGCACGAGGACACCCCCCGCGGTACGACACTGCTCGCGCTCGTCCAGCAGATCGCCAGCGCTGTCGGCGTTGCCCTCGTCGCCACCACTCTCACGGTTCTGGTGTCCACCCGGGTGACCGAACTGGGCACCACCGACAGCGGCGGGCTCGCTGCGATGCTCGCCCTCGATCCACCCGCCCGCGCCGAGCTCGAGACTCAGCTTGCCGGAGCGGTCGGCGGCAGCTACGCCGTCGCCGCAGCCTTCATGGCCCTGAGCGTACTGGCGGCGGCCGTGGGCCTGCGTCGCGTCGCGCGGGTCGAAGACCGGGCCGAGGGGTCAAGATCGCCAGCCTGACAGGGGTTTCCCGAGCCGGCTGTGCGTCCGCACGGTCATCACCACGTCCCCGCAGCGGCCTCAGCCCGCTGCGGGGACGACGGGCACAGCGCATCCCGGGGACCGCAGGTCCTCCGGCAAGGGTGATCAGGGTCATTGGTCCCGGGCCGGGTCGGGCCCTGCGGCCCTGCCGCTTTCGCTACGACAGCGAGTAGTATCTACTACGTCTCGTAGTATGCTCAGCTGGGGGTTTCAGGTGGACGCGTTGGACGTCGCCCGCTGGCAGTTCGGTGTCACCACCGTCTACCACTTCTTGTTCGTGCCGTTGACCATCGGCCTGTCCGTGCTGGTGGCCATCCTCCAGACCATGTGGCACCGCACCGGCAACGAGCGGTACCTCAAACTCACCAAGTTCTACGGCAAGCTCTTCCTGATCAACTTCGCGATGGGTGTGGTCACCGGCATCGTGCAGGAGTTCCAGTTCGGCATGAACTGGAGCGACTACTCCCGCTTCGTCGGCGACATCTTCGGCGCTCCGCTGGCCATCGAGGCCCTGGTGGCGTTCTTCCTCGAATCCACGTTCATCGGCCTGTGGATCTTCGGCTGGGACCGGCTGCCCAAGCGTCTGCACCTGGCCGCGATCTGGGCCGCCGCGATCGGCACCAACCTGTCGGCGTACTTCATCCTCGCCGCGAACTCGTTCATGCAGAACCCGGTCGGCTTCCGGATCAACCCGGACAGCGGCCGCGCCGAGCTGACCGACTTCGTCGCCGTGCTCACCAACAAGGTCGCCCTGGTCACCTTCCCGCACACCCTGGCCGGCGCGTTCCTGGTCGCCGGCTCGCTGATGGTCACCGTCGGCCTGTGGCACGTGATGCGCAACCGTGACAGCGCCGACACCGGCGCGTACCGCTTCGCCACCAAGCTCGGCTCCTGGACGGTCCTGGTCTCCTCGGCACTGGTCATCCTCACCGGCGACATCCAGGGCAAGATCATGACCGAGGTGCAGCCGATGAAGATGGCCGCCGCCGAGGGCCTCTACACCACCGAGAGCCCCGCCTCGTTCTCCGTGCTCACCGTCGGCAGCCTCGACGGCAGCCGCGAGCTGTTCGCCGTCAAGATCCCGTACCTGCTGTCGTTCCTCGGCACCGGCGACCCCAACGGCACCGTGCAGGGCATCAACGACCTCCAGGCCCAGTACGCCAGCCAGTACGGCCCCGGCAACTACGCCCCGATCATCCCGGTCACCTACTGGAGCTTCCGCTTCATGATCGGCTTCGGGTTGGCCGCCGCCGCGATCGCGCTGCTGGTGCTGTGGAGCCAGCGCAAGGGCCGCACCCCCACCAGCAAGTGGCTGCTGCGCGCCGGCCTGGTCATGCCCGTGCTGCCGCTGCTGGCCAACTCCTTCGGCTGGATCTTCACCGAGATGGGCCGCCAGCCGTGGATCGTGTTCGGCGAGATGCTCACCCGCGACGGCGTGTCCCGCAGCGTCTCCCTGACCGAGGTGCTCACCTCCTTCACCGCGTTCACCCTCATCTACGCCGTCCTCGCGGTGGTCGAGTTCAAACTGCTGGTCCGCTACGCCCGCGCCGGCGTACCGGACGTCAGCCCGCAGACCGACGACGACACCGACGACGCCGAGCGCCCGCTGGCGTTCGCCTACTGACACCCCGGAGCCCAACCGTGGAACTGACGACCGTCTGGTTTCTTCTCGTGGCAGTGCTCTTCACCGGCTACTTCATCCTCGAAGGCTTCGACTTCGGCGTCGGGATGCTGCTGCCGGTGCTCGGCCGCGACGACCGGCAGCGCCGCGTCCTGATCAACACCATCGGCCCGGTCTGGGACGGCAACGAGGTGTGGCTGATCACCGCCGGCGGGGCCATGTTCGCCGCCTTCCCCGAGTGGTACGCCACCCTGTTCTCCGGCTTCTACCTGCCGCTGCTGCTCATCCTGCTGGCTCTGATCGCCCGCGGCGTCGCCTTCGAGTACCGCCACAAGCGGCCCGAGGCGTCCTGGAAGCGCCGCTGGGACCAGGCCATCTTCTGGGGCTCGGCGATCCCTGCCGTGCTGTGGGGCGTGGCGTTCGCCAACATCTTCCGCGGCGTGCCGCTTTCCGCCGACCACGAGTACGTCGGCGGCCTGCTCGACCTGCTCCACCCGTACGCGCTGCTCGGCGGCCTGACCACGCTGGGGCTGTTCCTCACCCACGGCGCGGTGTTCCTGGCCCTCAAAACCACCGGTGACATCCGGGAGCGCGCCGGCGCCCTCGCCGTCAAGCTCGGCGTCGGCACCGCCGTGGCCGCCGTGGCGTTCCTGAGCTGGTCGCTGACCATCCGCTCCAGCGCCGCCGCCGTCGTGCTCGCCGTCGGCGCCGCCCTCGCCCTGCTCGGCGGTCTGGCCGCGGCCAGGGTACGCCGGGAGGGCTGGGCGTTCACCGGCACCGCCGTGGCGATCGCGCTGGCCGTGGCGACTCTGTTCGCGGCGCTGTTCCCGAACGTGATGCCGTCCACCCTCGACGCGGCGGGCACGCTCACCGCCACCAACGCCGCGTCCACCCCGTACACCTTGAAGATCATGACCTGGGTGGCGGTGGTGTTCACGCCGATCGTGCTGGCCTACCAGGGTTGGACCTACTGGGTGTTCCGCCGCCGGATCGGGGTACAGAACATCCCGCAACACTGATGGACCTGTGGGCGCAGGGGCGCGGGGCCGGTGCGAGGGGGTCGCACCGGCCCCGCGGGGCGTTCCGGGGTCAGCGCGCCTCGCGCAGCTCCGCCAGCCGCGCCTCGATCTCGGCCAGCTCGGCGCGCAGCTTCTCCGCCTGCTGCTCGGCCTCGGCCCGCTCGGCGGCCAGGATCTGCTCCACCGCCTCCTGCACGCCGGGCACGTCCACCAGCGCCACCATCCGCAGCGCCTCGGCGGGCTTCACCACGTACGGCCGGGCCAGCGCCTTCGTGCCCTGCTGCGCGGCGACCGTCCACTCGCCCTCGGCGTAGGCCAGCGTCACGGTGAGCCCCGGCGGGGTCTTCGGCTTCGCGGCCTTCACCGCCCGCTTCGCCGGCTTCGGCTCCGCCGCCGGCTGCTCGGCCCTCGGCTCCTCCCGTCGCGGCGCCGGCACCCGCGGCGTGTCCAGCACGAACGCCGGCTCCGGCGCGGCCGGCGGCTGCTCCGGTTCCGGCTTCGCCTCGGCGGCCGGACGCCGCCCCGCGCCCCTGGGGGCGATCGCCACGTCGGCGGGGGAGAACGGCAGCTCGTCGCGGCCGAACCGCACCACCACGAACTCCTCCGACGCCGCCGGATCGGTCAGCTCCACCACCTGCCCGAGCTGCCCGGCCATCTGCCCGGCCGCCTCGGTGAACACCACCCGGGGCTTGCGGCCCGCCGCAAGGGCCTCCCGGATTCCCTGAACCTCGTCAGTGGACAAACCCTGACCCGCCATCACGCCCTCTTCCGTACACCTGTTTGACGCAGCCTTGATACCAGCCGGCTGCGACACCGCGATGATCAGCCCCCGAGGGCCCGCAGCGCCGCGTCGGCGTGCTCGTTCATGCTCAGCTCGCTGTGCACCACGGCGAGGACCCGCCGGTCGGTACCGATCACGAACGTCATCCGCCGGGTGCTCAGCGCGCCCAGCGGCAGCCGCCGCCGCACCCCGAACGCCCGCGCCACCTCGCCGTCGACGTCGGACAGCAGCGGATAGTCGAACCCGTGCCGGCGGGAGAACTCGGCCTGCCGCTGCACCGGATCCCGGCTGATCCCCACCCGGGACGCGCCCACCGCCGCGAACTCCGCCGCCAGGTCCCGGAAGTGGCAGCTCTGCGCGGTGCAGCCCCGCGTCATCGCCGCCGGGTAGAAGAACAGCACCACCGGCCCGGCGGCCAGGAACTCCGACAGCCGCCGTGGCGTGCCCGTCTCGTCCGGCAGCGTGAAATCCTCGACCAGGTCACCGACACCCACCGCGTCACTCATGACGTGAGGATATGTAGACATCGGCGATCCCGCTCCGTCGTACCGGGCGAGCGGCGGGGAGGCACCGCCGCACGACGCACGGTCACCACCGGCTGCACGCCGTGCGCGCCCACCTGCTCGAACTCCACGGCGACACGCAGGCCGCCGCCGAGCACTACCGGCTGGCCGCCCGGCTCACCGGCAGCCGGCCCGAACAGCGCTACCTCAACCGGCGGCTCGCCCGCCTCACCGACGGCGCCTGAGCGGCACCCCGGTCACCCCGCCGTCACCCAGCACCAACGCGCGCCCCATGTGACAGTCCTCTCCACCCCGGATGGTCCCGCCCACGGTAACGTCGCCCCCACCGCCAGGCAGGGGAGAAGGGCATTGACCTCCGTCACCATCATCACCGGGGGTGGACGCGGCATCGGCGCGGCCACCGCCCGCCGCCTCGCCGCCGAGGGTCACGATCTGGTCATCGGTTACCGCGCCGACCACACCGCCGCCGAGGCGGTGGCCGCCGACGTGCGCGCCGCCGGCCGCCGCGCGGTCACCGTCGCCGCCGACACATGCGACCCCGACGGGGTACGCCGCATCTTCGACGCCGCCGACCGGCTCGGCCCGCTCACCGGCCTGGTCAACAACGCCGGCGTCACCAGCCCGATCGGCCCGTTCACCGACCTGCGCGTCGACGACCTGCGCGAGGTCGTCGACGTCAACCTCATCGGCTACGTCCTGTGCGCCCAGCAGGCGGCCCGGCGGCTCACCCGCGGCGGCGCCATCGTCAACGTCTCCTCCGTGGCCGCGACGCTCGGCTCACCCGGCGAGTACATCCACTACGCCGCGGTCAAGGCCGCCACCGACGCCCTCACCGTCGGGCTGGCCAAGGAACTCGCGCCGCACGGTGTCCGCGTCAACGCCGTCGCCCCCGGGATCATCCGCACCACCATCCACGCCCGCTCCGGCGTGCCCGACCGTCCCGACACCGCCGCCGGCCGGATCCCGATGGGCCGCGCCGGGGAACCCGAGGAGGTCGCCGGCGCGATCGCGTACCTGCTCGGCCCGGACGCCTCGTACACCACGGGCGCGGTCCTGCGCGTCGGCGGCGGCCTCTGACCCGGCGGCGGCCCGGGGGATCTCCGCCCCCGGGCTGCCGCGCCGCGTCTCCTACTGAGGCCGCTCCGGGAACCACTTGATCAACGTGGAGACGGGGAAGGTCGAAAGCGTGAGCCGAACGGTCACCGCCGTCCCGACCCGGTCATCACCCCACCACCGGCAGTCATCCGCGGCCGGAGATGCGACGATGACCGGGTGAAGATCCTGTCCATCCAGTCGTCGGTCGCCTACGGCCACGTCGGCAACTCCGCCGCCGTGTTCCCGCTGCAACGCCTCCGGCACGAGGTCTGGCCGGTGCTGACCGTGCACTTCTCCAACCACACCGGCTACGGCGCCTGGCGCGGCCCCCTGCTCGCCCCCACCGACGTCGCCGACGTCATCGCCGGGATCTCCGACCGCGGCGTGCTCGGCACCGCCGACGCCGTCCTCTCCGGCTACCAGGGCGACCCCGCCGTCGGCGCCGTCATCCTCGACGCCGTCGCCCGCGTCAAGGCCGCCAACCCGGCCGCCGTCTACTGCTGCGACCCGGTCATGGGCGACGTCGGCCGCGGCATGTTCGTCCGCCCCGGCATCCCCGAATACCTGCGCGACACCGTCGTCCCGCGCGCCGACATCGTGACCCCCAACCAATTCGAGCTGGAGTTCCTCGCCGGCCGCACCACCGGCACCCTCGACGACCTGCTCGCCGCCGTCGACGCCGTCCGCGCCACCGGCCCCCGGCACGTCCTGGTCACCAGCGTCCTGCACGGCGACCTGCCCGCCGGTCACCTGGAAGTCGTCGCCGTCTCCGACGACGGCGCCTGGGCCGTCACCACCCCGCTGCTGCCGATCGCCCCCAACGGCGGCGGCGACGTCACCGCCGCCCTCTACCTCGCCCACCTCACCACCACCGGCTCACCGCGGACCGCGCTGGAACGCACCACCAACTCGATCTACGCGGTACTCGAGGCGACCCTCGAAGCCGGCACCCGCGAACTGCAACTCGTCGCCACCCAGGACGCCATCGCCGACCCGCCCACCCGCTTCACCGCCCGCCGGCTGCGCTGACCCACGCCCCGGGTGCACCGGGCACGGCCGGTGCACCCGGCGACGACCCGCCGCCCACACTGGTGGACGACACCGCCGCCGAGCAGGCAGGATGCGGACGTGCCACCGCACCCGGCCACCGACGACCCCGCATTCGCCCAGCGGCTGCGCGACCTCACCCGCCTGCGCCGCGTCCGCGACCGCATCGACCGCGAATACGCCGAACCCCTCGACGTCGAAGCCCTCGCCCGCGGCGAGCACATGTCCGCCGGGCACCTCAGCCGCCAGTTCCGCCAGACCTACGGCGAATCCCCGTACGCGTACCTCATGACCCGCCGCATCGAACGCGCCATGGCCCTGCTGCGCCGCGGCGACCTCAACGTCACCGACGTCTGCTTCGCCGTCGGCTGCCAGTCCCTGGGCACCTTCACCACCCGGTTCACCGAACTCGTCGGCGAACCACCCGGCGCCTACCGCGCCCGCCACGCCCCCGACACCGCCGAACCACCCCCGTGCCTGACCAAACAGGCCACCCGGCCGATCAGGAATCGAGAAGCCCGCACCGGCCGGCCACCACTACCGTGACCACCATGACGATCACCATCCACTACGCGTTCCTGCCCCACACCGACGCCGACGCCGCCCTCGCCTTCTACCGCGACACCCTCGGCTTCGAACTGCGCAACGACGTCGGCTACCAGGACATGCGCTGGCTCACCGTCGGCCCGCCGAACCAGCCCGAGACCGGCATCGTCCTGCACCCGCCGGCCGCCGACCCCGGCATCACCGACGACGAACGCCGCACCATCCTCGAACTGATCGCCAAGGGCAGCTACGGCGCGCTCACCCTCGCCACCGACGACCTCGACGGCCTGTTCGACCGCCTTCAGTCCGGCGGCGCCGACGTCGTCCAGGAACCCACCGAACAGCCCTACGGCGTACGCGACTGCGCCTTCCGCGACCCCACCGGCAACCTCATCCGCATCAACGAGCGGCGCTGAGGCCCACCCCGTGAGCGACGCACCCGCGCCCGGCGCCGCGACGATACCGCCCACCGCCTCGACCACGACGTCGACTGCGGGGTCGCCACCGCCGGCCCCGACGGGCCGCAACCTCGCCGCCGCCGCGCCCGCGTCGGTCTCGGCCCCACCCGCGACGTCACGATGATCGACGGCGACGTGGAAACCCTCGCCGTCGACGCCCTGCCCACCGAACACGGGACCGCTTCGGCACCCGAACCGGCTTCGACCCCCGTACCCTGATCACGCCCTACCGTTGGCACCGCATCACACCACGCCGCATCCAGACCTGGCGTGAAGCCGACGAACTGCCCGGCCGCACCCTGAAGCGCGACGGCCGCTGGCTCGACTGACACCGCAACACCGGACGGAGACACCATGAGCAAGGCCACCACCGGCCTGCACCACGCCGACAGCCACGACATCATCCGCGTCCACGGTGCCCGCGAGAACAACCTGCGCAACGTCGACGTCGAGATACCCAAACGCCGGCTCACCGTCTTCACCGGCGTGTCCGGCTCCGGCAAGAGCTCACTGGTCTTCGGCACCATCGCCGCCGAGTCCCAGCGCCTCATCAACGAGACGTACAGCGCCTTCGTCCAGGGCTTCATGCCTACCCTGTCCCGCCCCGAGGTCGACGTCCTCGAAGGCCTCACCACCGCCATCATCGTCGACCAGGAACGCATGGGCGCCGACCCCCGCTCCACCGTCGGCACCGCCACCGACGTCAACGCGATGCTGCGCATCCTGTTCAGCCGCCTCGGCGACCCCCACATCGGCCCGCCCAACGCCTACTCGTTCAACGTCCCCTCCGTACGCGCCACCGGCGCCGTCACCGTCGACCGCGGCCCCGGCAAGACCCAGACCAAGAAGGGCACCTTCAACCGCCTCGGCGGCATGTGTCCCCGCTGCGAGGGCCGCGGCGCCGTCACCGACTTCGACCTGACCGTCCTCTACGACGAGAAGCTGTCCCTCAACGAGGGCGCCATCACCATCCCCGGCTACAGCATGGACGGCTGGTACGGCCGCATCTTCCGCTCCAGCGGCCTGTTCGACCCCGACAAGCCCATCCGCGACTACACCAAGCGGGAACTGGACGACCTGCTCCACAAGGAGCCCACCAAGATCAAGGTCGACGGCATCAACGTCACCTACACCGGCCTCGTCCCGGCCATCAGCAAGTCGATGCTCGCCAAGGACGTCGACGCCATGCAGCCGCACATCCGCGCCTTCGTCGAACGCGCCGTCACGTTCACCACCTGCCCCGACTGCGACGGCACCCGGCTGGCACCCGAAGCCCGCTCCTCGAAGATCAAGGGCATCAACATCGCCGACGCGTGCGCCATGCAGATCAGCGACCTCGCCACCTGGGTACGCGACCTGCGCGAACCATCCGTCGGCCCGCTGCTCACCGCGCTGGGGGACACCCTCGACTCGTTCGTCGAGATCGGCCTCGGCTACCTCAGCCTCGACCGCCCCGCCGGCACCCTCTCCGGCGGCGAGGCACAGCGCACCAAGATGATCCGCCACCTCGGCTCGTCCCTCACCGACGTCACATACATCTTCGACGAACCCACCATCGGCCTGCACCCGCACGACATCGCCCGCATGAACAACCTCCTGCTACAACTGCGCGACAAGGGCAACACCGTCCTGGTCGTCGAACACAAACCCGAAACCATCGCCATCGCCGACCACGTCGTCGACCTCGGCCCCGGCGCCGGCACCGCCGGCGGCACCATCTGCTACGAGGGCACAGTCGCCGGCCTGCGCGACAGCGGCACCACCACCGGCCGCCACCTCGACGACCGCGCCACCTGCAAGGACAAGCTGCGTACGCCCACCGGCGCCCTGCCGATCCGCGGCGCCCGCACCCACAACCTGCGCGACGTCGACGTCGACATCCCCCTCGGCGTCCTGGTCGTGGTCACCGGCGTCGCCGGCTCCGGCAAGAGCAGCCTCATCCACGGCTCCCTGGCCAAGCGTGAGGACGTCGTCAGCATCGACCAGACCGCGATCCGCGGCTCCCGCCGCAGCAACCCGGCCACCTACACCGGCCTGCTCGACCCCATCCGCAAGGCCTTCGCCAAGGCCAACGGCGTCAAACCCGCCCTGTTCAGCGCCAACTCCGAAGGCGCCTGCCCCACCTGCAACGGCGCCGGTGTCATCTACACCGACCTCGGCATGATGGCCGGCGTCGCCAGCACCTGCGAGGACTGCGAGGGCAAACGGTTCCAGCCCGCCGTCCTCGACTACCACCTCGGCGGCCGCGACATCAGCGAGGTCCTCGCCATGTCCGTCGACGAGGCCGAGACGTTCTTCAGCGACGGCGAGGCCCGCACCCCCGCCGCCCACACCGTCCTCGACCGGCTCGCCGACGTCGGCCTCGGCTACCTCACGCTCGGCCAGCCCCTCACCACCCTGTCCGGCGGCGAACGGCAGCGCCTCAAGCTCGCCACCCGGATGGGGGACAAGGGCGGCGTGTACGTCCTCGACGAACCGACCACCGGCCTGCACCTGGCCGACGTCGCCCAACTACTCGGCCTGCTCGACCGGCTCGTCGACGCCGGCAAGTCGGTCATCGTGATCGAACACCACCAGGCCGTCATGGCGCACGCCGACTGGATCATCGACCTCGGCCCGGGAGCCGGCCACGACGGCGGCCGGCTCGTCTACGAGGGCACCCCGGCCGATCTCGTCGCCGCCCGGTCCACGCTCACCGGCGAACACCTCGCCGACTACGTCGGCGCCTGACCGCCGCGCCCGCTGAGGCTCCCGGCCGCGCCGCGGGCCTCAGCGGGACAAGCCGGCCATCCGGGCCGGCGGCGCCGTCCCGGGCTCCACCAGCCCGCACTGGTACGCGGCCACCACCGCGTGCGTCCGGTCCCGCATCCCCAGCTTCGTCAGGACCCGGCTGACGTGGGTCTTGACCGTCGCGTCACCGAGCACGAGATGCTCGGCGATCTCCCGGTTCGACATCCCGTACGCCATGAGCACCAGCACCTCGCGCTCCCTCGGCGTGAGCCCGCGCATCTGCACCGGTGTGGGCAGCCCCGGGTCGGGCCGGGCGGCGAGGTCGTCGAGCAGCCGCCGGGCCACAGCGGGATCCAGCCACGCCTCTCCAGCGGACACCGCCCGGATGGCCGACACCAGTTCCTCGGGCGCGGCGTCCTTCAGCACGAAACCGGAGGCGCCCGCCCGCAGCGCGGCATGCACCGCCTCGTCCACGTGGTAGGTCGTCAACATGATGATCCGCACCGGCCGGTCGGCGTCACCGATCAGCTTCTCCTCGGCCATCAGCCTCGTCGCGGCCAGGCCGTCGGTGCCGGGCATCCGCACGTCCATGAGCACCACGTCCGGGCGCAGCCGGCGACCGAGTTCCACGGCCTGCGCCCCATCGCCGGCCTCGGCGACGACCTCGATGTCCGGCTCGTTCGTCAGCAGCATCGCGAGTCCCGCCCGCACGAGCGGCTGATCGTCGGCGAGCAGCACCCTGATCATGAAGGCTCCCGTCATCGGCGGCCGTGACCACGGCCCCACCACATGATCATCGGTGCCGGCGTCGCCGGCCAGCCTGATGTCGCCCAACGGACACGCGTTCACCCGACAGCCGGCACCCCGCCGTCACCCGGCACCGCCACGACGTCGCCGCGCTGCGCGACCGGCAGCGTCGCGCTCACCCGGAACCCGCCCTCGGGACGCCGCCCGGCGACCAGGCGGCCACCGACGCGTTCCAGCCGTTCGGCGAGGCTGACCAGCCCGTTGCCGGTCGACAGCCCCGCCGCCGCGCCGCCCGGGTCACCGCCCGTGCCGTCGTCGTCGACACGCAGCAACACCACCCGCTCCTGCCACCCGAAATGCACAGTCGCGCAGGCACGCCGCCCGACGTGCTTCAGCGTGTTCGTCAAGCTCTCCTGCACCGTCCGGTACGCCGCCAGCTCGATACTCGGATCCAGCGGCTTGGGGCTGCCGGACACCGACATCGTCACCGTCAGCCCCGCGCACCGCATCGACGTCAGCAGCACCTCGATGTCGTCCAGCCGCGGCTGCGGGCCCGGCTCACCGCCGGCCGCCGGACCCGACTCGGCCCGCATGACCGCCAGCAGCCGGCGCAGCTCCGCCATCGCCTGCTGCCCCGCCTGCTGAATGTGCAGCAACGCCTCCCGGGTGCGCTCCGGGTCGGAAGCGCTGATCCGCGCGGCACCGGCGGCCTGCAGAACCATCACGGTCACCGAGTGGGACACCACGTCGTGCAGCTCGGCGGCGATCCGGCGACGCTCCAACGCCACCGCCTCGGCCCGGGCCAGACGCCGCTCCCGTTCCAGATCGGCCACCCGCCGCCGATGCCGCCGCACCACCGACCCGGCCGCCCACGCGGCCGCGTAGATCAGCGCGAACATCAGCGCGGTGACCACGAACTCCCCGGCCCGCGCACCCGGGTTCGGCTCCACCCGGAACGAGTCGAGCGCGCTGAGCAGACTACGCGCGCACGCCGCCGCGAACGCCACCGCCGACACCACGAGCGGCCGCAACGCCGCCACCGCGTACAGGGCGACGATCAGGCCCACCCACGGCCGGTAGTCGTGCACCAGGAACCACATCGCCACACCGTGGGCACACTGGAACCCGAAGACGGCTACCGGCGCGCGGGCCCGCCACCACAGGGCACCGATCGACAGCACCGCGGCGAGCACCTGCACCCACTGCCGGACCGGGCCCACCGGCTCACTCTGAATCACCACCGACGAAGCCGTGAACAGGTCGAGCAGGCACAGCACCGGCAGCAGCAGAAGATCGTGACGCCACCATCTCGCAGCCCGCGCCGGGGCAGACGGCGCCACCGCACCGGTCACCGTGGTCATCGGCGGGCTAGGAATCTTCGGCGGGGCAGCCGATCCCGAACAACCGGCACGTCCACGACAGCGGAGAGCCGTCGTCGTCACCTCCACCATCCGGCGTCGCCGCGCTCACCCGGTGCGTGGTCACCGGCACACCCGGCCGGCCCGCGGCGGCCAGCACGACCGGCGACACCACGCCACCGGCGACGTCCGCGGCCACCCGCCACCGCCGGTCCCCGTCGTCGGCGAGCAACGCCAGCACCCGGCGCACCGCCGACGCGTCGGTGCCGTACCCACCGGGAACCGTCTCACCGGCGAGGGACACCATCAGCAGGTCCGCCGGGTCACGGTGCAACACCGACACCTCGGCCACAGTGAGCGACCGCGCGTCCGGACCGGTCACCCCCACCAGACGCACCGCGTCACCCGAGCGCGGCCGGCCCGCACCCACCGTCCGCAGCAGACACCGCCGGCCGTCCAGCGCAACCCCACGCGCCACCGTCACCCAACCCGCCGGCCGCTGCGCCTGCAGGAACAACACCGCCGGCGGCGACTGGACCTCGGTCTCCATCAAGGACCTCCAGAGAACAGAAAGATGCGGGCGGACGACCCGCGTACGCGACGAATTCTGGCCGACACCAGGCCCGGCGGACGTCCCCGTACCGGGTGACATCCGGTGTCACCTTCCAGACGGACCCCCCGGCGCCCCGGACCGGACCGGGGCGGACACCGAACCTCGCCCCACGGCCGGACGCCGGAACCGGCCGGCTACGACCACGATGGAACCAGTCCGGACGACGGCAGCCACACACCGAACACCCCGGACACCCATCCCACCCGTCACGGCCGCGAGGTTCGCCATGCCCAAGCCCGGTGCCTTCCTGATCGCCGACCCGATCCACGTCGACTCACCGGCGTACGTCGCCGACACGGCGAACCGGTTCCCGCTGGCCGGCCAGACCCCGCCCGACGGATGGCGCGTCGCCGAGCACGGCGGCTGGGTCATGTGGCACCCCACCCACACGCAGCTGCCGCAGCAGGGCTGGAAGGTGCACGTGTCAGTGGGCCTCGACGACGCCGCCGACGTACTCGACCTGGTACGCGACCACTGCGTACGCCACCGGGTCGCCTTCAAGTTCCAGCGCAGCCGGCGACTCGCCCTGGTCAACAACGAGAAGTACGCCCACCGCGCCGGCAGCGGAAAACTCGCCGCCCTGTACCCGGCCGACGACACCGCCCTGCGCCGCATCCTCGACGACCTCGGCACCCGGCTGGCCGGCTACCGCGGCCCATACGTCCTCAGTGACCTGCGCTGGCACGACGGACCCCTCTACCTGCGCTACGGCGGATTCGCCGAACTCTGGTGCGTCGACGGCGACGAACCCGTCCCCGCCGTCGTACGCCCCGACGGAGTCCTCGTCCCCGACCGGCGCGAACCCGTCTTCACCGTGCCCGACTGGGCCCCCGTACCCGACTTCGTCGCCGAACACATCGCGGCAGTGGACGCGCAGACCGCCGACGACCCGCCCTACCGCATCGACGAGGCCCTGCACCACTCCAACGCCGGCGGCGTCTACCGCGCCACCGACCTGCGCGACGGCCGCACCGTCGTCCTGCGCGAAGCCCGGCCGCTGGCCGGGCTCGACGGAGCAGGAACAGACGCCCTCACCCGCCTGCGCCGCGAGGAGGACATGCTGCGGCGCCTCACCGGCCTCGACTGCGTACCACGACTTCTCGACCGCCTCACCTGGTGGGAACACGAATTCCTGGTCGAGGAGTTCGTCGAGGGCGACACCCTCCAACACCACCTGGCCATGCGGCACCCCCTGATCCACCCCGACCCCACCGACCAGGACCTCGCCGACTACACCACCTGGGCGCTCGACGTCATCGACCGCGTCGAGACGGCAATGGCCCAGATACACGCCAGGGGAGTGGTCTTCGGCGACCTGCACACCGCCAACGTCATGATCCGGCCCGACGGCCGGATCGTCCTCGTCGACTTCGAACAGGCGTACCTGGCCGACGAGGACTTCACCCCGTCACTCGGCGACCCCGGCTTCGCCACCCCGCGGATACGCCGCGGCCCGGCCGTCGACGCATACGCGCTGGCCTGCCTCCGACTCGCCGTCTTCATACCGATCACCCAACTCACCGCACTGACCGACGAGAAGTTCCACGACCTCGTCACCGCCGCCCGACGGTTCCCCCTGCCCGCCGGATACCTCGACCGCATCCAGGACGACCTGCACACCGCACACGCCACGCCCGCCCGCACCGCTGCCTCCGAGCACACCCGCGTCACCCGCTTCCCATGGCCCACCGGCCACACCGCCGACCACACCCCGCTGCTCGAATCACTCGCCGCCGGAATCCGCGCCACCGCCACCCCACACCGCACCGACCGGCTCTTCCCCGGCGACCCCGGACAGTTCCCACACGGCGGCGCCACCCTCGCGCACGGCGCCGCCGGCGTCATCTGGGCACTGGTCAGCACCGGCACCCACTACCCCGAACGCGACGAACACCTCGACTGGCTCGTCCGCGCCGCACAACGCCTACCCGCCACCCACCTCGGCCTCTACGACGGCCTGGCCGGCATCGCCGCGCTGCTGCACCGCACCGGACGCCACGACGACGCCGCGGAACTCCTCGACCGATGTCGCACCGGCCTCCACGACCAACACGGCCCCGGCCTGCACAGCGGCCTCGCCGGCATCGGACTCGCCCTGCTCCGCACCGGCACTCCCGCCCCCGACGACGCCCTGCGCATCGGTGACCGGCTCACCCGCACCCTCACCGACGACACCAGACACCCCGTACCCGAACCCGCACGCCCCGGCCTGCTCCGCGGCTGGTCCGGCCCCGCGGTCTTCCTCACCCGGCTCCACGAAGCCACCGGCGACCCCGCCTGGCTGCACGCCGCCCGCACCGCCGTCCGCCGCGACCTCGAACACACCGTCCGCGACGACAACGGCAACCTCCACGTACGCGACGGCGCACGACGACTGTTCTACCTCGACGAAGGCAGCGCCGGCATCGCCGTCGCCGCACACACACTGCTCCACCACGGCGAACGCCCCTGGCTGCGCGACATCGTCACCACCGTCCGCCGCACCGTCGACGTCGAGTTCGTCCTCCTGCCCGGCCTCTTCCACGGCCGCGCCGGACTGCTCGCCACCGCCGCACTCCTCGCCGACGAACCGCCCCACCCCACCCCGAACCGTCCCGTCAGCATCGTCCGCGACGCCGCGACCCGCCGCCACCCCGCACACCTGGCCCGGCTCGCCTGGCACGCGTACGCCCTCGACGGCCACCTCGCCTTCCCCGGCGACACCCTGCTGCGCATCTCCACCGACCTCGCCGCCGGCGGCGCCGGAATCCTCTCCGCCATGCACGCCGCGCTGCACCACACCGGAGTCACACTGCCCTTCCTCGACGCACCCACCCACGTCGCGACCACCGGCCACCTCCTCGCCGCGAGCTGAACCAGCCGGCACCCACAGACCCCGTCGGCACCCACCGACGGCCCTCCGGGACACACCGGAGGCCCGACCACCACACCCACGAAGGAGGTGAACCCCCATGACGAAGCTCCTCAACCTGCAGGCCATGGCCACGCAGAACGGCACCCGCCACGCGGTCCCGCCGCAGTCCAGCAGCATCAGCATCGCCTGCTGCAACGGCTGAGACGGCAGTGGCGACGGGGCCACCGGCCCCGGCCACACCTGATCCGCCTGGCGACCCGGGCGGGCGGCCCCCCGCCCGCCCGGGTCCGTCGTCTACCCACCCGGTGGAGCCGACCTCCCGCCCGCCACCACGCCCACGGAGCCCTCATGCCGCCCACCGGCCTGCGACACAACCGCGACTTCCTCCTGATCACCGTCGCCCGCACCGCCTCGAAACTCGGCACCCAGGTCACCGCCGTCGCCACACCGCTGCTCGTCCTGATGACGACCGGTTCCGCCACCGACGCCGGCCTCGTCGCCTTCGCCGAAGGCATGGCCCTCGTCCTCGTACTCCTGCCCGCCGGCCTGCTCGCCGACCGCCGCGACCGGCGCATCCTCATGCTCTGCTGCGACGGCGGCGCGCTCCTCGCCGTCACCGGCGTCACCGTCCTCGCCCTCATCGGAGACGCGCCCGTCCTGCTGATCGCGCTCCTCGCCGCCGCCACCGCCGGCCTCGGCGCCGCGCTGCAACCCGCCGCCGCGGCGGCCACCCGCGCCGTCGTTGCGGCCCGCGACCTGCGTACGGCCACCGTGTTCAACGAGACCCGCAACGGCGTCGTCCACCTGGCCGGCCCACCGTTCGGCGGCTTCCTGTTCGGCCTCGCCCCGGCCCTGCCGTTCCTCGTCGACGCGATCTCGTACGCCGTATCCCTGGTCGCCGTGGCCCTGCTGCGCGGCCCGCTCGGCCGGACCCTGACCCAGCCGGGGGAGTCTTTGCCCCGGCAGGCGGTCGCCGGCGTACGGTTCCTGTGGCGGCACCCCGCACTGCGGTTCACGCTGCTCAGCGGCGCCGTCCTGAACTTCGCGTTCGCCGGTGTGCTGCTGGCGATCATCGTCGTGCCGGTCCGCAACGGGGCCTCCGGCCTGTCCGCCGGAACCGTCATGGCGTGCGTCGGGCTCGGCGCCGTCGCCGGGTCGCTCGTCGCGTCCTGGCTGACCGCCCGGGTACCCACCCGCTGGCTGATCCTCGCGGTCATCTGGGCCTGCGGCGTGTTGACCGCCGCCATGGCCACCACCGACAACGGACTGGCGCTGGGCGCGCTGGCCGGCGCCTGCGTCCTGGTCGTACCGGCGGCGAACATCAGCATGCTGACCCTGCAGACGCTGTTGACCCCCGGCGAGCTTCAGGGGAGGGCGAACGCCGCCACCAGCTTCATCGCGCTGGTCGTGGCGCCGTTCGGCCCGGCGTTGTCCGGCCTGCTGATCGACCGGGTGCCGGCCCCGATGGTGTTCGGCAGCTTCGCCGCCGTCATGCTGGCGCTCGCCGGCGTGGCGGCCCTCGCGCCGGCTGTGCGTGACATGCCGGATCTGCGGTCCGTCGAGGACGTGGAGGCCGGCGAGGCCGAGCACCGCGACCCGCAGCCTGCCTGAGCGCCTCTGGCGGCGATTCGATAATGTATATTATGTCAAGTAACCCGGAGACGGGACCTCCCCGAGCGCTCGCGCAAGCGGGTGACCGCTTCGGCAGGCCTTCGGGTGCAGGCGGGTCGATTAGCCCACCCCTGGCGAGCGCTGGCACCGACAGTGAGCTCGCCGTCCGCCGCCAGCCGCCTCGCACCGACAGACACGACATCGCCCGGCGTTTGCCCGCCGGCAGGCACCAATCGCCTGAACCCCACCTCGCTCCATCCACCGTCCGCCGATCATGAAGTTGACGGCGACAAATTGGACAGCACTCCCGGTCAACCTCATGATCGCCCGGAGCTGCCGCCAGTTCGCCGAGGTGGCTGCAGCGGAGGGCTGCGGATACCGCCGTCTCGGCGAGATGGAGTTGATCATCGCCTTGATCGCCCGCGCTCCCCCGAAGTGGGCCTCCTGGCGGGAACGCGAAAATCATGCATAATATCCCTTATGCATGACAAACCGGACGATACGGCGGGCGCTCTGATCGAGGAGTTCCTGACCGCCCGGGCCACCCGTAAGCCCTCCCCCCACACCCTGGCCGCGTACCGGAGGGATCTGACCACGGTGGCCGAGCTGGTCGCCGCCGACGGTGAAGCCGCTCCCCTGCACCTACCCGTCAGCACCCTCTCCCCCCGCGTGATGCGCGCGGCGTTCGCGCGGTTCGCCGCTCCCCGCGCCGCCGCGTCGGTCCATCGCGCCTGGTCGACGTGGAACAGCTTCTTCACGTTCCTGGTCGCCGAGGGCGTCGTACCGGGAAATCCGATGCCTGCGGTGGGCCGGCCCCGCACGCCTCTCCCCCGGCCCAAGCCGCTGCGGGGCGAGGACACCCCGGAGGAACTGCTGGCGGCGGTGGCGCGCGCGGAGGGCCGGCAGCGTGATCCGTGGCCGGAGCGCGACCTGGCGGTGCTGGCACTGGCGTTGTGCGCGGGGTTGCGGCTGTCGGAGCTGCTGGCGCTGCGGGTGTCGTCGGTGGCCGGGCGCGCCGGCGAGCGGCGGGTGGACGTGGCGGGAAAGGGCGGGCGGCCGCGTACGGTGCCGATCGAGGACGCCGTGGACCGGGTGCTGGCCGGTTATCTGGACAGCCGGCGGCACCGGTTCGGGTCGCGCAGCGTGCGGCCGGACGCGCCGTTCCTGGTGGACCGTCAGGGTGAGCCGTTGCGGCGGGGTGGTCTGCAGTACCTGGTCGAGTCGTGTTACCGGCGGGCGGGCATCGGTGACCGGGTGCCGCGGGGTGCGCGGTTGCACGCGTTGCGGCACACGTTCGCGACGCGGCTGGCGGAGGACGGGGCGAGCGCGGCGGAGATCATGCGATTGCTGGGGCACGCGTCGTTGGCGTCGTCGCAGACGTACATCGAGGTGACGGCGGGTCAGCAGCGGGCGGCGGTGGCGGCGAACCGCACCAACCGGGCGTTGTCGGGGTTTCTCAAGCAGTAGGGGGCAGGCCGAGTTGAGCGGCGACGTACGCCAGGTGGTGTGACGTTCCCCAAGCGATCCAATCCGTGGCGACGCCGGTCCCGGCATGGCATGCGGCGCGCAGGGCGATCTGTTCGTCGCCCCAGGAGAAGTGCCGTCCGGCGGCTGGCCAGTGGTCGGCGGACACAAGGGCCTTGCAGATGTCGTAGATGCCGATGTTGCCGTTGCCGTCGCGCGTGGCTCGGTAGGCCCACCAGGCGTCGTGGTGGGTGTAGCGGAGGTTCGGTGCCGGCCCGCGGGTTCCGGAGCTCATGCGGGGACAGGTGATCCCGTAGTCGGCGAACTGGATGTCGTGCTCCTGTAGCCGCTTCCAGAGATCGAAGTCCCTCCGGCGCAGCGGGGTGGCTGTGTGGGCCGGCACGTGGGAGATGTTCGCGGGCATGGCACCCGCGGCGACGACGACTGTCTTCCAGGGATGGCGCCGAGCCCATGCGAGGTGTTTACGGATCAAGGGTTCGGCGCTGGTGAGGTCCCGGTCGGAGGGCACCTCAGCGACGTCGAGGATGAGGATGCAGTCCTCGGGATGCAGTTCGGTGGCGGACAGAACGTGACTCAGTCGGGCGCCGGTTTCGGCGGCGTCCGGTTCGGTGTGGTCGGCGGGGAGCCGTATGACGCCGCCGTACGGGGCGGCGGCGTCACGGACGTCCGCCAGTTGTGCGGGGGTGTCGTGCAGGTGGGCGACGGGCAGGGCGGGGATCCCCCATCGGTGCAGGTCGTCGGCGATGTCCTGAAGGGGTCGGCGGGTACCGGTGGTGGGCTCCGGGAGGTGACGCACGTCGACAGCGATGGCCATGTCGCGTGGGATGGATTCCTGCGCGCGCTGGCTGAAGGCGGAGGCGGCCTTGATCGAACCCTGGTCGGACGGTGGCACGTCGAAGATCGGGAGGATGTGCGGCACCAACTCATCCGCGATGTGGTCGAGGGCCCGGAATTCGGCTTTTCGGCCTTTAAGGATCGGATAGTAGCCCGCCATTGCATCGCCCCACACGATTTGACGACAGTCACTTGTATCGATGTTCCACGTTCTGTGTCCGATCGACAACCTTCCGTGTCAATGCGGGCGGGCGTGGGCGTTGCCGGGCTGGCAGGATCGGCGGGATGCGAGTCGGTGCGGCGCGGGCGGTGGCGGTCGGGTGGGTGCGGGAGCGGATGCGCGTCGATCCGTTGATCGAGGGGCCGTTCTTCAGCGGGTCGACTGTGGGGTTGCCGGACGACGCGGCGCTGCCGGTGTCGTCGGACGTGGATGTGTTGCTGGTGCGCCGGGAGCCCGGCGCGAAGGTGGGCAAGTTCGTGCACCGGGGGGTGCTGCTGGAGGTCAGCACTGTCACGTGGGAGGAGTTGGGTGGCCCGGAGGACGTGCTGGGGTCGTGGGTGTTCGCGCCGATGTTCCGTACCGATGGGGTGATCGCGGATCCGTCGGGCCGGCTGGCCGCGGTGCGGGAGCGGGTGGCGGCGGGGTTCGCGGATCCGGTGTGGGTGCGGGCGCGGTGCGCGGGGGTGCGGCGGCGGATCGAGGCCGGGTTGCGGGCGGTCGGTGGTTCGGCGCCGGTGGCGGAGCAGGTGCTGGCGTGGGTGTTTCCGACGTCGTTGCTGGCGGTGTGGCCGGCGGTGGCGGGTCTGGTGGATCCGACGGTGCGGCGGCGGTACGTGCGGGCGGAGCGGGTGTTGTCGCGGTTCGGGTTCGCGGATCGGTACGCGGGGTTGCTGGACACGCTCGACGGCGGCGGGGCGGGCGTGGACGCGGCGCGGGTGCGGGAGCATCTGGCCGGGTTGGCGGTGCTGTTCGACGAGGTGTCTCGGTTGCCGCGGGAGGGGTTCGCGTTCGGGGCGGACCTGAGCGCCGCGGGGCGTCCGGTGGTGTTCGACGGTGCGGCTGAGCTGGTTGGGGCGGGCCGGCATCGGGAGGCGATGTTCTGGGTGTTGGTGACGTACGCGCGGTGTCTTGTGGTGTCGGGTGCGGTGGCGCCGGAGCGGGAGCGGGCGTTCGGGGCGGTGCTGGCGGATCTGGGTGTGGCGTCGTCTGCGGATCGGCGGCGGCGGGCGGACGGTTTGCTGGCGGCGTTGCCGGAGTGGCAGGCGGTGGTGGATGCGGTGGCGGCGGAGGCTGTGGCAGGCTGAGGGGGAACGCGACTGGCGGCACGGGGATGGGTGAACCATCGGGGAGCTCGTCGTGGGGGTCGACCGCCTGGGCCTCCGCGGGCGAGGTGTCGTATGTCTTCTGCGCGGTTGTTGCCGGGTGCGCCGGTGGCGGAGCAGGTGTTGTCGGAGGTCGCCGCGTCGGTGGTCCAGTTGCGTGCGGCGGGGGTGACGCCGGCGTTGGCGACGGTGCTGGTGGGTGACGACGACGCGAGCGCGGGTTATATCCGGATCAAGCAGCGGCAGGCGGCGGAGCTGGGTTTCGTGTCGCCGCACGTGCATCTGCCGGCGTCGGCGTCGCAGGCGGATCTGCATGCGGTGCTGGCGGATCTCAACGCGGACAAGTCGGTGCACGGGGTGCTGGTGCAGTATCCGGTTCCGGGTCACCTGGACTACGACCGGGCGTTGGCGGAGCTGGATCCGGACAAGGACGTGGACGGGATGCATCCGGTGAACATGGGCCGGCTGGCGTTGGGGTTGCCGGGTCCGTTGCCGTGTACGCCGGCGGGGATCGAGGCGTTGCTGGCGTTTCACGGTGTGCCGGTGGCGGGCCGGGAGGTGGTGATCCTGGGCCGGGGTGCGACGTTGGGGCGGCCGCTGGCGATGTTGCTGGCGCAGAAGCGGCCGACGGCGAACGCGGCGGTGACCGTGGTGCACACGGGGGTGGCGGACTGGCCGCGGTACACGCGGCGGGCGGAGATCCTGGTGGCGGCGGCGGGGGTGCCGGGGATCGTGCGGCCGGAGCATGTGCGTCCGGGTGCGGTGGTGGTCGGTGGTGGGGTGCGGTACGAGGGGCGGCGGTTGCTGCCGGATGTGGACGAGTCGTGCGCGCAGGTGGCGGGTGCGATCACGCCGCGTGTGGGTGGGGTGGGTCCGACGACGGTGGCGATGTTGTTCCGCAACGCGGTGCGGGCGGCGTGGCGGCAGTGCGGTCTGGCTTGAGTGTCAGCCGAGGTCGACGACGAGGGGACGGTGGTCGGAGATGGTGGCCAGTGGCGTGTGTACGGCGGTGACGGGTGGTAGCTGGTCGAGTGCGTGGCGGTCGGCGAGGATGTGGTCGAGTTGGAGGCGGGGTTGCCCGGCCGGGTAGGTGGGGCGCCGCGCGAGGGGTTGCCAGCGGGTGAGTGCGGCGGCGGGTCCGGCGGGCAGGTTGAGGTCGCCGAGCAGGATCCGGGGTGCGGGCAGGGTGCGCAGGACGCGGACGACGCGGCGTAGTTGCCAGATGTTCCAGCCGGGGACGAAGGACAGGTGGGTGGCGGCGACGGTGAGGGGGCCGTGGGGGGTGTCGAGGACGGCGGCGAGCACGACGCGGGGTTCGTCGCGGAGCAGGACGAGTCCGCCGCCGGGGCCGGGTGCGTAGATGGGTGAGCGGACGGGGGCGGCGCGCAGGCGGGTGACCTGCCAGGAGCGGACGGGGTGGCGGCTGATCAGGCCGATGCCGTAGAGGGGTTCGCCGTGGCCGTCGTCGTCGTGGGTGAGGGGGCGGAACTGTTCGCCGGGGGTGCCGACGACGGCGGCGGCGAAGCGGTGGTGGTCGGCGTGCAGGGCGCGGGCGGCCACTGCGGTGAGGTCGAGTTTGCCGCTGCGGGTCTGGTCTCGGTCGACTTCCTGGAGGGCGAGGATGTCGGCGTCGAGGTCGGTGACGGCGGCGCTGAGCCGGTCGGGGTCGACGAGTCCGTCGGTGAGGGATCGGCCGTGCAGCAGGTTGAAGGTGGCCAGGCGCACCTGGACACCCTACGTCGTCGTGGGAGTCTTGCCGGGTGCTGAGACTGTTGTGCTGTTCGATGCTGGTGTTCGTGGCGGTGGGGTCGGTCGGGGTGTGGTTGCGGCGTCGCCGGGGGCGGTGAGGCTGGCCACAGGTGGTCTCGTCGCTGGTGGCGGCGTGGGCAGAATGCGGCGGTGGATGCCCTGTCGTTGACGACGTTGCTGACCGCTGCCCTTCTGGCCGGGTGGGTGGACGCGGTGGTGGGTGGCGGCGGTCTGTTGTTGTTGCCGGCGTTGTTGGTGGCGGCGCCGGGTGTGCCGGTGGCGACGGCGTTGGGCACGAACAAGCTGGCGGCGATCTTCGGTACGTCGACGGCGGCGGTGACGTATGCGCGGCGGACGAAGCTGGACTGGGCGGTGGCGGGGCCGGCGGCGGGGTTGGCGGTGCTGACGGCGGGGTTGGGTGCGGCGTTGGCGGGTGCGGTGCCGGGTAGCGCGTACCGGCCGGTGGTGCTGGTGGTGCTGGTGGCGGTGGCGGTGTTCGTGCTGGCGCGGCCGTCGCTGGGTGTGGTGGCGTCGCCGCAGCGGCGGTCGCCGGTGCGGGTGGTGGTGGCGGTGGCGGTGGCCGGTCTGGGTATCGCTTTGTACGACGGGTTGATCGGGCCTGGTACGGGCACGTTCCTGGTGCTGGCGTTCACGGCGCTTCTGGGTTCGGATTTCGTGCACGCGTCGGCGATGGCGAAGGTCGTGAACGCGGGTACGAATCTGGGTGCGCTGGTGGTGTTCGGGTTGACCGGGCACGTGTGGTGGGCGCTTGGTGCGGCGATGGCGGTGTGCAACGTGGCGGGGGCGGCGGTGGGTGCGCGGATGGCGTTGCGGCGGGGTGCCGGGTTCGTGCGGGTGGTGCTGCTGGTGGTGGTGCTGGCGCTGGTGGCCCGGTTGGGTTACGACCAGTGGATGGCGGGCTGATCGCGGTGGCGGTGCGGGCGGAGCACGACCGGGCGGTGCTGGCGGGTCTGCTGGGCCGGGATCCGGTGTTGCACGCGTACCAGTTGGGTGATCTGGACGATTTTTTCTGGCCGTACACGTCGTGGTTCCGGCGTGGCGATCAGGTGGTGTTGCTGTATCACGGGGTGGAGTTGCCGACGTTGCTGGCGTTCGCGGCGCCGGATCGGGTGCCGGAGTTGGCGGGGTTGCTGGTGGAGGCGGCGCCGGTGTTGCCGGCGCGGATGTGGGCGCACCTGTCCCCGGGTCTGGAGGCGGCGCTGGGCCGCTGGTTCGTGGTGTCGGAGGCGGCGGCGCATCACCGGATGGCGTTGACGGAGCCGGGCCGGTTGGCGACGGTGCCGGCGGTGGGTGAGCCGTTGGGGCCGGCGGACGCGGCGGAGCTTTCCGCGTTGTACGCGGTGGCGTATCCGGGGAACTGGTTCGACGCGCGGATGCTGGAGACGGGCCAGTACGTGGGGGTGCGGGAGCGTGGCCGGTTGGTGGCGGTGGCGGGGGTGCACGTGTTCTCGCCGCGGTGGCGGGTGGCGGCGGTGGGGAACGTGACGACGCATCCGCAGGTGCGGGGTCGTGGTCTGGGTGCGGGTGTGGTGGCGGCGTTGTGCGCCCGGCTGCGCGCGTCGGTGGATCATGTGACGTTGAACGTGCGGGCGGACAACGCGGCGGCGGTGCGGTTGTACGAGCGGCTGGGGTTCTCCCGGGTGGCCGGGTTCACCGAGTGCGCGTTGACGTCATCGGTCGCGGCTGGGTGAGTCGAACCGGCCGGCGCGGATCTCGCGCAGGGCCTGTCGGCGGGTGTCGCCGCGCAGGGTGTCGACGTAGAGGCGTCCGCGCAGGTGGTCGGTTTCGTGTTGCAGGGCGCGGGCGAGGAAGCCGCTGCCGGTGATGGTGAGCGGTTCGCCGTGCTGGTCGTAGCCGTGTGCGGTGGCGTGCAGCGCGCGGGGGGTCGGGAAGTACAGGCCGGGGATGGACAGGCAGCCTTCCTCGTCGTCCTGGAGTTCGTCGGACACCTCCAGGGTGGGGTTGACCAGGTGGCCGCGGTGGCCGTCGGCGTCGTAGACGAACACCTGGGTGTTGACGCCGATCTGGGGTGCGGCGACGCCGGCGCGGCCGGGTGCGCCGAGCAGCGTGTCCATCAGGTCGGTGACGAGGGCGCGCAGTTCGGCGTCGAAGCTGGTGACGGGTTCGCTGGGGGTGCGCAGCACGGGGTCGCCGATGATCCGGATGGGGCGCATAGTCATGTCCGGAAGGCTATCCGTTGCTTACCGCTCGTGGGTGGACACCCGCCGGGGCGGTGACGCTCGTAGGGTGTGCGGACACCGTCGCAGGGAGGCCGCCGTATGTATCCGCCGATCGAGCCGTACGCGCACGGCATGCTGGACGTCGGGGACGGGCAGCGCGTGTACTGGGAGACGTGCGGCAACCCGGACGGGCGGCCGGCGCTGGTGGTGCACGGTGGGCCCGGTTCGGGCGCGGGCGCGTCGTGGCGTCGGCTGTTCGACCCGGCCGCGTACCGGATCGTGTTGTTCGACCAGCGTGGCTGCGGGCGCAGCACTCCCCCGGCGTCGGATCCGGCGACTGACCTGTCGGTGAACACCACCGGGCATCTGCTGGCCGACATGGAGGTGCTGCGCGCGCATCTGGGGGTCGACAGGTGGCTGCTGTGCGGCGCGTCGTGGGGGTCGTCGCTGGCGTTGGCGTACGCGCAGCGGCACCCGGGGCGGGTGAGCGCGCTGGTGCTGTTCAGCGTGGTGGCCAACACCAGCCGGGAGATCGAGTGGGTGACCCGGGACATGGGCCGGGTGTTCCCGCAGGAGTGGGCGCGGTTCCGGGACGGGGTTCCGGAGGCCGACCGGGACGGTGACCTGTCGGCCGCGTACGGGCGGCTGCTCGACGATGCGGACCCGGCGGTGCGGGACCGGGCGGCGCGCCACTGGTGCGACTGGGAGGACGTGCACGTGTCGCTCGCCGGCGGGTATGCGCCGGATCCGCGGTTCGCCGATCCGGTGTTCCGGTACGGGTTCGCCCGGCTGGTGACGCACTACTTCGCGAATCGGGGTTTCCTGCCCGACGGTCAGCTGCTGCGTGACGCGGGCCGCCTCGCGGGCATTCCGGGGGTGCTGGTGCAGGGTCGGCTGGACGTCAGCGGCCCGCCGGACATCGCCTGGCAGCTGACCCGGGACTGGTCGGACGCGCGGCTGGAGATCGTGGAGTCCGGCGGTCACGGCGGCGGTCACGGCATCGGCGAACAGGTCGTCGCCGCTCTGGACGCGTTCGCCGCCGCAGGCTGAGCCGCCACCGGCCCGCGGAAGCCGGAGCCGCCGCACACGGCCCACCGGGGGCAGGGCCGCTGCGAGAGGCCGGGTCGCCGGGCCGCCTTGTCAGCCGGCGAGCAGGGCGCGGATCGGGGCGGCCTTGGCGGCTGCTTCGGCGACCTCGGCGGCGGGGTCGCTGTCCCAGGTGATGCCTCCCCCGGCCCACAGGTGCAGCAGGTGCGCGTCGGCGGCGGCGGTGCGGATGGTCAGGCCCAGGTCGAGGCGGTCGGGCCCGACCCAGCCGAGCGCGCCCATGCTCGCGCCGCGGCCGACCGGCTCCAGGGCGGCGACGTGGGTCAGGGCGGCGTGTTTGGGCGCGCCGGTGACCGACCCGCCGGGGCAGACCGCGCGTAGCAGGTCGGCCAGGCCGAGGCCGTCGGCGGGCGCCGCCGACACGGTGGACTCCGCCTGCCACAGGTCACACCAGCGGCGTACGGTGAACAGTTCGTCGACGCGTACCGAGCCGGTGCGGGCGACGCGGGCCAGGTCGTTGCGTTCCAGGTCGACGATCATGACGTGTTCGGCGCGTTCCTTGGCCGAGGCGAGCAGGTCCCGGTGTCCGGCGGGGGTGGCGGGGCGGGTGCCTTTGATGGGGCGGGTGATCAGCCGGCCGTGCTCGACGGCGATGAGGGTTTCCGGGGAGGCGCAGCCGAGCGTCCAGCCGGGGCCGTGCAGGGTGCCGCCGTAGCGGGCGCCGGGCAGTGCGGCGAGGCGGGCCAGCGCGGGGCGCGGGTCGCCGGTGTAGCGGGCGGCGGCGTGGCCGACGACGTTGACCTGGTAGACGTCGCCGCGGGCGATGGCGTCGCGGACCGCGGCGACGGCGGCGGCGTGCGCGCCGGGGGTCCAGCTGTCGCGCCAGCCGCCGAGCCGCCACGGGGCCGACGCCGGTGGCCGGGGTGCCGCCGGGCGGCCGGTGTGGTGGTAGACGACCACGGCCAGGTCGGGCAGCGCCGGTGCGGGGCTCGGCGCGCCGGGCGGCACGCCGAGGGTGTAGGCGCCGGCGGCGGCGGACAGGTACAGCGCGGCGCCGCACACTGCGGCCCCGGGGTCGTGGCGGCCGGGGCGGGCCAGGTCGTCGCGGGTGATGCCGTGTGCGGCGAGGAAGCGTTGTGCCAGGTCGGCGGGGTCGCCGCCGTCGCCGATGCGCCAGTGCAGCCGGGCGGTCTCGACGAGCCGGCGGCGGCATCCGGGCGGGGCACCCGGTGCATCGACCCCCACCTGTGGGAGCGCTTCCACGACGTCTGGGCCGTGACGGGTCATCCGTTCAGCCCATTCTGGGTGAACATGACGCATCCTTGCTCGATGCCGCTCAGTTTTCCTTGGTACTGTGCGTCACTGGTCATGTGAACCATGACACAGTGCCCCCACAGTCCGGAGAACCCGATGTGTCAGCACCAGCCCACCTGCCCCTCCGCCGACGCGACCGACCGCGAGGCCGCCCGCGTCCTCGCCTGCTTCCCTGAGCAAGGCTGGAGCCTGCTCTGCAACGGTGTCATCGTCTTCGAGGACACCGGTGAGCTGCTCCCCGACGGGCGCACCATCGCCCCGCACCGGGGTCCGGCCCGCCACGCCCTCGTCGCCTGAGCGATCACGCAGCGTCAGTGAGCGTACGCGCCGGTCAGGACTGGCGCGCACACCGGCCGGGGCGGCGGGAGCCCACCGCCCCGGCGGCAGCCGCTCAGTCCTCGAACGCCTCCGGCGCGGGGCACGAGCAGACCAGGTTCCGGTCGCCGTACGCGCCGTCGACGCGCCGCACCGGAGGCCAGTACCGGCCCGCCCGGTCCACACCCGCCGGGTAGGCGCCCACCGACCGCGGGTACGGGTGCGGCCACTGGTCGGCGGACACCATCGCCGCGGTGTGCGGCGCGTTGGCCAGCGGGTTGTCCCCGGCCGGCCACTCCCCCGAGCCGACCTTGTCGATCTCCGCCCGGATCGCGATCATCGCGTCGCAGAAGCGGTCCAGCTCGGCCAGGTCCTCGCTCTCCGTCGGCTCCACCATCAACGTCCCGGCCACCGGAAACGACATCGTCGGCGCGTGGAAGCCGTAGTCGATCAGCCGCTTCGCCACGTCGTCGACGCTCACACCGGTGGCCTTGGTCAGCGGACGCAGGTCCAGGATGCACTCGTGCGCGACCAGGCCCTTGTTGCCGGCGTACAGCACCGGGAAGTGGCCCCGCAGCCGCGCCGCCACGTAGTTCGCGGCCAGGACCGCCACGCCGGTGGCGCGGGCCAGCCCGTCGGCGCCCATCATCCGCAGGTACGCCCACGGGATCGGCAGGATCCCCGCCGACCCGTGGTTCGCCGCCGAGATCACCGGCCGCCCCTCGGCGCGCGCACCGAGAGGGTCACCGGGCAGGAACGGCGCCAGGTGCGAGCGCACCGCCACCGGGCCCACACCGGGGCCGCCGCCGCCGTGCGGAATGCAGAACGTCTTGTGCAGGTTCAGGTGCGACACGTCCGCGCCGAACCGGCCCGGCTTGGCGAACCCGACCAGCGCGTTGAGGTTCGCGCCGTCGACGTACACCTGACCGCCCGCGTCGTGGACCTTCGCGCACAGCTGGGCGATGCCGGTCTCGTACACGCCGTGCGTCGACGGGTACGTCACCATGATCGCGGCGAGCACGTCCCGGTGCTTGTCGATCTTCGCGTCGAGGTCGATCAGGTCGACGTTGCCGTCGGCGTCGCAGCCGACCACCACCACCCGCATGCCGGCCATCACCGCCGACGCGGCGTTGGTGCCGTGCGCCGACGACGGGATCAGGCACACGTCGCGGTGGCCCTCGCCGCGCTCGCGGTGGTAGCCGCGGATCGCCAGCAGCCCGGCCAGCTCACCCTGGGAACCGGCGTTGGGTTGCACGCTGACCGCGTCGTAGCCGGTGACCTCGGCCAGCCAGCCCTCGAGCTGCGCGATCAGCTTCCGGTACCCGGCGGTCTGCTCGTCCGGCGCGAACGGGTGCAGGTGCGCGAACTCCGGCCAGGTGATCGCTTCCATCTCGGTGGTGGCGTTGAGCTTCATCGTGCACGACCCCAGCGGGATCATGCCGCGGTCCAGCGCGTAGTCGAAGTCGGCCAGGCGGCGCAGGTAGCGCAGCATCGCCGTCTCCGAGTGGTGGTTGTGGAACACCGGGTGGGTGAGGAAGTCCGACGTGCGGGCCAGCCCGTCGGGCAGGGCCACGTCGGCGTCGCCGTCGAACCCGTCGACGCCGAACGCCGCCCACACCGCGGCGAGGTGCGCGGGTGTGGTGGTCTCGTCGCAGGACACACCGACCCGGTCGGCGTCGACCAGCCGCAGGTTGACGTTGCGCTCGGCCGCGGCGGCCACCACGTCGGCGGCGCGGCCCGGCACGGTCGCGGTGACGGTGTCGAAGAACGCGACGTCCGCGACCTGCACGCCCCCGGCGCGCAGCCCGGCCGCGAGCCGCGCCGCCGCCTCGTGGGTACGCCGGGCGATCGCGCGCAGCCCGTCGGGGCCGTGGTAGACGGCGTACATGCCGGCCATCACCGCGAGGAGCACCTGCGCGGTGCAGATGTTACTGGTGGCCTTCTCCCGGCGGATGTGCTGCTCGCGGGTCTGCAACGCCAGCCGGTACGCCGGGTTGCCGTCGGCGTCGCGGGACACCCCGACGAGGCGGCCGGGCAGCATCCGCTCCAGGCCCGAGCGCACCGCCAGGTAACCGGCGTGCGGCCCGCCGAAGCCCATCGGTACGCCGAAACGCTGCGTGGTGCCGGCGGCGATGTCGGCGCCGATCTCGCCCGGCGGGCGCAGCAGCGTCAACGCCAGCAGGTCCGCGGCGACGGTCACCAGCGCGCCCACGCCGTGCGCCGCCTCGACCAGCGCCCGGTGGTCACGGACCGCGCCGGAGGCGCCCGGATACTGCAGGTGCAGGCCGAAGAACTCGGCCGGCAACTCGTCACGCTCGACGTCGACGACGCGCACCTCGATGCCGAGCGGCTCGGCGCGGCCGGCGATCACCGCGACGGTCTGCGGCAGCGCGTCGGCGTCCACCACGTACACCGGGCTCCTGCTCCTGGACGCGCGGCGGGCCAGCGTCATCGCCTCGGCCGCGGCGGTGCCCTCGTCGAGCATCGAGGCGTTCGCGACTGGTAGCGCAGTCAGGCCGGACACCATGCTTTGGAAGTTCAGCAGCGCCTCCAGCCGGCCCTGGCTGATCTCCGGCTGGTACGGCGTGTACGCGGTGTACCAGGCCGGGTTCTCCAGCACGTTGCGGCGGATCACCGCCGGGGTGTGCGTGCCGTGGTAACCCAGGCCGATCATGGACACGGCCACGGTGTTGCGGCAGGCCAGGGCGCGCAGCTCGGCGATCGCCTCCCGCTCGCTGGCCGGGGCGGGCAGGTCCAGGGTGCCGTGCCAGCGGATCACCTCGGGGATCGCGGCGTCCATCAGCTCGTCGACGGAGTCGTAACCGACTGTGCCCAGCATCCGGCGTTCGTCGTCGCGGCCGGGACCGATGTGCCGGTCGGCGAACTGCTCTGCGGTCATGCGCTGCGCTCCTTGGTGGGGCGAGGTCGACGGGTCGGCCTCCCCCTGAGTCGCGCTGACGCGCTCCACAGCGCCTGCCCACGTGGTCCTTTTGCCTGAGAGGTTCCGGGGAGAATCTGCCCCTTCGGCGCCGTCGGGTCGACGGTCTCTCCCACGTGGGTGGTACCGGCAGCCCCAACGCTACCAGCGGGCGTGTTTCCGGCTCATGTCCCGGGGGTTGATCACACCGGCGCCGGTGCCGCCGCCACCCGGTCGGCGAGCGCGCACAGCGTGACGCCCAGCGGCGCGTCCAGGCGCAGCGCCGCGTACCCGTCGCCGCGGGTTGCGCCCCGGTTGACGATCGCCACCGGGATGCCGTGGCGGGCCGCGCGCAGCACGAACCGCCGCCCCGACATGACAGTCAACGACGACCCGAGCACCAGCAGCGCCCGGGCCCGCTCGACCAGCGCGAAACAGTCCGCCACCCGGGGCGCGGGGACCGTCTCGCCGAAGAACACCACGTCCGGTTTCAGCATGCCGGTGCCGCAGACCCCGCAGTCGACGGTGCGGAACCCGGTCACCGCCTCGTCGGGCAGGTCCACGTCACCGTCGGGGTTGACGCGGGCCGCCCGCGCGTCGAAGCCCGGGTTCGCCTCCGACAGCCGCCGGTGCAGCTCGTCGCGGCCGGTGGCGTTGCCGCAGTCCAGGCACGTCACCTCGTCGAGGCGGCCGTGCAGCTCGATCACCCCGGTCGCGCCGGCGGCGGTGTGCAGCCCGTCGACGTTCTGGGTGATGATCCCGCCGAGCAGCCCGGCGCCCTGCAGCCGGGCCACCGCCCGGTGCCCGTCGTTGGGCGCCGCCCGGGCGATGGTCCGCCAGCCCAGGTGGCTGCGCGCCCAGTA
This sequence comes from Micromonospora sp. CNB394, assembly GCF_000374985.1. NCBI lineage: Bacteria > Bacillati > Actinomycetota > Actinomycetes > Micromonosporales > Micromonosporaceae > Micromonospora > Micromonospora sp. CNB394. The sequence goes on along the minus strand of NZ_KB895825.1, from coordinate 607,406 downwards.
CCGCCGCCGCGCCAGCGGATCCCGGGTGAACTCCTGGTACGTCATCGGGGTGTGCCGGCGCGCCGCGCCGCTGGGCCCCCGGTAGTCCGGGATGCCCGACTCGGTGGACAGGCCCGCGCCGCTGAGCACCACCACGTCCCCGGCGGCCACCAGCCGCGTCAACTCCTCGAACGCCTCACTCACCCGTCCATCGTCCCTCGCCGCGCCCCTGCCCGCCCCTTCACCCGGCCGATCATGAGGTCGGCGGTGCTCAGGCCCGGCGTGTCGTACCGCCGACCTCATGATCGGCGAGGCCGGTCACCCGGCGAGGGCCGCCGTGGCGGGCTAGGTTGAGCCCATGCGCGTCGTCATCGCCGGAGGGCACGGAAAGATCGCCAAACTGCTGGAGCGGGAACTCGCCGGACGCGGAGACACCGCGCTCGGGCTGATCCGCAACCCCGACCACGAAGCCGCGCTGCGCGCCGCCGGCGCCGAACCCGTCGTGTGCGACCTGGAACACACCGACGTCGACACCCTCGCCGCCCACCTCGCCGGTGCCGACGCGGTCGTGTTCGCCGCCGGCGCCGGACCCGGCAGCGGCGCCGCCCGCAAGGACACCGTCGACCGCGGCGCCGCCGTGCTGCTCGCCGACGCCGCCGTCCGCGCCGGGGTACGCCGCTACCTGCTGGTCTCCTCCATGGGCGTCGAGAACGCGCCCGCCGAGGGCACCGACGACGTGTGGGTGGCGTACCTGCGCGCGAAGAAGGCCGCCGAGGACGACGTCGCCGGCCGGGACCTCGACGTGACGGTGCTGCGGCCCGGCCGCCTCACCGACGACGAACCCGCGGGCCGGATCACCCTGGCCCGGCACGTCGAACCCGGCGCGATCAGCCGCGCCGACGTGGCCCGGGTACTGCTCGCCCTGCTGTACGCCCCGGACACCGCCGGGCACACCCTGGAACTGGTCGGCGGAGACACACCCATCGCCGACGCGATCGCCGCCGTCGCCGGCTGACCCGGCGGGCACGTCCCGGCCCGCGATCATCCACGGACCGGGACGCCGCTCAACGCTGGTGCCGGGACAACGCCGGCTGCGGTGCGCCCCCGCCGCCCTGCGGCAACTCCCGGGCGATCCGCTCCATCGTGCGCGACAACTGCTCACTGCCGTCGTCGAGGTGCCGGGCCGCCGCCTGCATGTGCGAGATCATCATCTCGCCGAAGATCCGCAACGCCTCACGCGTCGCCACCGAGTCGCCGAAGCCGCTCCCGGCCGCGCTGCGGTACTCCGTCACCGCCCGCTCGGCCTCCCGCTTCGCCTCCTCCGCCGCCGCCCGCATGTAACTCTCGTACTGCGTACGGGCGTACTCGGCGATTCGGCGGGCGTAGTCGTGGGCCTGCGCGATGATCTGCTCGGCCTCCCGCTGCGCCGCCGACAACAGGTTGACCTCCTTCGCCGCCGGCGCCACCGCCGCCTCGGTGCTCGGGATCACCCCGTGCCGGTGCAGCTCCAGATGGTCGTTGAGCCGCTCGTTCTCCGCCCGCAGGTTCGCCACCTGCGCGGCCAGCAGATCCAGCTCGTCAGCCACCTGCAACCGGAACCGGTCCACCCCGGTCTGGTCGTAGCCACGCCGGGTGAACGCCGCCGACCCGAACTCCCACCGCCGTACCCGGTCCGAGGTCAACCGCACCTGCACCGGACCGGACACCTGCTGCCCGTCGTAACTTCTGATCGGACCCGCGCTCACCGGCTCACTCCTCGCGCTCACCGGTCCACCTCCGACTCGTCAGACCCCGTCAACGTCCGCCACGCCGGGCCGTACCAGTGCTTGCCGTAACCCTCGTGATGCACCTGGCCCGGCTGGTACCCGGCACCGCTCAACGCCGCCACGGAATGACCCACCATCTCGTGCGAGCCGCACACATACACGTGCCGCGACCGCCAGTCCCCGTCGGCCAGCACCCGGTCGGCGACACGCACCGACTCACCCGGCCGGGCCGGATCCGCACCGGCCACGTACGACACCCGCAGCCACGGATGCGTCGCCGCCAGCTTGTCGATCGCCTCGCTGTCGTAGAACTCCGTCCGCGAACGCGCACCCACGTACAGGTCCACCCGCCGGCCCGAACCCTCCGCCGCGACCTGCTCCACGAGCGCCTTCACCGGCGCCCAGCCGGTCCCACCCGCCAGCAGCAACAGATCCGACGACCCGGCCTGCCACAACGTCAACCGGTCCCCCACCGGCGACGCCAGGTGGATCTGGTCACCGGCCGCGCACCCGTACACCAGACGCGACGACACCACACCACCCGGCGCGGCCCGCACGTGCAACTCCACCGTGCCGTCCGGCCGCGGCGCGTTCGCCGGCGAGTAGTACCGCCACGACCGCACCGCCGGATGCGACACCCCGATCGACTGGCCGGGCGTGAACGGCAACAGATACTGCGGGCGCACCGTCAGCACCGCCACGTCGAACGTGCGCTGCTCGTGCGTCAGCACCTCCGCCACCCACCACGGCGGCGACTGCGACTCCGCGGCCTGCGCGCCCTCGATCATCACCCGCGCGACGAGCCCGTACGCCGCGGCCCAGTCAGCGGCCAGTTCCTCGGTCCACGCCTCACCGCAGAAGTGCCGCAACGTCGCCAGCAGCGCCTCACCGACCGCCGGGTAGTGCTCGGCGCGCACCGCGAACTTCCGGTGATCCGCGCCGAGGTCCCGCAGGAACCCGACCAGCCGGTCCACCTGGTCCACGTGGGACACCACATGCCCCAACGCGGCCACCAGCCGGTCCCGCTGCCCGGCCATGTTCGTGGGGAACATCTGCCGGGTCTCCGGATGCGCCAGGAACAGCGTCGAATAGAAGTAGAGCGGCACCTGGTCGCCGTGCGCGGCGGCCAGGGACCAGCTCTGCTTGAGCCGTGCGACGTCCACGCTCAGGCGTCCCCCGCCGACACGACCTGCTCCCGCACCTGCCCGAGCACGACCTGCACGTCGGCGATCACGTCCGCCGGCACACCCAGCTCGACGAGCGTCGCGGTCAGGTGCTCACCGACCTTCGCGTAGTGCTCACCGGTGATGCTCAGCGGCTGGTGCGCCTCGGCCAGCCCACGGCCCGCGTACTCGTTCGGGCCACCCAGCACCACCGCCAGCATCAGCGCCAGGTGCCGCCGCTGCTCCACCATGTCCACGTCGGCGAAGTAGCCGGCCAGATCCGGGTCGGCCAGCACCCTGTCGTAGAACAGCTCCACCGCGGCCTTCACCGCCGCCGCGCCGCCGATGCGCTCGTAATGGGAGATCGGGGTGGTCTCGCTCGTCACCGTCATACTCGGTCCTTCCACCAGGGGCCCGCGGGCAGCGCCGCGGCAGGGGTTCGCCGTCCGGCGCGGCGTCACACAGCGTTCCGCCGTGACGCCGACACGCCGACGACCGGAACGGACCATAGCGCGACCGCAACGACACTTCACGCCCACCCTGTGCCAATCCCGAGAGCCGTCGAACACGGACAGTCAGCAACCCGCCCGAACCGGTGGACGCACCGCAGCCGCACGCACACAAGCCGTCAACGCACACCACGTACCGTCCTTTTCGGACATCACGTGCACACGCGCCGCGACCTGCACCGACTTCCACCCGGCCCGGCCCACACCGCCCGAACGCCTGAACCCACAGGCGAGGACCACACCCCGTCACCAAAACACGAATCGCGCCGCACCCTTTTCGGGCGCGGCGCGATCCCGTCAACGAGACGCGACGCAGGTCACCCGGCCCGGCGCCGGGCCCGGCGCGCCGCCAGCTCGTCACCCACCGACTCCACCTCCGGCTCCACCGCCGCAACGGCCGGCTCCTGCCCACCCACCGGCTCCGCCGGCAGATGCGACAACGAACCCTGGATCTCCTTGAACGCGCCACCGATCGCGATGCCGAACACCCCCTGGCCGCCCTGCAACAGGTCGACCACCTCCTCCGGCGACCGGCACTCGTACACAGTCGTCCCGTCGGAGATCAACGTGATACCCGCCAGATCGTCCACCCCACGCGACCGCAACGCCTCGATCGCCTTACGGATGTTCTGCAACGACACCCCGGCATCCAGCAGCCGCTTCACGACCTTCAACACCACCAGGTCGCGGAACGAGTACAACCGCGACGTCCCCGAACCCGACGCGTCACGCACACTCGGCACCACCAGCGCCGTACGCGCCCAGTAGTCCAACTGCCGGTAACTGATCCCCACCGCAGAACACGCGGTCACACCCCGGTAACCGACCTCGCCGTCACCAGCCGGAACGGCCCCCACACCCGCCTGCTGCTCCGCACCCGGACCAGGATCCCGCGGCTCGTGCATCCGGACCAACCTCCCCGCGCCCGTGGCGGCGCCGCGTCGACTCCCCGTACGCGCACCCCTCGACACGGCAACCCTAACGCCGCCCCCCGGACTTCACCCGCAGGAGACACCGCGACACGCCGCGCCACCATCCGGCAACAAACCACACACGGCGGCCGGCCGCCACCACCGTGACACCCGCCGCCGCGCCGACCCCGGCCACCCGGCCGGGAACACCTCAACCCGCGAAGTCCTCCGGACGCACCTGCTCCAGGAACTCCCGGAACTTCTCCACCTCGTCCTCCTGCTCGTCCGGAATCACGATCCCCGCCTCACTGAGAACCTGCTCCGCACAACGAATAGGAGCACCCACCCGCAACGCCAACGCGATCGAGTCACTCGGCCGCGCCGACACCCGCACACCGTCACCGAGCAGCAGATCCGCGTAGAACACGTTCTCCTTCAACTCGGTGATCTCCACCGCCCGCAACGGCGCCTGCAACGCCGTCAGCACATCCCGCAGAAGATCGTGCGTCAACGGCCGAGCCGGCTTGACCCCCTGCTGCTCGTAAGCGATCGCCGTCGCCTCGACCGCGCCGATCCAGATCGGCAGATAGCGGTCCCCCTCGACCTCCCGCAGCAGGACGATCGGCTGGTTGCTGGGCAACTCCACCCGAACTCCGACCACGCTCAGCTCGCGCACCGCCGCCTCCGTGTCGTCGTCACCTTGCACCGCGCCCTTCCCTGCACGGTACACGGACCAGGACACGGGAGTCCCACGCGCTACGTGCACCACGCCTCGCCGGACGGGCATACCCCGGCAAGCCTACGACACGCTCCACCCACCAGATCTTTCCGCGCCCACCCACGACGAAGGGCCGGGCGCACCCGCACCCGGCCCTTCGCACCGACCTCACCGGCCCAACGTCGACCGCAACCCCACCCGCAGCAACGCCGCGTGCAACCGCTGCGACAACGCCACCAACTCCCGCGCCGTCTCAGCCGCCCGGGCCCGCGCCGCCGGATCGCTCTGCCGCGCCAACGGCGCCACGAGCTGCGCGAACAACCCGACCTCACGATCCGCCGCCGACCGGTACGCCCGCAGATGCCGAGGCTCCAGCCCGTACGCCGCCAGACCCGCCACCGCACTCGCGATGATCAACGCATCCGCGTCGTACCACCCCGGCGGATCCGGCACCAGCACACCCAGCCGCTCCAACTCCGCGAGCGTCGACTCCTCCACACCACTACGGGCGATCAGACCCGCCCGGTCCAGCCGCACCTCCGACGACTCCACCGGCTCCCGGCCCGGAACCTCACCACCCGGACCCACCGCCACCAGATTCGGCCGCCCCCGCCCCGGCGACGGAACAGACCCGTCCCACTGGGCCAACTGCTCCCGGATCACCCGCAACGGCAGGTACTGATCCCGCTGCGCGGTCAACACGAACCGCAACCGCGCCACATCGTCCCAGCCGTACTTCCGATAACCCGCCGGCGTCCGCTGCGGCTCCACCAGGCCCTCAGCCTCCAGGAACCGCAACTTCGAGATCGTCACGTCCGGAAACTCCGGCCGCAACTGCGCCAGCACCTCGCCGATACTCATCAACGCAGGCGCCCGCGCCGCCCCGGACGGCGTCGAAGCCGCAGGCTCGTTCACCCCCGGCCGGCCTCCTCCTCCGGGCGCGGACCGGCGATGAACACCACCCGGAACTTGCCGATCTGCACCTCGTCACCGTTGCTCAGCGTCGCCGCCTCGACCCGCTCACGGTTCACATACGTGCCGTTCAGGCTGCCCACATCCCGCACCGTGAACGTCCCACCGTCACGGTGGAACTCCGCGTGCCGACGCGACACCGTCACGTCGTCCAGGAAGATGTCACTGTCCGGGTGCCGCCCACTCGTCGTCACATCGTGGTCCAACAGGAACCGGGCACCCGCATTCGGACCCCGGCGAACCACCAGCAACGCCATACCCGGCGGCAACGAGCCGGACATCCGGCTCGGCACCACATCGGTGTCCGGCCCCTCCAGCACTTCGTCGAGCGAACCGAGATTGAGCGTCGAAGTGACGTCGAGCGGGGGGAACTCGTCGTCTGGGCGCGTCATGGGACCACCTCACGGATCTGTTCGGTCGGCGTCAGGGAATGGCGGGTCTGGCCGCCGGGCAACACCACACCCGGCGGCTGGCTCCCCGTGCCCGGGAAGGCGCATTCCGCGACGCTCAAACTATTGGTTCTCGGTCGACTGGGCGAGCCTAGCCAGCGCCGAAATGCAGGGCAACCGGACGCGCGGAACCGCGCCGCCGCCCGGAACAGCACGAACTCAGCTCTCGGTGAGCTCGCGGTACGCATCAGCGGTCAGCAGACCCTCGACCGCCGCCGGATCGTCCGGAGTGATCTCCACCAACCACCCCGCACCGTACGGATCCGTATTGATCACCTCAGGGGCGTCGGCCAACGCCTCGTTGCGCGCCGCCACCGTGCCGCCCAACGGCGCGTAGATCTCCGACACGCTCTTCGTCGACTCGATCTCGCCCAGCGACTCACCCGCCGCCACCACCGCACCGGGCTCCGGCAGCTGCACGAACACGATGTCACCCAGGGCATCCTGCGCGAAATGCGTGATACCGACGCGGACGACACCACCGTCACCACCGACCACCCACTCGTGCTCGGCGGTATACCGCAGATCCTCAGGAATCACCAGCTGCGTCCTTCGTCATCGGTGCACCGGAGAAACCGGCGCGGCCGCGACCGGTCACGAGACCGGCCGGGCGTGGTCCAGCTTGATCGGCGCGTGCAGCTGCGAAACCTCCACAACCTCACGATCCTCGGAGGTCACGTTACCGCCGCCGTCCCGCACCGATGCGACCACCCCGCCCGGAATGTTCAACGCCGTACGCATCGTCGCCGGATCACCGATCACCATGATCGTGAACGGACCCGTCAACCGCCGCCCGTCCACCACCAGCGCACCGTCGGTCCCGTCCACGAAATACGTCGACGCGATGATCCGCGCCGCCGTACCGTCCGCGCCCTGGATCTGCATCGCCTCCGCGCCCGCACCCCGCAACTCCTGCACCGCGTCCAGGATCCGCGTCGACGACACCGCCTTCGCCGGCCCCGAGAACCGCACCTCAAGACCCGGACCCACAGCCGGCAACGTACCCGCCAGGATGCCCAGCTCGTCCGCCCGCCGCGTCGCCTCCTCCAACGCCGCCTGCCGGCCCTGCTCACCCGACCGCAGCTGCCGCTGACTCTCCTCCAGCAACTCGATCTCCTGGCGCAGCCGCCGCTCCCGCGAATCCAGATCCGACGAGATCCGCACCAGGTCCTCCTCCCGCGTCGCCGCGAGCGTCGGATCCGTCGACGTCGTCTTGAACTGCACCACCAGCGTGAACCCCAGCAACGCCAGCAACACCGCGATCATCGCACCCGCCGACGAGAACCGCCGCGCCGCCGACGGCCCATCGGCCACCGCGCCCCGCTCCGGCTCGGACTCCGGCACTGCCGCCCGCTCCGCGGGAGGCGCCGACTCGTCCGGCACCGGCGCCAACGGGCTCAACTCGTCCGGATCGGGCGCCTCCGGGCGCGGATCCGGCTCACCCGCCGGACCCGACGGCCGCACCGGCTCCCCCGGCCTCGGCCACCCGGTACCCGTCTCCCTGTGTTCCTCGCTCATCGCCACAAACCTACGCCCGGAACAGGTGCCGGCGGATCGCCGCCACGTTTCCGAAGATGCGCACCCCGAGCACGACCACCACACCGGTCGACAACTGACCGCCCACGCCCAACTGGTCACCCAGGTACACGATCAGACCCGCCACCAGCACGTTCGAGATGAACGACACCACGAACTGCTTGTCGTCGAAGATCCGGTCCAGCTTCGCCCGCACCCCACCGAACACCGCGTCCAACGCGGCCACCACCGCGATCGGCAGATACGGCTGCAACGCCGCCGGCACCGTGGGGTCCAGATACACCCCGAGCACCACACCGGCGAGCAACGCCAGCACCGCGATCATCGGCCACCTCCCGAAGGGCTGGAAGAACGTCCCGGGCCGGACGACCCGGGACTCGACGAACCGGCACCACCCGAACGCGACGGGCGCGCGCTCGGACTCACCGAAGGCTCGGCGTAGCGTAGCCGCGGCTGCGGCGCCGCCGGCAGGGTGAGGTCCTCGACCCGCTTCACCCCGAACGACAGACCCGTCGTCCGCGCCACCTCACGCATCAACGCCGCCGCCCGGCTCTCGTCGAACCGGTCCCGCATCGACCCCGGCCCGATCGCCTGCACCTCGTACGGGCCCGTCACCGGCCGGTAGTCCACCAGGATCGCCTCACCCGCCGACCGGATCGTCGACGTCGCCGTCAACCGCTGCCCGTTCACCGCCACCGCCTCGGCGCCCGCGGCCCACAACGCGTTCGCGACCTTCTGCAGATCCGAATACAGCACCCGGGACGGACCCGCGTTCCCACCGGTCACCCCGTCCTGGTCCGCCGCCGCGTCGGCCAGCCGCACCACCACGCCGTCCCCCCGCACCCGGGCCAGGCCGGTTCCCGCCTCCAACGTGCGCAACCGGGACGCCTGCGAACCGCTCAACGCCGCGTCCCGCTGCCGGCCGACCTCCTCACGCAACTGCTCCGCGCGCTCGGTCAACCGGTCGGTCTCCGCCTCCCGCCCCTTGATCTCGGCGACCAGACCCGCCCGCGCCGTCGCGCGGCTCGGCTCCTCCGCCATCGTCTCCCGGTACGCCACCGCGAACAGGAAACCGATCAGCGCCAGCACCACCAGGCTCACCGGCCGGCCCAGCACCTGCCGCACCCGCGACACCGAGCCCGTCGCCCGGCGCGCCGCAGCGTCGCCGTACCCCGGATCCAGCGGATTGCGGAACAGCTCGGTCAGGAAGTCCGGCGTGTACACCCGGGTCGACGGGTCGCGCTCCCGGTCCCCGTCCCGCGGCTGCGGCGTGGTCATGCCGCCGCCTCCGTACGACGCCCCCGCATGGTCCGCACGAGGCGGCCGGCCTGCACCACGTACATCGTGCCGGCGGCCCAGTAGAGGGCCAGACCCCACCAGGCCAGCCCCCAGCCGATCGCGCCGGCGGCGGTGCCGGCGTCCGGCACGGCGTCGGCCAGCAGCAGGATCGGGAACGCCGCCAGCAGCAGGAACGTCGCGGTCTTGCCCACGTAGTGCACCGGCGGCGGGCCGTAGCCGTACCGGCGCAGCACCCCGAGCGACGCCAGCAGCAGCAGCTCCCGGGCCAGCAGCGCGCCGGTGAACTGCCACGGCACCACCTCGCGGGCGGTGAACGCGAACAGCGTGGCGATGATGTAGAGGCGGTCCGCGAGCGGGTCGAGCAACTCCCCGAGCCGGCTCACCTGGCCCAGGCGGCGGGCGATCCAGCCGTCCACCCAGTCGCTGGTGCCACCGACGGCGAGCACCACGATGGCGGCGACGTCGGCCCGGACCACGAGGAACAGGTAGAGGAAGACCGGCACGCCGACGAGCCGGACGAAGCTGATCAGGTTGGGCAGCGTGAGGACGCGATCTCCCATGACCGTGGCGGTCCCGGAATCCGGTTGCTCCGCTGGAGCCGGCCGACGCGACACCGAACCTCCCTTCGCAGCACGGTCCGGCAGCCGGACGAGCGGCCGCTGGAGGGACGTGCGCGTTGCCGGCCGGTCAGACGCCGGCGCCCTCTGTGATCCCGGGCTGGGACCTCCCCGATGCGGCCCGCCGTCGTCGTCACGGGCCGCCCAGTTGCGCTGCCACTATATCGGGCTGGCCGTTCTGCCCCGGCTGCCCGCTGCGCCGTTGCTCAGTGGTGTCACGGTGGGGACCGTCACAACCGCTACGGCATCCTAGGACACTAGTTGAACGGTGGAAGGGGAGGCCGATCCGGGCAGTGCGGGTCAGGCGGTACGGGCGGCCGAGTCCGACCCGGCCTGCGGAGCGGTGGCGATCGCGGCCTGACTGAACGCGACCAGCGCCAGCAGCAGTTCGTGCTGCACCCGGTTGGGCATCCGGTCCAGCACGGCCTGCACCGCCCGGTGCCGTCTCTCCTGGAGGTCGCGCAACAGTGTCTCCGCCGCAGTGGTGGGAATCAGCCGCACCTCGCGCCGGTCGCGCGGGTCGGCCACCCGGCGCAGCAGGCCGACCGCCTCCAGGCGGTCGCAGAGCCGGCTCGCCGAGGACGGGACGACGTCCAGCAGCTCGGCCAGCCGGTTCACGTTGGTGTCCGGATGCGACACGATCAGCGACAGCACCCGCAGCTGGGTGGGCGAGACGCTGACCGTGTGCCGGGAGGTCGCGGAGTCGAGCACACCGATGAGCGCCTCCGCAGCCGATTCGATGGCCGCGGCAAGATTCGGAGGTCGCTCCACTCGCTGTCCCCTGCGATCGTCCCGCTCGTGTCCGCTCCGCCGCCCCCGTCACTGCCCCGTCACGTCGTCCGACCGGCTGGAGCCGCGCCAGTCCAGGCAGACGACGACCGCGTCGTCACGGAGATCCGCGTCGGCATGGTACGCATGCAGTTCGCGCATCACCGTACCAACTGCCTCGGTCGCCGGCTGCAGCCGCGTCGACCGCATCGCGCGCGCCATCGCCCGCACACCGTACGGCTCCTGCTCGTCGGGCGCCGCCGCGTACACCCCGTCGCTGACCACGAAGAGACGATCGCCCGGTTCCAGAGTGAACTCCTGCACGTCGTAGCGCGTCTCGGCGAACATGCCCAGCGGCAGTTGCTGCTCCAGCGCGATCGGCGTGACGCGGCCACCGCGCAGCCGCAGCAGTTGCGGTGAGCCGGCATCCACCGCCCGCATCACACCCCGGCGGCTGTCCAGTTCCAGCAGCAGCGTGGCCACGTGCCGGCTTCCCCGGTGCTGGTAGAAGATGGTGTCCGAGGCCAGCTCCGCCTGCTCGACCAGGCTGCCGCCCGAACGCCGGGCGTTGCGCATGGCGTTCACCGTCATCGACGTGAGCATCGACGCGGCCAGCCCGCTGCCGGTGCCGTTGAGCACGGTGAGCGTGAGCCGGTCGCCGTCCACCGACCAGTCGAAGTGGTCGCCGCCCACCGTGTACGCCGGTTCGAGCTGCCCGGCGAGCAGCGCGTCACCGAGCCGTACGCTGCGCCCCGGCAGCAGGTCCCACTGCATCTCGGCGGCCATGCTCAGCCGCTCCCGTCGCCGGGCGCGCCGGTAGCGGTCAGTCTCCCGGTCGGCCGCCCGGATCGCCACGGCCAGTTCCCCGGCGGCGTCACGGACCGCCTCCACAGTGGCCGCGTCCGGATCGCCGGGTAGGTCCACCATCAGCACGCCGAGCCGCTCCCCCCACACCGACAACGGCAGGTAGGCGCGGCAGCGGCCGTCCTCGACGATGTCCAGCACCGGTTCCTGGCTGCTGAAACAGCGCTGCGCCACGGTGTGGGCCGGCAGCGGGCCGCCGTCGGGCACGTCCGGGTCGAGCACCGGCCAGAGCCCGCTGGCGCGGTAGTCGGCGACGAACACCTCCGCCCGCGCGGCCCCGAGCGTCTGGCGAAGCACCGCGTCCGCGGTCTCCGCCAGCTGGTCGGGCGGCGCCGTGCGCAGGGCACGCGACACCGATCCGGACGCCTCCGGCATGCTCATCCTCCGATGACGACTATTGCTACAGAGCAAACATCATACGAAGGTCGGCCGACAACGAACGCCCCGCCTCGGCCGGGCGTGACGAGAACGCCTCAGCCGGCCGCGCGGACCGCCAGCGCGCCGTGGAACGCGTCCGGCACCGGCTCAGGCTCGCTAGCCGGCCGCCACCGGGCCACCGGCACGATGCCGTCGTCGGTCGGCCGCCAGCGGCCCAGCAGCGGCGCGAACCGCTCGGGCGTCCGCATCCGGAACGCCGGACCCATCATGGCCAGCGCCTCGGGGTGACCGGCCAGCTCCTCGGTGTCGAAGTCGATCGCCAGCCGGCTGCCGGGCGCGACCGCCTCGTACAGTTCGTCGAGCGTACGGGCGAGCGTGTCGTCGTCCAGGAACGCCGCCAGCCCCAGGAAGACCACACCCACCGGTCGTCTCCCCCAGCCCGGCACGAACCGGTGCAGCTGCGCCCGGTCCACGGTCCCGATGTCGGTGGCGTCGCCGTAGCCGTACCCGGCCCGGTCGCTGCCGGTGAGCAGGCTGCGGCCCAGGCGGACGGTCTCCGGTTCCACGTCGGTGTAGAGGACAGTCGCCTCCGGTGCGACCTCGTGCACGTTGCCACAGGTGGGCACGCCTGCACCGAAGACCAGGAAGCCGTCGATCCCGTCGGCTGCCATGGCCCGCACGGTACGGCCGAGGAAGCCGCGCAGCGACCGGAAGATCGCCGCGCAGGGCCCGTACGCCGCCTCGAACGCGGCGGCCGCTGCCACGTCCAACGGACGGTGGTGCCGGCCGCCGAGCCAGTAGTCGATCATGCGGGCGGTGCTCGGTCCGTCCGGCTGATCCATCGACGGGGCTCCTCCCCCTGGGCGCTGCACGCCAGCGTACCCACCGGGCGACCCCGGCGGTATCGCCCCGGGCCGCCCACCCGGGCCGCGATACTGGCCACGGGAGCGCGCCGACCACGAGGAGGCACTGGTGAATTCGGCGAACGGGGCCGCGGTGGTGGTCGGGGTGGACGGCTCCGAACCCGCGACACGGGCGGTGCGCCTGGCGGCCCGGGAGGCGCTGCGGCGCGACCGCCCGCTGCGGGTGGTGCACGGCTTCATCTGGCCGCTGCTGCGCGTACCGGTGTCCCCGCCGGCCGGGTCGCCACCCGGTGCCGGGCTGCGCCACCAGGCCGAGCAGCTCGTCTCCGACGCGGTCGCCGTGGCCGAGACCGAGGCACCGGGACTGCACGTCACCGGCGAGATCATCGACGGGGAGGCGGCGGCGGTGCTGCTCGGCGAGTCCCCCACCGCCGCCGTGCTCGTGCTCGGCGACCGCGGCCTGGGCGGATTCGCCGCGCTCGTGGTCGGGTCGGTGGCGGTGCAGGTCTCCTCACACGCCGACTGCCCGGTGCTCATCGCCCGCGGCACCGCCCGTGACGACGGCCCGGTCGTGGTCGGCGTCGACGGCTCCGCGCTGTCGCGCGACGCCGTCGAGTTCGCCGCCGAGGCCGCGTACGACCGCGACGCCGCGCTGCACGTGGTGCACGCCCGCCCGCGCGGCCGGGACGACGACGAGGAGCGGGTGCTCACTGATGCGCTCACCGCGATCGGCGAACGGTGGCCGGAACTGCCGGTGCACGCCGAGGCGGTACGCGCCAAGCCGCTCGCCGCGCTGACCGAGGCGTCCCGCGACGCCCAGCTCGTCGTGGTGGGCCGGCACGGCCGCGGCGAGTTGGGCGGGCTGCTGCTCGGCTCGGTCAGCCAGGGGGTCCTGCACCACTCCGCCTGCCCGGTCGCGGTGGTCCGCGCGCCCGACTGAACGGCGGCCGGGCGGGGACGTGCAGGCGACGGTTGGTCCCGGCCCGGACGGGTAGACGCCTTCGGTCAGCCGACACCGATCCGCAGGAGGCAGAGATGCCAGGACCACGGCCGGGCAGCAACGCGTACGACAAGCAGCGGGCACGCCTTCGCGACCTCGTCGAGCAGTCCGGGCGGGCGTCCGACCAGGAGGCGAACCAGGTCGCCAACCGGATCCTCCAGGACGACCGGGGGCAACGCGGCGTGGTCCGGGGCGAACGGACCTACGGCCCCAAGGGCAACCGGGAACCGGGTGACCCGAAGTGAGATCGGCAGCGGTTGCCGACGGCGCCGTCGCGGGCGCCGTCGGCAGCGCCGTCCTCAACGCGGTCACGTACCTCGACATGGCGTTTCGGGCCCGGCCGGCCAGCAGCACCCCGGAGTCGGTGGCCGGGCGGCTGGCCGACGTCGCGCACGTCGACCTGGGCCCCGGCGACGAGGCGGCGAACCGCCGCTCCGGTCTGGGGCCATTGCTCGGATACGCCACGGGCGTCGCCGCCGGCGCCGTGTTCGGCCTGCTCGCCGCCGATCGCCGGATCCCGTTGCCGCTTGCCACGGTGCTGCTCGGCGGCGGGGTGATGGCCACCACCGACGGCTCGATGACGGTGCTCGGGGTGACCGACCCGCGGAGCTGGCGGCGCAGCGACTGGGTCTCCGACCTGATCCCGCACCTGGCGTACGGGCTGTCGGCCGCAGCCACCTGGCGGCGACTGCGGCCGACGTCGGCTCGCGCCTAGCCGTCGCTCTCGTCGTCGGCCACCGGCTCACCGGCCGGGCCGTACGGCGACACCTGGCCCCTCGGGACGGGGCGTCCCGCGTCGGCGTTGGACGTACCACCGCCTCGCGAACGGCCGCCCGCCTGGGTGGCCGTCTTGCGGCTGTCCTGGCTGGTGCCGCCGAGGTCGTTCCGGCGCAGTTCCTCCTGCTGCGGCTTGACCACGGGTCTCTCCTTCCCGGTGGAGCGCACGGCCGTCGACCGCGCACCCGCCCCGCGTACCCGTCGCCGCCCGGCGCATTCCGGATCGACCCGGGGGTCTGGCCGGGGCCGCGGCGGGTAAGCCGGATGGATGCCAGACGATCGCAACGTCGCGCGCGCCCTGCTGGACCGGCAGTCCCGCACGTACGCGGAGGAAGCCGGCATCGCCCTCGCGGACCGGCCCGGCCCGCTCTACCAGTTGCTGGTCCTCACCACGCTGCTGAGCACCCGGATCCGGGCCTCGGTGGCGGTGGCCGCCGCCCGGGAGCTGTTCGCGGCCGGCTACCGCACCCCGCAGGCGATGGAGGCGGCGAGCTGGCAGGACCGGGTCGACGCGCTGGGCCGGGGCCACTACCGGCGCTACGACGAGCGGACCGCCACCATGCTCGGCACCGGCGCCCGGCTCTGCCTGGACCGCTGGCACGGTGACCTGCGCCGCCTGCACGAGGAGGCCGGCGCCGACCGGGCCGTGCTGCGCCGCCTGCTCACCGGGTTCCCCGGCATCGGCCCCACCGGTGCGGACATCTTCCTGCGGGAGGCGCAGTCGGTGTGGCCGGACGTGCGCCCGTACGCCGACCGGCGCACGCTTGCCGGGGCGCGGCGGCTGGGGCTGCCGGCGAGCCCGGGTGACCTGGTCGGGCTGGTCGGCGAGGCCGACTTCGGCCGGCTGGCGTCGGCGCTGGTGCGGGTGGCCCTGGGCGAGGAGTCGGCGGGCGAGGTGAGCCGCAGCGCCGCCACCGCCCACTGAGGGGTGGCTACTTGGCCGGGCCGGGCTTGGTGAGGTTCCAGGCCAGCAGCGAGGCGAGCAGCGCGAGCAGCACCACGCCGCCGGAGACTCCGCCCTCCCCGCCGCTGTCGCGGCTTCCGGTGAAGCCGAAGTAGATCACGGCCAGCCCGGCCAGCACGGTGATGAACACACGCATTCCACGGTCCCGCACGTCCGCACCGTACGACCGGCGGCGCGGGCCGGGACGCCGGATCGGGCGTCTGTCCCCCGTCCGGGTGTCAGTCCGGCGTACGAACCAGGGCGAGCTGCTCGTGCCGCTGGCGCAGCTGCCGCATCGTGTCGGCCACCGGCAGCGTCCCGGGCAGCAGCACCGGTGGGCGGGCCCGGTCGCCCGCGGTCTGCATGGCCAGCCGCTTGGGGGCGGCTGCGCGCCCATCAGTCGGTCTCCAGGTCGTCCAGCGAGATCGCGTGGGTCATCAGCCAGCGGGCCAGCGCGGCCATCCCGAACAGCCACAGCGGCGCCGACTCGGTGGGGCCGTTCGTGGCGAAGATCGCGAAGCGCAGGTCCGGGGCCCGGTACGCCTCGATCCGCCACTTGTGGTTCTTGTCCCGCCAGACCGCGGAAGGGTCCATGGCGTCACGGTAGGTGACCGGCACGGGCCGGTGGCGCCGGTTGGCTCAGCCCGGCGGGCGGACCATCTCGCGGGCGTCGTCGGGCAGCCGCCGCGTGGCGCCCCGCCGGTCGAGCAGTTCCAACAGCGGCACCGCCACCCGGCGGGTGGTGCCGAGCGCCTGCCGGGCGGCGCTGAGCGTGAACGGCTGCGGCAGCCCGGCGAGCACCCGCACCGCGTCGTCCGGGGCGCCGGGTAGCAGCACCACGTTCTCGGCCAGCCTCAGCAGCACACCGGCCCGGACCGCGGCGCCGATCTCGCGGGGGCCCAGGCCGAGGTCGGCCAGGTGGTGCGCCTCGGGGGCCTGGAACGGCCGGTCGCCGTACTCGGCCCGGACCCGGTCCACCGCCCGGGCCACCGGATCCGGCAGTGTCCCCTGCCCGGCGGCGGTGACCAGGCCGTCGCGCAGCCGCAGCGGCGGGCGCAGCAGCGCCGTGACCAGGGCGCGCTCGGGCAGGTCGAGCCGGTGCCGCAGCACGTCGACGGGTACGCCCGCGGCGAGCGGATGCTCGCCGGCGTACCGGGTCACCTCCGCGGTGAGGCGACGGCCCAGATCCCGCCAGTGCTCCGGGTCGGCCAGCCACTGCCCGGCCACCGGCGTTCCGGCCGGCGGCACACCCATCCGGGTCAGGTCACCGGCCCGGACCAGCCGCCGGCGGCGCAGCTCCCCGGCCAGGTCCGGCCGCCCGTCCAGGCCGGCCAGCACCGCCGCGCGGGCTGCTGCCGCCCCCCGGCGGCGCAGCGGCGGCGGGTCGACGTCCAGCACCGTCACGCCGCCCGCCACGTGGTGCCGGCCGGGGTCGCGCAGCAACGCCCGGTCCCCGACCAGCAGCGGCAGCGGGCGGGCCAGGCGCAGTCGTACCGTGTCCGGGCCCAGCGGCCGGACCCGGGCGGGCACCGCCGCCGAGCCCGCGTGCAGGGTGAGCGCGGCCGGCAGGTCGGCGGCCGGGTCACCGGACAGCCGCACGTCGAGCAGGTCGGTGCGCCCGAACCGGCCAGGCGTGAGCAGCGCGTCGCCGCGCCCGACCCGGTCGCGGGACAGGCCGCGCAGGTTCACCGCGACCCGGGCCACCGCCTCGACAGCGGTGCGTGCGGTGCCGAGCGAGTGCAGCCCGCGTACCCGCAGCGTCTCGCCGATGGCGGCCAGCTCCAGCTCGTCGTCGGCACGCAGCCGGCCGCCGCCGAGCGTGCCGGTGACCACAGTGCCGCTGCCGCGCACGGTGAACGCCCGATCCACCCACAGCCGCACCGGCCCGTCCCGGGCCGGGTCGGGCAGGCGGGCGGTCAGGCGGTCCAGTGCGGCGCGCAGCTCGGGCAGCCCGGCGCCGGTGACCGCGGAGACCGGCACCGCCTCCACAGCGCCCAGCGACGTCGCGGCGATCTCTCGACGGGCGCGCGCGGCCGCCGGGCCGGGGTCGGCCAGGTCCGCGCGGGTCACCGCCAGCAGCCCGTACGACACACCCAGCGCGTCCAGCGCGGCCAGGTGCTCCGCGGACTGCGGCATCCAGCCCTCGTCGGCGGCCACCACGATCAGCGCGGCCGGTACCGGGCCGACACCGGCGAGCATGTTCGGCACGAACCGCTCGTGCCCCGGCACGTCGACGAAGGCGATCGTGCCGCCCGACGGCAGCGTGGTCCAGGCAAAGCCGAGGTCGATGGTCATGCCCCGGCGGCGTTCCTCCGCCCACCGGTCCGGTTCCATCCCGGTCAGCGCCCGCACCAGCGTGGACTTGCCGTGGTCGACGTGCCCGGCGGTCGCCACCACCCACATGCCGGTCAGTCCCCCACGTTCAGCACGGCCGCGCGGACCCGGTCGTCGGCGCCCTCCGGCACGGCACGCAGGTCCAGCAGGACCCGGCCGTGCAGCACCCGGCCGAGGATCGCCGGGTCGCCGGTGCGCAGCGGCTGCGCGTACCGCTCGGGCAGGCTCAGCGCCCACGAGTCCAGCTCCACGCCGGGTGCCCCGCCGCCGCCGACGACGGCGACGCTGGGCACCACCTCGGCCTTGCAGCCGTCCTCGCCGAGCCGGTCACGCAGCCGTTCCAGCCGCTTCCGCAGCCGGGCCGGGTCGGCGTGCAGCGCGTCCCCGGTGGGCGTGGCCGGCGCGTACAGGGTGGCGGCGAGCGCGGCGAGGGTGAGCTTGTCCACCCGCAGCGCTCGGGCGAGGGGGTGCCGGCGCAGCCGGTGCACCAGGTCGGCGTCGCCGAGCAGCAGGCCGGCCTGCGGGCCGCCGAGCAGCTTGTCGCCGCTGGCGGTGACCAGGTGCGCGCCCGCCCGCAACGTGGTCGCGGCGTCCGGCTCGGCGGGCAGCAGCGGGTCCGGCGCGAGCAGGCCGGAGCCGATGTCGGCCACCACCGGTACGCCGAGTGTGGCCAGCTCGGCCACCGGCACCGCGGAGGTGAAGCCGCTGACCACGAAGTTCGACGGGTGCACCTTCAGCACGAACCCGGTCCGCTCGCCGATCGCGGCCTCGTAGTCGGCGCGCGTGGTGCGATTCGTGGTGCCCACCTCGCGCAGCCGGGCGCCGGTGCTGGCCAGCAGGTCGGGCAGGCGGAACCCGTCGCCGATCTCGACCAGTTCGCCGCGGCTGACCACGATCTCCCGGCCGGCGGCCAGCGCGGTCGCGGCCAGCGCCAGCGCGGCGGCGCCGTTGTTCACCACGTGCACCGCCCCGGCGTCGGGCACCGCCGCGGCGAGCGCGTCGAGCGCCTCCCGGCCGCGGCGGGCCCGCCGCCCGGTCCGCAGGTCCAGCTCCACGTCGGTGTGCCCGGCGGCGGCGACCAGGGCGTCCACGGCGGACGGGGCGAGCGGGGCGCGGCCCAGGTTGGTGTGCAGCACGACGCCGGTGGCGTTGAGCACCGCGCGCGGCGTACGACCGGGCAGGTCCGCCAGCGCCGCGTCGCGTACCTCATCGGGGGTCAGCTCGCCGCGGCGGGCGCGGTCCTGCGCGCGGACGATCGCGGCCTTGACCCGGTCGCGGCCGAGCGTGCCGGCGGCGGCGGCCAGCGCGGGATCGGCGAGCAGCGCGTCGGTGCGCGGCACCCGCCGTCGCGGGTCGACCTCACGCATCGGCGCACTCCCGGGAACGGTTCCTGGCGGAGACGGACGGGAATCGAACCCGCCTGGCCCGGATCCCGGACCACACCGGTTTTGAAGACCGGGAGGGGCACCAGCCGCCTGAACGCCTCCACGCAGCAGTCAACCACAGCGGACGGAGGTCCCGCCCGGGGAGGTGTCAGTCCTGGCCGGCGGCCCGCCGGTCGGCGCGTTCGCGCTGCGGCACCACCGTGTACCGCGGATCGCGCGCCGAGGCGACCCCGCCGTGGAAGATGCCGAACCGGGTGCACACCGACGCGGCGATCAGCGCGCCACCGGATAGCGCGGACAGCACCCGGCTGCGGCGGCCGAGCAGCGCGCCCGCCACACCGGCGGCGGTCAGCGCCCGGCCGGCGCGCAGCAGCTTCCCGGGTGTGCCCTGCGTGTAGGGCTCGCTGAGCAGGCCGAGCCGGTTCTCCACCCGGTGCGAACCCCACAGCTCCATCGCCGCGCCCGCGACCGCGAGGCGCCGCGCCGGGCCGGCCTGCGCGCCGGGCGCGGCCACCAGCCCGACACCGGCTCCGCTGGCCAGCGCGCTGCCCGCGAAGATGGCGGGCAGTTCCGGGTACGCCTCGTGCCACGACGGCACCGCCGTGTCCGCCAGCAGCACCCCGGTGTACGTGGCCAGCGCCGGCGCGGTGACGGCGGCGACCACACCGGCGGCATGCCCGGCCGGGGGCAGCAGCCGGCGGCCGAACCCCAGCACGCCACGGTCGGGCAGCAGCGGCGCCGCCTCGGCCACCGCCGCGACCCCGGCGGCCGGGCCGAACACGCTGAGGATCCAGGTGCCCACCGACATCGGTGAGGTCACCTTCGCCACCCGCAGCATGTGGTGGAAGCGTGACGGCCGCCCCAGGTCGTTCACCAGGAAGTACGTGCTGGCGCCGACCGCCGCGAGCGCGCTGACCCGGCCGGCCCGGCGCAGTGCCGGCCGGCCGGTGAGCTGCCCGCCCGCCGCCAGCAGCGACGACCCGGCGGCGAGACCGCCGGTGAACAGGTACGCGGCGACGTCCCACCGCCACACCGGCGGCTTGAGGACGGGCCGGCCGTAGTAGGAGGTGAACTCGGCCGGCGGGACGTTGAGCCGCTCCCCGCCGCCCCTGCCGCCCCGGCGCGGTGCCGCGTCGCGGGACGGGTGCGGGGCGAGGCCGGCGTCGCGTCCGGTGGCGGAACCGTTGACGCGTCCGGCGGCCGGGCGCTCGCGGAAGCGGCGGAACAGGTCACCGACCGGGCGGTCCGGGCTCACGACGATCCTCCGGCGAACGCGGCGACGGCAGCCGCCGCCATGGCCAGGGCGGCCAGCCCGGCCCGCTTCCACATCTTCGGCAGATCCCGGGTGGTGACCACCGGGTCCGGCGGCAGCCCGTAGACCTCGGGTGAGTCCAGCAGCAGGAAGAACGCGCCGTCGCCGCCGACGCCGTCGGTCGGGTCGTGGCCGTACAGCCGCGCCTCCGGCACCCCTCGCTCGTGCAGCGCGGTGACCCGCCGGGCGGCGCGCTCCCGCAACTCGTCGAGCGGGCCGTACTGGATCGACTCGGTCGGGCACGCCTGCGCGCAGGCGGGCGTCATGCCCGCGCCGATCCGGTCGTAGCACAGCGTGCACTTCCACGCCCGGCCGTCGTCCTTGCGCTGGTCGATCACGCCGTACGGGCAGGCGGAGATGCAGTACCCGCAGCCGTTGCAGATGTCCTCCTGCACCACCACGGTGCCGAACTCGGTGCGGAACAGCGAACCGGTCGGGCACACGTCCAGACAGGCCGCGTGCGTGCAGTGCTTGCACACGTCGGACATCATCAGCCAGCGGAAGTCCGTTCGGCTCTGCGCGCCGGTGCCCCGCCCGGGCGGCCGGGCACCGGGCATGCCGAGGAACTCCGGACCGGCGGCCATCAGAGCCGCCGCCTCCGGCCGCCCCGGCGGCAGACCGGGGTTCGTCCCGGTGTCCGCGGCCGTCACCGCGCCGGCCGCCGCCGACGCCGGGCTGGTCGCCGGGCCGGTCGGGTCACCGGCGAACGGCGGCGTGCGGTGCCCGGCCGGGCGGGGCTGCTCGATGAACGCGACGTGCCGCCACGAGTTCGCGGTAAGCGCGCCGGTGTTGTCGTACGACATGCCTAGCAGGTCGAAACCCGAGTCGGGGACGCCGTTCCACTCCTTGCAGGCCACCTCGCACGCCTTGCAGCCGATGCAGACGCTGGTGTCGGTGAAGAAGCCCATCCGGGGCGGCGCGGAGACCCAGCCCGCGTCCGGTGCCGGGTCGAGCGGGCCGTACAGGCTGTTGGCGTCAGGCATGCGGTTCCCCGTCCTGGTGCGCGGCGGCCGACTGCTCGTCGGTGCTGCCGGCGGCGTCGTCCCCGCCGGCCGCGTCGGTGGTCACCACCGGCACCTTGCGGTCCGGCGTCATCCCGGCACGCCGCTGGTAGTCGCCGACCAGGTCGAGCAGCGACGGGCCGGTGGGCCGCCGCCCGGGCCGGATGTCGCAGGTGCCGACCTTGCTCTCCTGGATGAGGACGTTCGGGTCCAGCGTGATGCCGAACAGGTCGTTCGCCGAGTCGCCGGTCACCAGGCCCTCGGTGCCGAAGTGGTACGGCAGCCAGACCTGGTGGATGATCCGGCCGTCCACCCGCAGCGGGGTGAGCCGGTCGGTGACCAGCACCCGCGCCTCGATCACCGCGCGGCCGCTGATCAGGTGCGCCCAGCCCAGATGGGCCAGCCCGACCTCGCCGGCGAGTTCCGGGGACACCTCGACGAACATCTCCGGTTGCAGCTCGGCCAGGCGCGGCACGGTACGGCTCATCCCGCCGGCCGTGTGGTGCTCGGTGAGGCGGCTGACCGTGAACACGTACGGGAAGACCTGGCTGTCCGGCTCCGGCGGGCTCGGGTTCATCCGGTTGATCGGATGCTCGTAGATCTTGCGGGTCGGGTTGGCCTGCTGACCGTAGAGCGGGTTGCGCATCGGCGACTCGGCCGGCTCGTAGTGCGTGGGCAGCGGGCCGTCGAGGACGCCGCCCGGCGCGTACAGCCACGCCTTGCCGTCGCCCTGCATGATGAACGGGTCGTCACCGGCGAGCGCGGCCGGGCCGGAGGCGCCCTCCGGCGGCCGGTACGACGGCGGCTTCGTCTTCTCGAAGTCCGGCACGTCGTAGCCGGTCCACTCGCCGGCGTCCGGATCCCACCAGACGTATTTCTTGCGCTCGCTCCACGGCCGGCCGTCCGGGTCGGCGGAGGCGCGGTTGTACAGCGTGCGCCGGTTCGCCGGCCACGCCCAGCCCCACTCGGCCGCCACCCAGTCCTGCTCGTGCCGGGGCCGGCGGCGGGCCGCCTGGTTCACCCCGTCGGCGTAGACGCCGGAGTAGATCCAGCAGCCGATCGCCGTCGAGCCGTCGTCACGGGCCTCGGTGAAGGCGCCCAGCGGGCGGCCGGTCGCCACCTCGTACCCGTTGATCTCCTTGAGCACCGCCTCGGCGCTCGGCTCCGCGTGCGGGCCGTGCGTCGGGTAGTCCCAGGCCAGGTCCAGCAGCGCGCGGTCGCGGCGCTGCGTGGAGCCGGCCAGTTTCTCCCGCAGCACCCGGCCGAGGTGGTAGAAGAACCACAGCTCGGAGCGGGCGTCGCCCGGCGCGTCGACCGCCTTCTCCCGCCACTGCAACAGCCGCTGCGTCTGGGTGAACGTGCCTTCCTTCTCCACGTGCGAGGCCGCCGGCAGGAAGAACACCTCGGTGCGGCACTCCTCCGGCACGATCTCGCCGGTGGCGACCTCCGGGCCGTTCTTCCAGAACGTGGCGCTCTCGATCATGAACAGGTCGCGGACGACGAGCCAGTCCAGGTTGGCCATGCCCAGGCGCTGGGCCCGGCCGTGCGCCGAGCCGACCGCCGGGTTCTGGCCGAGCAGGAAGTAGCCCTTCACTCTGCCGTCGATCATGTTCAGGACCTGCTGGTACGTGCCGTGGTCGCCGGTCATCCGGGGCATGTACCCGTAGCAGAAGTCGTTCTCCGGCGTCGCCGCGTCACCCCAGTACGCCTTGAGCAGGCTCGCCGCGAAGGCCCGCGAGTCGCCCCAGAAGCCCTTCTGGCCCGGGTGCCGGATGCTGTCCACCCACTCGTCGAACGTCGGGTGGTCCGCGTGGTGCGGCATCGGCAGGTAGCCGGGCAGCAGGTTGAACAGCGTCGGGATGTCGGTGGAGCCCTGGATGCTGGCGTGCCCGCGCAGCGCCAGGATGCCGCCGCCCGGGCGGCCCATGTTGCCCAGCAGCGTCTGGATGATCGAGCCGGTGCGGATGTACTGCACGCCGACGCTGTGCTGCGTCCAGCCGACCGAGTAGACGAGCGCGCCGGTACGCTCCCGGCCCGAGTTCTCCGTCCAGGCGCGCGCCAGTTCGAGGAACCTCTCCTCCGGGATACCGCACACGCGGGCCACCATCTCCGGGGTGTAGCGGGAGAAGTGCCGCTTCAGGATCTGGTAGACGCAGCGCGGATGCTGCAACGTCTCGTCACGTGGCGCCCGCGCCGGCACCGGCTCGCCGTGCGACTCGTGCTCCAGCCCGGAGGCCGAGTCGCGTTCCTTGCCGGTGCCCCGGACCGTGGCATTGCCCTCCTGGCCGTCGTACTGCCAGCTCGCGTGGTCGTACGAGCCGGTGTCCGGGTTGTAGCCGGAGAACAGGCCGTCCAGGTCCTCGGTGTCGGCGAACTGTTCGCTGACGATGTTGGCCGCGTTGGTGTACGCCAGCACGTACTCCCGGAAGTCGAGCTGGTTCTCCAGGATGTAGCGCACCACGCCGCCGAGCAGCGCGATGTCCGTGCCCGCCCGGATCGGCAGGTACGTGTCGGCGAGCGCGCTGGTGCGCGTGAACCGCGGGTCGACGTGGAAGACCTTCGCGCCGCGTTTCTTCGCCTCCATCACCCACTGGAAGCCCACCGGGTGGGCCTCGGCCATGTTGGAGCCCTGGATGACGATGACGTCAGCGTTGGCGAGATCCTGCTGGAAGTCCGTGGCGCCGCCGCGACCGAAGCTGGTCCCCAGACCGGGGACGGTGGCGGAGTGTCAAATCCGGGCCTGGTTCTCGATCTGGAGTGCCCCCATCGCCGTGAACAGCTTCTTGATGAGGTAGTTCTCCTCGTTGTCCAGCGTCGCGCCGCCGAGGCTGGAGATGCCCAGCGTCCGGTTCAGCGGGCGGCCCTGCTCGTCGACGTCCTCCCAGGTCTCCGCTCGGGCGGCGAGGATCCGGTCGGCGATCATGTCGAGCGCGACGTCGAGGTCCAGGTCTTCCCACTCGGTCGCGTACGGCCGGCGGTAGCGGACCTTGGTCTGGCGCAGCGGGCTGGTCACCAGGCTCTTGCTGGCCGAGCCCTTCGGGCAGAGCCGGCCACGCGAGATCGGGCTGTCCGGGTCGCCCTCGATCTGGGTGACCTGGCCGCCGGAGTGGAAGACCCGCTGTCCGCAACCGACCGCGCAGTACGGGCAGACCGAGCGGGCCATGCCGTCGGCGGTCTCGGTGCGGGCGGTCAGCCCGGCGGAGCGGGGCGACTGGGCGGCGGCGCCGCGACCGAGCGGGTCGGTGCCGGTGAGTTGCCGGTAGACCGGCCACCCCTGGATGAACGTCTTGAGACCCATCCGCGCACCCCCCTCTCCGTCGAGAACGGCTCACCTCTGCCTGTAACCCTAGGCCAGCGGTCCGGGGGGTGCGACTCGAGCCGACAGACAGAGCCGCCCCGGCCGGTGGGCCGGGGCGGCTCTGGGCGTCGGTGTGCATGTCGCCTCTCGGCGAGTGGCGCGACGCGGCTCCAGCCGAACGGTATTCCGCGAAGGCAATTTAGGTGAGGCCCGGGGACACTGGACACACCGACGCTCTGCACAACGGTACCGGGGGCACGGTTCTTCCGCTCGTTCGTCGTGACCCCGGTCACCGCCGGGTCAGCTGTTCCAGTGCTGGGCGACGAGGTCGGCGGCCTGCTGTTCCCACTGGGCGTAGTGGTCGGGGTAGGCGCTCACCTGGACGGTCTGGGCGGCGACGGTCAGGGGCATGTCGCGCCAGCCGTCGACCTGCTTGAGGCCCTTGAGGAACGCCAGGGTGGAGTACTCGGGGTCGGTGATCTGCTCGACCGTGCCCCAACCGGAGGACGGGCGCTGCTGGAACAGGCCCTGCGAGTCGTGGTCGTTACGGTCACCGAGGTGGCCGAGGTTCTCCAGCTTCGACTCCTGCAGCGCGGTGGCGATGGAGACGACGGCGGCTCGCTCGTCCATCCCGGCCTTCTTCGTCGCCGCGATGATCGCCTTCACGTTGGCGGTCTGCTCGTCGCCCAGCTCGATGTGGGACTGGGTGCCCTGCACGCCGTGCGGGATCAGCGCGGCGGTGTCGAGCTTCGCGGTGGCCTGGGTGGTGACGGCCACGTCCCGCGCCGGGGTGGTGCTGCTGGTGTCGTGGTTCAGGGGGCCGGCGGCGAGGCCACCGGCGACGGTCAGACCGGCGATTCCGAGGATGCTCTTACGCAGGATCGTGTTCATCGGAGTGCTCCATTCGGGGGTCGACGCCCGTAACCGGTGGGGGCCGGTGCGGGTGCGAGCACCGTCAGGCGCTCAGAAAAGCTCTCGGGGGGTCCGGCGTCCTGCTCACGCGGCCCGCACATCACGCCCGGGGGCGGCGGGGGGCCGGCTGGCGGTGCCGGAGACATGTGCAACGACCGCGGGCCGGGGATCATTCCCGGGCGCCTGCCGCCCGCCCTTCACCGGCGCGGGGTGCTGCTGCGGTCGTACACCAGGTATAACGCTCCGCCACCGGCACCGATTCCGCCGCCCGGGTGTCCCCGGCCGTCGATCATGAGGTTGGCGGCGCGTGCTGACCGATTTGTCCGGTAACCTCATGATCGACGGGGCGAGGCGGGACGGCGGGCGCAGGGCGGGTGGCGCTGCTCGGGGAACGGATGGGGGGAAAGGGGCCGGGCAGGGGTTACCCTGATGCCATGTCGGTCAGCGCGCACGCGTACCTCGCCCGCCCCGGGCGACCCGCCGTGGTGGCGCGCACCCTCGACGAGCTCACCGGCCCCACGAGCGGCATCGTCGAACTGCCGGTACGCCTGATGTGGAGCAGCGAACGCGCGTTCGACCTGGGCGAACCGGACGAGCTGCTCTGGATGTACGAGAACGTGCTGCGCGAGACGACCCGGGTGGAGGATCTGCGCGAGCTGATCCACGCGGGCACGTTGCGAAGGCTGTGGCCACTGCTCAACCTGCCCCGGGGCGTACGCCTGGCCTGGGAGAGCCGGCACCGGAGCCTGCGCCCGGCGTGACCCACCCGCACGACTTCTACCGGCAGGTGGCCCGGGTGGCTCTGGCCGCCGCGGGCCCGCATCGCTTCGTGCTCGGCGGCGGGGTGGCGTGGGCCGTACACGGCCTGGTCACCCGTCCCACGGAGGACGTCGACCTGTTCGCCGACGTGGAGGGCGCCGCCGCGGCGGCGGCCGACGGGGTGCGCGCGGCGCTGGAGCGGGCCGGCTACCAGGTGGCCGAGGTGGACCCGGGCGGGCTGGGTGCGGTGTTCGACGGCTTCGACCGGGACCTGCGGGACTTCGTGGTGAGCCGGGACGGCCGGCAGATCCGGCTCAGCCTGGCCCGCCTGGACCGGCACCGCAGCCCGGTGGTGATGGACCTCGGCCCGGTGATGGACGTCCGCGACCTGATCGCCAACAAGACCGCCGCGCTGGTGAACCGGCGGGAGGTACGCGACTACATCGACGTCTCCGCCGCGCTGGACCGGTACACGGTCGCCGAGTTGCTGGAGCTGGCCCGGCAGGTCGACCCGGCGCTCGACGACGAGGACGTGCGCGCCGCGGGCCGCTACCTGGACGGGCTGGCCGACCGCCGGTTCACCCGCTACGGCCTGGACGCGCCGCGCATCGCCGAGGTGCGCCGCCGGATGGCCGCCTGGCCCCGCTGAGCGGCGGAACCAGACGACCGAGGGCGGGGACCGGTCGGGCGCTCACTTCGTCGGGCGGCCACCCGTGACGCCGAGGATCTCGCCGGTGACGTAGCTGGACTCCTGCGAGGCGAAGTAGACGTACGCGGGCGCCAGCTCGGCCGGCTGACCGGGACGGCCCAGCGGCGTGTCGGTGCCGAACTGCTTCACCTTCTCCTCCGGCATGGTGGCCGGGATCAGCGGCGTCCAGATCGGGCCGGGCGCGACCGCGTTGACCCGGATGCCACGCTCGGCCAGGTTCTGCGCGAGCGCCTTGGTGAAGTTGGCGATGGCGGCCTTTGTGGTGGCGTAGTCGAGCAGCTGCGGCGACGGGTCGAACGCCTGGATCGACGAGGTGTTGATGATCGTCGAGCCGTCCTTCATGTGCGGCACGGCGAACTTGCAGAGCCAGAACATGGCGTACACGTTGGTCTTGAAGACCCGGTCGAACTGCTCGGTGGTGATGTCGAGCAGGCCGTTGTCCTGCGACATCTGGTAAGCGGCGTTGTTGACCAGGATGTCGACGCCGCCGAGGTCGCGCAGCGCCCGGTCGACCAGCTCGCGGCAGTTGGCCTCCTCGCGCAGGTCGCACTGGACCGCCACACCGGTGCGCCCGGCCTGCTCGATCAGGGCGACCGTCTCCCGGGCGTCCTTCTCCTCCTCGTCGCCGAGGTAGGTGACCAGGACGTCGGCGCCCTCGCGGGCGAAGGCGACAGCGACGGCCCGGCCGATGCCGGAGTCGCCACCGGTGATGATCGCCCGCTTGCCGCTGAGCCGGTCACTGCCCCGGTACGACTCCTCGCCGTGGTCGGGCTTCGGCCCCATCTGCTGCTCGCTGCCGGGCGGCGTCTGCTGCTGCGCCGGCTGGCCCTCCTGCTGTCCGTACTGCTCGGCCGGGTGCTGCTGGGTGAACTGGTCCTCGCTCATGCATGCGCCCCTACCCGGGGGACCGGCGGGAAAAACAGCAGCCAGTGACCGGAAGGTCGACTGGGCGCGGGCCAAGGGCTCTTCCGGCCATGCGGGCGGCGAGGTCCGGGCAGGTGCCCGGGGCGCGTCAGCCGCCCGCGCGCAGGTGCCACTCCGACTCCCCGCCGACCGGATCCGGCCGGTCCGGCGGGAACTCGGTCTCGGCGGACTCGATCCGCTCCTCCGGGCGTACCCGGGCCGGCAGTTCGCCGAAGCGGACGTGCCGCAGGAACGCGTACTGCTCGTCGGTGAACGACTCGGCGGGTTCGCTCATGACCGCATTGTGCGCTCACCCGGCCCGTCTCCGCATCAACCGCCACGGCACGGGTATGCCGCCGCGTCGACCGTCGGCGGCGAGGTGGAGGAGACATGCGCGCAGTACGGATGACCGCACCCGGCGTGCTGGAGCACACGGAGGTGCCCACGCCGCAGGCCGGCCCCGGCGAGGTGCTGCTGCGCGTCGGCGCGGTCGGCGCCTGCCACTCCGACCTGCACATCCTCGACGCCCCGGCGGGCGTGTTCCCGGTCCCGATGACGCTCGGCCACGAGATCGCCGGCACCGTCGACACGGTCGGCGCCGGGGTCGACGGATGGTCGCCCGGCGACCGGGCCGCCGTCTACGGCATCATCGGCTGCGGCAGGTGCCGGGCCTGCCTGCGGGGCGAGGAGAACCGCTGCCGGGTCATCCCGGTCGGCGGCATCGGGCTCAGCCGCGACGGCGGGCTGGCCGAGTACGTGGTGGTGCCCGCGTCCCGGCTGCTGCCGGTCGGCGACATGGACCTGACCCGGGCGGCGCCGCTGACCGACGCCGGGCTGACGCCGTACCACGCGGTGGAGCTGGCGCGGCCCCGGCTGCGACCGGGCACCTCCTGCGTGGTGATCGGCATCGGCGGTCTGGGGCACATGGGGTTGCAGATCCTGCTCGCCACCACGGCGGTACGGGTCATCGCGGTGGACACGAACACCGCCGCGCTGGAGCTGGCCGGCCGCCTGGGTGCGCACCACACGGTGCAGGCCGGACCGGACGCGGTGGAGAAGATCCGCGAACTGGTCGGGCCGGCGCCGGACGGCGCGGACGTGGTGCTCGACTTCGTCGGCGCGCAGCCCACCCTGGACACCGCCCGGCAGGTCGTCGCCACCGGCGGTCAGATCCTGCTGGTGGGCCTGGCCGGCGGCACGCTGCCGGTGCGCCCGGTCGCCGACGAGCCGCCCCCGGTGCCGTTGGAGACCGGTGTGGTGGTGCCGTTCTGGGGCACCCGGGCCGAACTGCACGAGGTGATCGCGCTGGCCCGTGACGGCCGGCTGCACGCCGACGTGCACACGTTCCCCCTCGCGGAGGCGCCGCAGGCGTACGAGACGCTGCGCCGGGGCGAGGTGCGGGGGCGGGCGGTCATCGTCCCCTGAGCGACGGCAGCCGGTCGAGCAGCGCCAGCCCGGCGCGTACGGGCCGCCGGTCGAGCATCTCGGCGAAGCTCGCCCGGCCCTGGCAGAACCGCACGAACATCCGCCAGCCGGGCGGGCTCGCCAGCATCGCGTGGAACACGTCGGGCCGCCGCTCGAACACCTCCAGCAGCCGGTGCCCGGCGCGCATCTCCGGCGTCAGCCGCCGGTCGACCTCCCGGGCGTACGCGTCGAGGTCGCCGGCGGCCACCGCCTCCCCGGCCAGCCGGCCCGAGCGCAGCGCGTAGCTGATCCCCTCGCGGCTCCACGGTTCCAGCAGGCCGGCGGCGTCCCCGGCGACCAGCACCCGGCCCTGGCGCAGTGGCGAGTCCCCGGTTCGGCAGCGGGTCAGGTGACCGGAGTCGTGCTCCGGCTCGACCGCGGACAGGCCGAGCCGGTCGGTGAAGTCGCGCAGGTAGGCGCGGGTGCGATCGCCGTCGCCCCGGGCGGCTATGACACCCACCGTGAGACGGTCGCCCTTCGGGAAGACCCACGCGTAGGAGCCGGGCAGTGGCCCCCAGTCGAGCAGCACCCGGCCGCGCCAGCGGTCCCGCTCGGCGGCGTCCACCGGCAGTTCCAGTTCCAGGCCGAGGTCGACCTGGCGGAAGCGCACCCCGACGTGGCGCGCCGTCACGCCGGACGAACCGTCCGCGCCGATGACGGTCCGGGCGCGTACCGTCTCACCGCCGGCCAGGCGCAGGCGTACCTCGTCGGGGTCCTGCTCGATCGCGCGGACCGCGACGCCTTCGCGGACCTGCGCCCCGGCGGCGACGGCGGCGGCGCGCAGCCGCTCGTCGAACTCCTCGCGGCGGATCATGGTGACCAGCGGCCCGGCGTGCCGGCGGGTGAACGCGCGTCGCCCGTCCCGGGTGAACGTGACCCGGTCGGTCCGGTCGTGGGCGGGCACCTCGACGCGGCCGGCGATCTCGGCCAGCGACGTGCCGATGAGGCCGCCGCCGCACGTCTTGTACCGGGGGTGGGTGGCCCGTTCGACCACGAGCGTGCGGACGCCGGCCCGGGCCGCGGCGTGCGCGGCGGAGAGTCCGGCGGGCCCGCCGCCGACCACGACGAGATCCATGATCACGGGTGCAGCCTAGGGCACCGGCGGGCCGCGCCGCCCGGTACGACAGCCGAACGGGTGAGCATCATCGCCGCCCGTCCGGGTAACCGCCGGTCGCCGGCCGTCCGCGGGTCGGGCGGTCCACGCCGAGGAGGGAAGCGATGCCTCAGGTCCAGCTGTCTGCGGTCGAGGAACGGGTCTACCAGGCGGTGTCCGCGCTGGAGGTGCAGGGACACGTCCCCTACCCGGACCTGATCGCCCAGGAGACCGGGATGACCGAGGAGGAACTGCGCGAGCCGCTGCACTCGCTCACCGAGCGGGGGCTGCTGCACCGCGAGGACTCCCCGATGTCCGGCCTGGACTTCGGACCCCGGTGGTGCGCGCGCCAGATGGCATGACCGGGTCGTTCGCCCCACCGGGCACCGGGTGACGATCCGGGTGGTCGACGGTCGATGGGGGGCGCGATGAGCGAAGGCCGGTCGTCGACGGCGGTGCCCGGCACCGGGTACGACGGCCGGCGTCGCTGGCAGGCGCTGAGCGTCGGCCTGATCGCGGCGTTCATGACGCTGCTGGACGTCAGCATCGTCAACGTCGCGGTGCCGTCGATCGACCGGGCGTTGCAGGCCACGCCGAGCGACCTGCAGTGGGTGCTGTCCGGGTACGCGCTGACGTTCGGCCTGGTGCTGGTACCGGCCGGACGGTTCGGTGACGCGCGCGGGCGGCGTACCGCGTTCGTGGTCGGGGTGGGCCTGTTCACGCTCACCAGCGCGCTGGCCGGGCTGGCCCGTTCGCCGGAGTGGCTGGTCGTCGCCCGGCTCGTCCAGGGTGCCGCCGCCGGTGTGGTGAACCCGCAGGTCAGCGGCACGATTCAGGAGCTGTTCCGGGGTGCGGACCGGGGCCGGGCGTTCGGGCTGCTGGGCGCGACGATCGGCATCTCCACGGCCGTGGGTCCGCTGCTCGGCGGGCTGGTCATCCACCTCGGCGGCGCCGAGCACGGCTGGCGGTGGGTGTTCTTCGTGAACATCCCGGTCGGGATCGTGGCGATGGTGCTGGGCTGGCGGCTGATGCCCGCCCGGCCCACCAACCCGGCCGGACGGGGCCGCCTCGACCCGCTCGGTGTGCTGCTGCTCGGGACGGGGGTCACGGCGCTCCTGCTGCCGCTAATGCAGCGGGAGCAGTGGCGGGGCCCGGGCAAGTGGCTGCTGATCCCCGTCGGCCTGCTGCTGCTCGGCGGGTTCGCGCTCTGGGAACACCGGTACGCCCGGCGCGCCCAGCCGCTGTTCGACCTGCGGCTGTTCACGGTGCGCTCGTACACGCTGGGTGCGCTGATCGGCCTGATCTACTTCGCCGGGTTCACCGCGATCTTCTTCGTCTTCACGCTCTATCTCCAGATGGGGCTCGGCTACAGCGCACTCGTGGCCGGTCTGGCGATCACGCCGTTCGCGCTCGGTTCGGCGCTCGCCTCCGCGCTCGGCGGCCGGGTGGTCACCCGCTACGGCCGTCCGCTCGTCGCGGTCGGGCTGGTGGCCGTGGTGGCCGGGCTGATCGCGACCGATCTGGTGCTAGCCGGCGGGCCGCACGACGACGTGCCGCTGCGGACCGCACTGCCGCTGCTCGTCGCCGGGCTGGGCAGCGGCTTGGTGATCGCGCCGAACCAGACGCTCACGCTGTCCGAGGTGCCGGTGCCGACGGCCGGCAGCGGCGCCGGAATGCTGCAGACCGGGCAGCGCCTCGGATCGGCCGCCGGCATCGCCGCGGTGGGCGCGCTGTTCTTCTCGACGCTCGCCGGCGACCGCGGCGACTGGAGTACGGCGTTCCGCCACTCACTGCTGCTCGCCGCCGGGATCATCGTGGTGGCGCTCGGCGCCGCCGTCACTGACATCGTGCTCGGTCACCGGTGGTCCGCGGGCCGCTCCTGATCGGCGGCGGGCAGCAGCACTGTGGTGAGCAGCCACCGGCCGGCCCCGCGAAGGGGGCCGGCCGTTGCGCGGGGTCGGGTCACCAGACCTGCTGGACGATGTCCGCGGCCTGCTCCTCCCACTGCGCGTACGCGTACGGGTAGGCGGACACCTGGACCGTCTGCGCGGCGGTGGTCAGCGGCAGATCCTCCCAGCCGCCGACGTTCTTCAGCGCGTTGAAGAACGCCTTGCTGGAGTACTCCGGGTCGGTGATCTGCTCGGACGTGCCCCAACCGGACGACGGGCGCTGCTGGAACAGGCCCTCCGAGTCGTGGTCGTTTGACGCGCCGAGGTGACCCAGGTTGTACAGCTTCGACTCCTGCAGCGAGGTCGCGACGCCGATCACGGCGCCCCGCTCCCCCACGCCGGTCTCCTTGGCCGCCTCGACGATGGCCTTGGCGTTGTCGAGCTGCGCGTCGTCGAGCGGGATGCGCGACTGCGCGCCCTCGACGCCGTGCGGCACGAGCTTCTCCTCGGCCGGCCGGTCGGCCCTGGTCGGCACCTTGTCCAGGCCGGTGGTCTGGCCGGGCTGCACCGCCTCGGTCGAGGTGCCGGTGGCCAGGTCGATGGCGGCCTTGGCGCCGGCGTGCGGCCCGCTGGTCACAGGCGCGGCCACGGCGACGGGGCCGACGGCCAGGCCACCCAGTACGGCCACCCCCGCCACGCTCAGCGCGGCGCGGCGGTTCCGGGAGACGGCGGCGGTCTTCACGACGGCGGTCTTCGCGATGGCGGGGAGCCATCCAGTGAAGTACTGCTTCACGATGGTTGCCCTTTCGATCGTTACGACGCGCTCCGGGATGAGCGCCCCTCGAGGGACTACCGCCGGGTAGGTGTTTGGGTTCCGGCGGTACGGGGGACACAACGAGCCCGCGGTGTCGGTCATTCCGGAAATGCCGGGTAGAGCCGAGGCTGCGGTCCAGGTCACCCGCGATTCCGGGCAGCAGAGTCGTGCCTGCCGCAGACCGGACGATCAGGCCGGAACGCCGAACCGGACCAGCACGTGCCAGAGCTGCTTGAGGTGCTGCAGTGTCACCGCGGCCGGTCCCCGGTCGGCCCAGCGCTGCGGCTCGCGTACCACCGAGGCGGCGGCGCGGCCGACGAGCGCCGCGTGCAGCGGCTCCCCCGGGCGGGCGAACTCGGCGGCCACCCGTAGGGCCAGGGGCGGGATGTCGGGACCGCGGAACGCGGCGTCCACGGCGGCGGCGGGCAGCACGAAGCCGCTGTGGAAGCGCAGCGCCAGGCCGCGCCGCGCGGCGATCCCGGCGAGGCGCCGCCCCACGTCGGTGCCCCGGAACGACGGGTCGACCACCAGTGCCTCGACGTCGCGGGCCAGGCTGATCTCGCCGTGCACCTGCGCCTCGACGTAGTCGTCGAGCGCCCTTCCCACCCGCCCGGACTCCCGTTCCCGACGGCGCAGCAGCGTCAGCAGCAGCGCGCCGGTGTCCATGCCGGCCACGCCCAGGGCGACGCCGGTCCCGGCGGTGGCGGTCAGCAGCGCCGCGAACACCGGCTCGAAGACGTCCACGGTGCCGACCTCGGCAGGCTGAAGGTGGCTGTCACCGAAGGTGAACGTGGCCCGGGCCAGCACCTCCGGGCGCAGTCGCAGGTGACAGGAGCCGAACCGGGGGCACGCGCCGTCGGCGTGGTCGAGCAGGTTCAGGCCGCCGTACTTCGGGCGCTCCGTGGGCAGCACACCGGGACGCTGGTACGCGCCGCCGAACATCGCCTGCTCCCACACGTCCCGGTCGCCGCCCGGGTACGCGGTCAGGCCGCCGTTGGAAATGCCGGTCTCGAACTGGCTGCGGTAGACGCCCTCCTCGTCCAGCGCCTCGACCACGGCGCGGCCGTCCCGCAGCACCCGGTCGGGGTGGAAGTTGAGCGTCAGGTGCCCGTACCCGGTGGTCGCGGCGACGACCTCCTCGTACCGGTAGGTCGTGCCGGAGGCGGCAAGGTGCTCGGCGATGACGGCGAGCGCCGCCGGGCGGTCGCTCAGCGCGACCCGGCGGACGTGGCGCAGCGCTGCGGACTGGGCGTCGGTGAGGTCGGCGGCGGGCACGGGCCCGAGTATCACCAGACGGAGCGACGCCCGGCCACCCGGTTTCCGGGCCGGAACCGGCGTCCGCCAGGGCCGGGACGCCCGACCGGGCCCGGTCGGGCG
Source organism: Micromonospora sp. CNB394 (assembly GCF_000374985.1). NCBI lineage: Bacteria > Bacillati > Actinomycetota > Actinomycetes > Micromonosporales > Micromonosporaceae > Micromonospora > Micromonospora sp. CNB394. Next base: position 572,644 of record NZ_KB895825.1, on the reverse strand, counting down.
GTGTCCTCAGTGGCCCCGGGCGATCCACTCGTCCAGGTGCGGCGCCTCGGCCCCGATAGTGGTGTCGTCGCCGTGCCCGGTGTGCACCACCGTCTCCGGCGGCAGCGTGAACAGCCGGGTACGGATCGACTCGACGATGGTGCCGAAGTCGCTGTACGACCGCCCGGTCGCGCCCGGTCCGCCGGCGAACAGGGTGTCGCCGGTGAAGACCGTGCCCAGGTCGGCCGCGTACAGGCTGCACGCGCCGGGACTGTGGCCGGGCGTGTGCAGCACCCGCAGCGTGGTGCCGCCGACGGTGACCGTCTGCCCGTCGGTCAGGTCGCCGTCCGGGGCCGTGCCGGGGTGCACCATGTCCCACAGCACCCGGTCGGCCGGGTGCAGCAGCACCGGCGCGCCGGTGGCCCGGGCCAGCTCGGGCGCGACCCGCACGTGGTCGTCGTGGGCGTGGGTGGCGATGATCGCCAGCACCCGCCGGTCACCGATCACCGCGCGGACGGCCGCCACGTCGTGCGGCGCGTCGAGGACGACGCACTCGGCGTCGTCGCCGATCACCCAGACGTTGTTGTCCACGTCGAACGTCTGGCCGTCGAGCGAGAACGTGCCGGAGGTGACGGCGTGGTCGACGCGGGCGGTCACGGGAAGACCACCACCGAGCGCAGCACGTCCCCGTGGTGCATCCGGGCGAACGCCTCCTCGACCTGGTCGAGGGCGATCTCCTCGGTGACGAACGCGTCCAGGTCCAGCCGGCCCTGCCGGTACAGCTCGGTCAGCATCGGGAAGTCGCGGCTGGGCAGGCAGTCGCCGTACCAGCTGGACTTGAGCGCGCCGCCGCGCCCGAAGACGTCCAGCAACGGCAGGTCGACAGTCATCTCCGGGGTCGGCACGCCGACCAGCACGACGGTGCCGGCCAGGTCGCGAGCGTAGAAAGCCTGCTTCCACGTCTCCGGACGGCCGACCGCGTCGATCACCACGTCGGCGCCGAAGCCACCGGTGGCCGCGCGGACGGCCTCCACCACGTCGTCCTCCGAGGCGTCGACGGTGTGCGTGGCACCGAACCTGCGCGCCCAGTCGAGCTTGCGGGAGTCGGTGTCCACCGCGATGATCGTGGTCGCGCCGGCCAGGGCCGCGCCGGCCACCGCCGCGTCGCCGACGCCGCCGCAGCCGATCACCGCGACCGAGTCGCCCCGGGTCACGTTGCCCGTGTTCATGGCCGCGCCGAGACCGGCCATCACGCCGCAGCCGAGCAGGCCGACCGCCGCCGGCCGGGCCGACGGGTCGACCTTCGTGCACTGCCCGGCGTGGACGAGCGTCTTCTCGGCGAACGCGCCGATGCCGAGCGCGGGCGTCAGCTCGGTGCCGTCGGTGAGCGTCATCTTCTGCGTCGCGTTGTGGGTGGCGAAGCAGTACCACGGCCGGCCGCGCCGGCAGGCCCGGCACTGCCCGCAGACCGCGCGCCAGTTGAGCACCACGAAGTCGCCGGGAGCCACGTCGGTGACGCCGTCGCCCACCTGCTCCACGACGCCGGCGGCCTCGTGGCCGAGCAGGAACGGGTAGTCGTCGTTGATGCCGCCCTCGCGGTAGTGCAGGTCGGTGTGGCAGACGCCGCACGACTGGATGCGGACCACCGCCTCGCCGGGCCCCGGGTCCGGCACCACGATGGTGGTGACCTCCACCGGCGCGCCCTTGCGCCGCGACACGACTCCCCGGACTTCCTGGCTCACGGTGCCTCCTTCGTCGGATACGTCTGCACCCGGAAACGTACCGCTGATCATGACTGGCGAACCAGCGTCGAACGTGCGGGCGTAGTCGAACCCGGCCGGTGTCGGGCCGGGAGATCGCCGACGTCATCGAGGCCCGCCGCCTGGTCGAACACCCGGGCGGTCCGGGGCGGGCCTGGACAGTGGCGCAGGCCACGGTCAGGCCCACAGCTCCCGCAGCAGCGCCTCCACCTCGACGGTGCGCTCGATCTGCGGCATGTGCCCGGTACCGCGGAACAGGTGGCTGTGCGCGTGCGGCAGCCGGGTGCGGGCGTACACCAGGTGCGCGGCGGGCAGGACCAGGTCGCGCTCGCCCCAGACGAGCAGCGTGGGCAGGTCGAGCGCGGCCACCGCGTCGAGCAGGTCGGCGCGCCACTGCGGGCGTACGCCGCGCCAGGTGCCCAGGTCGCGGACCAGCTCCCGCATCACCCGGGCCGCGTGCGGCTGCCCGGCCACGGCGAGCGCGACGGCGATCCGCTCGTCGGTGACGTGCGCCGGGTCGTGGAAGATCGCCCGCTCGGTGCGCCGGGCGATCCCCGGGTGCGGGCGCAGCAGCAGCCGGGCCAGCGGGCGTACCGCGAGCAGCCGCAGCGCCACCGTCACCTCGCGGCCGAAGCCGGCGCTGTTGAGCAACGCCAGGCTGGCGGCGCGGTGCGGCGCGTCGGCGGCCAGGCGCATGGCGACCGCCCCGCCGAGGGAGTTGCCGACCAGGTGGGCCGGGCCGGTCACCCCTGCCACGTCCAGGAAGCGGGCCACCGCGGCGGCCAGGGCTGGGAGCGTGTGCGGGCCGTCCAGCGGCGCGGAGCCGCCGTGGCCGGGCAGGTCCACCGCGAGCACCAGGTGGTCGCGGGCCAGCGCCGTGTGCAGGGCGGTGAAGTCGTCGAGGGTACGGCCGATGCCGTGCAGCAGCACCACGGGCGGGCCGTCGCCGCTGATCCGGCACCGGGTACGCCGCCCGTCGACGGTGCGCTCGTCGGCCGGGGGCAGGGCGAGCGTCACGCCCGGCTTCCGGACTCCGGCACGGCCTCGTCGCCGGCCCGGGGAGACGGAACCGGCACGGCGGCGTCGGTCGCGAGGGCGGGCGCTTCGGCGGGCGGGACGGCGGGCGGAGTTGCGGGCGCGACGCCGGGCCCGGTCGGGCGCTGGCGCATGCCCAGGGCCAGCACCCTGCCGTACCCGGCGGGGGCGAGGCGGGCGAGCAGGTCGGGCAGCTTCGCCGACCAGCCGATCAGCACCCGGCCGCGGCGTCGCTGCGCACCGCGCAGGATCACCTCGGCGGCGGTCGCCGGGTCGATGGTCAGCAGCTTCTCGAACTGCCTGCGCCCGGCCTCGTACTCGTCGAGGGCCACGCCGCTGCCGACGCGGGCGGTGGCGGCGATCCGGGTGCGGATGCCGCCCGGGTGCACCGAGGTGACGCCGACGCCGTCGTCGACGAGTTCGTGCCGCAGCGCCTCGGTGAAGCCGCGCACGGCGAACTTGCTCGCCGCGTACGCGGCCTGCCCGGCGGGGGCGATCAGCCCGAACAGGCTGGACACGTTCACCAGGTGGGAGCCGGATTCGGCCTTGAGCGCGGGCAGCAGCGCGTGGGTCAGGCGGACCACCGCCCGGAAGTTGACCTCGATGACCCAGAGGAACTCCTCCAGGGTGACCTGGTCGAAGCGCCCGCCCAGCGCCACGCCGGCGTTGTTGATCAGCAGCCGGATCCGGGGGTGCGCGCGGTGGATCTCGGCGGCGACCCGGTCGGTGGCGTCGGCGTCGGCCAGGTCGACCACGTGGGTCTCGACCCGCCGGTCCGGATACACGGCCCGGATCGCGGCGACGGTGGCGGCCAGGCCGTCGGCGTCCCGGTCGAGCAGCACCAGGTCGGCGCCGCGCCGGGCCAGCCCGTGGGCCAGCGCCGCGCCGATGCCGCTCGCCGCGCCGGTGAGCACCGTCGTGCCGCCGGGGAGGACGAGGTCACGCATCGGTTCCTCCCGAGGTGGTGGCCGCCGTGGCGGGTACGCCGGCGCGGTCGAACCGGACGCCGTCGGTGAGCGGGCCGTGCCGCATCAGGCGTACGTCGCGGGGGTAGTTCTGGTGCAGCCGCCACGGCGCCTGCGGCCCCTGCTTGGGGAGCTGGTCGACGGCTCGCAGCACGTACCCGGACTTCAGGTCGATGATCGGTTCGAGGTCGTCGGTGTCCGGGGCGAGCGGCGTGACGATCTGCCGGCCGGTGTCGTCGAGGTGGCGCAGCAGCCGGCAGACGTACGTGGCGACCAGGTCGGCCTTGAGCGTCCAGGAGGCGTTCGTGTAGCCGATGGTCATGGCGAAGTTCGGCACGCCGGAGAGCATCATGCCCTTGTAGGCCACCGTCGAGGCGAGGTCGACCTCGGCGCCGTCGACGGTCAGCGTGATGCCGCCGAGCGCGAGCAGGTTGAGGCCGGTGGCGGTGACCACCACGTCGGCGGGCAGTTCCTCGCCGGAGGCGAGCCGGATCCCGTGCTCGGTGAACGTGTCGATGGTGTCGGTCACCACCGACGCGCGGCCGGCGCTCAGCGCGGCGAACAGGTCCCCGTCCGGCACCACGCAGAGCCGCTGGTCCCACGGGTCGTAGCGGGGCGAGAAGTGCCTGTCGACGTCGTACCCGGAAGGGAGGCGGCCTTTCGCGGCCCGGCGCAGGAACCGCTTCACCACGCCGGGGGCGCGGCGGCTGAGCTGGAAGTTCGCCACGCCGAGCGTGACGTTCTTCCACCGGACCACCGCGTACGCGGCCTTCGGGGGCAGCCAGCGCCGCGCGGCGTCGGCGAACCGGTCGCGCGAGGGCAGCGCGATCACGTACGTGGGTGAGCGCTGGAGCATGGTGACGTGGGCGGCCCGCTCGGCCATGGCCGGGACCACCGTGACCGCCGTGGCGCCGCTGCCGATCACCACGACCCGCTTGCCGGCGTAGTCCAGGTCGTCGGGCCAGTGCTGCGGGTGCACGAGCGTGCCGGCGTACCGCTCGACGCCGGGGAACCGCGGCGTGTAGCCCTCGTCGTATCGGTAGTAGCCGGAGTTGGTGAACAGGAACCCGCAGGTGAGCGTGACGTCCTCGCCGGTGTCGTCGCGGTGGGCGTGCACGGTCCAGCGGGCGGTGGCGCTGTCCCACTCGGCGCGCAGCGCCCGGTGGTGGAAGCGGATGTGCCGCTCCACGTCGTACTCGCGCGCGGTCCGCCGCACGTACGCCCGGATGGAGTCGCCGTCGGCGATCGCCTTCGGGTCGGTCCACGGCTCGAACGAGTAGCCGAGGGTGTACATGTCGGAGTCGGAGCGGATGCCCGGGTAGCGGAACAGGTCCCAGGTGCCGCCGATGGCACCCCGGGCCTCCAGCACCGCGTAGGTCTTGCCGGGGCATTCACGTCCGAGGTGGACGGCGGCGCCGATGCCGGACAGGCCGGCCCCGACGATGAGGACGTCGACGTGGTCTGCGGCCATCGCTTCTCCCGTTCGCACCGGCGGTGGACCGGACACTATCCATCGCCGTCGACCGCGGTCAACACCGTGTCGAGTCGAATCGACACTGTGTCGAGCGGGTGTAGCATCAGCCGACATGACGACCGCCCGTACGCCGACCGGCGCCGCGCCGACGCGCGGGCGGCGGGCCGGCCGGTCCACCGGCGACGACCGGGAGACCGCGATCCTGGCCACTGCCGAGCGGCTGCTGGCCCAGCGCCCCCTCGCGGACATCTCCATCGACGACCTGGCGCGCGGCGCCGGGATCTCCCGCCCCACGTTCTACTTCTACTTCCCGTCCAAGAGCGCGGTGCTGCTCACGCTGCTCGACCGGGTCACCGAGGAGGCCGACGCCGCCGCCGGGGGCGTGTTCGAACGGCTCGCCGAGGATCCGCGCGCCCACTGGCGGAAGTTGATCGCCCGGTTCCACGCCACCTTCGGCGGGCACCGGGACGTGGTACTGGCCTGCGCCCAGGTGCGCGGCACCAACGCCGAGGTGCGGCGGCTCTGGGCCGAGGTGCTGGAACGCTGGGTCCGCGCGGTGCAGGCCGCGATCGAGGCCGAACGCGCCCGCGGCGCGGCCCCGGACGGGCTGCCCGCCCGGGATCTCGCCATCGCGCTGAACTCGATGAACGAGCGCGTCTGGTACGCCACGTTCGCCGGGGACGGCCCGGCGGTGGCCGAGCGGGACGTGGTCGACGTGCTGCTCGACGTGTGGCTGACCGCGATCTACCGGACCACCACGCCGCCGGTCATCCCGTCCGGCGGAACTCCATGACCCCATTGGTCTCCCGGGTGCGCTCGCCGGCATCCCGCTGTGCGGCGAGGCCGGGCATCCCGATCGAGTCGCTCACCCACGCCCACGGTGACCTGCACCGGCTCGGCGCCGACGTGGAGGGCCTCGGCCACCGTGGAGAGGGCGCGGTCGATCTCGGAGGGCGGGGTGGCCGCGTACCCGAGGACGAGGCCGGGTGGCTGCGGGCTCTGGCCGTGCCAGGACAACGGGTGGAGCTTGACGCCACTCCGCAGCGCCGCCGCCGCCAGCGCCCGGTCGTCGACGTCGCCGGGCAGCGTGACCATCAGGTGCAGCCCGGCCGCCGCGCCGTGCACCACCGCCCCCGGCAGGTACGCGCGGACCGCCCGGATCATCGCGTCCCGTCGGCGTACGTGCCGGTGGCGCAGCAGCCGCAGGTGCCGTTCCAGCGCGCCGGACTCCATCAGCTCGGCGAGTACGAGCTGCGGCAAGGCCGCGTTGCCGAGGTCTGCCGCCCGCTTCGCGGCCACCACGTCGGGGTGCAGCGCGGGCGGCACCAGCATCCACCCGATCCGCAGGGCCGGCGCGAGCAGCTTGGAGATGCTGCCGACGTAGCAGACCCGGTCCGGCGCCATGGCACGTAACGCCGGCACCGGCGGACGGTCGTAGCGGTGCTCGGCGTCGTAGTCGTCCTCCACCACCAGGCCGCCGTCGCGTGCCCACCGCAGCAGCCGCCGGCGCCGGTCGCCGTCGAGCACCACCCCGGTCGGGAACTGGTGCGCCGGGGTGAGCAGCACCGCGGGAGCACCGGACCGCTCCAGCTCGTCGACACGTAGTCCCCGGTCGTCCACCGGGATCGGCGGTGTCGCCAGCCCGAAGCAGAGCAGGTGCTGCCGTACACCCAGCGAGCCGGGATCCTCCACCGCCACGGTGTGCGTACCCCGGTCGTGCAGCACCCGCGCGAGCAGGCCGAGCGCCTGCGACACCCCGGCCACGATCACCACCTCGGCCGGGTCCGCGCCGACGCCCCGGTTGCGGGCCAGCCAGTTCGCGACCGCGAGCCGCAGCGCGGGCGTGCCGGCCGGGTCGCCGTAGCCGAGCGAGGCGGGCGTCATCCGGTGCAGCACGGTCCGCTCGGCCCGCAGCCAGGCCGCGCGGGGAAAGGCCGCCAGATCGGGTACGCCGGGTGTCAGGTCCACCTGCGCGGGTACGGCGCGCAGCTCGTCGAACGCGTCGACGCCGGGCCTGGTGGCGAACACCTGCGGTGCTCTCCTCGGCTCGGGCGGCCGGGTGACCACGGCGGCCGGCGAGGCGACCACCACCGTTCCGGCCCGGCCGCGTCCGGCCACCTGCCCGTCCTCGGCCAGCCGCTGGTACGCCTCGGTCACCACACCGCGGGAGACGCCCAGCTCGGCGGCGAGCACCCGGCTGGCGGGCAGACGGGTGCCCACCGGCGCCCGGCCGTCGGCGATGGCGGACCGCAGCCGGGCGGCCAGCCAGTCCGCGCGGCCACCGGGCGGCGCCTCGCCGACGTCGAGCTGGAGGAAGTCCGCGCCGGCCGCTTTGGACTCCTCGACAGCGACAGCTTTGGCCCTGTCCATCGGACCATTATGGGCACACGCTGGACCGCATGACAGTCGCCTTCCTGCTGACGTCGCTCGTCGTCGCGATCACTCCGGGCACCGGGGTGATGCACACGCTCGCCGCCACGGTGACCGCCGGACGGCGGGCCGGCCTGGCCGCTGCCGCCGGAGGCACGCTCAGCCTCGTGCCACACGTGATCGCCGCGGTGACCGGGCTGGCCGCCCTGCTGCGCGCCGGCACCCCGGCGTTCCGCGTGATGACCTGGCTGGGCGTGGCGTACCTGCTCTGGATGGCCTGGTCGGCGCTGCGCGACCGGGGCACGTTCGCCCTCGACGGCGACCGGCCCCCGCGTCCGGCGGCGGCCGTGTTCCGCGACGGGGTGCTGCTGAACCTGCTGAACCCGAAGGTGACGGTGTTCTTCGTGGCGTTCCTGCCGCAGTTCGTACCGCCGGACGCGCCCGCCGCCACCGTGCGCATGCTCGCCTGCGGCCTGGTGTTCATGGCCGTCACGCTGCTGGTGTTCGCCGGGTACGCGCTGCTGGCCGGCGCGTTGCGCCGGCGTGTGCTGTCCCGGCCCCGGCTGACCGGGCTGCTGCGGCACGCCTTCGCCGGCAGCTTCCTCGTCCTGGGCCTCGGCCTCGCGTTCCGCGCCTAGCCTCGACTCACCACCCACAAGGAGTCTTTCCGTGCGTTTCCGGCACTCCCCCGAGATCTGGTCGGCATTTCCGGAACTGACCTGCGGCGTCCTGCACGCCGCCGGCGTCACGCCCGAGGTCGACGTCACGCCCCGGCTGGCCGGGTGTCTCGGCGCCACCCGGGACCGGCTCGCCGCCGGGCCGGAGGGTGGCTTCCCCGAGATCCAGGCCTGGCGTCGCGCGTTCACCCGGATGGGCTGCCCGCCGACCCGCTACCGCTGCGCTGCCGAATCGCTGCTGCGCCGGTTGCGGCGGGACGGGGACCTGCCCCGGCTGCACCCGCTCGTGGACCTCGGCAACGCGCTCTCCACCCGGTACGCGGTCCCGGTCGCCGTGCTCGACCTGGCCCGGATCGACGGCGACCTGACCGTGCGCCCGGCCGACGGCACGGAGTCCTACCTGGGCCTCGGCGGGGAGAACGAGCAGCCCGCGCCCGGCGAGGTGATCTTCGCCGACAACTCCGGACACGCGCACGCCCGGCGCTGGTGCCACCGGCAGAGCGGCGCGTCGGCTGTCCGGGCCGGCACCACCGAGGTGCTCGTGGTGGTCGAGGCGATGCACGAGCGGGCGGCGCCGACCGTACGCCGGATGCTGGACGAGTTGGCTGTGGCGCTGACCGAGCAGTGGCGCGCGCCGGCGCGGACGGCGCTGCTGAGCGCGGACGCGCCGGAGTTCGCCGTGCCGGTCCGGACGGGCTGACCACGGGTGTGCCGCCTCGCGATCCAACGCCGTCGCCGGTGCGTGGGTCGCGGCCTGCGCCGGTTTAGGCGTCGGGCGTCGGGGCCGGTCCGGTCGCGCGCCGGGAACGGCCCGACGTCGGGGCCGGGTGCGGCCGGTGGGTACGACAGTTCCCTCATGAGCCGCGACTGGCCGGACGTCGTCTACCGATCCTGTCCGTTCTGACCGTGCACCGGCCAGGGGCGTTGGGTCTGGCTGGCCTGGTCGTGCTGTGGGCCGAAGGCCAGCAGGAACGTCCGGACGGCGGAGCGGACGACGTCATCCAGCTCGGTGTCGCTGAGCTGGCGTGTGCCCATCTCGGTACGGGCCTCCAGCGGGCCGACGAGGAGGGCCATGAAGTGTTCGGCGGCCTGGGCGGGGTCGCTGGGGTGCAGGTGCCCGGTGAGCATGAGCCGGGCGTTGGCCGGGGAGCTGACCGGAGAGGACGAAGTCGCCGTACCCGAAGCGCCGGGGGGCTGACGCAAGTCCCGGTGACCGGGCGGATGGCGGGCGTGTGCGGGCCAGCCGGGTTGCGGAAGAGATCGCCCCTGCTCACTGGCACGACCCATCCACCACGGCATCGGTACGACAGCGGAAGGACAGCGAGTACGCGATGACCGCCCGGTCCGACAGTCCCGTCGACTCGTGACCGAGCAGGTGCCCGTCCTGCGGACTGAGCAGCACCGTCTCCCGCCGCCCCGGAACCGTCGTCGACGCTGAAGGCCGCAGCTCGTCGGACAGGGCGCGGGCGGCCAGGCGCCGGCACTGGCGACGGCCGTCGTCGCCGGAGTTGGGGCTTGATGCAGTGAGAGCCGCAAGTCCGGTTCGGGACGTGGGCCGCAGAGACGGACCGGTCGGGAGACCGGCACCGCGCTGCGGTCCGACCTCGCGTCGTCGCCACCCGCTGACACGAGTGCCGGGCGTTTCCCGCAGGAAACACCCGGCACTCGCGGCTATTTTCAGGAATGCGACACGAGCAGTTTGTACAGGGACACCTGCCCATAGTTGGAGCTGCTGCACGGAGAGGAGTTGCTGCAGTTGGCCTGGGTGTATCCGCCGGCCTTGAAGTAGTTGCCGGACTTCGAATGCGCAATGGTCGTCTGCAGTACGCCGTTGTAGTAGGCCCTGATCTGGCCACCGCTGACGACAAACTTCGCCTCAAAGACCGTGTTCAGCTTGTAACTGCTGGTCACCAACTTGTGGTGAGTGGTGTTGCCCTTGGTGATGTAGAGGCTGGTGCCTTCCAGGCGGAACACGGTGACATCGTCGTCACCGTCGTGAATCTGAGCGCCCACAACGTGCGGCTTGGTGTTCGGGAGCTTGTTGAACGCCAGCCTGACGGTGAGGGTGTGGGTGCCCGAGGTGGACGACCAGGAGGCGTTCGAGGTGCCGTTGTTGGCCATCTCCCGCAGTTCGGAGCGGGGGTAGCTCGATCCACTGGTGGTCACACCGTTGACCGGGGCCCGGAACTGCACGCCCGTGCATTTGGTGTTCACCATGAACGCCGGATTCGTGGAGTAGGTGGCGAGTGAGGGCTGCTTCACTTCGGTCGGCGAGCCGGACGAGCCGGTCGGCAGCGTCACCTTCCAGTTCGTGAGGTTGAGCTGCTGGGCGGGGTAGTCGCAGGGGGCGGCCGCGGTGGCGGCACTCTGCGAGACGACGGGGGTGGCCAGGATGGCCAGGGTCGCCAGCATCGCCGTGACGAGCCTGCGCTTTCGGACAGGATTCATTGCGGGGTTCCGCCTCTCGAGGTGGTGGTGGTGGTGAACCGGCGTTTTTCCAGCGCTGAGCGTCGCGTCATACGCACTCCTGAGTGGAGTTTTCATATATGCGAACCGCGCAGAACCGGCCCGCCAGGAGATTAGGAGGCAGAACCAGGAAGGTCAATGTTCGAGGCCAGGGCATTTGATGGGTGTGCACACTCGTGAACAGTGATCCACGGTGAGGATGCGGAGTGCGTCGGGTGGGCGCGCGTTCTCCCCCAGGCCGGACGGCGCTCTTTCAGGTCCATGATGGACTACGATCTTTCCGGTGGCCGGGGTGACTCGTATCGTCGAGGCAGCGCGGGATCGGTTACCGGATCGGGTGGCGATCGGGTTGTCGACGCCGCCCCGCCAGTTCTCGTTGATCATGAGGTTGGCGGCGGTTCCGGTCCGGTTCGTCGCCGTCAACCTCATGATCGACGGGGTGGGTGGGTAGGTGGGCGCGTGGGGTGGGGAGAATGGGTGCCGTGTCGGGAGGAGGACCGGTCGTCAGCGGGCGGGAGTTGCGGGCGGACTGTTCGCGCTGCGCCGGGGTGTGCTGCGTCGCGCCGGCGTTCACCGCGTCGGCCGACTTCGCCATCGACAAGCCCGCCGGGCGGCCCTGCCCGAACCTGGGCGCCGACTTCCGCTGCGGCATCCACACCGAGCTGCGGCAACGCGGCTTCCCCGGATGCACCGTGTTCGACTGCTTCGGCGCCGGTCAACACCTCACCCGGCACACGTTCGCCGGCCGCGACTGGCGCGCCGACCCGGCCACCGCGCAGCGGATGTTCGACAGCTTCGCGGTGCTGCGACCGCTGCACGAACTGCTCTGGTACCTGACCGAGGCGGTCCGCCTGACCCCGCCCGGACCACTGCGCGACGAGCTGACCGCCGCGCTCGACGAGACCGGCCGGCTCACCGACGGCACCCCTGACGACCTGCTCGCGCTCGACGTCGACGCGCACCGGGACCGGGCCAACCGGCTGCTGTCGCGCGCCGCCGAACGGGCCCGCGCCGGAAAGGCCGGCCCGGACCGCCGGGGCGCGACGCTGATCGGGGTGGACCTGCGCCGCACCCCGCTGACCGGGGCGAACCTGCGCGGTGCCTGCCTGATCGGGGCGGACCTGCGGGGCGTACGCCTCGGCGCCGCCGACCTGACCGGCGCGGACCTGCGCGGGGCCGACCTGCGCGGGGCCGACCTGGGCGAGTGCCTGTTCACGCACCAGTCGCAGCTCGATGCCGCACGCGGCGACCACCGCACGGTGCTGCCGCCGGGGCTACACCGCCCGGCTCACTGGTCCCTGACGCTGACCCCGGCCCGCCCCCAGCCCCGGCAGCGCCGCCGCCAACCCCGCTGACGCCACCCACGCGCGCCCCCGCCGCCGCCACTCATGGCGACCCCCGGCCCGCCCGCATCTTGGCACCCGCTCCCACCCCACCCCCGCACCGCGGCGATCAAGGACTTTGTGTCCATTTCCGCCCGCCGCCAGGCCACAAACTCCTTGATCACCCCCTTCGACCGGCTCACCAGGGCCACCTCGGCGGTGATCAAGGAGTTTGGGTCGGGTTCAGGGCCGGATGGGGACACAAAGTCCTTGATCAACTGTGAGGGGACCGGGCGGGGGCGCGTGGGTTTGGTGGGGGTGGGGTGGGGTAGGCGGCGACCGACTGGGAGGGGCCACCGGTGGGGTATCGGGCACGCGACGGTGAGGAACCGGTCGACCCGGCGCACGCCGAGGACGAGGCCGGACAGGTTCCGCTGGTGCAGACGGCCGCTGACACCGACGTGCCGGCACCCGCTCCGAGCGCACCGAAACCGGACGAGGTGACCGAGGACGACGGATCCGGGACGGCGGGCGGAGCGTCCGGCAGCAGCTCGGGCGGCTCCTCGATGCCGACCCACCCGGACGCGGCCCGCTGACCGGGCGCGAGCACCGGCCGAACCCGGGCCACCGAACGAACCGGGCCCGTCGCCAGGGCTCGGGCGACCCGAACGTTTGCCGTCACCCGCTGCGGGCAGGAGGGCGACATGACCAGTGAAGAGTCTTTCGGCCGCGCGGCCGGCGACGAACCCGACGGCACGACCGCGTACGAGGCGTCCCTGCGCCCGCCGGGCGAGTCCCTGCACACCACCGACGACACCGGTGACGATTTCGCCGACCAGCCCGCCGAGGACCGGCGGTCGGCACGGGAGGTCAGCCGGGCCGGCTACGACGTGGCGGCCGTCTCCGGCACCGGCGACCCGTCCGAGGAACCGGAGGAGATCGAGGAGGGCCGGCCGCTGCGCTGAGCCGTACGCGGGGCGGCGGCTGCGCCGCTCCGCGCCTCGGTCATGCCCCGGTTCGCCAGCGCGTCGGCGCGCTCGTTCTCCGGATGCCCGTTGTGGCCCTTCACCCACAGCCACGTCACGTCGTGCCGGGCGCAGGCCGCCTCCAGCGCCTGCCACAGGTCGGCGTTCTTCACCGGCTGCTTGGCGGCGGTCAGCCAGCCGTTGCGCTTCCACGAGTTCAGCCAGCCGGTGATGCCGTTGCGCACGTACGTGCTGTCGGTGTGCAGCCGTACCGTGACCGGGCGGGTCAGGCTCTCCAGCGCCCGGATCGCGGCGGTCAGCTCCATCCGGTTGTTCGTGGTCGGGGTGGCCTCGCCGCCGCACAGCTCCCGCTCGTGCCCGCCCCAGCGCAGCACCGCGCCCCAGCCGCCGGGCCCGGGATTGCCGCTGCACGCGCCGTCGGTCCAGATCTCCACGACCCGGCCGGTCTCCGCCTCCACCATGCCCGGCAACCTACCGGGTACGCGAGCGCGCGGGACCACCCGACCCGCCGCGCGCGGCTAACGTGCGGGCATGACCGCTCCCCCGGACTTCGCCGCTCTGTGCAACTTCCGTGACCTCGGCGGCTGGCGGACCGGCGACGGCCGTACCGTCGCCCGGGGCCGGCTCTACCGCTCCGACTCACTGGCCAAGCTTGCCGGCTCGGATCTGGAACGGTTCGCGGCTCTCGGCGTCCGCACCGTGATCGACCTGCGTGACCGAGCTGCGGCAGGCGCTCGAACTGATCGCGGACGGCGAGCACCCGCTGGTGTTCCACTGCGCCTCCGGCAAGGACCGCACCGGGCTGCTCGCCGCGCTGGTGCTGTCCCTGCTCGGCGTGGACGACGACCAGATCGCGGCGGACTTCGCGCTCACCGAGCACGCCACCGAACGGCTGGTCGCCGAGTGGCGTGATCGCCACGGCGGCGCGCCGGGCTGGCCGGCGTACGGGCGGGCCCCGGCCGAGATCATCCGGCTGGTGCTGGCCGACCTGCGGGCCGCCCACGGTTCCGTGCACGGCTACGCGACCGGCCGGCTCGGTGTCGACGAGCAGACGATCGACGCGCTGCGCGCCCGGCTGCTCGCCGGCGACACGAAACCGCTGCCCACCCAGGGCGGCAGTACGCCGGCGGCGGAGCGACTGCGCGCGCTCGTGCGCGGCCGCGTCACCGAGGCGACCGGCCGCCGATAGGCGCCGGGACCGGCGACAGCGGAAGCTAGCGGCGCAGGCGGGCGCGCAGCCGGCCGGCCGCGTCGCCGAGCACCGCGCCGGTCATCGGCAGCAGCGGGCTGGACCGCATCACCGCCAGATCCTCGGCCGGGCTGGTCACGCCGTCGAGGAACCGCAGCACCCGCTCCGGCGGGTTGCGGTCGAACAGCCGCTCGAAGAACTCCACCCCGCCGACGTGGCCCCGGTCCAGCGCGCGCAACGCCACCGCGTCCATCCACAGGTGCCGGCCCGGGTACGCGGGCGCCGGCACCGGCGGGCGACCGGCGGCGAGCGCGCGGGCCACCTGGTCGGCCTGGCGCAGCATCGCCGAGAACGTGAATCCGGTGGACGGGCGGGTCGCCCCACCGGCGGTGCCCAGCCGCACCACGCGCGGGCTCGGGCGGGAGTCGAACGGTCCGTCGGTCATCGGGATCACGCCGTCCTCGACCTCCCGCACCCGCAGCGCGGTCAGGTCCAGGCCGAGCAGTCCGGCGTACCCGCGCAGCGCCGCGTCGTAGCCCGCGTCGTCGAGCAGCTGCGGCCCGAACTCGGTGTACTCGACCAGCGCGAACCGGTCGTCGACCGGCAGCACGTACCCGAAGGACACCCCGCGATCCGGCTGGGGCGTGCGGAAGTCCATCAGCACCGCCCGCTGCGGATCGAACGTCGGCCGGTCGGCGGCCAGCCACCAGCCCCGGAAGTGCTGCAGCCAGCTGGTGCGCCCCGGACGCCTCGGCCGCCGGGGCCGCGAGTCGAGCACCCACCCGGCCCGCACCAGGTCCCGGCCGTCCGGGTCGCGGACCGTGACCCGCTCACCGTCGTCGTGCAGCTCCCCCGCCGGGGCGCTGATCCGGACCGCGTCCAGCCGGCGCTCGGCCGCGGCAGCCCGGTCGTAGACCGGGGCGGAGCGGAGCATGGCGTACCGCAGGGGGTCGAGCGTCAGGACACGGCGGCCCGCCGGCGTGACCACGTCGACCTGCGACCAGCTCGCGCTCAGCATCGGGTCCAGGTCGTCGCCGGGCAGGCCCCAGAACGCCCAGGTGCGGTCCTGGCCGCGCTTGTGCACCGGGTCCACCACCGCGACCCGCAGCCCGGTCACGTCGTGCCGGTCCAGCGCGGCCAGGACCAGGGACGCGGCGCCGCCGCCGCCGACCAGCGCGAGGTCGGCGTCGACCGGGAAGGATGCGTGCATCCGGCCACGCTGCCACACCGGCGGGAGCCGCCACCGGGCGGCCCGCTCAGGGCACCGGGGCGGGCTTGCGCGCGGCCGGCTCGGCGTAGGCGGCGGCCACCGTCGCCCGGTCGAAGACCCGCCACGTCGCGGCGATCACCGCCACGGCCACCACGAAGCCCACCCAGTACGGCGCGGTGATGCCGAACCGGGCCGCCACCACGCCGCCGAGCAGCGCGCCGACGCAGTTGCCGCCCGCCGCGACGAACAACGTGGTGCTGCCGACCCGGCCCATCAACTCCTGCGGGGTGAGCCGCTGCCGCAGCGAGTTCGCCACGATGTTCCACAGCGCGCCGTGCGCCCCGAACGCGAACAACGCGAACCCGACCACGGCCGCGCTGCGGGACGCGGCGAGCGCCAGGTGCAGTCCGGCCTCGACCAGCAGCCCCGTCCGCACCGTCCAGGTGGGGGTGATCGCGGCGATCAGCCGGTCCCCCACCAGCGAACCGAGCACGCCGCCCACCGCCATGCAGGTGAACAACGCGCCGTAGCCGACCGAGCCCAGATTCAGCCGCTCGGTGGCGAGCAGCACCAGCACCGCCACCGCCGCGGTGAGCGTGACGTTCAGCAGGCCGATCAGCACGGTCATGGTGCGCAGCAGCCGCTGCCCCCACAGCCAGCGGAACCCCTCCGCGACCTCCGCCCGCACCGACCGCCGGACCTGGGGCGCCGCACCGCCCCGGTACGTACCGGCGAGCAGCCCGACCAGTACGGCGCTCAGCGCGTACGTGCCGGCGTTGAGCGCGAACGGCAGCGTCGCCGCCACCACGAACAGGAACCCGCCGAGCGGGCCGGCGATCATGTTCTGCATCACCTGGGTGCCGCCGCCGAGCCAGCCGTTTGCGCGTTCCAGCAGCGAACGCGGCACCACCGCCGGCAGCACCGCCTGCGCGGCGGTCCGGAACACCACCTCGCCGGTGTTCACGACGAACAGCACCGCGTACAGCAGCGCGATCCCGGCCCGGTCGGCCAGCATCGCCGCCGCGAGCACGGCCAGCGCGCCGACGCGTACCCAGTCGATGAGCACCATCAGCCGGCGCCGGTCCATCCGGTCCGCCAGTACGCCACCGGGCAGCGCGAAAAGCAGCCACGGCAGCCACGACACCGCCGCCCCGGCCGACACCACGAGCGGATCGTCGGTGATCGACGCCACGTACAGCGGAGCGGCCACCGTCGCCGTTCCGCTGCCCAGCGCGGACAGCGTGCTCGCCGTCCACAGTCGGGCGAAGCGCCCGCCGAGCCGTTCCCCCGTCACGGCGAGGCAACCTACCAGCGGCGACGGAGCCTGCCGACCGGTTTACCGGCGGCCGGCGTTGAGACGGGCGGCCTGCCGGTTCAGGTGGTCGCGTTCGGCCAGGCTGGACGCCCGGCGGGCCGCCGCCGCGTACAGCCGCGCCGCCGTGTCCGGGTCGCCGTCGCGTTCGTGCAGGTAAGCCGCCACCGCCGGGTACCGGGGTAGCGAGTCGTCGAGCGCCGCGAGCGCCGCCAGCCCGGCCCGGGGGCCGTCCGCCTCGCCGACCGCCACCGCCCGGTTCAGCCGGGCGATCGGGCTGCCGGTCAGGCGGACCAGTTCGTCGTACCACTCGACGATCTGCACCCAGTCGGTCTCCGCTGCGGTGGGCGCGTCGGCGTGCAGGGCCGCGACGGCAGCCTGGGCCTGGAACTCGCCCAGCCGGTCCCGGGACAGGGCGGTCTGGAGGATGCCCACGCCCTCGGCGATCAGCACGGTGTTCCACCGGCGGCGGTCCTGCTCGGCCAGCGGCACCAGGCTCCCGTCGGGCGCGGTCCGACCGGCCCGGCGGGCGTGGTGCAGCAGCATGAGCGCGAGCAGCCCGGCCACCTCGGGGTGGTCGATCGCGGCGGTGAGCTGCCGGGTGAGCCGGATCGCCTCGGCGGCCAGGTCCACGTCGCCGGAGTAGCCCTCGTTGAACACCAGGTACAGCACCCGCAGCACGGTGGCGACGTCGCCGGGCTGGTCGAGGCGGACCCCGGACACGGTGCGCTTGGCCCGGCTGATCCGCTGCGCCATGGTGGCCTCCGGCACCAGGTACGCCTGCGCGATCTGCCGGGTGGTGAGCCCGCCGACGGCGCGCAGCGTCAACGCGACGGCCGACGACGGGCTCAGCGACGGATGCGCGCACAGGAAGTAGAGCCGCAGCGTGTCGTCCGCCGACGGCACCGGCCCGGGCTGCGGCTCCTCGTCCACGAGATCCTCCCGCCGGCGCCGGGCGGCGTCGGCGCGGACCACGTCCAGGAACCGCCGCCACGCCACTGTGACCAGCCAGCCGCGCGGATCCCGGGGCGGGTCGTCGGGCCAGACGCGCAGCGCCTCGATCAGCGCGTCCTGCACGGCGTCCTCGGCCGCCGCGAAGTCGGCTCCACGGCGGACGAGGACACCGAGCACGCCCGGGATGAGGCTGCGAAGGGCGACCTCGTCCATCGGAGCTGTCACTCGGTGATGGTGGGCGGCGCGCTCAGGAACGGGCGCAGCTCCAGCCACTCGTGGATCGGCTTGCCGTCCTGCCCCGGCGCGGCCGACAGCTCGGCGGCGAGTTCGAGAGCGCGCTCGTAGCTGTCCACGTCGATCACCATCCAGCCGGCGATGAGGTCCTTCGTCTCGGCGAACGGGCCGTCGGTGACCGGCGGCCGTCCCTCGCCGTCGTAGCGGACGAAGGTGCCCTCCGGGGCGAGCGCCTGACCGTCGACGTACTCGCCGCTGTCCTGCAGCCGCGCCGCGAACTCCTGCATGTAGCGCACGTGCGCGGAGATCTCCTCCGGCGTCCACTTGTCGATCATCGGCATCTCGGTGACCGGGGTCGGGCCGCCGCGGTAGTGCTTTAGGAGCAGGTACTTCATCTGTGTCTCCTCGTGGGGGTGCGACCCATTCTGGCCGCGTTCACTCCGGGGACGAAGCCGGCCGTCCGTTCTCGACATCGGTGGCGGAGGAATTTTCGGGCGTCACATCGCGTAATCCATCCTAGGAGGCTAGTTATGCCAGTACGGCTGTCCGGCCTGGGTCGACATGTCCGCCGTCTCGTGGCGGCAAGGAGCACACCGGACGGCAACGAAGATTTCTCAATTACCCCCAGTGATCGCCGCAACCCTCCTAGTGTTGGCCACACCGGTGCTCGTCACGGAGTTGGCCACCCGAACGACGTCCCACGCCTACAGCGGACGAAAAGTGAGGGAAGACGCGGATGAAGGCACAGTCATTTCTCGGATCGGCGGCGTTCGGCGTGGGCCTCGGCGCACTGCTGCTCCCGGCCGCCGCGCTGGCGGACACCAGAGTGTCACCCGCCACCACCCCGGTCGGCGCCACCGTCGTGCTGACCACCACGTGCAACCCGAACGCCGGTGACGCGATCTTCCGGGTCACCGGCCCGGACCGGGACCAGAACGTCCGGTCCACCACGGCCGCCGCGGGCGGCGGCCTGAGCGCCGAACTGTTCACCGCCGGGTTCACGCTCGGCACGTACACGGTGGCCACCACCTGCGGCGACGGCAGCGACGGCGGCAGCGCCACGTTCACCGTCACCCCGATCGGCGGCGCGCAGGCCGGTGGGGGCGGGCGCGACGGCGACACCGGGGTGCTGATCGCCGGTGGCGTGCTGGCCGCCGGGGCGCTCGCCGGAGGCGCGTACGCGGTCATCCGCCGGCGTCGCGCGGGCGCCGTCGCCTGACCGGAGCGGTCCGCCCGCGCCGGATGCTCCGGCGCGGGCGCCGCGTCCCTGTTCGACGGAGGTGGGATGCTGTCGGAATCGCAACGCCGCTCGCGCCTGCACACCGCCGTCGTGGTCACCGCCGTCACGCTCGCCGCCGCCACCGGCACCGGGCTGGTCTCGGCCGGGCTCGGCACCACGTCGGCGTCACCACCGCAACCCGGCGCCTCCGCCGCGCCGGCGACCGAACGACCGGGTACGGGCGGCCCGGCGCTGCCCCGATCCACGCCGGTGCGGGTCACCATCCCCCGCATCGGCGTCGACGCCGAGATCGTCCCGGTCGCCACCGACGCGGACGGCGCGCTGGAGGTGCCACCGCTGGAACGCCCGACGGTCACCGGCTGGTACCACCCCGGTCCCACCCCCGGCCAGGCCGGCAACGCGGTGCTGGTCGGGCACGTCGACTCGCAGCACGGTCCGGCCGTGTTCTTCGACCTCGGGCGGCTGCGCGGCGGCGACACGATCCGGGTGCTGCGCGCCGACGGGCGGACCGCGACGTTCGCTGTCGACGGCGTCGGGGCGTACCCGAAGGAGCGTTTCCCCACCGCACGGGTCTACGGCGGCGACGCGGCGGCGCGGCTGCGGCTGATCACGTGCGGCGGACGGTTCGACCCCCGGACCGGCAACTACCCGGACAACATCGTCGTCTTCGCCACCGCCACCCGGTGAGGCTCACCCGGCCAGGTCGGCCAGTTCCGCCAGTTCCGCGCCGGAACAGCAGCAGCGAGGGTTGAGGTGCAAGGAGGGGCCCCCTGTTAACGCCTCCGGTAGAGGAAGGGCCCCTTGTTAACACCGCTCCGCGAGTTGGGAGAATCGCGGCATGGCGAAACGGGGTGAGCGGACGGCGGCCTGCCCGTGCGGCACCGGGCGGCCGTACGCGGACTGCTGCGCCCCGGTCCACCGGGACGAGGCGACGGCGGCGACCGCGGAGGCGCTGATGCGGTCCCGGTTCAGCGCGTTCGCGCTCGGCGACGCCGCCTACCTGCGGCACAGCTGGCACTCCAGCACCCGGCCGGACCGGCTGGAGCTGGATCCGGGCACCCGCTGGACCCGGCTGGAGATCGTGGAGACCGGGCAGGGCGGGCTGTTCGACACCGCCGGCACGGTCCGGTTCCGGGCGCACTACCGCGAGGGCGGCCGGGCCGGCGTGCTGGCCGAGCACAGCCGCTTCGCCCGGGAGGACGGCCGCTGGGTCTACCTGGACGCGCTGCCGGAGTGACGCGGCCCGGCGCGCCGGCTCCCACGGCACGACGATCCGGCCTACACTGAGGGTCGGCGCCGTCCCGCGCCCCACCTCCTTTCCGGTGCCCACGCCACCGGCCCGCGGAGGCAAAGGGGGCTTCGAGCCCTCGGGACGCGACACCTGACCACCGCGCGGCAGCCGCACGGCACGGTCGCCGGAAGCGTGGGTTCCCCGACCGGGTCGTGACAGGGAGCGCGCGATGACCCGTCAGAGGTCCTTCAAGTCTCGGGTACGCACCCGGATGGACAAGACCGGCGAGAGCTACACCACCGCCCGCCGGCAGTTGCTCGGCAGAGCCGAGACCACGCCGGCCCCGACGGTGGCCCCCACCGGTGGGCGGACCCAGCAGGACCGCATCTCCGACGCGTTGCTGCGCGAGCGGACCGGGCAGGACTGGGCCTACTGGTTCGACCGGCTCGACGCGTGGGGCGCGGTCGACCGGAGCCACGCCGAGATCGCCCGCTGGCTGGTCGACACCCACGGGGTGCCGGGCTGGTGGGCGCAGACCGTCACGGTCGGCTACGAGCAGGCACGCGGCCTGCGCGCGCCGGGTCAGCGGCGGGGCGGCGGGTTCGAGGCCGGTGCCAGCCGGACCGTCGGCGTGCCGGTGCAGACGCTGTTCCAGGCGTTCGCCGACGCGGCGACCCGACGGCGGTGGCTGCCCGGCGTCGAGGTGCGGGTGCGTACCGCCACGGCACCGAAGACGTTCCGGGCGGACTGGGCGAACAGCCCCAGCCGGATCGTCGTCGGGCTGACCCCGATGGGTGCGTCGAAGTCACGGGTGGCCGTGCTGCACGAGAAGCTGGCCGACGCCGACGAGGCGGCGCGACTCAAGGCGTACTGGCGGGACCGGTTGGGCGCGCTCAAGGCGCTGCTGGAGCGGGAGGCGGCCCGATGAGCGGAGCGACCCCCGTCAACCTCCCGGTACGCGACCTCGACGCCGCGGTGGCGTTCTTCGCCGCCCTCGGCTTCGTCCTGGCGTTCCCGCGTCCCGGCGCCCGGCCGCCGGGCGCGCGGAGCGCGCAGCTCGGCTTAGGCGCCACCACGCACCTGCTCCTGCATCTCCCGCCGCCTTCACCGCGTTCGCCGCACCAGTGGTCGTTCCTGCACCGGACGGACTGATCCACGCGGGCGGTCCGAGCGGGCGGTCCGAGCGGGCGGTCCGAGCGGGCGGTCCGAGCGGGCGGTCCGAGCGGGCGGTCCGAGCGGGATCCCGCCTACGGCGGAGGCGGGATCCGGCGCTACCCGCGTGGTGCCGGCTGGGCCAGCTCGCCGATCCGCGCGGGCAGTTGCGACAGCGCGCGGTGGAACGCGGCCGGCCCGATCACCCGGTGCAGGGCCTGCACCACGGCGCGGGCACCGCGCTCGGCCTCGGCCGGGCTGACGCCGGCCCGCTCGGCGATCCGGCGCAGGAACTCGTCGTACCCGAATGCCTCGGGGTCGTCGGTGCGGGGCCGCGCCAGCAGCGGACGCAGCTCGTGCGCGACGTGCGCGGACAGTTCGGCGGCCTCGCCGCCGCTGATCCGCTCGGCGAGGGTGCGCAGCGTCGCCTGGGTGAGCGCGCGGGCGTCGTCCGGCGGCACGCCGGCCCGGGCGGACACCCGCGCGTAGAACTCCGGTTCGGCCATCGTCGGTCCTCCCGTCGCAACGGCAGCGTGGCTACCCGCCGCCGGTCCCCGCAAACACCGCCGCGAGCGCCGCCGGTCCGGGCGGACACGCTCAGGCCAGGGCCCGCGCCGCCGAGACGATCGCGCCGACGCCGATGCCGGCCCGGTCGAGCTGCTGGGCGGGGGTGCCGGAGCCGGGCAGTCCGCGTACCGCCAGGTGGTTGACCCGGGACGGTTCGCCCAGGTCGGCGAGCGCCTCCAGCACGGCCGAGCCCAGCCCGCCCTCCGGGTAGTGGTCCTCGACCACGACGAGCCGCCCGCCGGTCTCCACGACGGCCTCGGCCAGCCGCCGCCGGTCCACCGGCTTTATCGAGTACAGGTCGATCACCCGGGCGTCGATGCCCTCGCGGGTCAGTTCGTCGGCGGCGGCGAGGCACAGGTGCACCGTCACGCCGGTGCCCAGCAGCGCGACGTCCCCGCCGTCGCGCACCATCCGGCTGCCGCCGATCGGGAACGGCTCGGTGTCGTCGTAGAGCACCGGGTACTTCCCGCGCGTGGTGCGCAGGTAGGTCACGCCCGGGTGGTCGGGCATCTGGGCGACCAGGGCCGCGCAGGAGACCGCGTCGGCCGGGCAGAGCACCGTGGAGCCGGGCACCGCCCGCAGCGCGGCGATGTCCTCCAGCCCCATCTGGGACGGGCCGTCCGGGCCGATCTCCACCCCGGCGTGCGAGCCGACGAGCGCGATATCGGCGCGGGACACGCCGGCCATCCGGATGAAGTCGTACGCCCGGGACCAGAACGCGGCGAACGTCGCCGCGAACGGTCGGTAGCCGCGCACCGCCATGCCCACCGCCGCGGCGGCGAGCTGCTGCTCGGCGATGAACATCTGGAAGAACCGATCCGGATACGCGGTGGCGAAGCGCTCCGCCCGGGTGGAGTCGCTGACCTCGCCGTCGAGCGCGACCACGTCGGGCCGGGCGGCGCCGAGGGCGCGCAGCGCGTCGCCGTACGCGTCCCGGGTGGCGACCTTCGCGCCGCGGGAGTACCGGGGCAGCTCCGGCTGTCCGTGCTCGGCCGGGGCGGTGCGCGGCGCGGGCGGTGGCTTCGGTCCGGCGACCCGGATGCGCCGGGGGCCGCCGAGCGCGCGTACGGCGCGCTCGGCCAGTTCCGGGTCGAACGGCTTGCCGTGCCAGGCCGGGTCGTTCTCCACCTCGGGTACGCCCTTGCCCTTGACCGTGCGGGCCAGCACCACGGTCGGCCCGGCGGCGTCGCGCGCCTGCCCGTACGCCTCGTCGACGGCGCCCGGGTCGTGGCCGTCGACCACGATCGCTCGGCAACCGAACGCCTCCACCCGCCGCCGGTAGGTGTCCAGGTCCCACTCCAGCTCGGTGGGGCCGCGCTGGCCGAACCGGTTGACGTCCACGATCGTGGTGAGGTTACGCAGCCCGTAGTGGCCCGCCTTGTCCAGCGCCTCCCACACCGATCCCTCCGCGGTCTCGCTGTCGCCGCAGAGCACCCAGACGTGGGCGGGCGACCGGTCGAGGTGCTGGGCGGCCAGTGCCACCCCGACGCCGACCGGCAGGCCCTGCCCGAGCGAGCCGGTGGCCACGTCCACCCAGGGCAGCGCCGGTGTGGGGTGGCCCTGGAGGCGCGAGCCGGATCGCCGGTACGTCTCCAGCAGCTCCTGCTCGCTGATCGCGCCGGTGGCGCGGAACACCGCGTACAGCAGCGGGGAGGCGTGCCCCTTGGAGAAGATCAGGTGGTCGTTGCCGGGGTTGTCCGGGTAGGACCAGTCGTAGCGCAGGTGCCGGGCGACGAGCACGGCGAGCAGGTCGGCGGCGGAGAGGCTGGACGTGGGGTGCCCGGAGCCGGCCGTCGTGCTGCACCGGATCGCGTCCACCCGCAGTTGGGCGGCCAGCTCCGCCAGCCCGGTCAGATCCTCGTCGCGCAATGTGCGCTCTGCTTCCAACGTCACCGCGATCGTCTCCCGGGCTCGCCGATTTCCGGACCCACGCTAACCGCGAACGCGACCATTGGTCCCTTTTCTGGCTATTCATGCCCGACCGGTGACGAGCCAGAGCGCCACCAGCAGGTACGGCAGCACCGCGACCGCGAAGGCCGCCGGATTACCCACCGCGCCGGCGAGCAGCCCGTACCCGCCGTAGAAGGCGACGATGGTCAGGTCGGTGGCCATCCCGGCCAGCGACGTGACGGTGGCCCGGGACGGCCCGGCGATCCGGGCCTGGAGCCGCACGTCGGCGAGCACGGTGGCCAGCTGGAACGCGGCGAACGCCGCCGCCAGCAGCAGGAAGCCCGCCGGGTGCCGCAGCAGCGCCCCGGCCGCCGTCGCCGCCGCCGCGAACACCAGCAGACCGGCGTACCCCCGGTGGGACAGCCGCTCGCCCAGCGGCGCGAGCAGTCCGCCCACTGTCATCCCGGCCCACACCAGCAGGAGCAGCAGCGGCACGCCCACCTCGGCCATCCCGGTGTCGGCGGCCAGCAGCCCGGTGTACTCGTCGAGCCCACCCCAGATCGCGGTGACGGCCGCGACCAGCAGCACGGCGGTGCGGACGCGGCGGTCGGCCCGCACCTCGCGCAGGCCCAGGCGCAGGCTGTCCAGCCAGCCGGGCTCCTCGTCACCCGCGCCCGGAACAGGCGCTGCGGGCGGTGTGCGGTGCTCCGGGAAGCGGGCCGCGACGGCCGCCGCCAGCAGGCAGGTCGCCACGCTCGCCACGCCGACCGCGAGGTAGCCGCCGAGCGCGAACACCGGCCCGGCGAGCACCCCCGACCCGACCGCGCCCAGCACCTCGGCGGTGCGGGTCCGGCCGATCAGCCGGGCGTACCGGCCGGTTGCGCCGAGGTGTTCCAACTCGGTGAAGACGAGCGCCTCCAGCGCGCCGGAGCGCAGCGCGCCACCGGCGCCCCAGAGCAGGAAGCCCACGGCGAACGCCGGATAGGACGGCAGCAGCACCCAGAGCGCGAACCCGACGGCGGCCAGCAGCGGCGCCAGGCAGAGCAGCAGCCGGCGCGACACCGCGTCGGCCCACACGCCGGAGGGCACCTCCAGCACGATGCCGGCGGCCGCCCAGAGCACGAACAGCGAGGAGATCTGCCCGACCGACAGTCCGGTGTCGGCGAACAGCAGCACGTAGAGCGGGTAGAGCAGGACGAGGTCGGTGAGGAACGCGTACCCGTAGAGCGTCGCCGCCAGACGGCGGGTCGCGGGCACGCGGGAGGGAGCGACGAGCATGGAACCTTCCCACGGAACGTGACGGACACCGGTCGGAGTGCTCGGCGTCCGCGGCGGCCCGCGGCCTCGTCGCTCAGGAAGGCATCAACATCGCCAGGTCATACCGGGATCCTATCCGCCGTGAGGCGCCCGGGTGGTCCCTGCGGAGGGCACGAATTCGGGGCGGGACCGTGCGGTCCCGCCCCGGTTCGTCTCCGCTGTCGGGTCAGCGGCGGAACTTGTCCACGTCGGCCTGCGGAATGACCATGGTGGCCTCGCTGTCCGCGGCCTGCTCGGCGGTCGGCTGGCGCGGCGTGGTCGGCTGGCGCGGCGTGGCCGGCTGGGTGCGCTCGGAGTCCGGGTACGCCGGGATGTGCTGCGTCGCCTCCGCGCCCACCTGCGACGGCACCGGCTCGGTGGCGTCCGCGCCGGTGGCGGCCGGGGCCGGCCGGGTGCCCGGATACGCGGGGACCGGCTGGGTGCGGTCCGCCTCGGCGTCGCGGCTCACCGGCTGGGTCAGCTCGGAGTCCCCGGACGGGCCGTTGGCCGACAGGCGGGCCTCGACGTCACGCCGGCCCGCCTGGTAGGCACGGGCGTGCGTGGCGATGGTGCGCGACTCCTCCTCGGCCCGGGTCAGCCAGTTCTCCCAGCGGCTCTGCATCGGCCGGACCAGCCCGCCGCCGACGCCGACGACCAGGATGCCGCCGACGGTGGCGAGCACCGCGATCAGGACCGGGGTGGTGACGGTGGTGGCGACGCCGATCTGGTTGAGCGCGGCGATGACGCCGAGGCCCAGGATGAACACCGAGGCGAGGTTGGCCAGCACCCGCCCGTACGAGAGGCCACCGAGCGCACTGGAGATGATGTCCTTCACCGCGCGGGCGATGGCCGCGGCGACCACCACGATGACGATCGCGACGAACGCCCGGGGCAGCCAGGCGATCACGCCGGCGATCAGGTCGGAGATGGGGTTCGGGCCCCAGATGCCGAACGCGAGCTGGAGCGTGACCAGCAGCACCCCGTAGTAGGCCAGCTTCGCGACGATGTCACTGGCGTCGTACTTCGAGCGGGCCAGCGCGGTCTTGATCCCGCCGCGCTCCACGGCGCGGTCGAAGTGGACCCGCTCCAGCACCTTGTCGACGAGCTTCAGCACGGCCTTGGCGATCAGCCAGCCGACGACCAGGATCGCGACGAACGCGACCGCCTTGGGCAGGAACAGCATCACCGAACGGAACGCGTCGCCCACCGCGTCCCCGAAATCGTCTCTCATCGAAGGGCCTCCACGTACGTGGTCCAGGTTTGTTCGGGTGGGGCTACCCGGACGCGCGTGCGGGGAAACGCGGTCAGCCTCCGGGGCAGCGGTAGACGACCTGGGTGCCGGCCTGCGCCGTCGTCGGTCCGACGATGTTGACGGTGGCGATGCCGGTGGTCGTCCCGGTCCCGGTGAACGTCCACTTGAGCGTGAGCGCGACGGTCCGCTGCCCGTTGCCGACCCGTTCGGTGAGCACCGCGCCGGGCGGCGCGTCCGAGCGGAACCACTGGTACCGGATCGTCCCGCCGCGACCGTTGGTGCGCACGGTGGCCACCACGTCGACTGTCACGTCGCAGGCGACACCGGCGGGCCGGGACACCGCGACGGTGACTCCCTCGACCTCCAGCGGGCTCAGCCGCTGCCACAGGTAGAGGCCGACGGCCAGCAGCAGCACCACGGTGAGCAGCGCGGACAGCACCGAGACGACGCCACGCCAGGCCGGACGCCGGCGGATCGGAGGCGTGGCGGGCCAGGGCGGCGCGGGCGGCGGCGTCGCCGGCACGCCCGGCCCGAAGCGCAGCTCACCGCCCGGGGCCGGCACGCCACTCGCCGGCCGCGCGTGGCCGGTCCGATCCGGGTACGCCCCGGCGCCCGTCGCCGCCGTGCCGGTGGCGCGGCCCGGATGCGGTACGCCGGTGGGCTGCCAGGAGGCGGTGGGCTGCCACGACGCGGTCGGTTCCGCGCCGGGGCGCAGGGGCGGTTCTGCGCTCGCACGCGGGTGGACGGCAGCCTGTCCGGTCGCACCTGCCGGCGCCGGGCGCATCTGGGCCGTCGCCTCCCCCGTGTCGGCTGCCCGGCCTGGGCGCAGGTGCACGGTCGGCTCGGCGTCGGACGGTGTCGGCGTGGCCGGGGCGGCGAGGTCTGCGGTGTGGTCGTCCCCGCCGGGGATCGCCGTCAGGTGCACCGTGGGTTCGGCGGTGGGTGGCCGGTCGGCCGCCGCCCCGGCAAGGTGGACGGTGGGCTCCGCGGCGTCCGCGTCGCCGGTGATCGGCAGGGCGCGGGTGGGCAGCGCCTCGGTGGGCTCGTCGGGGCGGGTCACGCCGATCGTCCCGGGGACGGGCTGCGGGGCGGGGCAGCGGGCACTGTCGTACTCCTAGCCGGGGGTGCAGGCGTGGTAGAGCGTCACGTACACCGGTGACGCCGAGGTGGTCGTGTTGCCGGCGGCGTCGGCGGCGGTGACCCGGATGGGGATGCGGGCGCTGCGCTTGGGCGTGGACAGCGGGCCGAGCGTGCCGGTGAACACGCCCCGCCCGGCGGCGGCCATCCGGATCGTGCCGGCGGCGCCATCCACGGTGTAGCCGAACGTGACGGTGAGCGCGGCCGGGCCGCTGCGGTCGTCGGTGACGGTGGCGGTGACGGTGACGGTCTTGGCGCCGTACGGGCAGCCCTTCGGGTCCAGCTCGCCCGGGTCGGCACGTACGCCGTCCACGACCGGCGCGGTCACGTCCGGTGGTGGCGGGCTGGTGGTGCGCGAGGCGCTGGGGGCGGGCGTAGCGCTGGGGGCGGGCGTGCCGGTACGGGCCGGCGTCCCGGTCGGGCCGGGGGTGGCCGGCGGCGCGGGAGGTGGTGGTGCGGCGGACGCGGTGGACGGGACGGGCGTCGGCGACGGGCTCGGCGACTCGGCGCCGGTCGGCTCCGGTGTGGGTGCGCCGGTGGTGGCGGGCGCGGCACTCGCCGGACCGGTGGGGCCCGCGGCGGACGTGCCGTCGTGGGCGGCGTAGCTGTAGCCGGCGCCCCCGGCCAGGACGGCGGCGACCAGCGCACCGGCGGTGAGCGCGGTACGGGTGCGCCCGCTGCGGAACCGTCCGCTCCGGCCGGTGGTGGTGCCCAGCGCGGTGTGGGCGACAGCGGTGCCGCCCTCGGCCCGGTCCGGGAACGGCCACAGCGCGGCGAGCAGCGCCGCCCGCCGGGCCAGTTCGCCCAGGCCTCGTTGCTCCCAGTCGCTGCCGTAGCCGCTGCCGGCGACCCGTTCCAGCAGGTCCAGGAACGCCTCGGCGGACGGCGGACGCTCGTCGGGGCGTTTGGCCATGCCGTGGCGCAGCAGTTCGTGCACCGGCGGGGGCGCCGCCTCGGCGGGGATCGGCGCGCTGGCGTGCTGGTCGCGCAGGGAGAGCAGGTCCGGTCCCTGGTACGGGGGCCGGCCGGTGAGGCACTCGAAGAACGTGGCGGTGGCGGCGTAGACGTCGCACGCCGCGGCAGCCGGGGCGCCGGTCCACTGCTCGGGGGCCATGTAGCGGGGCGTGCCGGACACCGTGGTGTCGGAGCCCTGACCGATCGGCATGGCGATGCCGAAGTCGGCGAGCTTGCTCAGCCCGGAGCCGGTGACCAGCACGTTCTCCGGCTTGTAGTCGCGGTGCACGACACCGTGGGCGTGTGCGGCGGCCAGGCCCGCGAGCGAGCCCTTGAGGACGCAGAGCGCGGCCTCGGGCGTGGTCGGGCCGTGTTCCCGCAGCATCTGGCGCAGGGAGACGCCGTCGACCAGTTCCATCACGATGGCCGCGCCGTGCGGGCTCTCCACGTACTCGTAGAGGCGGCTGACGTGCGGGTCGTCGATCTCGCCGAGCAGCCGGGCCTCGGTGCGGAACGCGGTCCGGAACGCGGAGTCCTCGCCCAGGTCGCGGACCAGGTACTTGATCGCGACCGGAGTGCCGGTCGCATCGTGGACGGCGAGCACGACGCTGCCCGACGCGCCGGCGCCGAGCCGGCGGACGGGGGTGTATCCGGACAGTTCCCAGCCGCTCATGCGACAGACTCCACGGCGTCCCACGGGCGGATGTCGGACTCCGCCTCGCTCGTCATTCTCACCGAGGCGCGGGCACCGGCCATCGCCGCAACGGCTGTTTCCGGACGCCGGTCGGCGTCCGGTCGGCCGCGCGGCGCGGCGTCGCACGGCAGGTCGTCGGTATCGGACACACCGTCACGAGTACCAGACCCCGGCAACCGCGGGTCAGAAGCGGCGGGGTGCGGGGATTCCTGCCGGTGGGGGGTTGCGGAGCAGCCAGAGGGGGTTGCTCGCGCCGACGATCTCGCCGTCGCGGTCACGGACCTGGGTGCGCACGTACGTGCCGGAGCCGACGCGCACCGGCAGGTCGCACCAGCCCTGCCGCAACTGCCGCCAGGCGACCGGCCCGACCCGGACCGCCGGTGTCGGGTCCGCGACACCGGCCCGGTCGACCTCGCCGGTGACCGTCTCCAGCGTGGCCCCGGCCGGCAGGTCGGTGGCGCGCAACCGCACCGTGACGGTGTCCTCGGCAAGGACGGCGAGCGCACCCATGGCGCTGCGGCCACCCAGTTCCAGGTCCAGCGCACCCCGGTAGCCGGCCAGGTCGGCGAACCACGCCTGACCGGCGCGCAGCGCCGCGACCAGGTCGTCCCGGCCGGTCGAGGCCGCCCACACCGATGTGACGTTCCGGTCCCGGCCGGCCCGCCAGTCGGTGCCGTCGTGGTCGTCGGTGACCCCGACGGCGGTGAGCGGGATCGCGTTACGGGCCGCCACGTCGTACGCCCAGAGGTGGTCCTCGACCGGCCGGCGTCCGATCTCGATCAGGTCGACGCCGAGCGCGTCGCGGCTCACCAGCAGCCGGGCCAGTGACTCGCGGCGCTCCACGTCCAGCGGGTGGTTCCAGCACACCACCCCGCCGTGCGCGTGCAGGAACTCCACCATCTTCTCGGTGGCGTCGACGTCGTTGTCCCGGTACGGCGGGGACGGGAAGCGCGGCAGCGTGCCGTCGCCGCCGAACCAGTTGAGGTGCCGCACCATGGACACCTCGTACGCGCGGTGGTGGGTGACGCCGGGGTACGCGCCGTCGTAGCCGCGCAGCACCTCGGCGCGCAGCTCCTCGCCCGCCTGGCCGGCGCGGCGGGCGCGGTCGAAGACGAGCCGGTCCACCAGGTACGCGCCGCGCCCGCCCCGTGCCGCGGTCACGCCGAGGCGCAGCCCGCGCAGCGAGTTGTCCCCGGCGACGATGCCGGGCCAGAGCCGCCGAACGTCGGCGAGCAGGTCGAACGTGTGCCGCCGCCAGGCACCCGCCGGGGCGGGCGTCTCGACGGTGCCGTGCCGGCCGTCCACCGTGTGCCGGACCGTGTCCACGCCGCCGAGGCGGTAGCGCAGCACGAGCTGTCCGGCGGGCCGGCCGGGCCCGGCCGGGTGGTGCGACAGCGCCACCTCCACGGTGAGCGTGGCGTCCCGGCCCGCCGCTTCCGGGCGTACGTCGAGGTGCAGTGTCGTGTCGGAGATGTTGGCGGTGTGCGTCCAGTTCCACGCCTTGCCCGCGTACCAGAGGGTGCCGGAACCGGCGGCGGTGAGCCGCAGCGCGCGGCCCGGACCGTCGGGGGCGTCCGGCGCGTCCACGAAGTCGGCGCCCGAGGTGGACAGTCGTCCCTCGGTGGCCGGCTCCCAGGTCCAGGCCAGGCCGCCCTCGCGTTCCTCGGGGCCGTCGAAGTGGACGACCCGGCGGTGGTCGTGGGCGGCGACCCGGAAGTCGTGGTCGGTCCACCAGAGCACGTCGACGCCGTTGCGGCGGGCCTGGTCGAGATGGGCGGCGTAGCTGGCCACGCCCTCGCTGAACGAGGCGTGCAGGTGCATCGCCATGCTGACCGGCCGCCGGCCGCGCGGCGGGGGCGGCGGCCGGTCGTTCGTGGCGGCCAGCCCGACCGGCACGCCGATCCCGGCGACCGCCAGGCCGCCCGCGGCCACGAGCACGCTGCGCCGGTCCAGCCGTCCGCGACTCGCCATGTCATTCCCCCCGTTCCGCCCCGGCCAGCGTACGGGTGGGCGGCCGGCGCGGGGGCACCGCCGTCCGGGCGGCGAGCGGGCGCCCGGCCCGGCCGCCGGATCGGTGCCGGTCGGGCCGGCGACGGCTCCGGTCCGGCGGCCACGGCGGACCGCGGACGACCATGGTCCGTCCCGGTCAGCGGACCGGAGATCGCCTACTCCGGCGGCAGGCGCGGCCGGTTCAACGGCAGCGAACGTCGCTTTTGTCCTCTGGCGCACCACCCAGGCTTGGCAATATTCTCCACCACGCGCTCAGTCGTTGCATTTCCTTTACACCGCCCGGCGCCGGTCGGGCCACCGAGGAGGCGAGATGCACTTCGACCACCCCGAGCTGGACCGCCGTACGCTGCTGCGGGCCGGCCTCGGCGCCGCCGCGGTCGCGGTCGTCGGCAGCGAGCTCGCCCTACCGGCCGCCGCGCGGGCCGCGCCGGGCGCGGACCTCGACTGGATCATCGCCTGCGACGAGTGGGCCGCCCGCCCACCGGCCGACCCGCTGTCGGTCAGTGCGATCCCGACCAACAAGATCATCGTGCACCACATGGCGTTCCCGAACGTCACCGACTACTCCGAGGAGCACGCCAAGCAGCTCGCCCGCGACTGCCAGGACCTGCACATGGACGGCAACGGCTGGTCCGACACCGGGCAGCACTTCACGGTGAGCCGCGGCGGTCACGTCCTGGAGGGACGGCACGGCAGCCTGGACCGGCTGCGCGAAGGCGACCGGCAGATGGTCGCCGCGCACTGCCCGGGCGAGAACGGGCGGGCCATCGGCATCGAGAACGAGGGCACCTACGTCACCGAGACGCCGCCGGAGGAACTGCTCGACGGGCTGGTCCGGCTCTGCACCGCGATCTGCCGGCAGTACGGACTGCACGCGCACGACATCTTCGGTCACTGGGACTTCCGCGCCACGCTCTGCCCCGGCGCGATGTTCTACCGGGAGTTCCCGGCGCTGCGCCGGGCCGTGTGCCACAAGCTCGGCACCAAGCTGGGCGACGTGCCGGCCCGCCGCTGGCCGGACATCTGGCGCTTCGTCGGCGGCCCGGTGGTCCGGGTCGCCCAGGAGCTGCTCACGTTCCGCGGCTACACCGTGCCGGCCACCGGCGTGTTCGACGCGGCCACCGTCGCGGCGGTGCAGGACTGGCAGGCGCGCAACGGCATTCCGGTCGACGTCGACGCCACGCTCACGGCGCCGACCTGGGAGACCCTGGCTCCGGAGCTGGACCAGAAGTCCAGCGGGATCCCGGTGGCCGCGGCGCAGTCCATGCTCGCCTCCAAGGGATACGCCGAGGTCACCGCCACCGGCGAGTACGACCACGCCACCCGTACGGCGGTGAAGGACCTCCAGCGCCTGCACGGACTACCGCCCACCGGCAAGATCAGCACGACCACCTGGTGCGCGCTGGTGGGGGGTGTGGTGCGCGAGTCGTTCCGCAAGCACTGACGGCGCACCGGCGGGGAGAGAGCGGTGGGGGTAGCAACGGCGCCACCCCCACCTCGTCGTTGCGGGATGGAACAAGACGAAACGTCGGCATTGACGACTGGTGAACGACGGCTATCCCGGACGGCGGCGGTGCGCCGATCATTGCCCGGAGATAGATATGAGTCATTCTCACCTCCGGGCAGGACGCCCGGGCGCGGAGGCCGAGACGCCGTCAGCCGGGCGTACCGAACGGCCCTACTCCGCGTCCCCGGAGGATCGCCATGCCACGACCCCCCGTCCGCGCCCGCCTCGCGGCGCTCACCGCCGCCGCCCTCACCGCGAGCGTCCTGACCGTCGTCCCGCCGTCACCGGCGCTCGCCGCCACCACGTTCACCCCCGACGACTACTGCCTCGGCCAGTGCGCCGACATCCTGCCCCCGGGGCAGAACGGCAACGCCACACTCGTCGCCATCCTCGCCCACCAGGCGCTCGGCACCCGCCCGGCGCACTCCAGCGACCAGCTCGACGAGTACGCCAACCTGGTCTACAACTACGCCGGCCTGACCGACGAGCAGATCGCCCACTTCTACAACGACGCCTCGTTCGGCGTCCCCGACGCGCAGGTCGAGAGCAGGATCTCGCCGCGCGCGGACGTCACCATCGTCCGGGACAGGGCCACCGGCGTCCCGCACGTCACCGGCACCACCCGCGCCGGCACCATGTTCGGCGCCGGGTACGCCGGAGCCCAGGACCGGCTCTGGGTGATGGACCTGCTGCGGCACGCCGGACGCGGCACGCTCACCTCGTTCGCGGGCGGTGCGCCGGGCAACCGGGAGCTGGAGCAGAGCATCTGGGCCAACTCGCCGTACTCCGAGGCCGACCTCCAGGCCCAGGTGGACGCGCTGCGCCTCAAGGGCACCCGGGGTCAGCAGCTCCACACCGACGTCGCCGACTACATCGCCGGCATCAACGCCTACATCGACAAGTCGATCGCCGACGACAACTACCCCGGCGAGTACGTCCTCACCGGCGCCGGCAAGCCCAGGCACTTCACCATGACCGACCTGATCGCCACCGCCGGCGTCATCGGCGGGCTGTTCGGCGGGGGCGGCGGCAGCGAGATGCAGTCCGCGCTGGTCCGGGTGGCCGCCCGGGCCAAGTACGGCCCGACCGAGGGCGACCGGGTCTGGACGGCGTTCCGGTCGCAGAACGACCCGGAGACAGTGCTGACGCTGCACGACGGGCAGAGCTTCCCGTACGGCGCGACACCACCCGGCGCCACCAGCGCGGTGCTACCCGACGCCGGCACCGTGGTCGCCGAGCCGCTGGCGTACGACGCCACCGGCGGGGCCGCCGCCCGCACCGGCAGCAGCGCCGCCACCAAGGACCTGCTCGGCGGCCTGTCGAACCTGCGTGCGCAGGGCATGTCGAACGCGGTGGTGGTCTCCGGCCGGCACACCACAAGCGGCAATCCGGTGGCCGTGTTCGGCCCGCAGACCGGCTACTTCGCGCCGCAGCTGCTCATGCTCCAGGAACTCCAGGGGCCGGGGATCAGCGCCCGCGGCGCCGCGTTCGCCGGGCTGAACCTCTACGTGCTGCTCGGCCGCGGCCAGGACTACGCGTGGAGCGCCACCTCCGCCAACCAGGACCTGACCGACACGTACGCGGTGCCGCTGTGCACCACCGACGGCAGCGCGCCGACGCTGCGCTCCAACCGCTACCTCTACCGTGGCCAGTGCGTCGCGATGGAGGTGCTGGAGAAGCGCAACTCCTGGTCGCCGACGCTCGCCGACTCCACCCCGGCCGGCGCGTACACGCTGCGCTCGCTGCGCACCAAGTACGGGCTGGTGGCCTACCGGGGGCTGGTGAACGGGCAGCCCACCGCGTTCACCAAGCTGCGCTCCACCTACCGGCACGAGGCCGACTCGGCGATCGGCTTCCAGGCGTACAACGACCCGGCGGCGATGGGCAGCGCGGCGGCGTTCCAGGCGTCCGCGGCCGGCGTCGGGTACGCGTTCAACTGGTTCTACGTCAACTCGACCGAGGCGGCGTACTACAACTCCGGCTCCAACCCGGTCCGCCCGTCCGGGCTCGACCCGAACCTGCCGGCGAAGGCGGAGCCGGCGTACGAGTGGGCCGGCTGGAACCCGGACACCAACGACGCCACGTACACCCCGGCGTCGGCCCACCCCCAGTCGGTCAACCAGGACTACTACGTCAGCTGGAACAACAAGCAGGCGCGCGACTTCGGCGCGGCCGACGGAAACTTCAGCTACGGCGCGGTGCACCGGGGCCAGTTGCTCGACGGCCCGGTGCAGGCCGCGATCGCCTCGCGCAAGGTCGGCCGCGCCGACATCGTCCGGATCACCGCCGAGGCGGCGGTGACCGACCTGCGCGGGCAGCAGGTGCTCGGCGAACTGCTGCGGGTGCTCGACAGCACGCCGGTCACCGACCCGGCGCTCGCCGCCGCGGTGACCAAGCTGCGGGCCTGGCAGCAGGCCGGGTCGCGGCGGGTGGAGACGTCGCCCGGCTCGAAGGTCTACCAGCACGCCGAGGCCATCCGAATCTTCGACGCCTGGTGGCCGCTGCTGGCCTCGGCGCAGTTCCGCCCCGGGCTCGGTTCCGACCTGTACGCCGCGCTCGTCGACGCGCTCGACGTCAACGAGGCGCCCTCGGGCGGCCAGAACGGTGCCCGCGACGGCACCGTGAACTGGGCGTCGCAGGGGCAGGCGCACAAGGGCTCGGCGTTCCAGTACGGCTGGTGGGGCTACGTCGACAAGGACCTGCGGGCCGTGCTCGGCGACCCGGTGGCCGGCGGGCTCGGGCGCACGTACTGCGGCAACGGCAACCTGGGCGCGTGCCGGCAGGCGCTGCTCGACACGCTCGGCCAGGCCGCGGCGGCGTCCGCCACCACCGTCTACCCGGGCGACTCGTCCTGCGGGGCCGGCGACCAGTGGTGCGCCGACTCGATCGTCCAGTCCGGGCTCGGCGGCATCACCCAGCCGCTGATCGCCTGGCAGAACCGGCCCACCTACCAGCAGGTCGTCTCGTTCCCGGCGCGCCGGGGCGACACGGTGACCAACCTGGCGCAGGGCCGTACCGCCACAGCGTCCAGCACCCAGTTCCTGACCAGCTACACCCCGGCCAAGGCGGTGGACGGCAGTCTCGGCACCCGGTGGGCCAGCCGCTACAGCGACAACCAGTGGCTGCGGGTGGACCTCGGTTCGGCCCGGACCATCAGCCGGGCGGTGCTGCGGTGGGAGGCCGCCTACGCCACCGGCTACCGGGTCGAGGTCTCCGGTGACGGCAACTCCTGGCAGCCGGTGTTCAGCACCACCACCGGCAACGGCGGCGTCGACAACGTGACGTTCGCCCCGGTCAGCGCCCGCTACGTGCGGATGTACGGCGTCAAGCGGGCCACCTCGTACGGCTTCTCGCTCTACGAGTTCGAGGTCTACGGACGGTGACCACAGGCGGCCGGCCGGCGGGCGCCCCGCTGGCCGGCCGCCTGTCCGGGCAGGTCAGCCGCGCTCTTTCGAACACCTGTGCGATGATGACGCGGTGTCGAGCGAGGTCACCATCCTGCACGCCGACCTGGACGCGTTCTACGCCTCGGTCGAGCAACGCGACGACCCCCGGCTACGCGGCCGGCCGGTGATCGTCGGCGGCGGCGTGGTGCTCGCGTGCAGCTACGAGGCCAAGGCCCGGGGCGTGCGCAGCGCGATGGGCGGCCGGCAGGCGCGGCGCCTCTGCCCGGACGCGCTGGTGGTGCCGCCCCGGATGGCCGCGTACACGGCCGCCAGCCGGGCGGTGTTCGAGATCTTCCGGCACACCACCCCGCTCGTCGAAGGGCTCAGCATCGACGAGGCGTTCCTCGACGTGGGCGGGCTGCGGCGGCTCGCCGGGGCGCCGACCGCCGTCGCGGCCGCGCTGCGGGAGCGGGTACGCCGCGAGGTCGGCCTGCCGATCACCGTCGGGGTGGCCCGGACGAAGTTCCTCGCGAAGGTGGCAAGCGGCGTGGCCAAGCCGGACGGGCTGCTGGTGGTGGAGCCGGAACGGGAACTGGCGTTCCTGCACCCGCTGCCGGTCGAGCGGCTGTGGGGCGTCGGCCCGGTCACCGCCGCCCGGCTGCGCGAGCGCGGCCTCCGTACCGTCGGGCAGGTGGCCCGGCTGGACGAGCCGGCCCTGGTGTCGCTGCTGGGCGGGGGCGCCGGGCGGCACCTGCACGCCCTGGCCCACAACCGCGACCCCCGGGCGGTGCAGGTGGGCCGCCGCCGTTCCTCGATGGGCGCGCAGCACGCGCTGGGACGCGGGCCGCACTCCCCCGGCGACCTGGACGCGGTGCTGGCCGGGCTGGTCGACCGGGTCACCGGGCGGATACGGGCCGCCCGGCGCACCGGCCGAACGGTGACGCTGCGGCTGCGCTTCGCCGACTACACCCGGGCCACCCGGTCGCACACGCTCGACGAGCCGACCGCGCAGACCGGGCCGCTGCGGGCCGCCGCCGGGGACCTGCTGCGCGCCGCGCTGCCGCTGATCGCCGAACGTGGCGTCACGCTGCTCGGCGTCTCGGTGGGCAACCTCGGCAGCGGGCACACCCAGCTCACCCTGCCGTTCGCCGCCGAACCGGGCCCGGCGCTGGACGCCGCCGTCGACGCGGTGCGGGACCGCTTCGGATCCCGGGCGCTGACCCGCGGCGTGCTGCTCGGCCGCGACCCGGGCGTCGAGATGCCCCGGCTGCCGGACTGACCGGCCGGCCTCCTCCCCGGGTAGGAGACGGACTCCGACCCGTGGCCGCGGGTGCGGCCTGCGGGCGGGCGCGACCGGCCCGGCCCGTCACGAGCATCTACAGGCATGACTACCCTGCGGAACCGGGCGGCCGGATGGCACCGCCCCCTGATGCTCCTCGTGTCCGCGATGGCGGTGCTCACCGTCGTCGCCGCGATCGGTGTCGTGGCCGACCCGCGCGTGCTCACCGGCGCGCCGATCTGGCTCAAGCCGCTGAAGTTCGCGATCTCGTTCGTGCTCTACGGCGTCACGCTGGCCTGGATGCTGTCCCTGCTGCCCCGCCGCAGCCGGGCGGCCGAGCGGGCGGCCACCGTGATCGTGGCCGTGTCCGTGGTGGAGATGGCCGTCATCGTGGGTCAGGTGCTCCGCGGCACCACGAGCCACTTCAACGGCACCACCACGCTGGACGCGGTGCTGTTCAACGTGATGGGCGTGGCGATCACCGTGCTGTTCGCGGCCCAGTTCGTGCTGGCGGTCGTGCTGGCCCGCCGGTCGCTTCCGGACCGGGCCGGCGGATACGCGGTCCGGCTCGGTCTCGCCGTGTCCCTGCTCGGCATGCTCGTCGCGTTCCCGATGGTGGCGCAGCGCCCGGCCGGCGCGCCCGCCGGGATCAACGGCGCGCACAGCGTCGGCGTCCCCGACGGCGGCCCGGGGCTGCCGCTGCTCGGCTGGAGCACCACCGGCGGCGACCTGCGCGTCGGGCACTTCGTCGGGATGCACGCGTTGCAGGCGCTGCCGCTGCTGGCGATCCTGCTCGACCGGTTCCTCGGCGCGCGGCTGGACGAGCTGACCCGGGCCCGGCTGGTGCTCGTCGGCGGCGTCGCGTACGCGGGACTGACGCTGCTGCTGACCGGGCAGGCGCTGCGCGGCCAGCCACTGCTCGCACCGGACGCGCGCACGCTCGCCGCGGCGGGGGTGCTGGTGGTGGCCACGGCGACGGCCACCACGTCGGTGCTGGCCCGCCGCAGCCGGCGTACCGGTGTGGTGCTGTTCGGATGAGCGCCACGGTCCCCGGCCGGGTCGGCCCGGCGGTCCACAGCGGACCGCCGGTCGGATGGCGGCGGCCGGTGGACACGGTGGCCCCCGCCGCAGCGGTTGCCTAGGCTGGCGCGGTGAGGTGGGCCGGCCGGCTGTTCGACGCGCGCGACACGTTCGCGCGGATCCTGCTGCTGGACCTCAGCGGCATCGGCTACCTGGTCTTCGGCGCGCACGGCGGCCCGGCCGCCACCGGTACGCAGTGGGCACTGGCGGTCCCGGCGTTCCTCCTGGCGCTGCTGTGCCACCGCCGGCCGCTGGTGAACCTGCTGCTCCAGTCGGCCCTGCTGGTCGCCGCGCTCGTCCTGGTCGACGACGAGACGATCAACCAGGTCGGTGCGAGCTGGGCGCTGCTGGAGCTGACCATGCGCGCCACCCGGCCCCGCACGATCTGGCTCGGTGCCGGGCTGCTGGCCGCCGTCGACCTGACCGGCCTGATCGGCGCACCGGTCCGTACCGTGTTGACCGGCCTGTTCGGACCGGCCGTCACCGTCGGGCTGCCGCTGCTGCTCGGGCTGGTCGTGCGGACCACCCGGGAACTCGGGCGCCAGGCGCAGGAGCGGGCCGAGGCGGAACGGCGCCGGCGCGAGTCGGAAGACCG
Source organism: Micromonospora sp. CNB394 (assembly GCF_000374985.1). Classification (NCBI taxonomy): domain Bacteria; kingdom Bacillati; phylum Actinomycetota; class Actinomycetes; order Micromonosporales; family Micromonosporaceae; genus Micromonospora; species Micromonospora sp. CNB394. The sequence goes on along the minus strand of NZ_KB895825.1, from coordinate 533,441 downwards.
GGCGGCCCGTGCCGACGAGCGCGGCGCCATCGCCCGGGAACTGCACGACGTGCTCGCGCACCACGTCGCGTCGATGGTGCTGCGGGTCGGCGTGGCCCGGCACGTGCTGCCGGACCTGGATCCCCGGGTCGGTGAGGTGTTCGACGACGTGCACGCCACCGGCACGGCCGCGCTGACCGACCTGCGGCGGCTGGTGGCGGTGCTGCGCGGCCCGGACGGCGTACGCGGTGACGCCGCCCTGACCGCGATCGACCCGTCGGCGCTGCCGGCCGCGCTCGGCGCGGCGGTCGACCGCGCCCGGCAGGCGGGCGTCGTGGTGGAGGCCGACGTCGACCCCGCGGTCGGCACGCTCGACGCGGTACGCGGCCAGGCGGTGCTGCGACTGACCCAGGAGGCGTTGACGAACGTGGCGAAACACGCGGGCGCGGCGGCCCGGGCTCGGCTGACCGTGTCGGTCGAGGACGGCGCGGTGCACTGGGCGGTGACCGACGACGGGCGGGGCGCCGCGCCGGCCGGGGTGCCCACCGGCGGCGGTCACGGCATCGTCGGGATGCGGGAACGGGTCGAGGTGCTCGGCGGGCGGCTGGAGGCCGGGCCCACCGGGTCCGGCTGGCGGGTACGGACCGTGCTGCCCGGGGCGGGGCCCGCCCCGCACCCGCCCCGGCCCCGCGCCGGGATGCCGGAGCCGGCGTGATCCGGGTGCTGCTGGTCGACGACCAGCACCTCATCCGGGCCGGTCTGCGGATGCTCTGCGACGCCCAGCCCGACCTCGAGGTCGTCGGCGAGGCCGACAACGGCAGGGACGCGGTCGCCCTCGCCGCCCGGCTACGCCCCGACGTGGTGGTGATGGACCTGCGGATGCCCGGTGTCGACGGGATCACCGCAACCAGCCGGATCCTCGCCGACCGGCCGGCCACCCGGATCATGGCGCTCACCACGTTCGGCGACGACGACCACCTCTACCCCGCGCTGACCGCGGGCGCCTGCGGGTTCCTGCTCAAGGACGCGCCCCCGGCCGACCTGCTCGCGGGCGTCCGCCGTGCCGCCGCCGGCGACAGCCCGTTCAGTCCCGACGTCCTGCGCCGGCTGGTCGAGCGCGCGGTGCACGCCCGCGCCGGCGCGCCCCGGCGTACGGCCGGCCTGACCGCCCGCGAGCGGGACGTGCTGGACCTGGTCGCCGACGGGCTGTCGAACACCGAGATCGCCGACCGCCTGCACATCGGGGTGACCACGGTGAAGACGCACATCACCAGCCTGATGACCAAGACCGGCAGCGCCAACCGGGTACGCCTGGCGCTGTGGGCGCGCGGCGGCTGACCGGGTCACTCCTCGATCGCGCCGCCCACCGCCCGCAGGTGCGCCCGGAACGTCAGCGCCGGGTCCGCCTCCCGGGCCGCCAGGTACGCGCCGAACCCGACCTGCGCGCGCAGCGAATCGCCGGCCCGGATCCGGTCGGCCTGCCGCCGCTCGGTGTCCCGGATGGACTCGGCCAGGTCGAACAGCTCCCCGGCCCGGTCGGCGGGTACGAACAGCACGCCGTCGTCGTCGGCCAGCGCCACATCCCGCGGACCGACGGTGAGCGGTCCGACCCGGGCGTGCTCCAGCGCCCCGGCCGGGCGCGGGTCCAGCTCCAGCGGCCCGCTCGGGGTGGCGCCGAGGCTGAACACGGGCAGCCCGACCGCGACCAGGTCGGCGGTGTCGCGGTGCGCGCCCCACACCACCAGTCCGGCCAGGCCGGCGGCCCGCGCCTCCAGCACCACCAGGTCGCCGACGCAGGCCCGGTCGGTGCGCCCGCCGTCGTCGACGACGAGCACGTCCCCCTCGGTGGCCTGCTCGATCGCCTCCAGGAAGACGTCCACGCTGCCGGCGTGCCGGGCCGGGCGGACCCGGCCGGCCAGGCGCCGCCCGGGCAGCACCGGGACGACGGCGGCGGGGGCGCAGCGGACGGGGACGCCGGCGCGCAGGCAGGCGTCGGCGACGTGGGCGGTGGTCAGCGCGGCGAAACGCGCGGCCGGCGCGTCCTGACGGATGTCCATGCGCCGACGCTAACCAGCCGACCCGGCCCCGGGCAGGTGCCAGTCGGCGTCCGGTGGCCTGCGGCGGTCGGCCGGGCCGGACGGCGACCGCTCGGCCGTCCGGTCGAGCGGACGGTGTCGGCGCGACGGTCGGTCATGACGGCGGTTACCCGGCTCGGGGCCGGCGGGTCGAGCCCCGCGCCGTGCCGGGCGGTGCGCGGCCCGTTTGCGGAGGTCGAGGGTGGGAATCCCGCGATCCCGGCGGAGGAAGGCGGCGAGATGGACCAGGATCAGTTCATCGGCGCGGTGGCCCAGCGGTGCGGCGCGTCCGCGGAGCAGGCCACCGCGATCACCCGGGCGACGTTCACCACGCTGGCCGAGCGCATCGACGGCGGGGAGGCGCGCGACCTCGCCGACCGGCTGCCGGAGGCGCTGCGGGCGTACGCGTTCGGCCCGGCCGAGGACGCCGAGCCGTTCGGGCTCGACGTGTTCGTGGAGCGGGTGAGCGGACGCGCCGACGTCGACGTGGACGCCGCCCGGGACGGGATCACGGCGGTGTTCGACGTGCTGCGCGACGCGGTCGACCCGGCCGCCTACGCGCAGGTCGTCGGGCAGCTCCCGGCCGAGTACGGCGACGTGGCCGACCAGAGCGCGCCGTACGTGCGGCGCACGGCGTGACGGGGACGCGATGAGCGAGGACGCGCTGCGCCGCCCGCCCGAGGCCGACGCCCAGGAGCAGCGGCAGGACGAGACGCTCGTCGGCGGACCCGACACGGTCGGCACGGCGGTGCCCGAGGCGAGCGAGGCGGACCTGGCCGAGCAGGGCGTGCTGCGCCCGCCGAGCGACCGGGCCGGGCTGGGCGAGTCGGTGCGTGACGACCTGACCGCCGCCGACGCGGTGGAGCAGAACACCGAGATCCCGCTGCCGGACGAGGAGCACTGGGCCTGACCGGTCAGTGGTCCGGGCTGCCCGCGGGCGCCATCAGCCGCAACGCGTTCGGGTCCAGGCCGATGCGGACCGGCGTCCGCCCGTACGGCTCGCCGTCGACCTCGATGCGGGCCGGCCGGTCGGTGTCCAGCCACAGCTGGCGTACCGCCAGGAACGGCTCGTCGCCGAGCGTACGGCGGTGGCCGGCCGCCGCGTTGCGCGCCGTCTCGCGCAGCAGCCCGCGACGGGTCGGCCCACCCACCGGGTACGCGACCAGCAGCCGGTCGTCGGCGGTGGCGTCGGCGGTGATGGGCCGGCCGGCGTGGAAGCCGCCGTTGGCCACGTACACCTGATGCGTGGTGAACGTGTGCTCGCGGCCCTCGGCGCGGACCGTCACGGCCAGCGGCCGGTGGCGGGCCAGCAGCCCCAGCCCGGTCAGCGGGTACGCGAGCCGCCCGACGACCCGCTTCAGCCCGGGCGGCGCGGCCTGCATGATGTCGGCGGACAGGCCGACCCCGACGTGGTTGGTGAACCGGGTGTCGCCGATCAGGCCCAGGTCGACGTCGATCACCTTGCCGCCGGTGAGCACCGCGATCGCGGCGTCCAGGTCGAGCGGGACCCCGACGGTGCGGGCGAAGTTGTTTGTGGTGCCCAGCGGCAGTAGGCCCATCGCGATGTCCCGGTGGGCGAGCAGCCGGGCCGCCGCACCGACCGTGCCGTCGCCACCGCCGGTGACCAGCAGGTCCGGCCCCAGGTCGGCGGCCTCGGCGAGGACCCGGTCCAGCTCTCCCGGCCGGTCCGCCGGGTACGCGCCGAGCAGCGCGAAACCGGCGGCCCGCAGGCGTGCGTGGACGGTGTCGTAGAGCCGCCGGCCGCGCCGGGAGTGGGCGTTGACCACGAGCACCGCCCGCCGTCGTTCCCGGATCGCCGTCGACAGTTCCTGCTTGGTCCGCACGGATGCGACCCTATCCGGCGGCACCCGGAGGGACCGGGCCACCGCGTCGGCAGCGGTGCGGCCCGGTGGTGGACCGCACCGTGCGGCGCCGGTCGGTTCGGCATCGGCGCGCTGCGCCCGCTGGGCCGGCCGTATCCGTCCGTCCGCAAGGTCACCGCATAGGGAAACCCCCGATTACGGGCGGTGACGACATGCCTAGCGTCGATCACATGGCATCTGACGCGCTCACACCGTCCCGGACCGGCCGCGCCCGGCTGGCGCTGCCCCTGCTGCTGCTCGCCCTGCTCGCCCCGGCCGGGTGCGACGGCGGCGACGCAGGTCCGCCGGACTCCGCACCGGCCGATGTCGCCGGGGACGGGGACGCGGACGCCGGTACGCTCGCCGGGGTCCGCCCGCCCTGCCCGTTCACCGCCGCTCAGGTGTCGGAGATCGTCGGGCAGAGCATGCGGGACGACGGGAACTGCGCGTTCGGCGACGGCAAGGGAGTGGCCAGCCTGACCGTCACCACCGCGTCGGCGGAGGCCGGCGTGACGACCTACGACTACCAGCACGAGCAGGCCGGCAAGCAGTACGAGAAGGTCGTCGACCTGGACCGGGGCGAGCGGAGCTACCTCGCGGTCAAGGACATCAGCGGCGAAGCGGTGCTGATCGACGGCAAGGGCGCGTACACCGTCACCATCAGCAGCTTCGGCGGCGGCACCGCCGGCAACGAGCAGATCCTCCGCCGTACGCTCGACGCGATTCCGGGCTGAGGGGGCGGGCATGCGAACCCGTGGACTGATCGCGCTCACGCTGGCCGCGGCCCTGCTCACCGCCTCGGCCGGCTGCGGCGGCGACGAACCGCCGGCTGCCGGTGGCGCCGCCCCGGGCGCGAGCGCGCCGGTCGCGGAGCCGACCGGGGAGGCGCTGGCGAGCACCGAACCGGTGGACGACGCCGCCGCCCCGCAGGCGTGCGCGCTGGTGCCGAAGGCCGACGCGGAACGCCTCGCCGGCACCGCGCTGCAGGAACCGGTGGTTTCCGACCGGTCGTGCACCTACACCGGACCGACGAGCGGGCCCACCGCTCAGGTCGAGGTGTTCGTGGGCGACGGCGCCAAGAAGTACCTCGACATCGAACGGCAACTCGGGCACGAGATCCGTGAGCTGGCCGGGACGGCCGACGAGGCACTGCTCACCGCGGAGACGTTCTTCCTGCGCAAGGGCGAGTTGTGGGTGGCGGTGCGGCTGGTGCGGCTCAACGACCCGCAGGAGAACCGGGCGCCGCTGGAACGGCTCGCCCGTACCGTCGCCGGCCGGATGTGAGGCGGCCGGTGCGTGGCCGGCGTCTACCGCACCAGGAGGTGATCCCGCCGTCTCGACATGCGGACAGCTTCGGGGCCAGGCCGCGCCGACGCTGGGTTCGCGGGCGCGGCTGTGCCACCATCCCGCCATGGACGCCGCACTGGTCGGCCGCGACGCGGTCGTCGAGCGGGTGTGGCGTGCCCTGACCTCCGGTACGCCGGTGCTGCTCGACGGTCCGAGCGGCATCGGCAAGACCGCGCTCTGGCGGGCAGTGGTCGCCCACGCCGGGCGCACCGGCTGGCGGGTGCTGTCCGCCGCGCCCACCGAGGCCGAGACCGCGCTGCCGTACGCGGCACTCGCCGACGTGCTCCGCCCGCTGGCCGACGCGCTACCGGGGCTGCCCGCGCCGCAACGGGTCGCCGCCGACATGGTGCTGCTGACCGGCGAGCACGACGGCGCGGTGGACGAGCGGGCGGTGGGCGCGGCCACCCGTACGCTGCTCGACGCGGCGGTCACCGACGCGCCCCGGGTGCTGCTCGCGGTCGACGATCCGCAGTGGCTGGACCCGCCGAGCGCCCGGGCGCTGCGGTTCGCGCTGCGCCGGCTGACCCGGTGGCCCGCCGTCCTGGCCACCCACCGCACCGGGGACAGCCCCCCGGTGCCGGTGCCGCTCGGGCTCGACGACGACCCGGCCGGGCGGCCCGCGCTGCTGCGCGCCGCCGTACCCCCGCTCACTCCGCCCGACCTGCACCGCGTCCTCGCCGCCCGGCTCGGCGGCACGCTCAGCCGTCCGCTCACCGACCGGCTGGCCCGCGACGCCGACGGCAATCCGCTGCTGGCCATCGAACTGGCCCGCGCGGTGCTGCGGCTGCCGCGCCCGCCCGCGCACGACGAGGACCTGCCCGTACCGTCGTCGCTGCGCCTGCTGCTCGCGGAGACCCTGCGGGCGCTGCCCGGTCCGAGCCGGGACGCGGTGCGGCTGGCCGCGCTGCTGTCCGTGCCGACGCTGCGGGACCTGGCAGCGGCGGGTGCGCCGGCCGGAGCGCTGGACGCGGCCGAGGACGCCGGGCTGGTCGTGGTCACGCCGAGCCGGATCGACTTCGCGCACCCGCGGTACGCGGCGGCGGTGCGCGAGAGCATCCCGCCGGGGGCCCGGCGGCAATTGCACGCGCTGCTCGCCGGTGCGGTCGCCGACCCGGACGAGCGGGCCCGGCACCTGTCCCGGTGCACTGTGGCGCCGGACGTCGCCGTCGCCGCCGATCTGGCCGCCGCGGCGGCCCGGCAGCGGATGCGCGGCGCATCGGCGCTCGCCGCCGACTGGTACGCCCGGGCGGCCGAGCTGACCCCGCCGTCGTCGGCCGCCGACCGGAACCGGCGCCGCCTCGACGCGGTGCAGTGCCGCATCGACAGCGGCGACTACGCGGCGGCCGGGCGGGCCGCCGCGGCGGCGGCCGACGAGCTGACCGGCGCCGAGCGGGGCGAGGCGCTGCTGTTGCGCGCGCTCGTCGCGTGGTGCGTCGACGACCTGGTCACCGCCGTCCGGGTCGCCGAGCAGGCGCTCGCCGCCGCTGGGCCGGACGGCGACCTGGCCGGGCGGATCCACACCCACCTGACCATGTTCCACGACCAGCCGGAGCCGGCCCGCCGGCACGCGCGCGCCGCGATCGCCCGCCTGTCCGGCCGCGACGAGCACCGCCCGCTGCTGACCGCCGCGCTGCTGCTGCTGTTCTTCAACGAGGTACGCGCCGGCGGCCCGGCGCCCACGGAACTGCTGGACCGGGCGCTGGCGCTGGAGGACGGCGAGCCGTCCTTCCTGGCCGGTTCGGTGCCGGCGATCTGGTGGAAGTCGGTCGACGACCACGACCGGGCGCGGGCCCGGCTGCACCTGATGCTGGACCTGGCGGTGGCACGGGGCGACGACCCGCTGCGGCACGAGGTGCTGACCCATCTCGGCGAGACGGAACTGCTGGCGGGGCGCTTCGCCGAGGCCGGTTCGCACATCGCCGCCGCCCGTGACCTGGGTGAGCAGCTGGGTACCGGGCTGGTGGGCGAGAGCTGGCTGGGCGGTGTGCTCGACGCGCACCGGGGCCGGTTGGCGCAGGCGGGCGCCGCCGCAGCCGGGCTGCGCCGCGACGACGACCTCGCCGACACGTGGAGCCGGCGACTGCACCACCAGCTCACCGGGCTGGTGGCGCTGGCGTCCGGGGAGTGGGCCACCGCCGCGACGGCGTTCGGCGCGCTCGCCGCCGATCTGGACGGGTCGGGCATCGCCGAACCGCTCGGGCAGCGCTTCGAGCCGGACTGGATCGAGGCGTGCGTGGGCGCCGGTGACCTGGACACCGCGCACGCCGCGCTGGACCGGCTGGCCCGGCGCCACAGCCGGCTGCCACGACCGTGGACGACGCTCGGGCTGGCCCGCAGCCGGGTCCTGCTGGCCGGCGCGACCGGTGCGGATCCGAGCGCGGCGCTGGACGCGCTGACGCAGGCCCGGGCCGCGGTGCCGGAGGCGGTGCTGCCGCTGGACCGGGCCCGCTGCCTGCTCGCCGCCGGCCGCGCGTACCGGCGGGTGCGGCGACGCCGGGAGGCGCGGGCGGCGCTCGACGCGGCGGTGGCCGAGTTCGACGCACTCGGCGCGTCCGCGTTCGCCGACCGGGCGCGGGCGGAGCTGGGCCGCATCGGCGCCCGCACCCCGGCACCGACGACGCTCACCGCGACCGAGGAGCGGGTCGCCCGGCTCGCCGCGCGGGGCCAGACCAACCGGCTCATCGCCGACGCGCTCTACATCAGCCCGAAGACGGTGGAGGCCAACCTGGCCCGGGTCTACCGCAAGCTGGGCATCGCCAGCCGTGCCGAGCTGGGCGCGGCGATGGGCCGGCCGCCGGGCGACTGAGTCGCTCAGCACCGGCCAGGGCGCTCAGGACGCGGCCAGCGTGCCCAGGTGCGCGCCGAGCAGCTCCCGGGCACGCGCGGGCGGCATCCGCTCGGGGTACAGGAGCGCATGCAGCGCGAGCCCGTCGAGCAGGGCGTGCAACCGGGCGACCGTTTCGTGGTCGGCGGCCGGTTCCCCGGTGAGCAGCACCACGGCGAACTCGACGGCGCGGCGGATGCCGTCGTCCGCGTCGGCCATCCGGGCACGCGCCACCGGGTCGGTCTGGGCGCGCGCGGCGAGCAGCAGCCACACCTCGGCCTCGCGGACGCGCTGGCGGTCCAGTGGCAGCAGTTGTTCCAGGATCCGCTGGGCGACCTCGCGCGGGCCGCCGGTGCGGTCGTCGGCGGCGATCCGCTCGGCCGCCTCGGCCTGCACGTGCTCCATGGCGAACACCAGCAGCTCGGTCTGGGTGGCGAAGTAGTGCCGCAGCGCGCTCGGTGACCAGCCCGCCTCGGCCGCGATGCTGCGGACGGTGGCGGCGCCGACGCCGTCGCGGTAGACGACCCGCCACATCGCCTGCGCCAGTTCGGCACGGCGCGCGTCGTGGTCGACGATCTTGGGCACGGGCCCCTCCGGAACGTGGTTGACGACCGCTGCTACGGTTATCGCACAGCGTACTAAAAAGGGAGGCCGCATGCTCGTGGCAGTGATCGTCGGATGCGAGGTGGCGTTCTGGGTGGTGCTGCTCGCCGGCCTGATCGCCCGGTACCCGCTGCGGCGGCCCCGCCTCGGCGCCGCCCTGCTGATCGCCGTGCCGGTCGTCGACCTCGTCCTGCTTGCCGCCACGATGATCGACCTGCGCCGGGGCGCCACGGCCACGTTCGCCCACGGCCTCGCCGCCGCGTACCTCGGGTTCTCGGTGGCGTTCGGGCACAGCATGGTGCGCTGGGCCGACGAGCGGTTCGCGCACCGGTTCGCCGGCGGCCCTCCCCCGCGCCGGGCCCCCCGGTACGGGATGGCCCGGGCCCGGCACGAGTGGCGCGAGTGGGGTAAGGGCATGATCGGCTGGGCGGTCGCCTGCGCCGTGCTGCTCGCCGGCATCGCCCTGGTCGGCGACGGCGAGCGCACCGCCGAGCTGTGGGCGTGGACCGGCCGGCTCAGCCTGGTGATGGCGGGCTGGCTGGTGTTCTGGCCGGTCGCGTACACCGTCTTCCCGAAACGGGCGCCGCGCGACGCGTGAGATTCACCCACCGCGCCCGGCGACCCGGCCGGACGCGCGCAGGCACTCCCAGCGGGCGTGCTCGGCGTACTGGAGGTAGACCGCCTGGTTGAGGTGCCCCTGCGTGTCGAGTCCGTAGCCGCGCACGGTGACGCGCACCCGGAACGGATCTGCCATGCCGGCAGCCTAACCAGGGGCGAAGCGGTAATCCGGGTGCGGTCCGGGCCGCGCGCCTCTAGCCTGCCCGGCGTGACAGTGGAGATCGTGACCCTGGCGCAGCGGCCCGACCTGGCGCCGCTGCTGGACGCCGACTTCGACGGCGCCTGGCCGCCGTTCATGCTCTGGGATCCGATGGGCGCGATCTACTACGGCGTCGCGCACGAGACGTACCCCGAGTTCGTCTTCGCCGCCGTCGACCCGGCCGAGCCGGGCCGGGCCGTGGCCCGGGGGTACGCGGTGCCGCTGCGCTGGACCGAGGACGAGCTGCCCGACGGCGGCTGGGACCGGGTGATCCAGCGGGCCACGCTCGGCCGGCTCACCGGGTCCACGCCGAACCTGGTGTCCGCGCTGGAGATCTGCGTGCGCCCGGACCGGCGCGGCGGCGGGCTGTCCGCGCTGATGCTGGCGGCCATGCGCGCGGCGGTGGCCCGCGCCGGCTTCGACACGCTGGTGGCGCCGGTGCGCCCGAGCGGCAAGGCCGCCGTCCCGGACGTGCCGATGACCGAGTACGTGGCCCGGCGCGGCCCGGACGGGCTGCCGGCCGACCCGTGGCTGCGGGTGCACGTCCGCGCGGGCGGGGTGATCGAGCGGGTCGCGCCCCGGTCGATGACGGTGACCGGCACGCTCGCCGACTGGCGGCGCTGGACCGGGCTGCCGTTCGACACCTCCGGCCCGGTACGCGTGCCGGGCGCGCTGACGCCGGTGCTCGTCGACGTCGACCACGACCACGCCGCGTACGTCGAGCCCAACGTGTGGGTGCGCCACCGCCTCTGAGCGGGCCGGCGGGTCAGGCCGGCCAGGCGTGACCGATCCCGTCGAGTAGCAGGACCACGCCCTCGGTGGCCGCCTCCCGGTCCCGGGAGATCTCCCGGTACTCCGGCGAGGTGGACCAGCGCTCGAAGTCCTCGCGGCTGCCGAACGACAGCAGCACCGCCTTCTGGTGCGGCCAGTCGCCCTCCACCACGCGAGGAGCGGTGTCGGCGGCGAGCAGCTTCCCGCCGTACCGGGCCAGTACCGGCGGGAAGGCGGCGGCATACCTGTCGTAGCGCGCCCGGTCGTGGATGGTGAGCTGTGCGAGGGCGTAGACGGTCACCGGGTCAGGCTACCGACCGCCCGAGCGCCGCGGTGTCGTCCGTCAGGTCGGCCCACCGCCGTCGTGACCCGGCCGACTGTCCGCTGTGCTCTAGCCATTATGCCTCTGACCTGCGAATACTGGTAGCAGACTCGCGCGCCGCGCGTCGGGTGGGGGAAGAGGTGGGGCACGATGATCGGACAGGAGACCCAGCCGGAGGCCATACCCGAGCCGCGGAGCGCGCCGGAGGGCCCGGTCCGGCCCGCCGCGCCGGTTCCCGCCGCCGTGTGGCAGGTCCGCGTGCGTACCAAGCTCGACGACCTGTACCAGCAGCTCGCGGTGCTGTCGCCGCGTGATCCCGAGCGGGCCGAGGCGCTGCGCGCGCAACTGTCCGGGGTGGAGGGGGTGCTCGGACGCAGCGGCGTGGTCGAGTGGTTGCGCGGCGGCAACCTGGAGTACGCGTGGCAGACGATCCACTCGGTGGAGCGGGCCATGGTGGCGCTGCGCTCCCCGGACGAGCTGACCGGGCTGCTGCCGGCGTACCGGAGCGCGGCGGCGCAGGTGCTGCCGGCCGACGACAAGGTGCTCACCGATCTCGACCCGTCGGCCGGAGCCCCGTCCGACGCGCTACTGCGCGCCCGGGTGCAGGCGTTGCTGCTGCGCTACCACTCGGCGTCCGACGAGTTCCACGAGTCGGCCCGCCGGCTGCGCAACCGGATGCTGGGCCTGTCGGTGTTCGCGCTCGTCGCGGAGATCCTGGTGGTGCTGGTGCAGTGGCGCAGCCACGACGTACGGCTGCTGGAGGCGCCGACCGACGCCGGTGGCGTGCCGGCGTGGCGGCTGTTGTTCTTCGTGCTGATCGCCGGGGCGCTCGGGGCGTTCCTCAGCGCGCTGCCCTCGATGATCACCTCACGGTCCGGCGGGCTGCCCTACAAGCTGCCGTTCCAGCAGGGGCTGCTCAAGCTCGCGATCGGCCCGCTGGTCGCGGTGGTCGGCATCATGCTCGTCATCGGCGGCCTGGTGGAGACCAGCGTCAGCAGCACCGCCGCGCTGCTGGGCCTGGCGATCGTGTTCGGCGCCGGGCAGCAGGCCGTCACCGCGTTCGCCGACCGACGGGCGGCCGAACTCCTCGGGCCGGCGGCCAAGAGCTGACGCCGGGTGGTGACCTCGACCGGCCGTGTCACCTGCGCGTCTACGCGGCGTTCGGGGACCAGGAGCGGCTGACCCAGCCGGTGCGCAACAACACCTGCGCGGGCTGAGCGCCGGTCAGGGGATGGCCAGGCCGTACGCGGCGAGGATCTCCAGGATCGGCTGGTAGTAGCTGGTGCCGCCGCTCGTGCAGTTGCCGCTGCCGCCGGAGAGGACGCCGATGACGGTGCCGGTCGCGGCCACGTAGAGCGGGCCGCCGCTGTCGCCCGGCTCGGCGCAGATGTTCGTGCGGATGAGCCCGGTGACGCTGCCTTCGGCGTAGTTGACGGTCTGGTTGAGCCCGGTGACGGTGCCGCACCGTACGCCCGTGGTGGCGCCACTGCGGCAGACCCCCTGCCCGACGTACGCGCTGCCGGCGGCGGTGACGGTGACCTGCCCGGGGTAGGTGTGGACCGCGCTCGGGTGGGCGACGTCGCCGGTGTAGCGGACCACGCCGTAGTCGTTGCCGGGGAAGCTGCTGCCGCTCCGGCTGCCCAGCACCGTGGTGCGGGCGCTGTCGGCGTACCAGGTGGCGGCGAGGCGCGTGCAGTGCCCGGCGGTCACGAAGTACCAGGTGGTGCCGCTGCGCACGTTCGCGCCCAGGGAGCACCGCCCGCCGCCGCCGTAGATCGCCTGACCGCCGGCGATGAGCGTGCGCAGCCGCCCGGGTTCGTGGTGCAGCACCGCGCCGGCCCGGTCGGCGGTGCGGCGCAACGCGGCCAGCTCGGGTCCGCGTACCGTGTCGTCGGCGGTGACGGTGAGCCGGCCGGTGGCCGGGTCGCGCCCCCAGGCGGTGCCGGGCGTACGGAGATCGGCGAGCGCGGCGGGATCGGACGGCGGTGCGGCGACGCCGGCCCGGGCGAGCGCCGGGGTGCCGGCGAGCAGGGCGGCGAGGACGAGTACGACAAGCGCGGGTCGGCGCATCCCCCGACACCTCCTCCATCGTCTACGGTCGATCTGCCAAGCATCGGTCCGGTGGCGCGATCGACTCAAGTGGCAGAACCGGCGGGCCCCGAAACTTCCGGAACCGCGCCGGGCGGTACGCGCACGCTCGCAGCCCGCACCCACCCGCAGAATCCGCCTGCTCACCCGATGCCGGCCGCCCCATGGTCGACGCATCGAGGTGATTAAGTTTTCGGAACAATTCCGGTAGGCTCCGGGCAGAGATTCGCTTCGATCCACTCACGATGTGCCGGGGAGTCACTCCCGGACCTGGCGCGGCCACCGGGCGGCCGCGCGGAGCCGACGTCGTGGCGGGCGGTGGGGCCGAGGCGAGCCGATCCCATCGTCAGGCTAGAGAGGCATTCAGATGGACAAGGTGGTCGCCCGCGGCAGCGGGAGCGCGGCAGCCCGGTCACGCCCGCGGACCGCTGTGATCGCGATGGTGGCGGGGGCCGCGGTGGTCGCCGCGACGACAGCGGTGGCGACCAGTGCCAGCGCCGGCACGACGCTCGGCGCGTCGGCGGCGGAGCAGGGCCGGTACTTCGGCGCGGCGGTGGCGGTCAACAAGCTGTCCGACAGCACGTACGTCGGCATCCTCAACCGCGAGTTCAACTCGGTGACCGCCGAGAACGAGATGAAGTGGGACGCCACCGAGCCGTCCCAGAACCAGTTCAACTTCACCAGCGGCGACCGGCTCGTCGCGCACGCCCAGGCCAACGGCATGCGGGTACGCGGCCACGCGCTGGCCTGGCACTCGCAGCAGCCCGGCTGGGCGCAGAACATGTCCGGCAGCGCGCTGCGCCAGGCGATGCTCAACCACGTCACCCGGGTCGCCACCCACTACCGCGGCAAGATCGACTCCTGGGACGTGGTGAACGAGGCGTTCGACGACGGCAACAGCGGCGCCCGCCGCAACTCCAACCTGGAGCGCACCGGCAGCGACTGGATCGAGGCCGCGTTCCGGGCCGCCCGCGCCGCCGATCCGGGCGCCAAGCTCTGCTACAACGACTACAACACCGACAACTGGAACTGGGCCAAGACGCAGGCCGTCTACAACATGGTGCGGGACTTCAAGGCCCGGGGCGTGCCGATCGACTGCGTCGGTTTCCAGTCGCACTTCAACAGCGGGTCGCCGTACCCGAGCAACTACCGCACCACGCTGCAGAACTTCGCCGCGCTCGGCGTCGACGTGCAGATCACCGAGCTGGACATCGAGGGCTCCGGCAGCACCCAGGCCACCACGTACGGCAACGTGACCCGGGACTGCCTGGCCGTGCCGCGCTGCAACGGCATCACGGTCTGGGGCATCCGGGACACCGACTCCTGGCGGGCCAGCGGCACCCCGCTGCTGTTCGACGGCAGCGGCAACAAGAAGCAGGCGTACACCGCCGTGCTGAACGCCCTCAACGCGGGCGGCACCCCGCCGCCCACCACCGCGCCGCCGACCAGCGCCCCGCCCACCTCGACACCGCCGACCAGCGCGCCGCCGACCAGCGCGCCGCCGACGACGCCCCCGCCGACCGGCGCCTGCACCGCGACGTTCACCACCAACCAGTGGCTGGGCGGCTTCGTCACCAACGTCCGGATCACCGCGGGAGCCGGCGGGCTCAACGGATGGGCCGTGTCGCTCACCGTGCCCTCGGGCTCGGCCGTCACGAACACCTGGAGCGCCCAGGCCAGCGGCACCACCGGCGCGGTGACGTTCCGCAACGTGGACTACAACCGCCAGGTCGGTGCCGGTGGCACCACCGAGTTCGGATTCCAGGGCACCGGCACGGCGCCCTCCGGCACGCCGGCCTGCGCGGGCGGCTGACAGTCGGCGCGACCCGGCACGGGGCGACCGTGCCGGGTCGCATCCCCGGCGGGCACCCGCCGGCGACCGTACAGTGGGGTAGGTCCTGTTCCACTGTCTCGCCGGAAGGACCACAGTGAACCGACGCATCAGGACCGCTATCGGCGTCGCCCTGACCGCCACCCTCGTCACCACCGCCGCACCGGCCCCCGCCGCCGCCCACGACCGGCGCCCGGCAGTGATCGCGCTGCCGGACGGCTTCCAGCCGGAGGGCATCGCCGCCGCCGGCCGGTACGCCTGGTTCGGGTCGCGGGCCACCGGAGAGATCTACCGCGCCGACCTGATCACCGGAGCGGGCCGGCAGGTCAGCCCCGCCACCGGCACCCCGTCGCTCGGCCTGAAGGTCGACAGGCGGGGCCGGCTCTTCGTCGCCGGCGGCACCGCCGGCGACGCGCGGGTGATCGACACGCGCACCGGCGCCGTGCTCGCCCGCTACCGGTTCGCCGACGCGCCGACGTTCGTCAACGACGTGACGCTCACCCCCGACGCCGCCTGGTTCACCGACTCGAACCGGCCGGTGCTCTACCGCCTGCCGCTGGGACGCGGCGGCACGCTGCCGCCCGCCGGCGGCTTCACCACGCTGCCGCTGACCGGCGACTTCCAGCAGAGCGGTACCGGCGTCAACCTCAACGGCATCGTGCCGACGCCGGACGGCCGAGGGCTGATCGTCGTGCAGTCGAACACCGGCATCCTGTTCCGGGTGGACCCGGCCACCGGCGTCACCACCGCCGTCGACGTGCCGGGCACCACGTTCGTCAACGGCGACGGCCTGCTGCTGATCGGCCGCACGCTGTACGTGGTGCAGAACCGGCTCAACCAGATCGCCGTGGTCGAACTGAACCGCGCCGGCACCACCGGTGTGCTGCGCCGGGTCCTCACCGACCCGGACTTCGACGTGCCGACCACCGTCGCCGCCGCGCTCGGGCGGCTCTACCTGCCCAACGCCCGGTTCTCCACTCCGCCGACGCCGGCCACCCCGTACACGGCTGTCGCCGTCGACGGGCGCTGATCGGGGCCGCCGGGCCGCCTGCCGCTCCCCCTCCGCGTCCTCGCCGCCCGGGTCGCGGGCGGCGGCCAGGTGGTTCTCGTAGTCGGCGCGCAGCCGGTCCACGGTGTCCTGCGTGGCGCCCACGTCGCCGGCGGCCGGGGGCAGCGCCTCCAGGGCGGCCTCGGCCGGCCACGGCGGAGGCCCGGCGGGGCGCAACGGGTGATCGTTACTCGAAGCGGGAGGGGTCGCCGGCGCCGCGGCGCAGGATCTCCGGCTCCGCGCCGGACAGGTCGACCACTGTGGTCGGCTCCAGCCCGCAGTCCCCGGCGTCGACCACCGCATCGACGAGGTGGTCGAGCCGCTCCTTGATCTCCCAGCCCTGGGTCATCGGCTCGTCCTCGCCGGGCAGCAGCAGCGTGCTGGTCAGCAGCGGCTCGCCGAGTTCGGCGAGCAGCGCCTGGGTCACGGCGTGCCGGGGCACCCGCGCCCCGACCACCCGCCGCCGCGGGTCCTGCAACCGGCGGGGTACCTCGGCGGTGGCCGGCAGCAGGAACGTGTAGCTGCCCGGGATGACCGACTTCACCTGCCGGAAGACCGCGTTGCTGAGCTTGACGAACTGGCCGAGCTGAGCGAAGTCGGCGCACATCAGCGTGAACGGGTGCCGGTCGTCCAGCCGCCGGATCTCCCGGATCCGCTCCACGCCGTCGCGGTTGCCGATCCGGCAGCCGAGCGCGTAGCAGGAGTCGGTCGGGTAGGCGATCACCCCGTCGGCGCGCAGCAGGTCCACCACCTGCCGGATCACGCGGGGCTGGGGGTTGTCCGGATGCAGGTCGTAGTACCTCGCCACGCCGGCCAGCCTATGTCCGCGCCCGGGCGGGCGCAGGTTTGGCCGGGGCGGTTTCCGGAAACAGGTGGGGGCCGTTCACGACAGGGGGACCGAACAATGTCCGAAGCCAGCACAGACCGCGTCGCCGACCGCCCCGCGGAGGTGACCGATCCGCTGCTGTGGGACCTGGCCGCCGCGGTGTCCGACGCGCACCAGCCGGACGCCGAGCGCGCCTGCGCCAGCCCGAGCTGCGCCGGGGCGGCGTGGCCGTGCCCGGCCTGGAACAACGCGCAGGTCGGACTGAGCGCCGCCCGGGCGCCGCGGCCCGCGCGCTCCGTCCCGGCCGCGCGCTCCGTCAGCCCGGGCGGCGCGATCACGTCGGTCGGCGTGCTCACGCCGGGCCTGGCCGGAACGGTCCCGGTCGCTCCGGCCGACCGGCAGCACGCTCAGCCCGGCGCCGGCGACGCGGCGGACAGGCTCGCCGCCGCCACCGCCGCCTGAGCACGCACGCGCGGCGCTGCCCCCGGTCACCGGCCGGGGGCGGCGGCGCGGTCCGGGGTCGCCCCGGTCACCGGTCGTACGGAGAGCCACTGCGGAGGGTCAGGACGACCCCGGAAGAGCGCCCTCTCTCGTAACAGGACATTGACGGACCCGTAACCCGGACCTTAATGTCGCATCTCGAGAGAGCGCTCTCACAGCTTCCGGACCACCACTCCGTACCCCGCCTCTCCTCGTGAAGGGACCTCCATGACCCTCCTGCGGGACTTCTCCCCCGACCCCGTACCCCCGGCCGTGCCCGTCCCGTCCCCGGCCCGCCGCCGCGGCCTGCGGGCGACCGCCCTCGCCGCCGCCTCAGTGCTCGCCGCCGGCCTGCTCGGCGTCGTGGTCGCCGGTGGCGGCACCGCCACCGCCGGCGCGGTCGGCGCGGGCAGCTTCACCGAGACGCGGCCGGCCGGCGCACTGCTCCCCAAGGGCTGCGGCGCGATCAGCACCAACCCGCGGACGTTCACCACAGCCGACGCGCCGGCCGGCGCGATTCCCACCAACGACTGGTGGTCCTCGCTGATCTGGAAGCGCAACAACTGCACCGGCAGCGAAGTCCTGCACGCCCACCCGCTGGCGTTCAAGGCCGAGAACAACGGGCTCGGGTTGTCCTACACCACCACGCCCGCGATCAGCGGCACCGCGACCGGTGTGGGCGAGTTCCACTACCCGTACACCGAGGACGTCCGCGTCGGGCTGGCCGGGCTGACCGCGCCGGTGGTCAAGGCCGCCGGCTGGACCGACTGGACGGTCACCGCCGACTGGAGCGACGGCAGCCGCACCATGCGCGCCACGATCGGCCACGGCCTGCCGTTCAGCTACTACACGGTGAACGGCGGCACCGCGCAGCTCACCACCGCCGGGACGCCCACCGTCTGGCGCAACTCCGGCGCCACCATCGGCTTCACCGTCCGCGGCCACGACTACGTCGCGTACGCGCCGTCCGGCGCGACCTGGACGGTCAACGGCACCGGCATCAGCTCGACGCTCGCCGGCAAGGGGTACTTCTCGGTCGCGGTGCTGCCCGGCGGCGGCGACCGGGCCGCCCTGGCCGACACCTACGGCCGGTACGCCCACGCCCACGTCACCGGCACCCGGATGAGCTACACGTACAACCCGTCGGCGGGAACGGTGCGCACCACCTACGCGTTCACCACCACGCCCCGCGAGGGCAGCGAGACGAAGACGGTGGTGGCGCTCTACCCGCACCAGTGGCGCAGCCTCACCGGCGCCACCCCGATCGGGCAGACGTACGTCTCGGCGCGCGGCGCCATGCGCGTACTCACCGGCGTGCCGTCGTTCACCACCTCCATGCGCTTCACCGGCGTGCTGCCCGAGGTGCCCGCCGTGGGCGACTCCAGCGG
Source organism: Micromonospora sp. CNB394 (assembly GCF_000374985.1). Taxonomy (NCBI): domain Bacteria; kingdom Bacillati; phylum Actinomycetota; class Actinomycetes; order Micromonosporales; family Micromonosporaceae; genus Micromonospora; species Micromonospora sp. CNB394. The sequence goes on along the minus strand of NZ_KB895825.1, from coordinate 515,180 downwards.
CGCCGACCTCGCCACCGTCACCGGCTACCTCAACGCCGAGAAGGGCAACCCGGAGGGCGTCAGCGGCACTGACACCTACTGGGCCGGAAAGGGGCTCGGCCGGGCCGCCCGGATCGCCGAGATCGCCGACCAGCTCGGGCAGACCTCGGTCCGCGACGCGGCGCTGACCGCGATGCGGAACCGGCTGACCAACTGGCTCACCGCCGGCTCCGGCGAGACCGGCCAGCTGTTCTACTACGACCGCAACTGGGGCACGCTGATCGGCTACCCCGCCTCGTACGGCTCGGACGAGGATCTCAACGACCACCACTTCCACTACGGCTACTTCATCGCGGCCGCCGCCACGCTCGCCAAGTTCGACCCGGGCTGGGCCGACGACAGCCGCTACGGCGGCATGGTCGACCTGCTCATCCGCGACGCCAACAACTACGACCGCGCCGACAGCCGCTTCCCCTACCTGCGGGACTTCGACATCTACGCCGGGCACGACTGGGCCTCCGGGCTGGCGCCGTTCTTCGCCGGCAACAACCAGGAGTCCTCATCCGAGGGGATGAACTTCGCCAACGCGCTGATCCAGTGGGGCCAGGCCACCGGCGACACCGCCGTCCGGGACGCCGGGGTCTACCTGTGGACCACCCAGTCCGCGGCCATCTCCGAGTACTGGTTCGACGTGTACGACCAGAACTTCCCCGCCGCGTTCGGGCACAAGACCGTCGGCATGGTGTGGGGCGACGGCGGGTCGTACTCCACCTGGTTCTCGGCGGCGCCGGAGATGATCCAGGGCATCAACATGCTGCCGATCACCGGTGGTCACCTCTACCTGGGCGACTTCCCCGAGTACGTCAAGGCCAACTACGCCGAGCTGGTCACCAACAAGGGCGGGCTGCCGACGGTGTGGCAGGACATCATCTGGGAGTTCCTGGCCCTCGGCGACGGCGAGCAGGCGCTGCGCAACTTCCGCGCCAACAGCGGGTTCACCAGCGAGGAGGGCGAGAGCAAGGCACACACGTTCCACTGGATCCGCAACCTGGCCGCGCTCGGCACGGTGGACACCACAGTCACCGCGAACCACCCGCTGGCGAAGGTGTTCGTCAAGAACGGCGTCCGCACCTACGTGGCGTCGAACATCACCGCCCGGCCGCTGACGGTGACGTTCTCCACCGGCGTCACGCTCGCCGTGCCGGCCGGGAGGACGGCCACGTCCGGGGCGTACACGTGGAGCGGCGGCAACGCCACCGGTGGCGGGACCGTGCCGACCGGCCCGCCTCCGACCACGACGCCCAGCCCGACGCCGACCAGCGCCAGCCCGACGCCGACCTCCGCGAGCCCGAGCCCGAGCGTCCCCGGGTCGCTGAAGCCGGTCCGGTACCTGCGCTCCGGCGGCGGGCTGGACGGCACCGCCGGCACCGCCGGCACGGTGACCGTGGCGGCGGCGAACGGCAACTCCGACGGCACGCCGACCAACCCGCAGGTGTTCACCGCCACCGGGCTGACCGGCGCGTACAACGGCGGGGCGACCGCCTTCGACCTGGCCGTCGACGCGGGCACCGCGGTCGGCAACGGCGTCCAGATCCGGGTCTCCTACGACCTGACCGGCAACGGCGGCTTCGAACGGGTGGAGACCTACCGGTACTTCGCCACCGACCCGGTCCCGGGTGCGGAGCGCTACCGGCAGACCCAGGGCCTGCTCTCGGCCACCGGCACGCTGGGCAACCTGTCCGGCGGCACGGTACGCGTCGAGGTGTGGAACGCCATCGGCGGCGCGCCCACGATCCTCGGCGTCGGCAACGGCTCGACCGTCACGCTGCCGTACGGCTCCTGACCCGCGGTCTCCGGCGCCCTGGCCCCACGGCCGGGGCGCCGGATCACGGCCAGCGGGTGGCGGTGGACTCGACCAGCGCGCCGTCGCTCGCCACCGGGATGACGCACAGCAGGTGCCCGCCGGGCGCACGCAGCACGTGACAGCTGCGCACCAGCGCCACGTCCGCGTCGCTGCGCCCCGGCTGGTACGCGCCCAGCCCGACCGACCCGGCCGCGTACGCGCCGACGAGATCGTCACCGAGCACGTCCCGGGAGCGGCGGATCAGGTCGGCCAGGTAGTCGCTGATGTCGTCGCGCATCCCGGCATCCTGCGCCGGCCCGGGCGCGGTCAGTGCGCCGGGTCGGGACAGCACACCGTCAGCGCGCCGGGGACCACCCTGACCTTGAGCCGTTTCGCCGTGCCCCGGGCGCCACCGTCCAGCTCGTACGTCTTCGGCACGTCGAACCGCACCTTGATCCTGCGGCCCCGGGTGATCCGGACGAACGGCGAGTCCTCGGAGTGCCCGGCGGCCATCCGGCCCAGCGTCCGCGCCCAGTCGACGGCGCCGCTGGCGGTCGACACGCCGACCTCCAGCGCCCCGTCGTCGGGGCGGGCGTCGTCGAACGCCGGGATGCCGCCGGTGATGGTGCCGACGTTGCCGAACAGCACGCAGCTCGCCTCGTCGTCGAACCAGTCGGCACCGTCGACCCGGATCCGGGTCCGTACGCACTCGCCGCGCACGTGCCGCAGCCCGGTCCAGACGTACGCGATCCGGCCGAAGCGGCCCTTGAGCTGCCGGTCGGCGTCACGGATGAGGTCGCCGTCGAAGCCGGCGCCCGCCATGACCGCGAAGTGCTCCCCGTTGATCCGGCCCAGGTCCAGCTCGCGGCGGCGGCCGTGCAGCGCGATGCGTACCGCCTCGGGCAGGTCGACCGGGATGCCCAGGTTCACCGCGAACAGGTTGGCGGTGCCGGCGGGCAGGATGCCCATCGGCACGCCGCTGCCGGCCAGCGTGTCGGCGCACCGCTGCACCATGCCGTCGCCGCCCCACACCAGCACCAGCTCGGCGCCGGAGTCCAGCGCCGCGCGGACCCGCTTGGGCGCCTTGCGGCTCTTGGGCACCTCGTACCAGAGCAGCCGCCCGACCCCGGCGCCGACGAGCCGGGAGCGCAGCTCGTCGAGCCCGCCCCCGAACGTCTTCTTCCGGTGGGCGACGACAGCGACCGTACCGGCCGTGGGCGCGGCGGGGGTGGGGGCGGTGTCCGGGCGTTCGGCCGTGCGCGTGTCCATGGTCCGGCTGGTACCCGGACCGCACGGATCCCACGCCTGCGCGCGACGCGCGCGACACGGATCGACGGCGTACTGTGCCCGGCCCGCCACCTTGGGTACAGTGCGGGGCGTCGATCCGTGCCACCGGGCGCGAGTCCGGAGGGTGCGGGATGTCGGGACGGACCGGTTGGACGGCGCGCTACCTGCTGCGCCTCGGTCTGCTGCTCGGGCATGGCAGTCGTCCGGGGCGCCCACGAGGTCGCCTCCGGTCCGGCCGCCCACGCCGCCGACCGCGAGCCGTCCGGCCCGCTCACCGCCACCGTCGGGGTGCTCACCCACACGCTCGGGACGGTGTTCGGCCTGCCCGCGTCCGGAACCGGCAACGGCGGCACGGCCCCCGCCGGGTCCGGCGACGCCTGCGACCGGACGCCGTCGGCGGCCGGTCCGCCCGAGAACATCACGACCACGCCCGCCCTCCCGCCGCTCGACGGCCTCACCCACGGCGTCTCCGCGCCGCACAGCGAGGCCGCCACCGCGGACGCGAACCGCTGTCGGCTGCCGACACCGCCGCACGGGTACGCACGGCCGGCGGCCAACCCGCTACCGCCGTCGCGCACGTCACGCCCCGGCATCAGACCTGCCTGAGCGGACTCCACAGGCACCTCCGACCCGGGGCACGGGCGTGTCCCGCCGGACTGCCGCATCCCGCGGCGGCGCCGCCGACTGTCGTCCGGCGCCCGTAACCGACCCGATCAAGCCTGCGAAAACAGGAGTTCGTCAATGAGCACTGCCCTGCCCGTCGTCCGCGCCCGCTGGTGCGACATCGGCCGGATCGCCGATCTCGTCGCCGAGGCCCTCGCGCCCACCGCGTCGGCCGCCTGGCTCGTCCCCGACCCGTCCCGCCGCCTGCCGGTCCTCGCCGCCGTGGCGCGGATCTGGACCGAGCACGCGTTGCTGTTCGGCGACGCGTTCCTGCTGCGCGACGGCAGCGCCGCCACCGTGTGGTTCCACCGCTACCGCCCGATCCCGTCCCCCCACCGGTACGCCGACCGGCTCGCGAGCGCCGCCGGGCCGGACGAGAACCGGTTCCGCCGCCTCGGCGAGGAACTGGCGGCACGCCGCCCCGTCGAACCGCACAACCACCTGGCGCTGCTGGCCGCGCCCCGGGGCGGCGCGGTCCAGGCGCTGTCCGCTTCGCAGCGCCGGATGGACACGTTGAGTCTGCCCACGTACGCGCATCCGTGCGCCGGTGAGCAGGAGGAGCTGCTGCGGCGGCGGCTCGGATACGCCGAACGCGAGACGTTCGCCGCGCCGGACGGCACGCCGGTGCGGTCGTTGTGGCGGTCGGCGCCGTTGCCCGCGGGCGGCAACGACAGGTGGCGGAACCGCCGGGCCGGCCGCCGGGAACACGACGACCGGGCGGTCGGCCCGGCGGCGCGGTGACCGGCTGAGCCTCGGGCCGGACCAGGGGCAGCGCGGCGGGACCGATCCGCGACGTCGGGATCGGGCAGTACGGCATCACCGTGCAGGACCACCCGAACGGGATGGCGACGTTCGCGGCCGGCGGCAAGCGCGCCGACGCCCACTTCGTCCGTCCGGGCCGCCGGTCGGCTGCGGCGGCGTTCGCCCTGATCAGTGCCTAACGAAGGTCACGGTTGCCTGGGTGGGTGCCCGCGCCGGCGGGGCGCCCGGCCCGGGACACGGCGCCGCGGTCGCGGTGGATCCGGGCGGCCACCTCGTGCATCGCGCGGCTGAACAGCTCCGCCTGGTCACCCACGCCGCCGAGCCGGGCGGCGAGCGCGTCGGCGTCGGCCCGCGCCGACGCGCTCGCCTGGGCGTCCAGCTCGGACAACGCGGCGTTGGCGGCGGTGACGAGGTGTCCGCAGAGGACATCGAAGGGCTCGCCCGCCAGCTCCGGGTCGATCGCCACGGAATCCAGCCGGCCACCCTGGACGGCGACCGCGCGGACCCGCCCGCCGGCCGCAGTGCCCTCGGCCCGGAGCAGGTTGCCCGGCTCGCCGTCGGTGTGCGCCGAGGCCCGGGAACGCATCGCGGCGAGCGCCTGCTGCGTGCGGGTCAGCAGCTCGTCGAGGCTCGCGGCCGCCGAGAACGGGTCGTTGGTCATTTCCGCGCTTTCTTCACGTCTTAGCCGAGCATCGTGACCCTAGCAACCGGCTCCGACGAATCGCGGTCACCGGCCGCCGCGGGCCGCGTCCCGGCGCCGCGAACAGGGCGGACACCGGGCGACGCGGCGTGTCGCGCACGGCCGGACGCCCGGCCGGGGCGAACCGGCCGGGCGTCCGAGGGCCGCTCAGCGCAGGCGCAGCCGCTGACCGGGGAAGATCAGGCCCGGGTCGTCGCCGACCACTGCGCGGTTGCGCTCGTACAGGGCACGCCAGCCGCCGTCGACGCGCTGCGCCACGGCGATCTCCGACAGCGTGTCCCCGCGCCGGACCACGTACGTCCCGGCGCCGGACGACGGCCGCGGCGCCGCCCTCGTCGCTGCCCGTTGCGGCGTGGCCGTGCGCGCGGCGGCCCGCTTCGGGGCCGCCTTCTTCGGGGCCGCCTTCGTGGTGGCCCGCTCGGACCGGGTCGCCGCGGCGCTCGCCGAGCCACCCTTCCTGCCGCAGACCGGCCACGCGCCGATGCCCTGCCCGCGCAGCACCTTCTCCGCGACGGCGATCTGCTCGGACCGGCTGGCCAGGTCGGCGCGGGCGGCGTACTTCCTGCCGCCGTACCCGTTCCAGGTGGCGCGGGAGAACTGGAGCCCGCCGTAGTAGCCGTTGCCGGTGTTGATCTTCCAGTTGCCGCCGGACTCGCAGCGCGCGACCGCGTCCCAGTTGACACCGGCGCTGGCCGGAGCGGCCGGGCCGAACAGGGTCGCGGCGCCGACGGCGGCACCGGCCAGAACCGCGCCGAGCGCGGTGCGGCGGCTTCGGGCTGAGTATTCAGTTGCCATGTGGATTCCTCCACGCCGACGAGGTGAGCTGTCGGGTTCGGGCCGAGGAGCCCGGCCGCCGGTGGCGGCTTCACCCCGAGGTGACGATGCACCGTGGAACGTGTGGTTCCCCCGCTCCCGCGCGAGGTTCGGTTACCGGGGCCGGCGGCGGGATTTGGCGTTTCCGACCCTCGGTGTTCGCTTCTGCGAACGAAACCGACGCTAGGAGCGATTTGCAACGATCGTCCTCTTCTGTGACGCTCTTCACCCGGCCGGGCGACCGGCGGCGGCGCTACGGTGACAGGGCCCGACAAGATCACGGAAGGGCGGAACGGATGACCGATCACGGACACGAGCTGACCTTCGGCGGCTTCCTGACGCCCGCCGCCGGGCAGCCCGACCGGGTGGTGGCGCTGGCCCGGCTCTGCGAGCAGGTCGGGCTGGACCTGGTCACGTTCCAGGACCACCCTTACCAGCCGGGCTTCCTGGACACCTGGACGCTGATGTCCTACGTGGCCGCCGCCACCGCACGCGTCCGCATGGCCGGAAACGTCCTCAACCTGCCGTTACGCCAGCCGGTGGTGCTGGCCCGCAGCGTCGCCAGCCTGGACCTGCTCACCGGCGGCCGGGTCGAGCTGGGACTCGGCGCGGGCGCGTTCTGGGACGCGATCGAGGCGGCGGGCGGGCGGCGACTGTCCCCCGGCGCCGCCGTCGAGGCCCTCGACGAGGCGATCCGGGTGATCCGCGCGGTCTGGGACACCGACCGTCGCGGCATGATCCGCGTCGACGGCGAGCACTACCGGGTGGTCGGCGCCAAGCGCGGTCCGGCGCCCGCGCACCCGGTGGGCATCTGGGTCGGCGCGTACAAGCCGCGCATGCTGCGCCTGGTGGGCCGCGCCGCGGACGGCTGGCTGCCGTCCCTGTCCTACCTGCCCGAGGGCCCCGACGACCTGCCCGCCCTGAACGCGCTCGTCGACGAGGGCGCGGCGGCCGCCGGGCGCGACCCGGCCGCGATCCGCCGGATGCTCAACGTGACCGGCACGTTCGCCCGCTCGTCGGCCGGTTTCCTGGTCGGGCCGCCGGACCAGTGGGTGGAGGAACTGGCCGGGCTGACGCTGGAGCACGGCATCACCACGTTCATCCTCGGCAGCGACGAGCCGCGCGCGATCCAGATCTTCGGCCAGGAGGTCGCGCCCGCGGTGCGGGAGCTGGTCGCCGCCGAGCGCGCCGCGCCCGCCGCCGGCGGCCCGAGCACGCTCGGCGTCACCCCCACCCCCGACCCGGGGTACGCCTGAGCGCGCGCCGCCCGTGGGACGAGTCCACCCGCCCGACCGCGCCGCCGCCCGCCTACCCGCCCGGGGACAGGCCGGCCTGCCCGGCGGAGTGGCCGCGCTCTACCCCGCGCCCCCTCAGCGGACCCGTCTCGCCGAGGTGACGAGTCACTTCGGCGAGACGGTGCCCATCGAGTGGCCGTCACGACAACCGCCCCGGACATCAGATCAGCGACCCCGGCCCAACCCCGTACCACCGGGCGCTCGCCGCACCCAACCCGCACCAGATCCGCCCGACCCATCCACGCGCTGCCCCGGCATTCCCCACTCCGGGACACGACCGCTTGATCCACACCGGCTCGCCGGGGTTGCCGGGTCAGAGCCCGTCCGATACCGCCACTTCGGCGAGCTGGAGTCGATCACGCCAGCCGGTCGGGGCGAGCCGGGCGAGCCGGGTCGGGCTACAGGCCGCGGGCGAGGCGGTCGGCGAGGATGCGGGTGAACCGGGCCGGGTCGGCCAGCTCACCGCCCTCGGCCAGCAACGCCATGCCGTACAGCAGCTCGGCGGTATCGGTCAGCGCGGCCGTGTCGCCACCCTCCCCGTGCGCCTTGCGCAGCCCGGTGACCAACGGGTGGGCCGGGTTCAGCTCCAGGATCCGCTTGACCCGGGGCACCTCCTGTCCCATGGCCCGGTACATCTTCTCCAGCGTCGGCGTCATGTCGTGCGCGTCGCCGACCACGCAGGCCGGCGAGGTGGTCAGCCGGGTGGACAGCCGCACCTCCTTGACGCTGTCGGCGAGCGCGCCGCCGAGGAACGTGAGCAGGTCGGCGTACTCCTGGCGCTCCGCCTCGGCCTTCTCCTTCTCCTCCTCGGTCTCCAGGTCCACCTGCCCCTTGGCGACCGAGCGCAGCGTCCTGCCGTCGTACGCGCCGACGCGCTCGACCCACACCTCGTCCACCGGGTCGGTGAGAATCAGCACCTCGTAGCCCTTGGCGCGGAACGCCTCCAGGTGCGGCGAGTTCTCGATGGTGGCCCGGTTCTCGCCGGTCGCGTAGTAGATCTCGGTCTGGCCGTCGCGCATCCGCTCCACGTACGCGCGCAGCGTGGTCGGCTCGGCCGGGTCGTGGGTGCTGGCGGCGCGGACCAGTTCAAGCAGCGTCTCGGTGTTGTCCGGGTCCTCCAGCAGACCCTCCTTGACCACCGCGCCGAACTCGGTCCAGAACGTGCGGTACGACTCGGCGGACATGTCCTTCAGCGTGGCGAGCACCTTCTTGACCAGCCGGCGGCGCACCGCGTGGATCTGCCGGTCCTGCTGAAGGATCTCCCGGGAGATGTTCAGCGACAGGTCGTGCGCGTCCACCACGCCCTTGACGAAGCGCAGGTAGTTGGGCATCAGCGCGTCGCAGTCGTCCATGATGAACACGCGCTTGACGTAGAGCTGAACGCCGCGGCGGCCCTGCGGGGAGAACAGGTCGAGCGGGGCGTGCGAGGGCAGGAACAGCAGCGCCTCGTACTCGAAGGTGCCCTCGCCGCGCATGTGGATCGTCTCGAGCGGGTCGGCCCAGTCGTGCGCGACGTGCCGGTAGAACTCCTTGTACTCGGCCTCGTCGACCTCGTCCCGCGAGCGCGCCCAGAGCGCCTTCATCGAGTTGAGCGTCTGCTCCTCGCGGGTGGTGGCGCCGTCCTCGCCGGGCTTGTCGACGGTCATCCGGATCGGCCACGAGATGAAGTCGGAGTAGCGCTTGACGATCTCGCGGATCGTCCACTCGGCGGTGTAGTCGTGCAGGTTGTCGTCGGTGTCGGCCGGCTTGAGGTGCAGCGTGACCGCGGTGCCCTGGGGTGCGTCCCCGACTTCCTCGATCGAGTACGTGCCCTCGCCGGCGGACTCCCAGCGGGTGCCGCCGGACTGCCCGGCGCGGCGGGTCAGCAGCGTCACCCTGTCGGCGACCATGAACGTGGCGTAGAAGCCGACGCCGAACTGGCCGATCAGCTCCTGCGAGGCGGCGGCGTCGGACGACTCGCGCAGCTTGCGCAACACCTCGGCGGTGCCGGACTTGGCGATGGTGCCGATCAGGCCGACCACCTCGTCGCGGGTCATGCCGATACCGTTGTCCCGCACGGTGAGCGTGCGGGCGTCCTTGTCGACCTCGATCCCGATGTGCAGGTCGGAGGTGTCGGCCGGCAGGTCCTTGTCGACGAGCGATTCCAGCCGCAGCTTGTCCAGCGCGTCGGACGCGTTCGAGATCAGTTCGCGCAGGAAGACGTCCTTGTTCGAGTAGATCGAGTGCACCATCAGCTGCAGCAGCTGACGGGCCTCGGCCTGGAACTCCAACGTCTCGACCCGGTCGCTCACACCGACTCCCTTCCCTCTGGCGGGCGCTACGGCGGAAAGGATACGAGGGGTGACCACCGCGGGACGCACCGGCCACCCCCGAAAACGACTGGTACAACCAGTTGACGAGTTGACGTGCTCGGGGCCACACTGCAGCGCATGACCTTCGATCCCGCGCCTCGTGTCTCGGTCTCCGACCACGTCTTCGGCCGGCTGCGCGACGCGATCGTGTCCGGCCGCTACGCGCCGGGCGAGACGCTGCCCGGCGAGCGGGAGCTGGCCGGGGCGTTCGCCGTCAACCGGCACGCGGTCCGGGAGGCGCTGCGCCGCCTGCAACAGCTCGGCCTGGTCCGGGTCAGCCAGGGCGGCGCGACCCGGGTGCTGGACTGGCGGGTCCACGCCGGGCTGGACCTGGCGCTGTCCCTGGCCCGCTCCGGTGACGTACTCCCGGTCGAGACGCTGGTGCGCGACATGCTGGAGATGCGGGCCTGCATCGGGATCGACGCGGCCCGGCTCTGCGCCGAGCGCGCGGACGCGGCGGTCGTCGCCGCCCTGGTCCGGGCCACCGAGGAGTACGGCGACCTGGCCCCCGACCTGGACCGGATGAGTGAGGCAAACATCGCCATCTGGCGGCTGGTCGTACGCGGCAGCGGCAACACCGCCTACCAGCTCGCGTTCAACAGCCTCGTGGCCGGCACGTTCGCGGTCGGCGACGTCCCCCCGGACGCGCGCGCGGCCGAACTGCTCGACGTGGCCGGTCACCGCCGTCTCGCCGCGTCGCTCGCGTCCGGTCAGGGCGCGGCGGCCGCCCGGCACGCCCGGGCGCTGCTGACCGCGCCGGTCATCACCCCCACCACCCCCACCACCGGAAGGGAAGCGCACGCATGATCCCCGCCGTGCTGTACGCCATCCCGGCGTTCCTGCTCCTGATCGTCGTCGAGGCGGTCTCCTACCGCTTCCTGCCCGACGACGACGAACGCGGCTACGAGCTGCGCGACACCACCACCAGCCTGTCGATGGGGCTGGGCAGCCAGATCATCGGCTTCCCCTGGAAGCTGCTCACAGTCGGTGTCTTCGCGGCGCTGTGGACCGTCGCGCCGGTGCACCTGTCCCCCGGTGACTGGTGGACCTGGGTGATCCTGTTCTTCGCCGACGACCTGGCCTACTACTGGTTCCACCGCTCGCACCACGAGGTACGCGTGCTCTGGGCCAGCCACGTCGTGCACCACAGCAGCGTCTACTACAACTTCTCGACCGCGTTGCGGCAGAGCTGGACGCCGATGACCTCGCTGCCGTTCTGGCTGGCGCTGGCGCTGCTCGGCATCCCGCCGTGGATGATCTTCCTCCAGCAGTCGGTCAGCCTGCTCTACCAGTTCTTCCTGCACACCGAGCGGGTCAAGGTGCTGCCCCGGCCGATCGAGTGGATCTTCAACACGCCGTCGCACCACCGGGTCCACCACGGCTCGAACACCGAGTACCTGGACCGCAACTACGGCGGCATCCTGATCATCTGGGACCGGCTGTTCGGCACGTTCGAGCCGGAGCGGGCCACCGCGCGCTACGGCCTCACCAAGAACATCGGCACCTACAACCCGCTGCGGGTGGCCACCCACGAGTTCGCCGCGATCTGGTCCGACGTACGCCGGGCCGACTGCTGGCGGCACCGCCTCGGCTACCTGTTCGGCCGTCCCGGTTGGCAGCCGGCCCGATGAGGCGGCTGCTGCCCCTGTTCGGGCTGGTCGCCGCCGTCGAACTCGTCGGGGTCGCGCTCGACTCGACGGTGCTCCAGTGGCTGGCCAAGCCGCTGCTCGCGCCGGTGCTGCTGGCGTACCTCTGGGCGCACCGGCGCCGCGTCGACGCGGTGGCGGTCGGCCTGGTCGCCGCCACCGCGGGCGACGTCGCCCTGCTCCTGGAGGGCGACACCGCGTTCCTGGCCGGCATGGGCTTCTTCCTGGTCACCCAGGTCGCGTTCAGCACCGCCTTCGCGCGGCACCGGCGCGCGCCGGTCGCGGCACGGGCGGGCTACCTGCTCGCCTGGGCCGGGGTGAACGCGCTGCTCTGGGGCATGCTGGGACCGCTGCGGCTGCCGGTGCTCGGCTACAGCCTGGCGCTGTGCCTGATGGCCGCCGCGGCGACCGGGGTGTCCGCGCGGGTCGCCGTGGGCGGGGCGTTCTTCCTCGTCTCCGACCTGCTCATCGGCGTGGGAGCGGCCGGGGTCGATCTGCCCGGCGGGGGTCTGTTGGTGATGACCACCTACTGCGCCGCGCTGCTGCTGATCACCACCGGCTGGGTGGCCGCGACGCGCCCGGCGACCGGCCCGCAGCCGCCGATGGCGGGTACCCTGCTCGCGTGGCCAGGGAGAACGGGCGCAAGCTGATCGCCTCGAACAAGAAGGCGCGGCACGACTACGACATCCTCAAGACCTACGAGGCGGGCATCGTGCTGGCCGGCACCGAGGTGAAGTCGCTGCGCGAGGGACGCGTGTCGCTCGTCGACGCGTTCGCCCAGGAGCGCGACGGCGAGATCATGCTGTACGGCCTGCACATCGCCGAGTACGGCTTCGGCACCTGGACCAACCACGCGCCCCGGCGCACCCGCAAGCTGCTGCTGCACCGGGTGGAGATCGCCCGGATCCTGGAGAAGCTGCGCGACGGCGGCATCACGCTGGTGCCGCTGTCGATGTACTTCGCGGACGGCTGGGCCAAGGTGGAGCTGGGCCTGGCCCGGGGCCGCCGGTCGTACGACAAGCGCCAGGCGCTCGCCGAGCGGGACGCGAAGAAGGAGATCGCCCGGGAGATGGGCCGCCGCCTCAAGGGCCGGACGGCGGCGCGGCGAGGCTGAGTCCGTCCCGAGGCCGGTGGCACGCGGGGTTCGCCGCGGACCGGTTCGGCCCCACGTCAACGCTCGTCGTGATGGGTGCCTGCTACCTGCTGGTGGTGCTCACTCCGCTGCTGGGCGGCCCGTGGCGGGACATGCGCCGGCCCGCTGTGGTGCGGCAGCACGAGCCGGAGCCCACGTCGGAGCGCCAGCGGGAGACGCTCCCTTGACACCGGCGTGCCCGCGCCGATGAGCGGGTTCACGGCGGAGCCCATCCCGACCGCACGGCTGAGCCTGCTGCCGCTGGCCGTCGAACACGCCCAGGAGATGGCCGCCGTCCTCGCCGCCCCGGCGCTGCACACCTTCATCGGCGGTGAGCCCGCCACCCCGGCGGCGTTGCGGGCCCGCTACGAGCGGCTCGTCGCCGGCTCGCCCGACGCGGCCGAGTCGTGGTGCAACTGGATCATCCAGCTCCGGGACGACGGCCGGCTGGCCGGCTTCGTCCAGGCCACCGTCACCGCGCCGGTCGGTCCGTCCCGGCACGCCGCCACGGCGGGTGCGAGCGCGGTCGGCCACCGGCACCTCGACGAGTCGACGCCGGTCACCGCGGGACCGGTCGCGGAGATCGCCTGGGTGGTGGGCACACGGTGGCAGGGGCGCGGGATCGCCACCGAGGCCGCCCGTGGGATGGCCGCCTGGCTGCGGCGGCGCGGTGTGCGTACCCTGATGGCCCACATCCATCCCGACCACCGCGCGTCGGCGGCGGTGGCCACGGCCTGCGGCCTGACCCCCACCGATCTGTGGCAGGACGGCGAGGTCCGCTGGACCGGTGCAGCCGCCCCGCCACCCCCGCCTGCCCGGAGTTGACCAAGGAGTTCGCGTCGGAGACGACGTCGAACCCGGACACGAACTCCTTGATCACCGGGAGCGGCGCCGGGGGGGTCAGAAGGGGGCGTCCACCGGCAGGCGGCGGACCTGGGTGAGGTAGGGGTCCAGCTCGCCCACCTCGAAGCGGCACGTGCCGATGACGTGCCAGAACTGGCCGCCCGGGTCGCCGTCCAGCTTGTACCGGCCGTCCGGGCTGACCGCCGCCCACCCGTCCGGCAGTCCGATCAGCGTGGTGCGCATCTGGGCGTGCTCCGGGTCGGCCACGTCCCACAGCCGTACCGTGCCGTCGTCACCGGCGCTCGCGAGCAGGCTGCTGTCCGGACTGAAGTGCACCGACCAGACGCGGCGGGTGTGCGCGGCCAGGGTGCCGTGCAGCCGGCCGGTGACCGGATCCCAGAGCCGGATCACCAGGTCGTCCCCGGCGGTGGCGAGCAGGTTGCCGTCCGGGCTGAACGCGCAGGACCAGAGCCGGCCGTCGTGTTCGGTGAGCACCAGCCGCCGCTCGCCGGTGACCGCGTCCCAGACCACCGCCGTGCCGTCGTTGCCGGCGCTGGCGAGCAGCGTGCCCTCGCTGTTGAAGCCGACCGAGTAGACCCGGTCGGTGTGGTGTTCGAGGGTGAGCCGGCAGGTGGCGGTGGCGGCGTCCCAGAGGCGTACCGTCTGGTCGTCGCACCCGGTGGCGATGGTCTCGCCGTCGGGGCTGAACGCGACGGTGCGCACACGTCCCCGGTGCGGGGTGAGCGTGGCGAAGTGCCGGCCGGTACGGCGGTACCACAGGCGAACCGTGTCGTCGTCGTTCGCGGTGGCCAGGGCGTCCCCGTCCGGGCTGAACGCGACCGCCCAGACATGATCGGTGTCCACGTTGAGTTCGCGCTCGTCGGCGCCGGTGTCGGTGTTCCACAGGTGCACGCCGCCGTCGCCGCTGGGCGTGGCCACGAGCGGCTCCTCGGGACAGAACACCACCGACAGCAGCCGGTCGGCCGGGCTGGCGAGCTGCCGCAGCAGGCGGCCGGTACGCGGCTCCCAGAGCCGGATCACGCCGTCGTTGCCACAGGCGGCGAGCACCTCGCCGTCGTCGCGGAAGGACAGCGCGGTGACGCGCCGGCCGTGCCCGCGCAGCGTGTGCTGGAGCTGCCCGGTGCGGACGTCCCACAGCCGGGTGGTGCCGTCGTTGCTGCTCGTCGCCACCTGGTTCTGATCCGGTCGCCAGGCCACCGGCCAGACCGAGCCGCGGTGCCGGGTCAGCTCGTGCCGCACCTGCCCGTCGTCGGTGTCCCAGAGCTGGATCGCGCCGTCGCTGGCGGCGGTGGCGAGCAGGCTGCCGTCGCCGTTGAACCGGACGCTGTAGATCGCGCCGCGTTGCCGGCCGAGCACCCGCACCGGACGGCCCGTCTCAATCTCCCACAGCCGCAGCGCGCCGTGCGTGTCGCCGGTGGCCATCAGCGTGCCGTCGGGGTGGATGTCGAGGGCGTACACGTCGGCCTCGTGGCCGCGCGGCGCGCGCAGCAGTTCGCCGTCGGTGGCCCGGCGGATCCAGATCCGGCCGTGCTGACCGACGGCGGCGAGCAGCCGGCCGTCCGGCGAGTGCACCACCCGGTAGACCACCTCCGGCTCGCGTACCTCGAACGCCAGCCTGCCGGTGGGGATGTCCCAGCCGCGGACCGTGCCGGCGCTGTCGGCCACCACCACCCGCCGCCCGTCCGGGCTGAACGAGGTGCCCCAGATCGGCGCGACGTGGCCGGGCCACTCGTGCCGCAGCCGGGCGCCGCGCACGTCGTACAGCCGCACCACGCCCGCGGCGTCGCCGACCACCAGGCGGCTGCGGCGGCCGTCGGTGAGCAGCGGCCACACCCAGCCGGTGAAGACGTCCTCGATGACGTGCCGCACGTCGCCGTGGTCGGCGTCCCACAGCCGTACGGTGAGGTCGGCCGAGCCGGTGACGAGCTGGTGGGACGCGGCGTCGTAGCGGACCGCGTAGACCCGGGACCGGTGGCCCGCGAGCGTCCGCACCGGCAGCCCGGTGGCGGTGTCGCAGAGCAGCACACCACCGTCGTCGCTGCCCACCGCGAGCACCGCGCCGTCCGGGCTGTACGCCACCGGCACCGGCAGCCGGCCCACCTCGAAGCCGTAGCCGACGCCCACGGCGGGCGGGGCCAGGCCCGGCGCGACCGGCCGACCCGGCGCGACGACGGCGCCGCGCAGTTCCGGGGCGCGCAGCAGGGCCGCGTCGGCGCTGACGTCGATCAGCGCGGTGCGGTGCCAGCTGCTGCCGGCCACGCGCGCGCCGCGCAGGTCGGTACGGAACAGACGGGCCCCGGCCATCTCCGCGTCGCGCAGGTCCGCCCCGGCGAGGCGGGCCTGGTCCAGGCGGGCGCCGCGCAGCCGGGCGTGTTCCAGCCGCGCCTCGGTCAGGTTGGTGGCGACCAGCCGCGCGTCGGTCAGGTCGGCACCGGTCAGGTCGGCGCCGGCGAGTTCGCGGTGGGACAGGTCCTCGCCGCGCAGCACCGCGCCGCGCAGGTCGGCCCGGTCGGGCAGGCGCAGCCGAGCGGACAGCCGCAGCGCGTTGGCGCGCAGCGTCTCGCCCGCCGACTCGTCACCGAGCACCCGGGCGGTCCAGGCGGTGCAGCGGGCCGGGTCGGCCAGGTCGCCGAGGAACTCCACGGCGAGCGCGGACAGCGACCGTACCGCCAGCGCGGCCGGCTCCTCGCCCCGGTTGATCTGCTCGGCCACCCTCTCGGCGACCAGCCACTCCATGACCGAGGTGTGGATGAACCCGAACAGCCCGTCGTCGGTACGGACCAGCAGGCTGCCCGCGCCGACCGCGTGCGCCGCCTGCGGGCCGGACAGCCGCGAGTCGGCCCGCCCGGCGAGCTGGCCGGTGGACTCGGCCAGCTCGGCCAGGCGAAGGTACGCCTCGCCGCTCTCCCACAGCTGGAACGCCAGCCGGCTCACCGCCTGCCACAGCTCGGGCCGGCGCAGGCTCACCGGCGCGCCCGGGATGCCCTGGGTGCGGCGCTCCTCGAAGTCCAGCCAGGACTCCAGGATCTCCCGATACAGCACGGCGGCGCTGAACGTGCCGCCCGCACCGGCCACCGCGGCGAGCCGCCCCTCGTCGAGGTTGGCGATGAAGCCGAGCATCCGCGGGTTGCGGGACAGCCCGAGCAGGTCCTTCACGCCGGCGAGCAGGTCCATCCGCTCGCGGGCGGCCTGCTCGTCGCCGCCGTACCGGTTGCGCAGGAACGCCTCGATCTGCCCGGGGTTGAAGTCCTCCACCGCCAGCACGCGCCGGTGCGGCAGCAGGCCGACCCGCTCGCCGAGCGCGGTCAGCACCTGCGAGTTGGTCTTGAAGTGCTGGGTACGGCTGCTCACCACGATCTTCGCGTTGCCCTCGGCGGCCTGCAGCAACGTCTCCAGGTGGTCGGCCGCCCGGTCGTAGGTCACCCGGGCGACCAGCTCGTCGAAGCCGTCGAACAGCAGCACGATCCGGCCCTGGCGCAGCATGTAGCGGAACGCCTTGAGGTCGATCACCTGCTCGCCGTGGTTCGCCAGGTGCGCGGCGACCAGGCCGTCCACCGAGTGCGCCTTGTCCAGCGCGCGCAGCTCGACCAGGATCGGGATCAGGTCGGGCGCGGCGGTGGGCAGCCGGCGGGCCACCTCCCGCAACGCGAACGTCTTGCCCCGGCCGAAGTCGCCGAGCACCAGCACGAACCGGCCGTCCGGCGCGGAGACGGTCTCCAGCAGCTCGTCCACCACGTCGTCGCGGACGCGCTGGTCGGCGCCGACGAGGTGGCGGAAGCGCTGCGGCACGTACTGCCCGGGCGGGTAGAGCCGGTCGGCCTGGAGCCGGGCGGTCTGCGCGGCGACGTACTCGCGCAGGTCGAGCAGGCCCTGGAACTCGGTCAGGTGCAGCACGCGGACGCCGCGCCGCTGCGCCTCCTCGGCCAGCCCGCGCGGCACCCGGTCGCCGTCGTAGACCAGCTCGGAGGCGATGTCCGGGTCGGTGGCGTGCACCCGGCGGGCGAAGACGTCCACGTCGGCCGCGGTGGGGGTGCCCACGTGCGCGCCGACGCGCTGCTGGCGGACCACCCCGTCGGAGCGGTAGCTGATGTACAGGTGCGGCGGGTCGGTGCCGACGTGGCGCACCACCACCCGGTCGTAGCGGGCCTCGCAGACCTCGGCGAGCCGGTCCAGCAGCCGCTGCACCGGGGCGACCGGAGCAGCGGCCGCCGCCGCGCCCTGGGTGGCCCCCTCGACGGCGGCCGGGCGGCGCGGGTCGGGCACCTGCGCCGGGCCGGACGCGCCGAAGGTGGCCTCGGCGTGCGGCCAGGACACCGCGGTGACCGCGCCGCCGTCACGCCGGTCGTCGCGGCCGAGCACCCAGCGGGTCATCCCGTCCGCGCCGAGCCGCAGGACCTGCGCGCGGCCGTCGCGGGGCGCGGCCGCCAGCGGCACCACCGGGTCCACCCGCGCCGACGGCGCGGCGTCGGCGAGCAGCAGGTTGAGCATCGGGCCGACCAGCCGGTTGACCGAGCCCCGGTCGCGCAGCGACACCGGGTCCGGCGGCACCTCGTCGGCGTACGGGCTGCGCGGCCCCGGGGCGTGCGCCATCGCGCCCAGCCGCAGCCAGCCGGACTGCTGGTAGTGGCGCAGCCGCTGGGCGAACCAGCTGGACTGCGCCTCGCCGAGGAAGCCGTACCGGTCCTCCTCGCGGTGGGTGATGGCGATGGTGGAGTTCAGCCCGGCCACCACCACCCGCAGGTCCGGCACGCCGAACAGGGTCCACGGCTGCTCGCTGTCGAAGATCCGGTCGTCGAGTCCCTGGTAGAGGTCGTCGAACAGGCGCGCGTAGTGCCGCCACTTCGGCCAGTACGGCGGCTGCGGGTCGACGTCGTCGGCCTCGCAGGTGGCGAAGTAGGCACGGCACGCCGCCATCGTCACGTCGCGCGGGCCGGGCACCACGACGAGCCGGTGCGGCTCCAGCCCCAGCAGCACCCGCAGGCCGGTGAGGAAGCTCAGCGCGTCGGAGAACTCGCGCGGGCTGCCCGACTCGGTGAGGTTGCCGGCGACGACGAGCAGGTCCGGCCGGGGCACACCGTCGTTCATCAGCAGCGTGAGGTCGCCCATCAGGTGCTCCTGCACCTCGCCCGGGGTGACCGGCGCGCCGGGGGTGATCACGCCCCGGCCGAAGCGCGGCCCGGCGACCTGGAGCACGGTGACGGTGTCCCGGGCGGCCGGTGGCGCCGCGGCGGCGGGCGGGAACGGCGGCGGGTTGATCGGGGTACGCCGGGCGCGGCGGGGCGCGGGCGCACCGGCGGCGGGCGCGGCGAGCACCCCGTGCGGGTCGGCCGGGTGGTGCGGGAACGCCGGCTGCCGCATCGGCTTGGCCCGGCCGTCGAGCGCCTCCCAGATGCGGTCGAGCACCCGGTTGCGGGCCTGCGCCGGGTCGTCCACGCCGACCAGGTCCACATAGGTGATGGTGGCGAGCAGGCCGTCGATCGGGCAGTCCTCGACGCGTACCGTGACGAGCTTGTTGCCGGCGCCGTCCGGGTCGGCGCGCAGCGCGGCCTGCCACTCCAGCTTGCCGTACGTCGAGTGCAGGTAGCGCTCGGACAGCACCGCCACCACCACCTCGGCCTCACGGACGCCGCGGTCCATGAAGTCGATGAAGTTGGTGCCCGCCACGAAGTCCCACGCCTGCAACAACGTGCGGTAGCCGGCGGCCTCGAACTCCCACGCCAGCCACGTCGCCCAGCGTTCGTCCGCGGGCGAGTAGCTGATGAAGAAATCGATGGGGCGGTCGGACCGGGTGGGGTGCGCGCCTACAACCACGTGGTCATTATGGCCACCGACGGTCAACAGATCGACACCCTCGGCAGCCCGGATCGCGATCGCGCCGGGCTCCTCCGCCCGCACGGGCACGTGCGAGGATCATCCCTCGTGGAGACCCCCGGCGATCCGCCGAACGCCGTGCCCGACCGCTCCCGCTGGGGCCGCCTGCACGTGCTGGACCGGATCGCGATCGGGCTGGCCGTGCTCGGTGTGGTGTGTGTGCTCACCGGGCTGCTCCCCCGCGCCGACGCCGAGGCGACGATGCGGCGCATCGTCCCCATCCTGATCTTCCTCGGCACGGTGGTGGTGCTGGCCGAGCTGACCGCCGTGGCCGGGGTGTTCGACGCGCTCGCGACCCGGGTGGCGGTGACCGCGCGGGGCAGTTTCCGGGCCCTGTTCTGGCTCTGCGTCGGCTTCGCCTCGGTGACCACGATCGCGTTCAACCTGGACACCACGGCGGTGCTGCTCACACCGGTGATGATCGCGCTGGCCCGGGCGCTGAACGTGCCGCCGACGCCGCTGGCGATGACCACCGTGTGGCTGGCGAACACGGCCAGTCTGCTGCTGCCGGTGTCCAACCTGACGAACATCCTGGCCAGCGACCGGGTCGGCCTGGACCCGGTGCCGTGGGCGGCCCGGATGTGGTGGCCGCAGCTGGTCGCCGTGGCGGTGACCGCGCTGCTGCTGTGGTGGTGGTACTGGCGTCCGGCGCGCACCGGCGCCGACCCGTTCGTCCCGCCGCCGCCGTACGTGCCGCCGGACCGGGTGCTCTACCGCACCGCGCTCGCCGCCTGCCTGCTGTTCGTCGCCGGGATCCTCGCCGGCACCGAGATCGGCGTCGCCTCCGGGGCGGCCGCCGCGATCCTGGTCGCGGGCTTCGCGTTTCGCGCCCGGCACCGGCTGCGGCTCGCGCTGGTGCCGTGGCGGCTGCTGGTGTTCGTGACCGGGTTGTTCCTGGTGGTGCAGACCATCGGCCGGTACGGCCTGGACACGGTGATGGGCACGCTCATCGGCACCGACCCGGGCGCGGAGGGGGCGCTGCGGGCGGGCGCGGTCGGCGCGCTGTTCAGCAACGTGGTGAACAACCTGCCCGCGTACCTGGCCGGCGAGGCGGTGATCGCGGCCGACCGACACACCCAGCTGCTGGCGCTGCTGATCGGCACGAACGTCGGACCGCTGGCCACGCCGTGGGCGTCGCTGGCGACACTGATCTGGTACGAACGCTGCCGGGCCGCCGGGGTGGCCGTGCCGCTGGGCCGGTTCGTGGCCACCAGCGCCGCGCTGGCAGTGCTCGCCACCGCCGCCACCGTCACGGCGCTTCTTGTCGGTCCCGGCGCCTAGCATCACGACCATGAGCAGCACGCCCGAGATCGTCCGCCGCTACTTCACGCTCGCCGGCCAGGCCGACAAGGAGCCCTACCTCGCGCTGTTCGCCGACGACGCGGTGGTCGAGGACGAGGGACGCACCCACCGCGGGATCGACGAGATCCGCGCCTGGCGCAGCGGCACGCCGCTCGTGACGTACGAGATCACCGACGTCGAGCAGACCCCGGCCGGGACGGTCGTGACGGCCACGATCAGCGGCGACTTCCCCGGCAGCCCGTTCGGCGGGCTGCGGTTCCGCTTCGAGGAGTACGACGACACCCACATCCGCCGGCTGCGCATCGCCCCCTGAACCCGGGGCGGGCGGGAAAACCGCTGGGGTCCGGCCCGGCGGCTGGCTGGTCGACTGAAGCAGGCGTACCGGGACGGCGCGAACCTGGCCCCGGCCGGCGCCGCGAGAGGCGTACGGACCTGGGCCGGCTTCCTGGCCGACCGGGTGCCGTCGCGTCCGGTCGCCTGACCCGCTGCGGCGACCCTCGCCGCCGGTCAGGCGCCGACGCGCGCCGGCGGGTGGAACTGCTCGAACATGACCTCGTAGCCGTCCGGTTCGAGCCCGTAGAAGATCCGCGCCCATCCCACGTCCCGGCTCCAGCCTCACCGGCAGCCCTTCGTCGCACCACAGCGCGGACGTGGCGTCCAGGTCGGACAGGATCAGCCGACCCGGCTCACCAGCCGACCGAGCCGAGGCCGACCGGGGTGAGGCGGCGCACCTGCGGTTCGATCCACTGTGCCGCGGTGACCAGTTTGACCAGCCGGTCGATGGTCTCCGGCGGCCCGGCCACGAAGCTGCGCCGGTCCGCCGGGCAGCCGTACCTGTCGTCGAACGTGCCGCCGTCGAGCGCCCGGACCGCCATGCCGGCCTCGACGGCGAGCAGCATCCCGGCCGGCAGGTCGACCGCCTCGGGGCGGTAGCCGACGATGCCGTCGATGTCGCCGCGGGCCAGCATCACCCAGGACAGCAACGGCGCCCACAGTTGCAGCACCCGGCGGGCGCTGGTGTCCAGCACCACCTTCAGCGCCCGGGCGGTGCTGTCGTCGCGGCGTACCTCGTGCCCCTGGGTCCAGGCCAGCACCGGCGCGGACGGCACCGGACGCCGCGCGGCGCGCAGCGACCGCGCGGCCGGGCCGGACTCGTGCACGAACGCGCCCCGGCCGCGCACCGCCGACCAGGTACGGCCCGCGACCGGGTCGTGCACCACGCCGAGCACCGGCGAACCGTTGTCGCACAGGGCGATCCCGACCACGTACGCGGGCAGGCCGATCGCCACGTTGTTCGTGCCGTCGAGCGGGTCGACGAGCCACGTCCAGGTGGTGTCCGGGGTGTACTCGCCGCCCTCCTCGGCGATCACGCCGTGCTCCGGCCAGCGGGCCCGGATCCGGTCGACGATCAGCCGCTCGGCGGCCAGGTCGAGGTCGGTCACCAGGTCACCGGTGTCGTTCTTGGCTCGGGCGTGCACCTCCCCCCGGGTACCCCGGCGCAGCAGGCGGCCCGCCGCCTGCGCGGCCCGCACCGCGAACCGGTGCGCGTCGCGCAGGTCGGGCCCGCCTCTGCTCGGCTCCACGTCCATGGCTCCTCCAGCCAGTCAGCCCCGTGCCACCAGTCGCG
The DNA here is from genome assembly GCF_000374985.1 of Micromonospora sp. CNB394. NCBI lineage: Bacteria > Bacillati > Actinomycetota > Actinomycetes > Micromonosporales > Micromonosporaceae > Micromonospora > Micromonospora sp. CNB394. The sequence goes on along the minus strand of NZ_KB895825.1, from coordinate 493,045 downwards.
CGATCTCCCGCGCCATCCGCGCGGTCTCCGCCGCGTCGCAACGGTCCCGGCGTACCCGGTGGCTGCGCCCGTCCACCGCGCCGAGGCTCAGGTCGCAGGCGCCGGGAGTGGTCCGGCCGAGCGCCACTGTCACCGCCGGCTCACCGGCGTCGACCTCCGAGGTGTGGAAGCCGCCGGCGCGCAGCGCGTACGAGTCGCCGGCCGAGTGCGTCTCCACCGTCGCGGTCATCGCGGTGACCAGCCGGTCGGTGGCGGCCATCTCGTCCACCTCGCCGAGGCTGTGCACCTCGTAGATCCGCCAGGCCGGGTCGGCCGGCGCGTCGTCGACCTCGATCAGCTCGTTGCGGACGGTGCCGTGCAGCACGTGACTCAGCAGGTCCCAGCTGTGCGAGTGCATGGTGGAGGTGGTCGGGCGTACCGGAGGCGGATCGGCCGGCCAGGCGTGCACGCAGATGCCGTCCGGGCCGTCGCGTTCCACGGGCAGGCAGGTGAAGCCGAGCGGGTGCCGGACCGCGCTCAGCGGCCGCCGCCCGTCGGCGACGTCGCCGAGCACGTCCAGCACCCAGCCGCGCAGCATCTCCGGCCGGGTGCCCCGGTCGATCTCCCGTGCGAGGTCGGCGTAACTGGTCATGAGTAGGGGTTCCTCGCCTGGACGGCCTTGCCGATGATGTCGGCGACCTCGCGGTCGCCGAAGGACCGGGGCAGCGTCAGGCCGAGGGCGGTGAACAACCGCCGTACCTGCTCGACCGACGGCTCGTCGTCGAGCTTGACCTGGGCCGCCGCCTCGATCGGCACGCGCCGGCTCTGCCGGCGGCTGTAGTCCAGCTCGATGTTGAAACGGTTGTAGTAGACCTCGCCGCGGTCGACGCGCAGCGCGGGGGTCTGCGGGTTCTCCTGGGTGATGACGACGCAGGAGGAGGACAGGTCGTAGCGGAAGGTGGTCATCTGCGCGGAGAGCCGGACGTCGACGGTGAGCAGGCCGGAGCGTTGCAGGTGCCAGCAGGCGGCCAGCACCGTCGCGTACGACTCCTTGCGGGTGCGGTCGACGGTCCACGGCTCGCCCGGCGCGTCCGGGTCGAGGCTGCGCCGGAACCGCGCGTACCGCTCGCAGACCTCCTCGTCGGTCGGGTCGATGATCTCGATCGCGACGGTGAGGGTGGCGTTGCGCCGCCGGGCGTGGTCCAGGCAGTCGGGCAGCGTGACCGCGCGCAGGAAGGTGCCGGTGCCGCCCTTGAAGCTCCACTGGTCGGTGTGCCGCCGCGCCTCGGCGAGCGCCTGCCCGACCTCGCTGCCGTGCAGCACGCGCACCATGGAGACGCTGTCGATGGCCTCGCGGGCCCGGTTCAGCGCGCCCTCCGGGCCGGTGATCTCCTGCATCTGCGGCACCAGGTCGGTCAGCCGGTCGCGGGTGTCCGAGATGACCTGTCGGACCTCCCGCTCAGTGGTGCGGCGGCGCAGCCGGTCCCGCAGCATCGCCTGCGCGAGCAGGCCCAGCACCAGCAGGATCGCGCTGTTGACGACCTCCTGGTCGACCGCGTTGGTAAGGCCGAGCACGGACACCGTGAGGGCCAGGACCAGGCCGATGAACGCGTCGAGATTGGTCACGACCCAGGCGAGCAGGCGCGTCATGACATCCCCCGGTCGACGACGGAACCCCCATGATAGCCCGTTGTCAATGCCTTCATCACGCCCTGTTATGCGGTGGTGGCGGTACGCCGTGCCGGCGGGCCGCGCAGATCAGCGAGCCGCCGAGCCCCGGTGCGGCGCGGGCCAGCCGGCGCGAGGCCACCCACCGGCCGCCCGGCAGCCGCCAGCCGACCTCGTTGGAGCGCAGCGCCACCGGCGTGAACCCGGCCCGGCGCAGCGTCCGGCGCAGCAGCGAGGCGGTGAACGGGCGGATGTGCAGCCACAGGTACGGGTGCAGCGGGTCGACCTGCCGTGGCGCCCGGCCGGCGAGGAACGCCAGCCGGTCCTGCACCGGCGCCAGGTTCGGGGTGGTGAGCACCAGCAGGCCGTCGGGCACCAGCACCCGGTGACACTCCCGCAGCAGCGCCAGCGGGTCGTACACGTGCTCGATCAGCTCCCCGGCGAGCAACCCGGCGAAGCTGCCGGCCCGGAACGGCAGCCCGCGGGTGGCGTCCAGCCGGACCGGCAGCGCCCGCCCGCCGGCCGCCGCGCGGGCGGTGCGCAGCGCCGTCTCGGCCATGTCCGCGAGCACCACCGGGCCGGGCAACGCGGCCGGGTCGAGCATGCCGCGCGGCCCGCAGCCCAGTTCCAGCACCGGCCCGCGCCGGGTCACCCCCTCGGCCATCAGCCCGGCCGCGACCGCGCGGCGCACCCGGTGGTACGGGTCGTCGACGTACCCGTCGACCTCGGCGCCGTCGTGGTAGCGGCAGAGGTTGGCGTGCCTGCCGTGCGCCTGCGCGCGTTGCGCGGACGTCCCGGTCGGCGGCTCGGCCATCACACCTCCACAGCGGACGCCGGCCCCGACGGCGGCGTCCGCCCCCAAGCCTCGCACCGCTTCCGCCGTCCGGGTCGCACATCCACCCGGGGTACGACGCGGCGGCCGGTCGTCCGGCCGCCGCGCCGATCGGGTGAGTCAGACGGCCCGGGCCCAGTCCAGCCGGGTGCTGTCGTCGTACTCGTCGCCGGGGATCCACCACTGTTCGCCGAAGCCACTGGTGGACACGATGATGTTGCCGCCGTCGGGGTACTCGTTCTCCGGTGGGATCGACAGTGCGGCGCAGTAGCGGCCGTCCGGGGAGAACACCGGCGACAGGTAGAACCGGGGCTCGTCGGTGAGCTTCTTCAGCCCGGTCCCGTTGATCCGCACCGAGGCGAGGGACTGGTTGCGCGTCTCCAGGTCCGGATACCAGCGGTCGGTGCAGAACACCACGCGCCCGGAGTGCGGCGTGAAGACCGGCGAGTGGAACATCTCGCCCGGCACCGGCGTGTAGATCGGCCGCACCGCGGCGGTCGCGAGTTCGAGCACCCGCAGTTGCCAGCCCTGCGAACGGCTGCGCCACCTGACCACGATCATCGAGCCGTCCCGGGACCAGTCCGGGTCGGTCATCGTGTGCCCCTCGACCAGCAAGCGGGTGCCGCCGGTCGCCACGTCGACGGCGATCAGCCGGTCCCGGTTCCCGCCGGTGACCAGCGCGATCTCCCTGCCGTCCGGCGACCAGGTCGGAGCGCCGTAGTGGACGCCGAACGGGTCGGCGAGCAGTGTGCGCTTCTGGCCGGTGATCCGGTCGAACACGGCGACGAACGGCTCCAGCGTGCCGTCGCCCGAGCGGGCCGTGTTGACCCATGCCACGTACCGGCCGTCCGGCGAGGTCTTGGCGTGGTCCCCGTTCGGCAGCAGTTCCCGCGGCGTGGTGCGGCCCGGGTCGACCTGGAGCACACCCCAGCCGACGCTGACCAGCCACGACCCGTTCACCACGTCGGCGGCGGCCGCGGGCGCGGCGGTGGATGCGGCGGCCAGCCCGGTCGCGGTGGCCAGCCCGGTGAGTGCGGCGGTGCGCAGCAGGGCACGACGATTCATTGCTGTCATTCGGCAACCCCCGTGTGAGACGTGGCCTCACCCTCCCGAGTGGATCGACGCACGGGAATCGGACGAGTGGCCGCTTCACGCTCGGCTGCTCGTCCTTCACCGCTGGTGAGTGCGCCGCAGACCGGTACGCTCGCCCCGATGACCTCCGACGCGCTGAGCCGCGCTCTCACCGAACCGGGCGACCCGCCGCTGCTCCCGCTGCCCGGCGTGGCGGTCGAACTGTTGGACGCACTCGCCGCCCCGCCGCGCCTCGGCGCGCACCTGCGACTGGTGCACGACGTCGCCTGGCACCTGACCGCCGCGTTCGCCGACCGGTTCGGTGCGGTGCCGTTCGACAGGCAGGCGGTGCTGTTCGGGGCGGCCGTGCACGACCTCGGCAAGGTCGAGCACCCGGCCGAGCTGACCGGCCCCGGGTCCGCCCACGAGGAGGCGGGCTACCAGTTGCTGCTGCGCTTCGGCGTACCGGAGGAACGGGCCCGCTTCGCCGTCACCCACGCCGCCTGGCACTCCCCCGGCGTGCAGCTGGAGGACCTGATGGTCAGCCTGGCCGACAAGGTGTGGAAGGGCCGCCGGGTCACCGACCTGGAACAGCTCGTGGTCGACCGGCTCGCCGGCATCACCGGCCAGGAGCGCTGGCAGACGTTCCTGGACCTCGACGACGTGCTCGCCGAGCTGGCCGCCGACGCGGACCGCCGGCTGGCGTTCCAGGCCGAGCATCCGGTGTACGGCTGACGCCGGAGGCGGCGATGAGTCCGGCGCCGCTGGTCGTGCTCCCCTACCGCACCGCCGACCAGCCCGATCCGGACGCCGGTGTCCTCATGGTCGACCGGGACGTCGACCTGGAGATCCGCGCCGTCCACCGCTCGCGGCACGCCGTGCACGTCCGCTACGCCGTCGGCCACCGCGCATACGATACCGATTGACTTTCGATAGGTTCCGCGCGATAGTCGATGCATGCTTGCGGCGCAACGCGCGGTGACACCACTCCGCGCCTTCCTGGTCCTGCTGTTCGCGATCCTGGTGCTGTTCCAGACCATGTCGCTGCCCGGGCAGTTCGCCCACATGGCCCGGGAAGACCCGGACATGGCGTACCTGCGGTGGCCCGCCACCGCGGTCACGATCTTCTGGGTGCTCTGCGTCCAGGTGGTGATCGTCTGCACCTGGCACCTGCTCACCCTGGTCAAACGCGACCGCATCTTCACCGAGGCGTCCCTGGGCTGGGTCGACGGGATCGTCTGGGCGGTCGCCGCCGCCTGGGTTGTGCTGGTCGGCGTGTTCCTCTACGTCGGCTTCAACGCCGACGACCCCGGACTGCCGCTGCTGCTGTTCCTGCTGGTCACCGGCGTCAGCGTGCTGGGGCTGCTGATGGTCGTCCTGCGGGCGCTGCTGCGCCAGGCCACCACGCTGCGCACCGACATGGAAGCGGTGATCTGATGCCGATCGTCGTGCGCATCGACGTCGAACTGGCCAAGCGCAAGATGAGCGTCGGCGAGTTCGCCGAGCGCGTGGGACTCACCCCGGCGAACGTCGCCGTACTCAAGAACGGCCGCGCCAAGGCCGTCCGGTTCAGCACTCTGGAGGCGATGTGCCGGGTGCTCGACTGCCAGCCCGGCGACCTGCTCGAATGGGTCGCCGACGAGGAGGAGCGATGAGATACCTGGCCGCCGCCGTCGCCCTGCTCGCCGTCGCGGTCGGCGTCTCCGGCTTCGTGTACGGGGAGGCCGACGACTCCCCCGGCCTCCAGCTCCTGTCCGCGCTGCTCGTCATCGGCGCGGTAGCCATCGGCGTGCGCGTCGTCCGGCGTACCCGGTAGGGCCGGCGCCCCCTCGACGCCGGCCCCGCCGCTCAGCCCTTCACGCAGACGACCTGCTTGAGGTGGGCGACCACCTCGACCAGGTCGTCCTGCTGGGCCATCACCTCGGTGATGTCCTTGTACGCGCCGGGGATCTCGTCGACCACACCGGCGTCCTTGCGGCACTCCACCCCGGCGGTCTGCGCGGCCAGATCCGCGGTGCTGTACGTCCGCTTCGCCTGCCCCCGCGACATCCGCCGCCCGGCGCCGTGCGACGCCGAGCAGTACGCGTCCAGGTTGCCCTTGCCGCGCACGATGTACGAGCCGGTGCCCATCGAGCCGGGGATGATGCCCAGGTCCCCCTTGCCGGCCCGGATCGCGCCCTTGCGGGTCACCAGCACGTCCACCCCGTCGTAGCTCTCCTCCGCCACGTAGTTGTGGTGGCAGGAGATCGGCTCGTCGAAGCCGACGTGCGGGAACGCGTCCCGGACCACCTGGCTCAGCAGCGCGAGCATGACCGCCCGGTTACGGCGGGCGTACTCCTGCGCCCACCACAGGTCCCGCCGGTACGCCTCCATCTCCGGCGTGCCGGCGAGGAACACCGCGAGGTCCCGGTCCGGCAGGTCGGTGTTGTGCGGCAGTCCGCGCGCCACCGCCATGTGCCGCTCGGCCAGCTCCTTGCCGATGTTGCGGGAACCGGAGTGCAGCATCAGCCAGACCCGGCCGTCGTCCGCGCCGCCCTGCTCCAGGCAGACCTCGATGAAGTGGTTGCCGCCGCCGAGCGTGCCGAGCTGCCGCTGCGCCCGCGTCTGGAGCTGCGCGACCTTCCGGTCCAGCGTGCCGAACCGCTGCCAGAAGTCGTCCCAGCCGGCCTGCTCCAGCCCGCGGATCCGGCGCGGGTCGACAGCGTCGTCACGCATCGCGAAACCGACCGGGATCGCCGCCTCGATCGCCGTACGCAGCGGCGCGAGGTCGTCGGGCAGGTCGGACGCGGTCAGCGAGGTCCGCACCGCGGACATGCCGCAGCCGATGTCCACGCCGACCGCGGCCGGCGACACGGCCTGCCGCATCGCGATCACCGAGCCGACGGTGGCGCCCTTACCGAAGTGCACGTCCGGCATCACCGCGACGCCCTGCACCCACGGCAGCGCGCCGATGTTGCGCAGCTGCCGGGCCGCCTGCGCCTCGATCGCGTACGGGTCGGTCCAGACCCGGACCGGCGCCCGGGTACCGGCCAGCGGGGTGAAACCCATCGTCGTCTCCTTGCTCATGTCCGTCTGACGTAGGCCGTACGGGACTCGAACCCGTAGCCTCCCGGTTGAGAGCCGGGTGAGCTGCCAGTTGCTCCAACGGCCCTCCGGCGGCGTGACGCCGTCGGCGGATCCACCCCGGACACGGAGAACCGCCCGGCTCCGGTCTGGGGGCGGGCGGTTCGCGCGGATCGTCGCGCAGGCGCTAGACGCGCCACCACCCTGGTTGCCACTGCCGTCGCCGGCCCGTGCCCGATTCGGGCAGCAGGGCACCGGCGCGCGGCGCGAGCCGCTCGGCGCGGGTGCGATTCTGCTGCGACACGGTGGACTCCCCTGGTGGATCAGAACGTTGCCGCTCACGGTACGGCCGCCGCACCCGGGCGGCAACACGATATTCCGTCGCGCACCCGGCCCTTGACTACGGAGAGTAGTGGAGGGTGACCTGTGTGCCAACTTCCGCTAGGCTTCGGTTGTCTCGGACAGTCCATAAAGGACTGAAATAGAGAGGAATGAGCATGCGAATTTCACGGGTGGTCGCAGGGCTGACAGCCGCAGTCACCGCGGCGCTGGGAGTGAGCCTGGCGTCCCCGGGCCCGGCCGCAGCCGCGGAGGCGGGAAGCTGGAGGGCGTACGGGAACACCAATCCGGTCACCTCCAGTCCGAGCACGTGGTACTGCGCGCCGAGCGGCACGATCGCCACCAACGTGGCCGCACAGATCTGTGGGATCAGGTCGGTGGATCGCACGGCGGTGCAGGCAGCGGTGATCGTGCGCAACAACCGGTCGTCCCTTTACTCGGTCAGCGCGACGATGAGCATGGGCCTCTCCGGCACCAGCCAGGGCACCTGGGAATGCCGGTCGTCAGGGGTCGCGGCCAACTCGTGGTCCGTGTGCTTCGGGCGGACCCTCTCCCAGAGCGGGAAGGTGGACGTGGAGGGGTGGGCGAACAACGCCTACCTCGGCGTGGCCTGGGACGTCTGACCAACCTCCTCGACCGTCCGAGCTGAGGTAGAGCCCGGCTTCGAGGAGTTCGGGCAGCGAGCACGGCTCCTGAGCGCGATCCCCAGCCGCCTCGACGGGGATCCCGCTTCAGGAGTCGTGCGCGTTCCGGCGCCCGCACTCGGCCGACCGCACACGCTGCCACGGGCTGACCTAGCCGGCGTGCGCCACCGGGTGGCGCCGCATCTCCTCCATGAACGGGTAGCGCGCGGTCAGCTCGGCGAGCGTGATGCCGGCCCGCCACGCGGCGGCGACCTGCGCGACCTGGAGCAGGTCGGTGGCGTCGCCCCGGGCCTGGACGTCGCCGTCCACCCGCAGATCGATCATGAAGTAACGGGCCTGGGAGCCGAGGCTGACGCAGACGACGCCCCGGGGCGAGGTCATCTCGGCGCAGGTGAACCGGCTGCGCCCCTGCTCGGGCGCGGTCACCTCGCCGATGTCGAGCTGGTTCGCGGCGGCTGTGGCCACGAGCGCGGGGGCGAGACCACCGGGCTCGACCAGGTCCGGGTAGAGGCGCACACCCAGTGCGGCCGACACGTCGCTCATGACTGACTCCCACTTCCTTGTGACAGAGACCAGCAGCGCGCAGGTTACGGGTGTGTTTCCGGCACGCCCGGCCATCCTTTCCCGTGTGACCGTCCGGGGCAAGAGGAACGCCCTCATCGAACCCCTCCGGGGTAGGCTGCCGCCTCATGGCCCTGATCCGGTGTGACTTCTTCTCCGAGGCGCTCGGCATGGGCACGTCGATGACCGTGCTGCTGCCCGATCGCGGCGCGGCCGGGATCGGCGTGCCGGGCGCGGCCGCCGCCGGTGACCCGCCGGTGCTCTACCTGTTGCACGGCCTGACCGACGACGACACGGCGTGGACCCGGCGCACCGCGATCGAGCGGTACGTGGCGCCGCTGGGGCTCGCCGTGGTAATGCCGCAGGTGCAGCGGAGTTTCTACTGCGACGAGGCGCACGGCAACCGGTACTGGACGTTCCTCAGCGAGGAACTGCCCGAGGTGTGCCGGTCGTTCTTCCGGCTGTCCACCCGCCGGGAGGACACGTTCGTCGCGGGCCTGTCGATGGGCGGGTACGGGGTGGTGAAGTGGGCGCTGCGCCAGCCGGACCGGTTCGCGGCGGCGGCGAGCCTGTCCGGCGCGCTGGACGTGACGCGTCGCCGTCACCATCCGACCCGTCCGGTCGACCCGGCGGTGTGGCACACCGTCTGGGGTGGCGGCCCGGTGCCCGCCGACGACGACACGGTGGGGCTGCTGGAGCGCTCCGGCGACGACCGTCCGGCGCTCTACGTCGCCTGCGGCACCGAAGACTTCCTGTACGAGGACAGCCTGCGGTTCCTCGACGTGGCCCGGGAACGCGACGTGCCGGTCACCGTCGACTTCGGTCCGGGTGACCACGACTGGGCGTACTGGGACGCGCGGATCTGCGACGTGCTGGCCTGGCTGCCGTTGCGCACGCGCTGACCGGTGCGCGGGCGGCGACCGCGCCGGCTCAGACGCCGACGGTGCCGTCGATCGCCTCGCGGATCAGGTCGGCGTGCCCGTTGTGGCGAGCGTACTCGTGCAGCATGTGCAGCATGACCAGGCGCAGCGAGACGTCCTCGCCCCAGCGTGCCTGGTGACCTGTCACGTCGAGCGACCCGGCCTCCCGCTCGATGCGCCGGGCGTGCTCGATCTCGCGCCGCCACGCCTCGAACGCCTCCGCCACGTCGGCGTCGCGGGCGTCGTACGCCTGCTGGAAGTCGCCGCTGTCCGACCACACCAGCGGTACGTCCTCGGCGGCGATGACCCGGCGGAACCAGGTGCGCTCCCCCTCCGCCATGTGCCTCACCAGCCCGAGCAGGGACAGCGTGGACGGCGGCGACGCCGCCCGGCGCAACTGCTCGTCGGTCAGTCCCTCGCACTTGAGGGCCAGCGTGGCCCGGTGGAAGTCGAGGAAGGCGCGCAACGACTCCCGCTCGCCGGCCTGCAGCGGCGGGCCGATCCGTTCGGTCTCCACGAGCGCCAGCCTAGCTGCGATCGATGGTGGAACGGCCGCGTCACCGCAGCGACGAACCGGCCACCGGGAAGTCGAACCAGGTGTCCGGATAGGGCTCGTCGACGTACCGGTAGTGCCACCACTCCAGCGGATAGTTCTCGAAGCCCTGGGCGGACATCAGCCGTCGCAGCAGGTCCCGGTTGCTGCGGGCGGTGTCGCTGATCCGCGCGTCGGCGGTGTGGGCGCGCGGGTCGAAGCAGTCGAACCCGGTGCCCATGTCGATCGAGTCGTCGGCGAAGCGACGGCCGGCGGGCTCGGTGCAGGGCACGAGCGCCTGACCGGGCGTGTACGCGGCCTGCGGGGGCCCGGAGACCGGAACCAGGGTCAAGTCGACGGTGCTGCCCCGGCTGTGCGCGGTGGGCGCGCCGATGTAGCCGTCGGCGAACAGCCGGTCCTTCGGCACGCCGGGATAGAACTCGCGCTTCATCCGCTGCTCCCCGGGGAGTTTCGCCCAGGCGACGAAGTCGTCGGCGGCGCGCTGCGGGCGGTAGCAGTCGTACACCTTGAGGCTGTGCCCGCCGGCGAGCGCGGCGGTCTGCACCCGGTGCAGCGCCTGCGCCGCCGGGCGGGTGAGCAGGCAGCGCGGCTCGGCGTACCCGTCGACGGGCCGGCCGACGAAGTTGTGCGGGCCCGCGTACCGGATGTCGGTGCGGATCGTGGGGTCGACGGTGGCGAGGTCCACGAAGTCCGCCGGGGCGCGGGGTCCGGTCGGAGTGGGTGACGGCGGCGGGGACGGTGCCGGCCGCTGGCAGGCGGCGGCGAGCAGTGCGGCCGCGACGGCCAGGACCGCCGTCGCGCGTCTGCCGGTACCCACCCGCCGTGTCTACCAGCCCCGGCGGCCCGGCATCGGCGGAACCGGTGGTCAGCCGCCCAGCACGGTACGGAGGAAGTCGAGCGCGCCGCGCGTGAGATGGCTGGCGCATTTCCGGAAGGTTTCCGCAACTCGCGCGAACGAGAGGGCCGGTCCGGCCTGTCGTCAAGCCGTCGGCGTACGGCAAGATGTGCGTGGGGCGGGACGGTCCACCGGTCGGTTCCGGCAGCCGGCGAAGGGAACACGGGTGAGCGCGGACGACGAGCGCAGGGTGACCATCACCGCTATCGCACGGGAGGCCGGCGTCTCGGTGCCGACCGTGTCGCGCGTGCTCAACGGGCGGTCCGACGTCGCGCCGGACACCCGGGAACGGGTCGAGGAGCTGCTGCGCCACCACGGCTACCGGCGCCGGGGCAGCCGTACCGTGCGCCGGGCGGACCTGGTCGACCTGGTCTTCAACGACCTGGACAGCCCGTGGGCGGTGGAGATCATCCGCGGCGTCGAGGACGTCAGCCACGCCGCCGGGGTGGGCACCGTCGTCTCGGCGATCCACCGCGAGTCCAGCTCCACCCGGCAGTGGCTGCACAACCTGCGCGCCCGCGCGTCCGACGGCGTGATCGTGGTGACCTCGCACCTGAGCCCGCCGGTGCAGGCCCAGTTGCGGCGCCTCAACGTGCCGGTGGTGGTGGTCGATCCGGCGGCCGGCGTGGCCGCCACGGACGTGCCGGCGATCGGCGCCACCAACTGGACCGGCGGCCTGGCCGCCACCGAGCACCTGCTCAAGCTCGGCCACCGCCGGATCGGCTTCGTGGCCGGCCCGCCGCACCTGCTCTGCAGCCGGGCCCGGCTGGACGGCTACCGGGCCGCGCTGGCCGGCGCCGGGGTCGCCGCCGACGACCGGCTGGTGCAGCCCGGCGACTTCTACCATGCCTCCGGCTTCACCGCCGGTGGCGCGCTGCTCGACCTCGACGACCCGCCGACCGCCATCTTCGCCGCCAGCGACCAGATGGCGTTCGGGGTGTACGAGGCCGTACGCCGCCGCGGGCTGCGGGTCTGCGACGACGTGAGCGTGGTCGGCTTCGACGACCTGCCCGAGGCGCGGTGGGCCTCACCGCCGCTGACCACCGTGCGCCAGCCGCTCGTGGAAATGGGCCGGCTCGCCGCGCGTACCGTGCTGCGGCTGGCCCAGGGCGAGGAGATCGACTCGCCCCGGGTCGAGCTGGCCACCGAACTCGTGGTGCGGGACAGCACCGCCGGGCCCGCCCTCCGCTGATCCGGGCCGCCTCTTTCAGTCCTGTTCCGGAATTTCCGGCTCCCGGAGGACCGGGCCGGTCGACATGGCTACGGCGGCGGCGTGGCGGCGCCGCCGGGCCAGCAGCAGCGCTCCCCCGGCCGTCAGCACCGCGCCCACCGCGACCGTGACACCCGTGCCCGGCCGCGGGACGGGCGCCGCCGCGCCGCCGGCCAGACCGGCGTGCCCGGCCAGGGCCGAGGCCGCCCCGCCCGCCGGTGGCGCGGACCGGTCCAGCTCCCCCGGCTCGACCAGCCGCCCGACCGCGGCGTCGCGGGGCTGCGCGAAGCCCCAGTCCAGCAGCGCCGCGCCCTGCTGCCAGCTCCGCTGCGTGGTCACCTCGGCGCCGAGCAGCGTGACCACGAGGCGCCGCCCGCCGCGCTCGGCCGCACCGACGTACGTGTGCCGGGCCAGGTCGGTGAAGCCGATCTTGCCGCCGAGCGCGCCCGGATAGTGGTCCAGCAGCATGTTGTCGTTGGAGATGGCGAACGCCTTCGCCCGCCGCGCCGGCTGGGCCGGGATCCGCGCGGACCGGGTGGCGGCGTACCTGCGGAACGCCGGGTCGGCGAAGCACGCCCGCGCGATGAGCGCCAGGTCGTACGCGCTGGTGAACTGCCCCGGCCCGTCCAGCCCGGACGGGGTGACCGCGTGCGTCTGCCGGGCGCCGAGCCGGTGCGCCTCCTCGTTCATCGCCCGTACCCCGCCGGCCGGCCCGTCCGGTCCGCCGCCGAGCCGGGCGAGCGCGTTGGCCGCCTCGTTGCCGGAGCGCAGCAGCAGTGCCAGCCAGATCGTCTCGATCCGGTAGCGCCCGCCCTCCACCAGCCCGGCCGCCGAGCTGCCCGGTTCGACAGCCAGGTCCCCGGCGGTCACCGTCACCTCCCGGTCCGGGTCCAGCCGGGGCAGCATGGTGGCGGCCAGCAGCAGCTTCTGCACGCTCGCGGGTACGCCGTACTCGTGCGGGCCGCAGCCGCCGAGCACCGCGCCGCTGTCCAGGTCGGCGACCACCCAGGAGGTGGCGGTCACGGCCGGCGGCGCGGTCGACGCGGGCGGGACGACCAGGCCCGCGGTGTCGAGCGCGGCGCCGCCGACGGCCCGCGCGGCCGGGTCGGGCGCCGGCGGCGGCTGCGGGGAAACCGTCGACGGGGCCGGCACGTTCGGGCAGGGCGGCGCGGCCGGCAGCCGGCGTACCGGCGCGCGGACGGCGGCCGCCGCAGGTGTCGCCGGCACCGGCAGCAGGAGGGCGGCGGCCAGCGCCGCGAAGGGTCCCCAGGTCCTCATGACCCGGACGCTAGCCACGCCGACCCGAACGGGTCACCGGCTCCGGGATTCGCGTTCCGGCGTCGAGACCGCGCGGTAAGGTGCCCGGTCAGGCGCGGCGGCGTTGCCGCCTGCGGGCGCGGCCCCGGCGGGCGGCGAGCAGCGCCGCCACCCCGCCGACGGTGAGCGCCAGCAGACCGGCGACCGGCACGATCACCCGCCAGTCCCCGTCGCCGACGCGGTGCAGCGCCGTTCCGGCCGGCCCCCGCCACGGCGGGGAGACGGTACGGGTGGGCTCGGCGGCTGCCGCCGGCCGGGGTTGCGCCGCCTCGGCCTCCCGCTCGCCCGGCTCGACCAGCCGGCCGACCGAGGCGTCGCGGGGCAGCCGGAATCCCCAGTCGAGCAGCTGGGCGCCCTGCTGCCAGCCGCGTACCGGGCGGGCCTCGGCGCCGAGGAGCGTCACCACGAGGCGGCGTCCGCCCCGCTGCGCGGCACCGACGTAGCTGTGCCGGGCCAGCTCGGTGAAGCCGGTCTTGCCGCCGAGCGCGCCGGGATAGCGGTAGACGAGCTGGTTCTCGTTCTGGATCTGGAACCCGCCCTTCTTCAGCGCGGGCTGGGCCGGGATCTGCGTGCGCTCGGTGAGCGCGTACCGGCGGAACGCGGCGTCGGCGAAGCAGGCCCGCGCGATGAGCGCGAGGTCGTACGCGCTGGTGAACTGGCCGGGCCCGTCCAGGCCGGACGGGGTGACCGCGTGCGTCTGCCCGGCGCCGAGCCGGCGGGCCTGCTCGTTCATCTCGGCGACGCCGGCCTGCGCACTGCCGGCGCCGAGTCGGGCCAGCATGTTCGCGGCGTCGTTGCCGGACTGGAGCAGCAGGCCCAGCCACAACGTCTGCACGCTGTAGCGGCCGCCGACGAGCAGGCCGACAGCCGAGCTGCCCGGTTCGATGTCCAGGTCGGCGCGGGTCGCGACGGCCACCTGCGCGGGGTCCAGCCGGCTCAGCATGGTGGCGGCCAGCAGCAGCTTCTGGGTGCTGGCCGGGGTGCCGGGGACGTGCGCGCCGCACGCGCCGAGGACCGCGCCGGTGTCCAGGTCGGCCACCAGCCAGGTGGTGGCGGTGACCGCCGGGGGCGCGGGGCTGCCCGACGGCGTGACCAGCCCGGCGCCGGCCAGCGCCTCGCCGCCCACCGCCGCCTGCTCGGGCGTCGTGGCCGGCGGCGTCGGGCGGGGCGGCCGGCTGACCTTCGGTGCGGGCAGGCGCGGGCAGACAGCCGTGACGGCGGGGGCGGGTGTGGTGGGTACGGCCGCCGGGGCGGCGGCGGCCGGGGCGGGCGTCCCGGCGGCGAGCAGGGTGACGGCGGTGGCGGCGGCCAGGACCCGGGCTCTCATGAGAAGGCACCCTACCGAGCCCGATGATCAGGTCCGGCCGGCTCACCGGTGTCGTGACGGTGTGTCGATCGCGCGGTCCCGTCCGGTGACCGGCGAGACAGGCCACCTCGACCCGCTCGCCCGCGTACGCGCGCCGCCACGCCTCCCGCAGCGCGTCGAGGGCGTCGGCGCGGTCGGCCGGGATCCAGAAGTCGGGCCAGCGGACCCGGCGGGCCGGCCACGCCGGCTCGGGACCGGGCGCCAGCAGCAGGGCGAAGTCGGCGGGCGACGCGGGCCCGGCGACCCGGCGCCCGCGCACGGTGGCGCCTCCGGGCAGGGTGAGCAGCCCGGCCTGGTCGGTCCACGGTGTCGCGTCCATGGCTCATTGTGTCCCGCCGCCCGGACACGTGAGTGCCCGCCGGACGAGGTCCGGCGGGCACTCACGATCGAGCCGGTTGATTCCGGCGTGCCGGATCAGCCGGCGCGACGGCGGCGCCAGGCCATGGAGCCGAGCAGCAGCACCGCACCGGCGGCGGCGAGGCCACCACCGAGCTTCAGCGGCGTACCGATGCTGTCACCGGTGACCGGCAGCCCACCCTTGTGCGGCGGCTGGGTCGGCCGCGGCGGCAGGACGGTGCCGGTCGCGCTGGCGGTACGGCCCGACGTCAGACCGGTGGCGGTGAACGTGTGCCGACCCGGCCGGGTCGGGCGGTAGGGGACGGTGAAGTTGCCGCTGGCGTCGGCCGTCACGGTGAACGTGGTCGGCGCGGGCTGCGGCTGGGCCCGGTTGGGCGTGTACGCCACGGGCGCCATCGCCACCGTGCTGCCGTCGCTGCGCCGCGCGGTCCCCTCGACCGGGGCGGCCGCGGGCAGGCCCGAGATCGCCACGTCGATCCGGACCGACTCGTTCGCCAGGAAGCCCGAACCCCGCAGCTTGAACGTCTCGCCGAGCCGGATGGTGGGCGGTGAGACGGTCAGCGACGCGATCTCGGGCGGGTAGACCGGAGGCTGCGGCTGCGCCGCTCCGGCCGCGGTCGGCACGGCCGCTACGGCCAGGCCCACCGTGAGCGCCATGATGATGCGGGATAGCCGCATGATGGATTCCCTCCTACTGTTCACAGCTTGGTGCGTTGACTACGTGAGTGGTCCATGGGGTGACGGTGGGTGTGTGCACCAGTTCGGCCGTCCCGGCGCCGGTCCTGCCGGTGAGCACCGTGACGTCGAGCGTCCGGGTCTGCCCCGGGCGGGTCTCCACGTTCGCCACCGCCACCTGGCGACGGCCGTGGGTGCCGCTGCCCATCGCGGTGTCCCGCCCGTCCAGCCGACCGGTGAGCACGGCGCCGCCGGTGGGCGTGTGGACGGAGACGAATGTGCGTGCGGTGTACTTGTCGCCGGCCAGGGCCAGCCCGGTGACGGACTTGCTCAGGCCCGACTTCGGGGCGGTGGAGTGCACCGTGATCCGCAGCCGCAGCTCGCGGCGCCCGTCCGGGTGGCATTCGCCGACCGTCACGGTGGCCGAGAACCTGAGGTAGTAGCCGAGCTTCGCGCCGCTGCCGTCGTTGAGGAACACGCCGACAGTCGGTACGGAGTCCTGCTCCGGGAGCTGACCGGCCAGCCGGCTGCCGGCCAGTGCGCGCTGCTCCTCGGATCGGACACTCCAGAACAATATCCGACGTTCATTGATTGAACGGGTAAAAACGGTCAGAAGCGCACGCGGGTCGACCGCCTTGGTGAACAGGGCGTCGAAGACGCCCGAGACGGCCTTGGTGAAGTACTCGTCCTGGTCCTTCGTGCCCAGATCGCGGTACGAGTCGCTGAGGAGCGTCCGCACGGCGGTGGCGGCGCCCAGCGACGGCCCGTCCGGCACGTTCACCGGGCCCACGACGCCGAGCAGGTACGACAGGACCACCGGGTCCACCGCCAGCACCCCGTCCACGGTGGTGCCGGTCCGGCGGCGCACCATGTCCCGGTAGAGCGCGGCGGCGGCCGGGAAGTCCGGGTTGAGGTTCACGTCCGCCGGATAGATGCCCGGCAGGTCACCCCAGAGCCGCTTCGCCTCCACGTCGACAGTGAGCGGCGGGTCGAAGAACCGCAGGTCGGACGAGCTGCCCTGCGACACGAGGCGGATCCGTCCACCCTCGGCACGCAGGACGGCGTACGCGCCGAACATGCCGCCGGTGGCACGCAGCTCGGCCGGGTTCTGCGAGACCAGCAGATAGCTGCGCGGTCCGTCCGCGCCGAGCAGTGGCGGCAGCAGCCGGGCGCCGCGCTCAGCCGCCGAGGTCAGCTCGCCGAGCCGGTCCAGCTCCGCCCGCAGCGCGGTGACGGCGTCGCGTACCTGCGTCACGAGGTCGCCGGTGGGCACCTGCCGCAGCCGGTCGGCGGTCCGGCGTACCGCCTGGTCGGCGGCGGACACCTCGGCCGAGACGGCGCGCAGGCGGGCCAGATCCAGCTTGCCCTGCTTCGGCACCAGCGAGGCGAGGTCGACGCGCAGCAGCGTGGGGAACGCCAGCCTGGCCAGCTCGTCCACCGCCACCGCGATCTGTCGTACCGCGGCGAGGTTGTCTCCCGCGTAGGGGGCCTGCTGGCCGACCCACCACACCGGATCCCCGGTCTCGCCGCGCGCGGCGACGGCTTGCCCCTGCAGGGCGGCGAGTGTGCGTTGGGCCCGGGCCACATCACCGTCGAGCACCTGGGCGCTGAGCTCCCGGGCCAGCCCGGCGGCGTTGACCAGGTGGGCGCGGGCCTGCCAGCCCCGGAACGCGACCCAGCCGCCGGCGCTGAGCAGCACCGACACGACGACCAGCCCGGTCAGCAGGATCCGGCGGACCCGGGCGCGCCGGCGCGAGCGGCGCCGCCGGACGGGCGTGGCACCAGGTCCGGTCACGGATTCCCCCTACGTGTCGGTCTCATCGGCACAATTCGCGATCGAGTCGTTTTAGCACGGGAAACTGCCTTTTCGCCGCGTTATCCGATACTCTGACGATTCAACCGCTGTGTGCGAGTTTCGTTCGGCCAGCCGTAGCCTCGGCCGCCTCGTGCAGCAGCGCCTCGATCCGGTCCACACCGGCCTGCATCGACATGTCCCGCAGGTACGCGTCGCGACCCCGCCTGCCCATGTCGGTCCGGGCCGCCGGCGGGATCGCGGCGGCCAGCCAGAAGCGGTCGGCCAACGCCGCCCAGTCCTCCGGCGGGCAGGACAGACCGGCGCGGGCCCGCTCCACCACCTTCGCCGCCTCCCCCGCCGCGGACGCGACCACCGGCGCGGCGCAGGAGAGCGCGGCCTGGAGCTTGCCGGGCACCCGGCCGCGCAGCTCCGGCAGTCCGCGCTGGGCCACGAGCTGGTAGTCGGCGGCGGCGTAGAGCTGCGGCATGTCCACGGCGGACCGACGCTCCAGGAACCGGACATTGTCCGCGCCGAGGTCGGCGGCGAGCCCCCGCACCCGCCGCTCCTGCGGACCCGAACCCACGAGCACCAGGTCCATCCGGTCGCCGAGCGCCGCCGCCGCGCGGACCGCCGTGTCCAGATCCTGGCGCGCGCCGATCGTCCCGGCGTGCATCACCACGCAGCGGTCGTCCCGGCGGACCAGCCGGCGCACCGCAGGGCCGGCCTGGGTGGGGCGGAAGATGCGCTCGTCGGTCCAGTTCGGCACGGTGCGCACCCGGCCCGGCTCCGCCCCGCCGGCACGGACCAGATCCGCCATGGCCGGCGAGCCGACCGCCACCACCGCCGCCTCCCGGTACAGGCGGCGGGTGGCGGCCTCCCGCCGGGCCGGCCAACCGCTGTCCCGCGCCGCACGCCCGTCCCGTTCCGTCCACACGTCCTGCACGTGCAGGACGGTCGGCGTGCGGCCGAGCAGCCGCAGCAGCCCGGTGGCCGCGAAGGTGACCGCCGGGTGGCCGTGGACGTAGAGCACGTCGACGTCGCGGAGCAGGCCCCGGCCGGCGAGCGCGGCGCTGCCGGCGAAGGAGAGCCAGCCCGCCGCGCGGGCACGGGCGGAGTCGTCGCCCGCGGCGTACCGGGGCACCCGGCGCACGGTCAGCCGCTCGCTGTGCGTCTGGTGCCGCCAGCGCTGCCGCCAGCCGGGATAGACGTGGCCGCCCGGGTAGTCCGGGAAGCCGGTGAGCACCCGCACCTCGTGGCCCCGGGCCACCAGCTCCTCGGCCAGGCTGCCCGGGACGAACGCCGGCTCCGGCGGGAAGTGGTAGGTGAGGATGCCGACCCTCATGACCTCGCTCCCGGCGCGGTTTTCCGGGCGGCCGGGCGCCGCACCGCGTACGATTCCCGCATCCCCTCTGCGTCCGGCCGCGACCGCCGGAAGAACGCCGTCGCGGCACCCTCCGTCGCGACCGTGCCGACGAGAGGGGTGCAGATGGTCGACGAGGTGCTCTTCGTCTGCCACGCGAACATGTGCCGGTCACCGATGGCGGAGTTCATCGCCCGCCGGATGCTGGCCGGCCTGCCGCTGGCGGTGGCCAGCGCGGGTACCGACGCGATCGACGGGGCGGCCATGCACCCGTACGCGGTCGAGGTGACCGCGGCCGCCGGCGCGGACCCGGCGGCCTTCCGCACCCGGCGGCTGCGCCCGGAGCACCTGACCCGGGCGGCGCTCGTGCTGACCGCGACCCGCAGGCAACGCTCGGCCTGCGCCGCGCTGGCGCCGGCCGCACTGACCCGGACGTTCACGCTGCGGCAGTTCGCCCGGCTGGCCGCCGCCGCCCGGCCCGCCGAGGCGGAGGCGGATGCGGCCACGCCGTTGCGGGCGGCGGTGTCGGCAGCGGTCCGCGCCCGGGGGCGGCTGCAACCCGCCGCCCCCGGCGCGGAGGAGCTGCGCGATCCGATCGGCGGCTCGCCGGCCGACTTCCGGCGCTGCGCCGAGGAGATCGAGAGGTCGATCCGGCCCGTGCTCGCGCTCATCGTGACAGCCGGGTGAGTTCCTGCGTCCGGTCGCCCACGGCCTTGGCGCCCCGCCGGGTGCCGGCCCGGTCGGCCGGCACGGACGGCACCGCGGGCGGTACGACCACCTTGTACGCCTCGTACTGGTAGGCGTCCGACTTGGTCACCTTGGCCATGTTGAGCACGCAGCCGAGCAGGCGCACCGAGACCGAGCTGAGCGCGTTCGCCGCCGCCGCGACCTGGCTGCGGGAGGTACGCCCCTGCTGCGTGACCAGGAGCGCGCCGTCGGCCTGCACCGCCACCACCACGCCGTCGGTGACCGCCAGCAGCGGTGCGGTGTCGATGACCACGATGTCCGCCGAGTCCCGCAGCGCGACCAGCAGGTCCGCCATGGACTTGGAGCCGAGCAGCTCGCTCGGGTTGGGCGGGGTGGCGCCGCTGGGCAGCACCAGCAGGGACTTCTCCCCCCAGCGCTGCACCACGTCACCGACCTGGACGTCGCCGACCAGCACGTCGGTGAGACCGATGCCGCCGTCGATCCCGAGGTAGTCGGCGACCTTCGGGCGGCGCAGGTCGGCGTCGATCAGCAGCGTCCGCCAGCCCGCCTCGGCCAGCGCGATGGCGGTGTTGCAGGCCATCGTGGTCTTGCCCTCGCCCTGCAACGCGCTGGTGACGGCGATGACCCGGGCCGGTTCGTGCACGTCCACGAAGCGCAGGTTGGTGCGCAGTTTACGGACCGCCTCGGCCCGGGCGGAGGTGGCCGCGTCGCCGACGATCAGCGGCGCCGACCGGGCGCCGGTCTCGTACGGGATCTCGCCGAGCAGCGGACTGCCGGTCACCCGTTGCAGACCGGCGCCGTCGCGCATCCGGACGTCGGCCACCCCGCGCAGCACGGCCAGGCCGACGCCGAGCAGCAGGCCGAGCAGGCCGCCCAGGACCAGGTTGCGGGTGGGCTGCGGGGAGACCGGGGCGGAGGTGACCCGGGGACCACTGACCACCTCGATCTTGATCGGTGGGGCGTTGCCGTCCGGCGGCGTCTCGACCTTGCGTACCAGCTCGGTGAACTTGGTCGCGAGCGTCTCGGTGGTCTTCAGCGCCCGGGTCTGGTCGGTGTCGGTGATCGTCGCCCGGAGCAGAACCGTGCCGGTCGTGGCGGTGGTCTGGATCCGGCTGCGCACCTGGTCGGCGGTGAGTCCGAGCGGCGCGTCAGCGACCACGCTCTGCGCCAGCCGGTCGCTGGTGAGCAGGTCACCGTAGGACTTCACCCGCTGCTGGAGGAAGAGGCTGCCCTGGTAGGCGTCGGTGACCCCCTGGCTGGGCGTGGTGACGAAGAAGGTCACCGAGGCCTCGTACCGGGGCGTCGTCCGGACCGTCATCAGCGCGGCGGCGCCCAGGCCGAGCATCACCGTCACCAGCACGATCCACCAGTGGCGTCGGACCAGGCGCAGGTAGCCGAGAACGTCCATCACGCTCCCCCTCTCGACACGCCGGTCTGCCGATGAAACTGCACGAAAGCCCCCTAAAAACCCCAGTTGCCATGCCAGGATCGAATCGCCTATTCATGACGTTACGTGATTGCACGACAGTAAACGACCGAACAGGCACAGACGGTCTAATCCTTTCAATACGGATAGGACACAGAGGGCAGCCCATGGATCGTGACGCGATCACAGCCGTTCGACCTCCCGGCCGGATCACCCACCGCGCCGCCACCCTTTCCCTGTTAACGCTGGACACCGCCGCGTGGTGCGGAGGTTTTCTCGGCGCCGCCTGGACGCGGTACGAGTTCGCCCTCACCGCCGCCGCCAGCGCCCGTGCGCTCGGCATGGCGCTGGCCTGCGCCGCGCTGTACGCCGCGCTCACGCTGCTGCGGTCCCGGCTCTACGGCCGGTATCCGATCGGCAGCGCCGGCGACGCGCAGGGCCTGGCCACCACCGTCGCGCTCGTCGCGGCTGTCGGCTTCGTCGCCCTGCTGCCGTGGGCGCGGCACCCGGTACCGGCCAGCACACCGCTGGTCGGCGGTGCGGTGGCGCTCGTGGTGATGGCGACCGCCCGGGGACTCTGGCGGGCCCACGTCGACCGCCGGCCACCCGCCGCGCGACACGCCGAGCGCTGCCTGATCTACGGGGTGGACGCGGCGAGCGAGCGGCTCGTCCGGGCGCTGCTGCACGACCCGGACAGCAGCTACCGGCCGGTGGGGCTGCTCGACGACGCACCCGACAGCCGCGGCCTGCGGCTGGAGCGGCTGCGCGTGCTCGGCGGCCGGGAGCAGATCGGCGTCGCCGTCCGGGCCACCCGGGCGAGCACTGTGATCTTCTCGATGAGCGGCTCCGACCCGCAGCTGCTGCGCGACGTGCGCTCCCGCACGCTGGAGGCCGGGGCGGCGTTCAAGGTCCTGCCGCCGGTACGCGAGGTCCTCGACCGTCCGGTGGCCGCCACCGACGTACGCGACCTCCAGCTCACCGACCTGCTCGGCCGCGCGCACCGGGTGGCCGAGCTGAGCGTCGAGCGCGGCGGGCTGGCCGGACGCCGGGTGCTCGTCACCGGTGCCGGCGGCTCGATCGGCTCGGAACTGTGCCGGCAGATCGCCCGCTGCGAGCCGGACGAGCTGATGATGCTCGACCGGGACGAGTCCGCGCTGCACGCCCTGCAGATGTCGCTGCACGGACGCGCGCTGCTGGACGGGCCGGAGCTGGTCCTGGCCGACATCCGCGACGCCGAGGGCATCGCCCGGGTGGTCGCCGACCGGCAGCCCGACGTGGTGTTCCACGCCGCGGCTCTCAAGCACCTCACGCTGCTCCAGCGCCACCCCGGGGAGGCGATCAAGAGCAACATCCTGGGTACGCTGAACGTGCTGGAGGCGTGCCGGGACGTCGCCGAGTTCGTGAACATCTCCACCGACAAGGCGGCCAACCCGGCGAGCGTCCTCGGCTACTCCAAGCGGATCACCGAGCGGCTCACGGCGTACCACGCGCAGCGGCTCGGCGGCCGGTACCTGAGCGTCCGGTTCGGCAACGTGCTCAGCAGCCGCGGGTCGGTGCTCACCGCGTTCCAGGCACAGATCCGGGCCGGGGTGCCGATCACCGTCACCCACCCCGACGTGACGCGGTACTTCATGACCGTGCAGGAGGCGGTGCACCTGGTGCTCCAGGCGGCGACGATCGGCCGGGGCGGCGAGGCGCTGGTGCTCGACATGGGCGAGCCGGTCCGGATCGCCGACGTGGCACGCCGGCTCGCCGCCGAGGCGGACCACCCGGTGGAGATCGTCTTCACCGGTCTGCGCCCGGGCGAGAAGCTGCACGAGCACCTGTTCGGCGCCGACGAGGTCGACACCCGGCCGCTGCACCCGCTGATCTCCCACGTCCCGGTGCCGGAACTGGATCCGGACGAGGTGCGCGGGCTCGACCCGTACGCCGACGCGGACGAGCTGATCAAGCGGATGGCGGCGTTCTGCGACCCGGCCGGGGTGTCCCTGCCGGCCCTGCCCGGACAACGCTGACCGCCGGCCGACGGGACGCCCCGCCCCGGTGGTGAGACGGGCGTCCCATCGGCCGGCTCCGCTCGCCGCCAGGGGCGGCACCCGTTAGGGTTGATCCCGGTGTGCCGGGAAGCCTGGTCGGCGATGGTTTCGCCGACCCCAGCTCCCGAACGGACCCCGCATGCCCCAGCACACTCCGCAACGGTCCCGCCTGCTGTCCCGCCGCTCCTGGCCGGAGGCTCGCTTCCTGGCGGACGTGCTACGCACCGAGACGGTCGGCGGCGGCCTGCTGCTGCTCGGCGCGGTGCTCGCCCTGATCTGGGCCAACTCGCCGTGGCGCGCGGCGTACGCCGACCTGAGCCACTGGGTGCCGTGGCCCGGCGGCGCCGGACTGCACCTGGACCTCGACCTGCGCACCTGGGCCGCCGACGGGCTGCTGGCGATCTTCTTCTTCGTGGTCGGCCTGGAGCTCAAGCGCGAGTTCGTCGCCGGTGACCTGCGCGACCCCAGGCGGGCCGCGCTGCCGGTGGTGGCCGCGCTCGGCGGCATGATCGTCCCGGCGTTGGTGTACCTGGCGGTGACGCTCAGCGCCGGCGGCGCGGGTCTGCGCGGATGGGCCATCCCCACCGCCACCGACATCGCCTTCGCACTCGCCGTGCTCGCCGTCATCAGCTCCCACCTGCCACAGGGGCTGCGCGCCTTCCTGCTCACCCTCGCGGTGGTCGACGACCTCTTCGCGATCACCATCATCGCGGTCTTCTACACCGCCGACTTCCAGCCGCTGCCGCTGCTCGCCGCGCTGCTGCCGATCGCGGCGTTCGGGCTTCTCGTGCAGCGCCGGCGGACCTGGTGGTGGGCGCTGATCCCGCTGGCGGTGGTCGCCTGGACGCTGGTGCACGCCTCCGGCGTGCACGCCACGGTGGCGGGCGTGCTGCTCGGCTTCACCGTTCCGGTGCTGCGCGGCCGCGACGGCGCGCCCGGCCTGGCCGAGCGGCTGGAGCACCGCTGGCGGCCCGTCTCCGCGGGTCTGGCCGTGCCGGTCTTCGCCTTCTTCGCCGCCGGGGTGACCCTGGTCGGCGTGGACGTGGGCGGCGTGCTGACCAGCCCGGTGGTTCTCGCGGTGGCCGCCGGACTGGTGCTCGGCAAGGTGATCGGCGTGTTCGGGTCGTCGTACCTGCTCGCCCGGTTCACCCGCGCCGAACTGGACGAGGAGATCACCTGGGCCGACCTGCTCGGGCTGGCGCTGCTGGCCGGCATCGGCTTCACCGTGTCGCTGCTCATCGGCGAACTGGCGTTCGGCCCCGGCAGCCCGGAGGAGGACGGCGTCAAGGTGGCGGTGCTGCTCGGCTCGCTGATCTCCGCCCTGCTCGCCTCGGTGGTGCTGATCCGCCGCAACCGGGTCTACCGCCGGATCAGCGAGCGGGAGAGCCGGGACGCCGACGGCGACGGCGTCCCGGACGTCTACCAGGGCGACACCGTCTGACCGACACGACGCAGGCCGCCGCCCCGTCGCGGGACGGCGGCGGCCTGCCGGGCCGACCCCGCCAGCCTCACAGTCAGTTCAGTTCGGTGACCGCCTCGAAGATCAGCCAGAGACCGCAGACGGCGAACAGCACCGCCGCGCCGTAGCGGATGGTCCGCTCCGGCAGGTGGCGGCCGAGCATCCGGCCCACCAGGATCGCCAGCGCGTCCGCGGCCACCATGCCGAGCGTCGACCCGAGCCAGGTGCCGAACCAGCCGTACCTGGTGGCCAGCGTGATCGTGGCGAGCATGGTCTTGTCGCCCAGCTCGGCCAGGAAGAACGCCACACCCACGGCGATGACGGCGGACCGGCCGCCGCGCTCGGCCTTGCGCTTCTCCTCCTCGGTCAGCCGGTCGCCGCGCAGCGTCCACGCGCCGAAGCCGAGGAACGCCAGACCGGCGATCAACGAGATCCACTCGGTGGGCAGGGCGGCGTTCAGGCCGTACCCGATGGCCACCGAGGCCAGGTGGACGACGGCGGTGGCGATCGTGATGCCGATGAGCACCGGCACCGGTTTGAACCGCGTGGCGAACGTCAGAGCCATGAGCTGGGACTTGTCGCCCAGCTCGGCGACGAAGATGACGCCGAAGCTGACCACCAGCGCGACGAGGAAACCCTCCATGTGAACCTTCCCGATCAAGCCGGGAGGAGGAACGGGGGCGCCCTCGACCCGGCTGCGACAGCCTGAGTCGAAGGTCTCGCCCGCCCCGGAGACCGGGGCCGCGTGGCCGGATGCGGAACGCACCAGTGTGTCGACCACGACATTGGGGGCTACTCCCCTTCGCGTCGCCAGCCTAGCCGATCACCGGCCGGCCCGGTCACCGGGTGCGGGTGGGGCCACGGCGGCCCTCAGTCGGCCCGCGCCAGGCTCACCCCGAAAAGCCCGTCCGGGTCGGTCCAGAACGCGCGCCTGTCGAACCCGGCAGCGGTCAACTCGGCGGCGATCCCCGCCGGCCGGAACTTCGCCGACACCTCGGTCCGCAGTTCCTCGCCGGCGGCGAAGGCCACATCGGTGCCCAGAACCCGCACCCGGGTGGCGTGCTCGGCGCGCAACCGCATCTCGATCCACTCCCGGTCGGGATCCCAGACCGCCACGTGCCGGAACGCGTCGACGTCGAAGTCCGCGCCCAGCTCACGGTTGATCACCCGCAGGACGTTGCGGTTGAACTCGGCGGTCACGCCCGCCGCGTCGTCGTACGCGGGCACGATCACGCCCGGGTCCTTGACCAGGTCGGTGCCGACCAGCAGCCAGTCGCCGGTCTCCAGCGACGCGCGCATCGAGGTGAGGAACTCGGCCCGCTCCACCGGTAGCAGGTTGCCGATCGTGCCGCCGAGGAACGCCACCAGACGCCGGCCGCCGGTGGGCAGCCGGTCCAGGTGCCGGGTGAAGTCGCCGACGATCCCCCGCACCCGCAGACCCGGGTACGCGGCGGCGATCTGCTCGGTCGACGACCGCAACGCGCTCACCGAGACGTCCAGCGGCACGAACGTGCCCAGGTCGCCGTGGCGGGTGAACGCGTCGAGCAGCAGCCGGGTCTTCTCCGACGAGCCCGAACCCAGCTCGATCAGCGTCTTCGCGCCGGTCGTCGAGACGATGTCGTCGGCGTGCCCGGCCAGCACCGCCCGTTCGGCCCGGGTCGGGTAATACTCCGGCAGGCGGGTGATCTCCTCGAACAGCTCGCTGCCCCGGGCGTCGTAGAACCACTTCGGCGGCAGCCACTTCGGCGTCGCGGCCAGCCCGACCCGCACGTCCTCCCGCAGCCCACGGTCGAGGTCCTGCTGCTCCAGGTGGATCTCCAGCGGCTCCGCGCTCATCGAGTGTCCTCTCTTGCGGTGGGTACGGATCGTCGGGCGGCGGACGGGTCCCGCACGTCGAGCCCGCCCGTGGTCGCCACCACGAGCCGGCCGTCCGGCACGGCCCGCCAGGCCGGGTCGTCGTCGAACGGTTCGGACGCCAGCAGCACCGAGTCCGGGCCGCGGCGCACCGACAGCGCGTGCCCGGCCGTGCTCGCCACCACAGTCGTACCGTCGGTGAGCAGCAGGTTCAGCCGCGAGCCGGGAGCGGCGGCGGCGACCGCCGCGACCGTGTCCGCCACCGCCTCGCCGGGTGGCGCGCCGGCCCGCAGCCGGTGCCGGACCAGCGCCCACAGCAGCGCCGAGTCGGTGGGCACGTCGAGGGTGATCAGGTCGCGGACGGGCAGGCCGGCGGCGAGCGGGACCAGGGTGTCCGGCCAGCCCCGGACCACGCCGTTGTGGCTGAACAGCCACCGCCCCTCGGCGAAGGGCGCCGCCGCGGTCTCGTGCAGCGGCATCCCGACGGTGGCGGAGCGGACCGCGGCCAGGACCGCCCGCACCCGCGTCACGGCGGCCAGCTCCGGCAGCGTGGTGTCGCTCCACATCGGCTGGGCCCGCCGGTAACGCACCGGGTCGCCGTCGCCGGCGTACCAGGCGACGCCGAAACCGTCGGCGTTCATCGTGCCGCCGCCGCGCATGTCACGCGGCGCCCACGACTGGCGCAGCAGCCCGTAGGGCGGGTCGGTCAGCAGGCTGGACAGGAGCACGGGTGGACCGAGGTAGGCGAGGTGACGGCACATCGGGCCGGCTCACTCCCCCGGTCCGGCGTCACGGGCGCAGCGGAACCCGCTGAAGATCTGCCGCCGGATCGGGTAGTCCCAGTTGCGGAACGTACCCCGGCAGGCGGACCGGTCGGTGCCGAACGAGCCGCCCCGCAGCACCCGGTGGTCGTCGCCGAAGAAGACCTCCGAGTACTCCCGGTAGGGGAACGCGGTGAAGCCCGGGTGGCCCCGGAACGTCGACGAGGTCCACTCCCACACGTCACCGACGAGCTGGTGCACGCCCAGCGGGGAGGCGCCGGCCGGGTACGCGCCGACCGGTGCCGGCCACAGGTGCCGCTGGCCCAGGTTCGCGTGCCCGCCGGCCGGGTCCTCGTCACCCCACGGGTAACGCCGGGACCGGCCGGTCGCCGGATCCCAGCGGGCCGCCTTCTCCCACTCCGCCTCCGTCGGCAGCCGCCTGCCGGCCCAGGCCGCGTACGCCTGCGCCTCGTACCAGCAGACGTGCACCACCGGCTCGTCGTCGCGCACCGGCGACCAGCGGCCGAACCTGCGGTACGCCCAGCCGTCCCCGTCCCGCCGCCAGTGCATCGGCGCGCTCAGGTCCGCCTCGACCCGGTGCCGCCAGCCGGCCTCGCTCCACCAGCGCGGCTCGTCGTACCCGCCGTCGGCGATGAACTCCCGGTACCGCCCGTTCGTCACCGGCGCGGCGTCGATGAAGAACGCGGGCAGGTCGACGGTGTGGGCCGGGCGCTCGTTGTCCAGCGCCCACGGGTCGGTGGAGGTGCCCATGGTGAACGGCCCGGCCGGCACCCGCACCTCCCCGCCGACCCGGGCCCGGGGCTCCGGCGGGGGCGGCGCGTCCAGCACCGGGGCGCCGGCGCGCAACTGGTGGGTGGCGAGCATGGTCTCGTCGTGCTGCTGTTCGTGCTGCACGATCATGCCGAACGCGAACCCGTCGGCGACCAGGGGACGCTCGGTGAAGCGGATGCCGTCGAGCAGGTCGAACACCTTGTCCCGTACCGTGCGCACGTAGGCGCGGGCCTCGGCCGGCGGCAGCAGCGGCAGCGCCGGCCGGTCCTTGCGGGGTTGTTTGAACGCGTCGTACAGGTCGTCGATGTCGTGGCGCACCGGGTCGCGGCCCCCGACGTCGCGGACCAGCCACAGCTCCTCCTGGTTGCCGACGTGCGCCAGGTCCCAGACCAGCGGCGACATCAGCGTGGAGTGCTGCCGGACCAGGTCGTCGTCGTCCACCGCGTCGGTCAGCGACGCGGTACGGGCCCGGGTCCGCCCCAGTTCGGCGGCGATCCGGTCGCGTAGTCGCTCGGTGGTGGTGGTCACCGGTGTCCCCTCTCCGCGGCGGCGCGGCGCCGCCGGATCGCTCGCTGGGTGTCGTCGTGGAGGCCGGCCGGCAGGTCGAGCCGGGGCAGGGCGGTCAGGGCAAGGTCGAACAGCGCCGCCGCGGCGGTGGCCAGCGGACGCTCGGCCAGCCCGCACCGGGCCGCAGCGCGCCACCGGGCGGCGACCGGGGTTGCCGCCGCCAGTGCGTCCCGGGTGGTGGCCGGGTCGGCGAAGAGCGCCGTCAGCACCGCCAGCGGCACGGTCCACTCCGGCCCGGGCTGGGTGTCCAGGTAGCGCAGCTCCAGGTAGCCACGCGGGCGCACCGGCGGGAACAGCGTGCTGAGGTGGTATTCCAGGTCGTCGGTGGTGGGCGGGCGGGGAAGCGCCCCGGCCAGCCAGTCGGCGAACGTGACACCGGGCGGTGCGGTCCAGTCCGGGCCGTCGCCGCGTACGCAGAGCAGCGGCGCGGCGAGCGCGTACCCGGTCCAGGCCGCCACCGGGTCCGCACCGGCGCGTCCGGGCGACCAGACCGGACGGGTCCGGGCCGGGTCGATGGCCAGCCAGGTGGCCATCCGGGCGGACGCCCATCCGGTGCGGTGCCCCGCATGCCGGTCGGCGGTGGCGAAGGCGGCCAGCAGCGGCGGGCCGACGGCGTGCGCGGCGGCCCACCGCTGCGCCACCTGGTCCGGCTCGCCCGCGTCCAGGCAGACCTGGAGGCCGGCGGTGCTATACATCATGGCGCGTCCCGCCGGGCCCCGGCGGTCGAAGGCGCACCGCATGGCCCGGTAGCGCGGGGTCTCCACGACGGGCCGGGGCCGGCGCCAGGGGTCGATGCCGCTGCGGCCGAGCACCAGGCCGGCGGCGTCCAGCCGGGCCCGCAGCTCGGCGACGTCGGCCTCGGTGGCCAGGATGAGCACGGCGACCGACGATCGCGGTGCCGCGGATATCTCCACCTGCCCGCCGGGCTCCACGGTCACGGCGCCGCCGCGCCGGAGCTCGTCGGCCGGGCTGGTGGGGTCGAGCGTCACGGGGCTGTGCCGCCCCAGCGCCTCGCGTAGTCGCTCGCGGTCGACCGGCCGGGCCGGGTCCGCGGCGTCGTGCACGGTCCATTCCAGTTCGACGCCGACGAGCGCGGGCGGGCCGGTCTTGAAGCAGATCCGGGCGAGGTGGCCCCGGGCCGCCTCCTCGTCCCCCAGGACGACTGCCCGGTCCAGATCCGGTGACATCACCATGGGACGGCTCCTCCTCGGCGATGGGCGGCGACGTCGCGACGCGTCCGGCCGGGACGGCACGGGACGCCGTCCCACCATCCTCTGTCTAGCAGACGAGATCCGCTTGCCCGGGGAGATGAATTTTTGTCCGGAATCTGATTGCGCCGTGGCCGGTCAGTCGTCCGTCTGCGGGCTCGTGCCGTTGGGCGAGTCGTCGTCGTCCGAGTCGTCGTCCGAGTCGTCGCCCGGGTCCTCCGCGGGCGTGCCCACCAGGTTCCGGCAGTAGCCCTCCACCTGCTCGGGGCCGCCCGCGGCGGCCACCAGGTCGGCGAAGCCCGGCTTGGTGAGCGCCTTGTCCCGCTGCCGCTCCGGCTTGGCCAGGTAGGCGCGGCAGTGGCCGGCCATCCGGCCGTCGCCACCTGGGGGTGCGGGTGGCGGGGCGGCGGCGCTCGACGTCCCGGACGGCGTCGGCGCCGGTGGCGACGCCGCGCCGGACGCGTCGCCGGCCGGGGTGCTCGGCGCCGGCCGCGAGGGCCCGGTGACGGCGGGTCCGGCGCCGGACGGTCCGGTGGGGCCGGCCGTCGTCGCGGGCGGGCCCACCGGCTCGGGCCGGTGGTCCAGGCGCACGGCGGCGAACGCCACCCCGGCGACTGCCGTGGCGGCCAGCCCGGACAACGCGGCGGCGATCCGCAGGCGCCGGCGCGGGCGGGGCGCGGCCACCGCTGCCGCCGCCGGGGCCGTCCCGGCCGCCGCGCGGGCCGCCCGGAAGGCGGCGAGCGCCCGTTCCTCCCCGGCGACCTCGCCGGGCGCCGCCGGTGCGGCGGCGGCGGACAGCAGCCGGGTCAGCGGGTCGGCGTCGGTCTCCGGCGGCGTGCCGACGGGCGCGGCGTCGAGCAGGCGGTCGGACTCCGCCCGGTCGGCGGGCCCGCCGGACCGGCGAGCGTGCATGCCGTCGTCTCCCCTCACGTCAGCCCTCCGCCGGCTCGGCCTCGGGCGCGTGCGGCACCTGGCGATCGGTACGGGGACGCGGCGCGACGGCGTCCCGGGTGTCGGCCTGCGCCGCCGGGCGCTCCAGGATCGCGGCGAGCCGGCGCAGGCCCCGGTGCGCGGCGGTGCGCACCGCGCCGGCCCGCCGGCCCAGCACCCGCCCGGCGGTCTCCGCGTCCAGGCCGATGACGGCCCGCAGCATCACCGCCTCGGCCTCGGCCGGCGGCAGCGTACGGATCAACGCCAGCGCGCTCTCGGTGGCGATGGCCTCACCGGCGCGGTCGGCGGTGTCGACGTCGGCGGCCAGGTCGTTGAGCGCCTGCACAGGCACCGGCACCGAGGGACGCCGCCGCTGCCGGCGCAGGTGGTCCATGGCCCGGTTGCGGGCGATCGTGACCGCCCAGGCGCGGAACTCGCCGCCGGTGAACGACGGCAGGTCGCGGGAGATCTGGAGCCACGCCTCCGAGGCCACGTCCTCGGCGTCGGCGCCGACGAGGGCGGTCAGGTAACGCAGCAGCGCGGGCTGCAGGCTGCGGTAGAGGAACCGGAACGCCTCCTCGTCGCCCGCCTGCGCCCCGGCGACCGCCTCGTTCAGCTCGGCCGTCACGCCCGCCGCCCCACCCGCGTGCCGGCCCGGCGCGGGGCGTCGACGGGAGCCGGTGACCACACCGCCATCCGCACTCGGCCCCCTCGTGAGCTGATCAGGCACGCGCACGGGGGTGCGGTGCGCCATTGACACTTGCCGCGCGGCAACAGACGTCGGCGGGACATACCGTACCGGCGGCCGGGGGCGGCCGGGAGCCGGGCCGACACCGGGACGGGCGGGAGGGGCCGGCAAGCCGTCGAGGACGAAAAAAACAGAGACAAATGTCTGGCTCCGGCATCGGCGTGTCGTGGTAACGCCGAGGACGGGCGCGACGCTCCGGTGAGATCGGAACACGCCCCCACGGTGGACCGGGAGCGCGCGGACGCGTCACTTTCTGGCCGATCGTACCGGGCCGGTCACGATCAGCCGATCGGCGTTCCGGCTGCCGGCACCCGTCCGAACGGCCCGGCCGGGCCGGACGCGGATACGCGGGAAAATACTTCGCGCCCGCTGTGGGTACGGTATGGGGGTGCTGTCCTCAGACGTCGTACTCAGCGGTCGGTACCGCCTGGATGACCGTGTCGCCACCGGCGGCATGGGCGACGTCTGGCGTGCCACGGACCTGGTCCTCGGTCGTCCGGTAGCGGTGAAGGTGCTCCTCCCCGCCCTGGTGTCCGACCCCGACTTCATCGCCCGGTTCCGCGCCGAGGCGCGGATCATGGCCTCGCTGCGCCACCCCGGCGTGGTCCAGGTCTTCGACTGCGGCGAGGACGACCTGCCCGGCGGTGGCCGGGCCGACTACCTGGTGATGGAGTTCGTCGCCGGTGAGCCGCTCTCGCGGCGGATCGAGGACGCCGGGAGCCTCGAGGTAGCCGAGACCATGTCGATCGTGGCCCAGGTGGCGCAGGCGCTGCACGCCGCACACGGCCGGGGCATCGTCCACCGGGACGTGAAGCCGAGCAACCTGCTCGTGCAGGACGACGGCACCGTGGTCCTGGTCGACTTCGGGGTCGCCCGATCGACAAACGTCACGAGCATCACCAGCACGAACGCGGTACCCGGCACCGCCCTCTACATGGCGCCGGAGCAGGCCGCCGGCCGGCCCGTCTCGGGCGCCACCGACGTGTACGCGCTCGGTGCCGTCGCGTACTGCTGCCTCACCGGCAGCCCGCCGTTCACCGGCGACAACCCGCTCCAGGTGGCCGTACGCCATCTCGACGACGAGCCGCCGGAGCTGCCGGCGGAGATCCCGGCGTCGGTGCGCGAGCTGGTGTCCCGGGCGCTGGCCAAGGACCCGGCCGACCGCTACCCCAGCGCGGCGGCGATGGCCGACGCGGCCCGGGCCGTGCGTGCCGACTCGCCGACCGCGACGGTGGCGCTGCGCGGCGCGGCGGGTCCGGCGCGGTCCCGGGACGACCAGCCGGCGGTCCGCCCGGGCGCCGCGGTCGCGACGTCGCGGCGCCGGGGCCGGCGCGGCACGCTCGTCGGGGCGCTCGGCGCGGTGCTGGTGGCGATGGGCGCGCTGGGCGCGCTGGTGGCCGCCGCGAGCGACACGGCCGAACCGGCCACCAAGATCGACAAGACGGCGCCCGCGGTGGTGCCGAGCGACCAGGCCGCCGAGCCGGTCGCCGACGAGCCGTCGGCGGACGACGAGTACACCTTCCGCTCGGCCGGTCCGGACAGCCGGCCGTCGGCCACGCCCTCGGTGACGCCGAGTTCCTCCCCGACCCCGTCGGCTGCCCAGCCGAGCCCGCCGGACGAGCCGGCCCCGACGGACGAGCCGACCAGCACGCCGCCCAGCACTCCACCGACGACGGATCCGACCACGCCGCCGGCGCCGGATCCGACCACCGCCGACCCCGACCCCGGAACCGGCGGCGGCGGTGGCGACACCGGCGGGGAGCCGGCCACCCAGCGCTGACCGCACACCTCCACCCCTCGTCGATCATGACGTTGACGGTGACGGTGGCTGCTGCCCGGTTTGTCGCAGCCACCCTCATGATCGACCGGGTGGTGGCGGTTCAGGGGTGGGCAGCAGGGCCTGCATGCGGTTGATCTCGGCGCCCTGTTCGACCGCCACCGCGGTGGCGAACTCCTGCATCGGCTGGTCGACGCCGACCTTCAGCAGGTCGGTGGACATGACGATCGCGCCCCGGTGGTGGTCGGACATCATCTGCACGAACAGCCTGTCGAAGGCCGCTCCGCGCGCGTCCGCCAGGCGTCGCATCGCCTCGGCGGACTGCATCCCGCGCATCGTGGCGTGGTCGTGCCCCGGCACGTCGGCAGGCAGGTCGCGAGTGCTGAGCCAGGCGCGCAACAGGCCGACCTCCGGACCCTGCGCGGCGTGGATCCGCTCGGCCACGGCGCGGACCCGCGCGTCGGCGGCACGCTCCGGCGCAAGGGCGGCCATCTCCAGGGCCTGCTCGTGGTGCGGGATCATCATCCGGACATACCAGACGTCGAGGCTGTTCCATCGCGGCGTGGTGGCGCCCCGGACCTGCTCGGCGGGGCGGGTCGCGGCGGGCTCCCCCGGTCGTCCCGGGACCACCACCGGCGGCGCCGGCTCGGCGGCACTCGTACTCGGCCCGGCCGCCGCGACGGTTCCAGCCGCCTCCGGGGTACGGGCGTCCTCGCGCCCGGTCAGCGCGATCGCGCCGACCACGACGAGGGTCACCAGTGCTGTGACACCCACCCACACGCGTGCCCGCCGGCTGGTCATACGACGCCTCCTCCGGTCAAGGTGACAGCGATCCTATCCATAGACGAAAGTTCCCGAGTGTGACCCAGCTCACATTGATGGCCGTCTCCAATAGGTAAGGTGTGGCCAATCATGACCCCCTTTCGAAGGGTGTTGCCGATGATCAACATCCGCACGTCCCGCATCCGGATCGTCAGCCTGGCCGCCGCCGGCCTGCTGCTCGCCGGCGTGTTCACCGCGCCACCGAGCAGCGCCCAGGAGATCCCCCGAGCCCAAGCCGCGCCGGCCACCGTGGACAGCGCCGTCCCCGGGGTCGACGAGATCTCCAGCAGCCCCAACCTGCGCCAGGTGGCCAACCTGCCGAAACAGGCGCCGTTCGACACCTCCGCCGCGTTCGGCACCGACATCGCCTTCCAGGGGCGGTACGCGTTCGTCGGCAACTACGACGGGTTCGTCGTCTACGACATCGCCCGCCCCAGTCGCCCGACGATCGTGTCCCAGGTGCTCTGCCCCGGCTCGCAGAACGACATCTCGGTCCACGGGAACCTGCTGTTCCTGTCGACCGACTCCTCCCGCAACGACGACTCCTGCGCCAGCACCAGCCAGTCGGCGACGGTGAAGGAGTCCTGGGAGGGCATCAAGATCTTCGACATCCGGGACAAGCGCAACCCGCGCTACATCAAGTCGGTGGAGACGGCGTGCGGCTCGCACACCCACACCCTGGTGCCCGGCAAGGACAGGCGGAACGTCTACCTGTACGTCGCCTCGTACAGCCCGCGGGCCGAGTTCCCGGACTGCCAGCCGCCGCACGACTCCATCTCCATCGTCAAGGTGCCGGTGAAGAACCCCACCACGGCCTCCGTGGTGGCCACGCCGAACCTCTTCCCGGACGGCGGCTACCCTGGCGTCCCGGGCCAGTCGTCGGCCACCACCGGGTGCCACGACATCACCGCGTACCCGTCGAAGGACATCGCCGCCGGCGCCTGCATGGGTGACGGCGTCCTGTTCGACATCTCCAACCGTGAGGCGCCCCGGGTCATCGAGCGGGTCACCGACGCGGAGAACTTCGCGTTCTGGCACTCGGCCACGTTCAACAACGCCGGCACCAAGGTCGTCTTCACCGACGAGCTGGGCGGCGGCGGCGCGGCCACCTGCAACGAGGTGGTCGGCCCGAACCGCGGCGCGGACGCCATCTACGACATCACCGGCCGCGGTGACGCCCGCAAGATGGAGTTCCGCAGCTACTACAAGATCCCGCGGGCGAACGCGGACACCGAGAACTGCGTGGCCCACAACGGCTCGCTGATCCCCGTACCCGGCCGCGACATCATGGTCCAGGCCTGGTACCAGGGCGGCATCTCGGTGTGGGACTTCACCGACTCGCGCAAGCCCAAGGAGATCGCCTACTGGGAGCGCGGGCCGCTGGACGCCTCGCAGCTGCGTACCGGCGGGTCCTGGTCGGCCTACTGGTACAACGGCCACATCTACTCCAGCGACATCCAGAAGGGACTGGACGTGCTGGAGCTGCGTGACCCGCGTACCTGGCTGGCGAAGTTCCTGCTGGTGCCCGAACTGAACGTGCAGACGCAGGCCGGTTACCTGAGCTGGTGACCCGCTGACCGTCGCCGGGCCCGGTGTTCCCCTCGCGGAGGGCGCCGGGCCCGGTGCGGTACCGCGACGGAACGGACCCGTGCCAGTGACGATCGACGACCGAGCGGTTCGGCGAGCCGGATCTGCCCGCGCTCGCCGACAGGTGCCGGCAGCCGACCGACCGGGAGGGCGGCACCGCCGCGGTCGCGGTCAGTCGCTCATCGGCAGCCGGTAGTCGCGGGAGCCGCCGCCCGCCGTCACCACCCGCACCTCACCGCTGCGCAGTCCGTACGTCACCGACCAGCGGGTGTGCGACTGGCGTACCGCGTTCAGCAACCGCAGCGCCCCGGCCGCGTCGGCCACCCCGCCGGCGCGGTCGAGTTCCTTCGCCAGCGCCCCGTACCTGTGGTCCCGGCGCAGTTCCCGGTCCGGCACTCCCGCCGCCGGCACGTTCGTCAGCGCCTGCCACGGGCCCGGCCGCCGGTCCACTGTGAGCTTGCCGTCGACGAACCCCACCACCGCCGAGACGCCTGTCGCGTCGGCCAGCAGGTAGTGCAGCGGGGGCCCGCCGTCGAAGTCGAGGTTGTAGCGCCGGAACACGGCAACCGCCTCGTCCACAGTGGCGGCCGAGTCGAGCACCAGGCGCAGGATGCGCACCGAGCCCACAGCCGGCAGTCCGGGCACCGGCTCGGCGCGTGCCCCGTCGTCGGCGGCCAGCCCGACCGCGAGACCCCGCTCGTTCATGCCGTCGAACGGCAGCAGGGGCGCGTCCAGCAGCCGCCGGTCCCCCGCCGGGTCTGCGGAAACGCCCAGGTACGAGATGTCGACAAGCGAGATCGAGGCGTAGCCGTCCGGCGGGTCGGTGCGCAGCACCAGCGCGGGGTTCGGCTCCCAGTCGAAGTTGCGGGCGAACAGCGGCCGGTCCCGGTCGCCGAGGGCGGCGAACAGCGAGCAGCCGAACGGGCTCGGGGGTGTCGAGCCGGCCAGTCCGGCGGTCGGGTCGTAGTCGCCGTCGTAGGTCATCTCGTACATCGGCAGATCGTCGATCTTACGGAGGCTGGCCAGGGTCCGCTCGACCTGCCCGGCGTCCTGCCGCGACGCGGTCGGCCCGCCGGGCGCGGCCGGCGGGCCGGACCGGCTGCTCTCCCCGCAGGCCGTGCCGAGCAGGAGCAGCGCGAGCCCGCCGGCGATGAGGGTCCTCCGCATGACAGCGACGCTAGAAGAGGCGACCGCCGATGTCCATCCGGGAGTCGGTCAGCTCCTCCGCAGGTCGGCGAGCGTCGCGGCGGGCAGCGGGCGGATCAGGAATGCGGTCCGGGTCGTCGTCACGGTCCCAGTCTGGTGTGGCCCCGACGGCGGCGCTGGCGGCGATCGGACCTGGCGTTCGGGTACGCGACATTGCGCTTCGAGCGGGCCTCCGCGGGCCGCGTCGGGCGCCGACAATGGGTGGATGGACGTCGACGACTACCGGACGCACTCCCCGTACAGCGATCCCCGCCACCACGCGGCGCTGCTCGACGCCGTGCCGGCCGACCTGCCCATTGTCGCGGCGACCGCCCGCAACGTGATCGTCCACTACCGGGCCGGTGGCGTGGAGCTGCCGGACGCCCGCCGGGCCGAGGCGAACCTGCGCTGGCTGGACCGCATCCTCGACGCCGACCAGTCCCGGTTCCCGCTGCCGCTGACCGCCGGGCGCCCGGCCGCCGAGCGGGTCGGCGGTTGCTGCCGGGACCACACCCTGCTCACCGTCGCGGCGTTGCGCCAGCACGGGATCCCGGCCCGCAGCCGGGTCGGGTTCGCGAGCTACTTCGTCCCCGGGTGGCATCACGACCACGTGCTGACGGAGTGGTGGGACGGCGGGCGCTGGGTGTGGTCCGACCCGGAGCTGGACCCGGCCGACGACCGGCCGTTCGACGGCTACGACATCGACCCGGAGGCGAGGCACTTCGACTCGGCGGCGCGGGTCTGGCTGGCGCACCGGGCGGGGCGCATCGACCCGGACACCTACGGCGTGGACCCGTCGCTGCCGTTCCGGGGCGACTGGTTCGTCCACGACTACGTGCTGCTGGAGCTGGCCCACCGGCAGAAGGACGAGGTGCTGCTCTGGGACGGCTTCGGGGCGATGACCGAGGACCTGACCGACGCCGACCTGCCGCTCGTCGACGAGGTCGCCGCGCTGCTGGTGGCCGCCGACCGCGGCGACGCCGCCGCCGGGCGGGAGCTGGCCCGGCGGTACGTCTCAGACGACCGGTTGCGTCCGGGTGCGACCGTCCACTGCATGGACCCGGTGTCCGGCACGGCCGCCGAGGTCGACCTGCGTCGCTGACCGGGCTCAGCCGGGCAGGGGCGCCTCGTCGCCTCGGGTGCGGCGCGGGTTGACCAGCCGGCGGACCATCGGGGCGGCGTTCCAGCGGGCCGCGCCGACCAGGTCCCGGGCGTGTTCCAGCACCGTGTAGTCGGGCCGCGCCATGCCTTCGGCGATGGCCCGGTCGAGGTCGTTGCCGCACCGGGTGAGCACGCTGTCGAAGTCCCGGCGGACCGGTTCCAGCAGGTCGTAGCCGAAGGACCGGTGCAGCCGGGCGAACAGCGGCTTGTAGAGGCGGGCCCGCTCGTGCAGCCCGGACGAGTACGACATCGGGTTCTTGGGCCGCTGCCTCACGTAGGCGGGCAGCACGTCGGCGAAGGCCCGCCGGACGATCCACTTCTCCTGCCCGTCGCGCAGCTTCACGTCCAGCGGCAGCCGCATGGCCAGTTCGACGACGCTGAGGTCGAGGAACGGCACCCGGGCCTCCACACCGTGCGCCATGCTGGCCCGGTCCACCCGTTGCAGCTCGGTCCGGCACAGGTTGCGGATCTTGTGCAGGAACAGCCGGCGGGACCGCTCCGGCCCGACCCGGCGGTACATCGGGTACCCGCCGAACAGCTCGTCCGAGC
This sequence comes from Micromonospora sp. CNB394, assembly GCF_000374985.1. Classification (NCBI taxonomy): domain Bacteria; kingdom Bacillati; phylum Actinomycetota; class Actinomycetes; order Micromonosporales; family Micromonosporaceae; genus Micromonospora; species Micromonospora sp. CNB394. The sequence goes on along the minus strand of NZ_KB895825.1, from coordinate 454,870 downwards.
CGTCGCCGGTGAGCACCACCCGGACGCCCATCTCGCGCAGCCGCCGGAAGATCGGCACCGAGACGACAGCGTTGATGATGTCGCCGTACTCGGTCAGCTCGGAGATCCGGATCGCCTCGCGGACGTCGGCGAGCCGGATGTCGCGCGGCCGCAGCTCGATCACCTCGTGCGGGACGCCGAGGTCGGCGGCGAGCCGCCGGGCGTACGCGACGTCCGGGCTCTCCGGCACGCCGATGGTGACCGCCACGCAGTCCGGGTGCAGTTCCCGGGCGTGCAGCAGCGCCAGTGAGCTGTCCAGGCCGCCGGAGAGCACCACGCCGACGGTGAGGTCGGTGTCCAGTCGGGCGCGCATGGCGTCGGTGAGGGCGACGCGCACCAGTAGCGCCGCCTCGTCCGGGTCGTCGATCACGGGCAGGCCGTCGCCGAGGGTGAGCAGGTCGACGTGCGGGCCGATCCGGACCGGTCGGCCCGGCTCGACCCAGCCGTGATGCCCGGGCGCCACCTCGCCGATCGGCGCGCCGTGCCCGACCAGCGCCTTGACCTCGGAGGCGAGGTGCAGACAGCCGGGCAGGCGGGACCAGTACAGCGGCTTGACGCCGAGCGGGTCACGGGCCAGGTACGCCCGGCCGGTGTCGCGTTCGACGACCACGAACGCGTACTCGCCGCGCAGCCGGCGTACCGCGTTCCCGCCCCACCGGCGGAAGGCGGCGAGCACCACCTCGGTGTCGCCGGCGGTCGTGAACCGGTGCCCCAGCCGGGTCAGCTCGGCGCGCAGCTCGTGGTGGTTGAAGATCTCGCCGTTGAAGCAGAGCAGGTGCCGCTCGTCCGGCGACATCCACGGCTGGACGGAGCGTTCCCGGTCCACGATCCGCAGCCGCCGTACGCCCGCCAGGAGGCCTTTCTCCTGCCGGGTCTCGGTGACCTCACCACGTGGCGCGAGCGCGGCGAGCATCCGCCGGAAGGTGGCCGGGTCCGCGTCGGGGCCGATGCTCAGCGCGATGCCGCACACCTGTCACACCCCCATCTCGGTCTCGTACGCCCGCCGGTAACGGCGGCGGGCGGCCGGGGCGAGGCACACGTGCCAGGCCTGGCCCTCGTCGACCACGTTCACCTCGCCGGCGTCCTGGCGGGCCAGCAGCAGCCCGGCGAGCACCGGGCGGGCGCCGAACCGGTCGTACCACTCCAGCTCGACGTCGGCGGCCCAGCCGAGGCAGTGCCCGCTGGGCACCATGGCGGCGTACCCGAGGCGGCGCAGCCGGTACTGGTGCTCGGCGCTGCGGGCCAGGCTGGTCACCCACAGCGGCGGCGTGCCGTCCGGCGCGACGGCCGTGAACTCCCGGGCCAGGTCGTTGAGGAACGCGATCATCTCGCGGCGGGCCCGGCGGAACAGCAGCCCGGCGGTACGCGGGGTGGCGGCCGGGCGCAGCCGCCGCCGCACCGCCCGCAGTCCGCGCCCTACCACTGTGGCAGGCTGTTCCTGGTAGCGGAACTCGATCAGGCCGCGACGGCGCAGCCACTCCAGGTCGACCAGTTCGGTGCTGGCCCTGACCTGGTCGTCGGTGAGGAACGTCGGGCTGTCCCGCCACCAGAGGACATCGACGCGGGAGAGCAGGTAGATCCGGACCAGCGCGGTGAGGTCCTGCGCCGAGCTGCGCGCGTTGGGCTGGTAGCGGGCCATCTCCAGCAGCAGCGTCTCCCGGGCCCCGATCAGGCCCTGCGGCGTGGCGTCGAGGACGGCGGCGATGGCCGGTTCGCGCAGCCGCTGGTCGAGCAGCACCTGGCGGGCGGTGACCGACGGCGCGTCGGCGAGCGCGCCCACCTCGACCAGGAGTTCCGCCACCGCCGCGCGGTATGCGGACAGGTCCGGCTCGGCACCGGCCCGGGGACCGGCGGCGGGCACCCGCCGCGCGGGGGCGGTGGACGTGACGGCGGGACCGGGCTGGCGACCGGGGCTGCGGCTGGGCACTCGCATGGTCTCCGTCCCCTCTCGGTCAGGACACGGCGTGATTGGGCCTGCACACAGCGTAATGAGCCGGGCGTCCGCAATCGTCCCATCTCCCCCGATGTGCCCGATCAGGTGGCGGACGGCGATGCCAGCGCCTGCACCTCCTCGTATCCGGGCGCTGCCGGCAGGCCCGCGTCGCGCCCGGCGCCGATCGCGTCGGTCAGGTGCAGCGCCGCCCCGAGGGCCGCCCGGAACAGCAGCGAGCCGGTGCTGACCCGGGCCACCCCGAGCCGTCCGAGGGCGGCGAGGTCCGGCCCGCCCGGCCGGTACAGCACGTTGAGCGGCAACCCCACCTCGGCGGCGAGCACGCCGACCAGGTCGTCGGGCGCGCCCGGCACGAACAGCCCGTCGGCGCCCGCGGCCCGGAACAGCGCCGCCCGCCGCAGCGCCTCGTCCAGCGGCGACGGCACACCCAGCCACCAGGCGTCGGTGCGGGCGTTGACGAAGACCTGCGGTACCGCGGCGCGGACCGCCGCGACCACGGCGGCGACGTGCTCCGCCGGGGCCAGGCGACCGTCCGGGCGGCCGTCCTCCAGGTTCACGCCGGCCACGCCGAGCGCGGCCAGCTCGCCGGCGTAAGCCGCCACCTCCGCCGGATCGTCGTGGAAGCCGTCCTCGACGTCCACCGTCAGCAGCGCCGGCAGGTTTCGCAGCCGGTACGCCAGCTCCAGCGTCTCGGCGCGGGTGGCGCGGACCGCGTCCGGCCGGCCGGCGGCAGCAGCCACGCCCAGGCTCGTCGTGCCGATCGCCGGATGGCCCCGGGCGGCGAGCGCCGCGGCGGAGGCGTGGTCCCAGGCGTTCGGCAGCAGCAGCGGGTCGCCGGGCCGGTGCAGCTCCCGGAACACGCGGTACCGGTCGGTCATCGCAGGGATCGTCGGTGACTCCATCGCCCCACCGTAGGGCGCTGACAGTTCGGTCCGGACCGAACGATCCGGCCGGGCACACCCGGCGGTCCGGGCGAGCGGGACCGGTGCCGCGGGGCGCGGGCAGGTCAGGCGCGGGCAGGTCAGGCGCGGGCGGGACCGCTGCCGCGGGACGCGGGCGGGGCCAGCAGCGCCGGGTCGAGCCCGAGCGTCTCGGCCAGCGCGTCCCGCCCCGCCGGGGTGACCCGGATCGCCCGGCCGGTGCCGCGCACGGTCCAGCCGAGGTCGAGGAAGCGCCCGCACAGTGCCGCCCCGACCGCACCCGCCAGGTGCGGACGGCGTTCGGTCCAGTCCAGGCAGTCGCGGACCAGGGGCCGCCGGGTGGCGCGCAGCGGCTCGACGGGTACGCCGAGACCGGCCAGCCAGGTCACGCCGGTGCCGGTCAGCGCGAGGCCGCCGGAGCGGTCGAGCACGCCACGCGTGAGCAGGGCGTCGTGCAGCAGCACGCCGAGGCGCCCGGCCAGGTGGTCGTAGCAGGTGCGGGCGTACGCCAGGGCGGCGCCTTCGGACGCGGCGCGCAACGTGCGGGGCGGGGTGGCCGGGGTCGGCGCCCGTGCGGCCAGCTCCTCGACGAGCTGGGCGACGCCCGGGTCGGCGAGGCGGACGTACCGGTGACGGCCCTGCCGCTCCTCGGCGAGCAGGCCGCCGGCCACCAGCCGGGTGAGGTGGTCGCTGGCGGTGGACGCGGCGACCCCGGCGGCGCGGGCCAGCTCGCCTGCGGTCCAGGCGCGGCCGTCGAGCAGGGCGAGGCAGAAGCCGGCCCGGGTGGGGTCGGCGAGCAGCGCGGCGAACCCGGCGAGGCCGCGGCCGTCGGCGCCAGTGGTCATCGGCCCATGCTGGCACGGGCACGGTTCGGGCCGCGCCGAAGAGTCCGCGGTGTGGACGTTCCCGGCGGACACGACGCCACGGATCGGGCTGGTGGCGCACGGCGGCGCGTCGCCAGCGGTGACCGCGGAGTCCGCCTACCCGCGCTTCCACCGCTCACGACCGCGGAGCCGTCCCCGTGTGGGCCGCCCCGGCTCAGCCGCCGGTACGGGGAGAGGCGGTGGTCAGCTCGCTGACCGTGCGGGTGTCGCCGTCGTAGCTGCGCGCCGCCACGAACGCACCGGCCGGCGGGTGCGCCCCGGCGACCGCCCGGGCCCGGCGCCGGTCCGCCGCACCGAACCGCAACGCCAGGCTCAGGTGCGGCACCCATCGGCCGGGCTGGTGCCACGAGTGCCCGCCGGACGCCTCGGCGAGCACGTCCCAGACCGCGCCGTGCAGCGCGACGAGCTGCGGTGCCGGGCGGACCAGCCACACCAGTGGCGCGCTGCCGTCGAGCACCGCCACCCGGCCCAGCCGCACCGGCAGCGGCAGCGCCGCGTCGCAGAGGTCGGCCAGGCGCTGCTCGGCGCCGGGCGGGAAATCCTCCACCGAGGCGAGCGTCAGGTGCGGCCGGTTCGTCGGGTGCGTGTTGCGGGCCAGGCTGGGCAGCCCGGCGGCGGCGAGCCGGTGCCAGGCGGCGCGAACCGCCGCTTCCAGTTCGGGCGAGCAGAGCAGTTCGACCGTCCGCACGTGATCAGGCTAGTCGCCGGCGACCGCGCGCGACGCCCCGTACGTCAGAGCCAGCCGGCGTCGCGCGCCCGCCGGACCGCCGCCAGCGCGGGATCGACGTGACGCGCCCCGGAGTGCACCGGCGGATCACGTCGGCCAGCGCGCCGCCGGGGGCACCCTCGGCGAGGAACCCCGCACCCCGGCGGTGAGCGCCGGGCGGAGTTGGGCGGGCCGGCCGTGTCCGGTGAGGATCACCGGGGCGCAGCCGGGCAGCGCCCGGGTCAGCTCGGCGGCGACCTCGCCGCCGCCGGGCGGCGGCAGTGGGCCGACCGGCGCGCGCTGGCGGCGCAGCTCGCCGGGCGGCCGTGTGGGGCGGGCTGGCGGTCGTGGCGAAGACCGCGTGCACCGACCTCGCCGGGGCGCTGGTGGGTGTGGGCTGGCTCGTCCATGCGGCCTGGGACGCCTGGTACCACCGCACCGGCACGGTGGCGCCGCGCGGGTACGCGCTGTTCGACGTCGGAGTGGGCCTCACCACGCTGCTGGCCGTCCTGTGCCGGTGATCCGGCGGGGGCACGGGCCGCGCCGGATCACCCGGACGGGACGGCACGCAGGTGGCGCGGCGAACGTTTGCCCCGGTCGCCGCGACCGCCGCGCGGCGGTGATGAAAAACTTGTCGCATGACCGCCGCACCGACCCCGACCGACCCCGCCGTTCCCGCCGACGCCGAGGAGGCCATCGCGTTCGCCGACCTCGGGCTGCGCACCGAGTTGCTGGGCGCGCTGTCCGCGCTCGGTTACGAGGAACCGACCCCGATCCAGCGGGAGGCCATCCCCCCGTTGCTGGCCGGGCAGGATCTCCTGGGCCAGGCGGCGACCGGTACGGGCAAGACCGCCGCGTTCGCGCTGCCGCTGTTGCAGCGGATGCCGGTGGGGCGGGTCGAGGGCGACCCGGTGTCGCTGGTGCTGGTGCCGACGCGGGAGCTGGCGGTGCAGGTCTCCGAGGCGTTCCACCGCTACGGCAAGGACCTGGGGGCGAGGGTGCTGCCGATCTACGGCGGGCAGCCGATCGGCCGGCAGCTACGCGCCCTCGACCACGGGGTGGACGTGGTGGTGGCGACGCCGGGCCGGGCCCTCGATCACATCGCCCGGGGCACGCTGCGGCTCGGCGCGCTGGCCACGGTCGTGCTGGACGAGGCGGACGAGATGCTCGACATGGGCTTCGCCGAGGACATCGAGGCGATCCTGGAGCACGCCCCGGCCGGCCGGCAGACGGTGCTGTTCTCGGCCACCATGCCGGCCCGCATCGACGGGCTGGCCCGGCAGCACCTGACCGACCCGGTCCGCATCCGGATCGAGCGGGAGCGGCCGGTCGCCGGGGAGGCCCCCCGGGTGCGGCAGAGCGCGTACATCGTGGCCCGGGGCCACAAGCCGGCCGCGCTGGGCCGGGTGCTGGACGTGGAGTCGCCCACCGCGGCGATCGTGTTCTGCCGCAGCCGGGAGGAGGTGGACCGGCTCACCGAGACGATGAACGGCCGGGGCTACCGGGCCGAGGCGCTGCACGGCGGGATGAGCCAGGAGCAGCGGGACCGGGTGATGGGCCGGCTGCGGTCCGGAACGGCGGACCTGCTCGTGGCCACCGACGTGGCGGCCCGAGGGCTGGACGTCGAGCAGCTCACCCACGTGGTCAACTACGACGTACCGTCCGCCCCGGAGTCGTACGTGCACCGCATCGGCCGGGTGGGCCGGGCCGGCCGGGAGGGCGTGGCGATCACGCTCGCCGAGCCGCGTGAGCACCGGATGCTCAAGACCATCGAGCGGGTCACCGGGCAGCGGATCGCCATCGACAAGATTCCCACGGTGGCGGACATGCGTACCCGGCGACTGGAGCTGACCCAGGGCGCGCTGCGGGAGAGCCTGCTGGAGGACGACCTCGACCCGTACCGGGCGATCGTGGAGTCGCTCACCGACGAGTTCGACCTGGTCGAGGTGGCGCTGGCGGCGGTGAAGCTGGCGCACGAGGCGACGTCGCCGGGCTCGGACGACGAGGAGGAGATCCCGCAGGTTCCGGTCCGCGGCCCGCGCGAGGGCCGGCCGGAGACCGGCGGGCGGGGCGAGCGCCGCGGCCCGGGCCGGCCGCGTACCGGCGGCACCACCCAGGTCTTCATCGGGCTGGGCCGCCGGGCCGGGGTTCGGCCGCAGGACCTGGTCGGCGCGATCACCGGGGAGACCCGGATCAGTGGCCGGGACATCGGCTCGATCGAGATCGCCGACCGGTTCTCGCTGGTCGAGGTGCCGCAGGCGGTGGCCGACGAGATCATCGCGGGGCTGCGCGGCACCACCATCAAGGGGCGCAAGGCCACGGTACGCCGGGACCGGGACGGCGACGGGCCGGGCGAGCGCCGCGACCGGGGCTACGAGCGGCGCGACCGCCGCTGAGCCCGGCGTCCCCGGCGGGCGGACGCGACGAGAGCCCCGGCCACCACGCGTACGGTGGCCGGGGCGACGGTCGTCAGGCCGCGGCGAGCGCCGGGCCGTCCAGCGACTCCGTGCCGATCTCGGCCGGGCGCAGCGCCAGCGCGAGCACGTCCGCCACGTCGGACAGGGTGTGCACGGTCAGCGCCTCCCGCACCTGCGCCGGCAGGTCGTCCAGGTCCGGCTCGTTGCGCTTCGGGATGATCACCTCGGTGAGACCGGCCCGGCGGGCGGCGAGCAGCTTCTGCTTCACCCCGCCGATCGGCAGCACCCGGCCGGAGAGCGTCACCTCGCCGGTCATCCCGAACTCGGGCCGCACCGGCCGCCCGGTGACCAGGGACGCCAGCGCGGTCACCATGGTGATGCCGGCGCTCGGGCCGTCCTTGGGCACCGCGCCCGCCGGGACGTGCAGGTGGATCCGCCGCCCGGCCAGCGCGTTCGGGTCCAGCCCGTGGCGCCGTCCGTTCGACCGCAGGTACGACCACGCGATGTGCGCGGACTCCTTCATCACGTCGCCGAGCTGGCCGGTGAGCGTCAGCCCCGGCTCGCCCTCCATCGTGGTGGCCTCGATGAACAGCACGTCGCCGCCGGCGCCGGTGACGGCCAGGCCGGTCGCCACGCCGGGCACGGCGGTGCGTTCGGCCGACTCCGGGGTGAACTTCGGCCGGCCCAGGTAGCGGGCCAGGTTGCCGGCGTCGACGTGCACCGGCGCGGAGTCCGTGGCGAGCGCGACGGCGACCTTGCGCAGGATCTTCGCGAGGGCCCGTTCGAGCTGCCGGACGCCGGCCTCCCGGGTGTACTCGCCCGCGATCAGTGCCAGCGCCTCGTCGGCGACCGTGACCTCGTCGGTGGTCAGCCCGGCCCGTTCCCGTTGCCGGGGCAGCAGGTGGTTCCGGGCGATGGCGACCTTCTCGTCCTCGGTGTAGCCGTCCAGCGCGACCAGCTCCATCCGGTCCAGCAGCGGGCCGGGGATCGCCTCGACCACGTTGGCGGTGGCGAGGAACAGCACGTCGGACAGGTCGAGGTCGACCTCCAGGTAGTGGTCGCGGAACGTGTGGTTCTGCGCCGGGTCGAGCACCTCCAGCAGGGCCGCCGCCGGATCGCCGGAGTAGCCGACGGCCAGCTTGTCGACCTCGTCGAGCAGCACGACCGGGTTCATCGAGCCGGCCTCGCGCAGCGCCCGCACGATCCGGCCGGGCAGCGCGCCGACGTAGGTGCGCCGGTGGCCCCGGATCTCCGCCTCGTCCCGGACGCCGCCGAGGGAGACGCGGACGAAGGTGCGGCCCAGCGCCCGGGCCACCGACTCGCCGAGGCTGGTCTTGCCGACACCGGGCGGACCGGCCAGGGCCAGCACCGCGCCGGAGCCGCGGCCGCCGACCACGCCGAGGTTGCGCTCCGAGCGCCGGTTGCGCACCGCGAGGTACTCCAGGATGCGGTCCTTCACGTCGGCCAGGCCGGCGTGGTCGGCGTCGAGCACGGCACGGGCCGCGGCCAGGTCCGTGTCGTCCTGGGTACGCGTGTTCCACGGCATCTCCAGGATGGTGTCCAGCCAGGTACGGATCCAGCCTGCCTCGGGTGAGGCGTCACTGGCCCGCTCCAGCTTGCCGACCTCGCGCAGCGCCGCCTCGCGGACCTTCTCCGGCAGGTCGGCGGACTCGACCCGGGAGCGGTAGTCGGCGGAGCCGTCCGGCTCGTCCTCGCCCAGTTCCTTGCGGATCGCGGCGAGCTGCTGGCGGAGCAGGAACTCCCGCTGGGACTTCTCCAGCCCCTCGCGGACGTCGCTGTTGATCTGCTCGGTGACCTCCTGCTCGGCGAGGTGTTCCTTCACCCAGCCGACGAGCAGTTCCAGCCGGGCGGTGACGTCCGGCGCGGCGAGCAGTTCGGTCTTCTGCGTCAGGCTGAGCCAGGGCGCGTAACCGGCCGAGTCGGCCAGCTCGGACAGGTCGGTCATCCGCTCCATCGCGTCGATCACCTGCCAGGCGCCGCGCTGCTGGAGCACTGATGTCATGAGCGCGCGGTATTCGCGGGCGAGTTCCCGGGCACGGCCCGCCGGGGCGGGCTCGTCGAGTGCGGTCGCCTCGACCCAGAGCGCGGCGCCGGGTCCGGGCACGCCGGAGCCGATGCGGGCGCGGGTCAGACCGCGGATGACCGCCGCCGGTTCGCCGCTGGGCAGCCGGCCCACCTTCTCGATCGTGGCGACCACGCCGACGGAGCCGTACTCGCCGTCGATGCGGGGTACGGCCAGGAGTTGCTTGTCGCCGGTGGCGCGCGCCGCGTCGACGGCGGCCTGGGTGGTCGGGTCGAGGGTCACCGGAATGACCATCCCGGGCAGCAGGACGGCGTCGGTCAGGGGAAGTACCGGAAGAGTTGCCATCGAGCACCTGCCATCACGTTGGTTGAGCGTGCTTGGCTCAAGTAACAAACCGTGCCCCTTGTTCCGGGTTGTGAGCCACACCACTGCGAGGCGGTGCGTTCCCGCGCTCGCGGCCCAATGACGGCACCCTTTACCACGGACCCGCCGAATGGAAACAGTCGGCTATTCTTGCGGAATTACCGCATGGTAGGTCAAACTCTTAGCCACACCCCGCCCGACACAGGGAGTAATGGCGATGGCAAGGAAAGTAATCACTGTTCTGACCGACGACCTCGACGGCGGAAAGGCCGATCGGACCGTCGAGTTCAGCCTGGACGGCGTGGCGTACACGATCGACGTCTCCGACGAGAACGCGGGCGTCCTGCGCAAGGCGCTGGATCCCTACATCAACGCTGGCAGGCGAATGGGCCGGGGAGCGGCAGAGGCCCCCCGCGGCGCCCGCCGCACCACCCGGCCGAGCACCTCGGGAATGGACCGCGAGCAGAACCGCGCCATCCGGGAATGGGCCGCCAAGAACGGGTTCGAGATTTCCGAGCGCGGACGCATCCCCGTGTCGGTCGTCGAGGCGTACAAGAACCGCTGACCGCCGCCGGTTCACCGTCGGGCATCCCGGGGTCACGCTGAGAAATCGGCGTGGCCCCGATCGGCTTTCCACGGCCGGCGATTTCCATCCCGCCGGCTACCGCCGCCCGAGATTTCTTTCGGGACCACCTCCCACCGTGCCCCGTACGCGGGAACGGCAGCAGCCGCCCGGAGGAGCCCTCCGGACGGCCGCTACCGTTCGCCCGCTCAGTTGACGCGGATGCGCACCACGTCGATGGCGGGGGTCTGGTTCGCCCGCTCCATCATCGGGATGCGGTGCGAGCCGTCACCGGCCCAGACCGCGCACTGCGCCACGCCCGACTGCGCCAGACCCGGGATCTGGATCAGCACGTCGTCCGGCTGCTCGCTGCCCCGCCCGTCCTCGGTGGCGACGAAGAAGGCCGGCACGTCCTGCGGGTTCGGGGGCTGCCGGGTGCTGCCGAGCATCCGGCAGGCGGTGTGGAAGTGGCCGCGCACCAGGCCCTCCCCGTTGAGCAGCGAGCTCTCCAGGTAGTAGCCCCCCTGGCCGGCGGCGAGGAAGCGGTCCCGCACCAGGTTCTTGGTGGTGACCCGGAGCGTGAACGGCTGGTTGCGCCGCACCTGGTCCGGGAACTGCGTGATCAGCAGCGACGGGTTGTTCGCCGCGGCGCCCACCTCACCGAACGCGGTGCTCACGCACCGGTTGCCGTTCTGGAAGCCGTCGTGGGCCTCGAGCCGGCTGTCGGAGCAGTCGTTGGCGAGCACGTCCAGACCGTTGCCGCCGTCGTTGTCCTGACCACCGCCGTTGTCGTTCCCGTCGCCATTCTGGCCGCCGTCGTTCCCGCCATTGTTCTCGCCGTTGTCGCCGCCGTTCTGAGGGATGTCGGTCACCGCGCACTGGGCGAGTTGGTCCAGCCCCTCCGGGCGCTGCGCGACCCGGCCGATGGCAGTGGCGATCCGGTTGAGCGTGGCGGTCCGCTTGTCCGCCAACGGACGCAGGATCGCATTGTTGATGAACTCGCCGCCGTTGCGGCCGTCGGCCGCGAGCCGGCGGTTCGCCTCGGCGATCTGACTCTCCAGCAGCGCCAGGTTGCGGTCCACCTCGGCCCGGGCCCGGTCGGGCACCTGCGGCAGCCGGCCGCGGACGTCCGGGCAGGCCACGGTCGGGGTGCCGGCGCCGGCACCGCCCGCGTTCGTCTGCTCGCACTCGGCCGGCGACATCTGGCCGTCGCCCCAGTGGTTGCGGACCCAGCGGCCGTCCTGCCACGTACGGGTGGTGCTGCCCTGCCCCTTCGGGGCGGTCGCCCCGGGACTCGCCGGCACGCAGGACGCCGAGGCGGCGCGGGTGGTCGTCCGCCGGTCCTGGGCGGACGAGATCTGGGTGACGGCGACGACGCCGCCGAATACCGCGAGCGTGCCGACAACCGCCAGCATCCGCTTGCTCCGCGCGTTACCGGATGACCGGCGCGCCCGTGTGGACCTGCGCATCGAATTGCTCTCCTTCTCGATCCGGTAGTTGACTGGTGATCCCGGCGGGCCGACGAATTCGCGGTGTGAGATCACTGCGACGCTCGGTCGCACGTCAATGGCCGACGATGCCCTTTCCGCACCGTCTCCGCGCCGTCGGGGCGCGGCGGGGAAGATCCGCGTCCATTCCCGATGAGGTACGGAGCGCCGTCGGCGAAGGTTCACCGGAGATCGGAAAAAAAATCGAAAGCCGCCGTCCTCGGCGGCGAGGACGGCTCAGTCGGCGCAGAGATGGTCGAAGGCGAACCCACCGTCGAAGGAGTCCCGCTGCGCGGCCAGCGCGCGTACCCGCCGGAGAAGCTCGTCCCGGTCCACCAGGGACGGCGCTGCGCCGTCGAGGTCCCGCAGCCGCTCCCCCAGCGCCGCAGCGGCCAGGTCCTCGGCGAGCCGCCCCGGGTCGACGCCGCAGGCGAAGCCGCGCGAGGTCAGCCGGACCCGCTCCAGCAGGCAGCGGCCGGGCCGCACCTCGGCCCAGGCCCAGCCCTCCGCCGGGCCGCCGGTCCAACGCACGTGCAGGCCACGCACGATCGGATCGGCGATGCGGCCGGCCACGTACGCCTCGACCGCCTCGACCCGGGCCAGCGCGCCCAGGTCGTTCACCGGCCCGCGCCGGCCGTCCGGCAGCCGGCCGACGATGTCCCGGAACCCGACCGCGTCACCGGCGTCCGGGTCGGTGCCGTCGGCGTACGCCCGCGCGTCCAGCACGTACGCGACGAACCGGCGGACCTGGTCCGCGCCGCCCAGCGCCGGCGACTCGACGCGCAGCAGCGGCAGGCCCACGGCGGCGCAGACCGCGTCGGTCAGCCGTTCGGACCGCCGGGCGGGCGACCCGTCGGAGGCGGGCACGGTGAACCGCACCGCGAAGCGCGGCAGCCCGGTGTCGGCGGCGCAGACCACCAGGTCGAGCGACGCCCGTCCGGCGGTGCTCCACTGGCTGCCGGTGACCCCCGGCGGGCGGCCCTGCACCAGGTCGCCGAGCCGTCGCCCGCCGTGACCGAGGTGACCGGCACGCACCAGGGACGGCGCGGCGCCGGGCGGGATCGGCCGCAGCCAGGACGCGGTCACGCTGCCTGTGCTCGTCATCTCGCCCCGATCCCCCTCGTCCGGTCGACGCCCGAGTCTATGTGGTGGGGCACGACCGGTCCGGCCGACCGGTGCGCCGGCACGCCCGTCCCTCTAGGCTCTGCCCGTGCCCAGCGGACGGACCCCGGAACAGTTCACCAAACGCAGTCTCGTCGCCGTGTCCCACGCCATCGAACGCGCCGCGCTCGCCGAGGCCGAGGACGGCCCGCTCGTCGTGCTCGCGCTGTTCCAGCGGCTGCCGTACTTCGCCCGGGAGCGCGAGGTCTACCGGCGCATCGCCGGCCGCGCCGCCGTGACGGTGGTGGCGATGGTCGGCGGACCGCCGCCCGACCTGCCCGAGGGCGCCTACGGCGTGCCGCTCGACGAGGCGGAGGCGCTGGCCCGGGAGTGGACGGTGGTGGCGCTGAGCCCGCGTTTCGGCGCCACACTCGTCGCCCACGACCGGGCCGAGGTGGTGCCCGCGCCGACGTTGGAGTCCGGCCGCCTGTTCGAGGGACGCTGGGGCTTCCGCCGCGACGAGGCGCTGCACGAGGCGATCCGGCTGCGCGAACAGCTCGCCGAGCGGCTGCCCGCAGCGGCTCGTACCGCGCTGGACGAGGCGATCGCCCGGGTGCGGGACATCCCGGCCGGGCCGGGCGAACCGCGTGCCGAGGCGGCGCTGCGGCTGTTGGCGCGCCGCGGCGACCGGATCGACCAGCCGGTCGAGCCGGCCGAGACGATGCTGGAGGAGGCCGGCCTGGCCCGGTGGTCCGGCGCGGACGGGGTGACCGCCTCCGGCACGCTGCCGGTGGCGCTGGTCGGCCTGCGGGTGGACGCGCCGCCCGGCTCGCCGGAACGCTTCGGCCGCCGCGGCGTCGCCCGCGAGGGGCACGCCGTGCTCACCGCGATCACCGCCGTGCTGCGGCCGGTCGACCGCGCGCTGCGCGTCACCGAGAACGAGTTCCAGCTCCTCCTGCCGGGGCTCGACGAACCGGCCGCGCTGGAGGTGGTACGCCGGCTGCACGACGCGATCGGCGCGCTGGCCCGGTCGTACCCGTTCATGGCGTACACCGTGCACGCGGCCGTCGGGGTGACCACCCGGCGGCCGCTGCCCACCGCTGACCTGCGCGCAGCGGTCGACTGGGCGGTACGCAAGGGCCTGCCGGTGGCCGGCCTGCCGCCGGAGACCGCCGACGCGGTGACCGCGGCGGCCCGCTGACCGGCGGTCCGGGTCGAGGAGAGGAGACGCGGTGCGGGTGGTCTCGCTGGTGCCGTCGCTGACCGAGGCGGTCGCGGCCACCCGCCCGGAGGTGCTGGTCGGTGCGACCGACTGGTGCACCCATCCGGCCGGGCTGGACGTCGCCCGGGTCGGCGGGACGAAGTACCCGGACCTGGACCGGGTGCTCGCGCTGGAGCCGGATCTGGTGCTGCTCAACGAGGAGGAGAACCGGCTGGCCGACGCCGAGGCGCTGCGCGCGGCCGGGGTCCCGGTCCGGGTCACCTTCCCGCGTACCGTGCCGGAGGCCCTCGACCAGCTCGGCGAGCTGGTCGTCGCGCTCGGCGCGCCGGCCGAGCCGTCGTGGCTGCGGGCGGCCCGCCACGCCTGGTCCGCGCTGCCCCCGCCGGGACGAGCCCGCACGGCTGTGGTGCCGGTGTGGCGGCGGCCGTGGGTGGTGCTGGGGCGGGACACGTTCGCCGGGGACGTGCTGGCCCGGCTCGGGGTGCGCAACGGCTGGGCAGGCGACGCGGACCGCTATCCCCGGCCGAGCCTGGACGAGTTGCGCGCCCGGGCACCGGACCTCGTGGTGCTGCCCGACGAGCCGTACCGGTTCACCGCCGGCGACGGCCCGGAGGCGTTCCCGGGGGTGCCGGCGGCGCTGGTGTCCGGCCGGCACCTCACCTGGTACGGCCCGTCGCTGGCCGAGGCTCCGGCGCTGCTCGCCGCCCAGCTCGCCACCGCGGGCCCCACCTGACCGGCGCGGCCCGGGTGGCGGCGCTGCGCCGGTCCAGCCGCCCGTCCGTGGTGACCTCGCCGCCGCGGACCTGGACCGTGACCAGGCCGTCGCGCACGGACAGCACCCGGCGCAGCACCTCGTGCACGACCTCCGCACGGATGTCCGCGTCGGTACGCAGGTGCACGCGCAGAAGGTCACCGCGGGTGACGATGCCGGTGAGCCGGCCCAGGTCGTCGAGCACCGGGAGCCGCCTGACCGCCTCGTGGTCCATCAGCCGGGCGGTGACGCCCGCTCGTGGGTGGTGACAGCGGGAGTGGTCATCAGGTCCCGGTCAGGGGCGGCGGACCGGCGGCGACGGGCCGACCGGACCGGGTGGGGACGGGACCAACGACCCGGTCACGAGGGCACCTCTCGGCCCTGCTGCCGGACGTCACGCGGCGGTGGAATGAATGTGCCACCGGGAAGCGCGGTGCGAGGCACAGGAAGGGACGTGGAGACAATGACCGCGACAATCGAGCGGACCACCGCCGCCACCAACGCTCCGGCGGCGCACACCGGGACCACCCGCCGGAAGGCCACCCGGTACGTCTGGGCCGGGCTGCGACTCGCGCTGGGCTGGGTGTTCCTCTGGGCCTTCCTCGACAAAATGTTCGGCCTGGGCCACGAGACCCCGGCGAAGAACGCCTGGATCAACGGCGGCAGCCCCACCAGGGGCTTCCTGGGCAACGCGGTCGAGGGACCGTTCGCGGGCTTCTACCAGAACCTGGCCGGCGCGGCCTGGGCGGACTGGCTGTTCATGGTCGGCCTGCTCGGCATCGGTGTCGCGCTGATGCTCGGCGTCGGCATCCGGATCGCCGCCGCCGCGGGAGGGCTGCTCCTGGTCCTGATGTGGACGGCCGTGCTGCCCCCGGCGAACAACCCCTTCATGGACGACCACCTCATCTACGCGGGTCTGCTGGCCGGCCTGGCCCTGGTGGGCGCCGGCAACACCCTCGGCCTCGGCCGGGCCTGGGCGAAGCTCCCCCTGGTCCAGCGTCTCCCCTGGCTGAAGTGACCAGTTCGCCCCCGGGCGGGCGCCGCCGGCAGGCGGCGCCCGCCCTCTTCGTGTCCCCGCCACACCTGTGTGCGGGGACCGGCGCGTATCGGCCGGTCACGATCCGGCAGGATCGACGGTGACCACACCGTCAGCATCCGAGGAGACCCGCTCATGGACAAGCCCGAGGTCGGCCCGATCGAGGGCGCACCGCCCGCTGATCTCGTCGTCGAGGACATCACCGTCGGCGACGGCCCGGAGGCCCGCCCGGGCCAACTGGTGAGCGTGCACTACGTGGGCGTGGCCCACTCCAACGGCCGCGAGTTCGACGCCTCGTGGAACCGGGGTGAGACGTTCGAGTTCCCGCTCGGCGGCGGCCAGGTCATCGCCGGCTGGGACCAGGGCGTCGTGGGTATGAAGGTGGGCGGCCGGCGCAAGCTCACCATCCCGCCGCACCTGGGCTACGGCGCCCGGGGCGCGGGTGGCGTCATCAAGCCGAATGAGACGCTCGTCTTCGTGGTGGACCTGCTCGGCGTGCGCTGAGCAGCGCCCCCTTCCCGTCGGGCCGTCGGCAGTCGCGCCGGCGGCCCGACGTGCGCCCGGCCCGGCTGCGCGCGCCCGGGCCGGCAGCCGTTCAGGCCGCGCAGGCCACCAGTTCGGGGGCGCGGCCGGGCAGGCCCTGGTCGCGGTCGGGCAGGGCTCGCGAGCGGTCGGAGCAGCGCACCGGAAGCACCCGGTGCAGGCCGGTCACCCGCAGCACCCGGGCCACCACCGGGTCGGGGTCGGTGAGCACCAGCTCACCGCCGCGGGCCCGGACCCGCAGGTGGGTGGCGACCAGCGCGCGGACCCCGGCGGCGGAGAGCAGCCGCACACCGGACAGGTCGACCCGCAGCACCGGCCGGGCCGGCGCCGCCCAGAGCGCGGCCCGGAACGCCGTCACGGTGGCGATGTCGATCTCGCCGACCGGTCGCAGCTCGACCACGTGATCGTGCACGTCCGTCGCCACGTGGAAGCGCTCAACGCTGGGTACCATGCGGCCAAACCTACTCGGGCCCACCGACATTTCCGGACCTCGCGGCGGGGGTTCCGGGTAGTGTCCGGGAACCGACCCCGAGCGGTCTCAGGGTCGCCCCCGCAGCCGCCACGCCACGCCGCGCGGGAGCCGGCGAAACGCCGTCGGGCTGCCCCGCGCGGACGCCACCTCTGGCTGGGCAGCCTGACCGCGAACGGGGTGGCCCGCGTCGGCCTGGACCGAGCACGGCGCGGGGCCGGCCCGCGCGGACGCGGGCCGGCCCCGGGGCCGTTCCTCCCCAGGTTCAGCCGCCGCTGTTGCTCCGCGAGGGGGCCGGGGCCGGTGACGACCCACCGGCCACCGCGCCCGGGTGCGGCGTGGCGCTCTGCGTGGGCTTCAGCCCCGCCGGTACGGGCAGCGCACTGCCCTTGGCGAACTCGTCCCAGCCCACGTTCCAGGCGGTGAAGCCGTTGCCCTGGTCGAGCTTCACCTCGGTGCCCTTGACCGTCACCAGGTCACCGACCTGCGTGATGCCCATCAGCCAGTCCGCGGCGGTGGCCGAGACGTTGGTGCAGCCGTGCGAGACGTTCGTGCTGCCCTGGTCCCCCTCGGACCACGGCGCCGAGTGGATGAACTCGCCGCCCCAGGTCAGCCGCTGGGCGTCGTCCACGTCGACCACGTAGCCACCGTCGGGCTCACCGCGGGTGTCGAACGTGGTGTGCTCGTGCTTCTCCATGATCACCATCGCGCCGCTGGACGTCGGCGTGCTCGGCTTGCCGAGGCTGACGGGGATCCTCTTGAGCACCTTGCCGTCCTGGTAGACGGTCATCTGCTTGGTCCCGTTGTCGATGTCGAGCGTCACCTGCCGGCCGACCTTGGCGGTGGCGATCCGGTCGGAGTCGCCGATCGCGTCCTTGCCGATGGGCAGCCCCTGCAGCCCGCTGCGCACGCTGATCGTGGTACCCGGCTTCCAGCGGTCCGGTGCCCGGTACTCGGCCTGCTTGCCGTCGGCCACCCAGGACCAGGTGCCCGGCTGCGGCGGGTCGGTCTTCACGAACAGCCGGCGCTGCACGTCCGCACGGGCCTCCTCGGGAATCGGCGGGTCGAATCCGAGCACGACCGGCATCGCCGTCCCGTACGTCTGGTTCGATCGGAAATACAATTCGCTGGTGACTGCCGGTTTGGTGGATTTGGCCATCGTCGTGAACGTCGTCTTCTGCGTGGCGGTCTTGCCGGAATCGCCGGTCGCGGTCACCTCCGCAGTGTACGTCCGGGAATTGGCGAGCGGCCGGTCCGGCACCCAGCCGGACCCGTCCTCACGCGGCTGGGCCGGCACGGCGTTGCCCTTGTCGTCGGTCAGCTTGACGGCTGTCACCTTACCGTTGCTGACCTTCGTCCCCACCTCCGCGCTGATCGGCACGTCCCGCGTGCGGTCGACCGGCGTCACGGAGACCGACGGCGGCGCCGCCTCGGCCCGCTTCGCCACCGACTTCGGGCCGGCGGTGCACGCGCCGACCGCCAGCGGCGCGGCTGCGACGGTCATCGCGAAAAGCGTCAGTCGGCGCCTCGCAAACATATTTCGCCCCCCATTTCCGAACCCTCTCGCCCACATTCTGTACGCCCGGGATCGCGCCGTGGCACCTTCGGCGGAATTGCTCGGAAACAGCTGCGCGAATTGTGCCGGACAGGTAATTCCCGTCCCGGCTTGCGCCCCACGCCCCCTCCGCCCGGTTCCCCACCCCCGCCCACCCCGCGCCCCGCACCCCGCCCGCCTGCCCCTCGTCCGCCGATCACGAAGTTGACAGCGCACCGGCGTCCGATTCGTCCCCGCCAACCTCATGATCGACTGGGAGAGGGGCGTGAGGGCACAGGGGCCGCACCGGACGGACAAACACGCAGGATCGGGCGCATCGAGGGCGGCAAGTGCAAGATCGCGAACGGGTAGCAGCGGGGACGCGAGCGGCCCCGGCCCTCGTGGTGCGGGCCGGGGCCGGACGTGACGGGTCAGACGTTGGCGACCAGCAGCGCGGGCTGCTCGACGCAGTCGGCGACGTGGCGCAGGAAGCCGCCGGCCACACCACCGTCGCAGACCCGGTGGTCGAACGTGAGGCTGATCTGGGTCACCTTGCGGACGGCGAGCTGCCCGTCCACCACCCACGGCTTGTCCACGATCCGGCCGACGCCGAGCAGCGCCGCCTCGGGGTGGTTGATGATCGGCGTGGAGCCGTCCACGCCGAACACGCCGTAGTTGTTGAGCGTGAACGTCCCACCGGTAAGCCGCGCCGGCGGGAGCGTGCCGGCCCGGGCCGCCGCCGTGGTCTCGGCGAGCGCGGCGGCCAGGTCCCGGGTGGTGAGCCGCTGCGCGTCGCGCAGCACCGGCACGACCAGGCCACGGTCGGTCTGGGCGGCGATGCCCAGGTGCACGCCCGCGGACTGGACGATCCGCTGGCCCTCGGTGTCGACGTGCGCGTTGAGCTGCGGATACCTCCGCAGGCCACTCAGGCAGATCCGGGCCAGCAGCGCCAGGATGCTCACCGGCGTGTCCGGGGTGGCGGCGTTGATCGCCGCACGCGTCTCCAGCAGCCCGGTGGCGTCCACGTCGACCCAGATGGTCACCTCGGGGATCTCCCGGCGGCTGCGGGACAGCTTGTCGGCGATCACCTTGCGGATGCCGGTGAGCGGGATGACCGCGTCGCCGTCGCCGGCCGGGGCGAGCCCGACGTGCGCGGCCGGAACGTCCGGCACCGCCGCCAGCCGGGTCGCCGGAGCGGGGGCGGCCACCGCGGCGTCCAGGTCGGCCCGGCGGATCACGCCGCCCGGCCCGGTGCCGCGCAGCGACGCCAGGTCGATGCCGTGCTCCTTCGCCAGCCGCCGCACGATCGGCGAGATGACCAGCGGCGCCGACGGTCCGTGGGGCTGCGCCCGCTCGGCGGTGCGGTCCGCCGGCGCGGCCGTGCCGCTCGGAACCGGCGAAACGGCCGGAGCCGGACCCGCC
The DNA here is from genome assembly GCF_000374985.1 of Micromonospora sp. CNB394. Lineage (NCBI taxonomy): Bacteria > Bacillati > Actinomycetota > Actinomycetes > Micromonosporales > Micromonosporaceae > Micromonospora > Micromonospora sp. CNB394. The sequence continues at coordinate 435,419 of NZ_KB895825.1, read as the reverse complement.
GGGGCCGGAGAGCCGGTCCCGGCCGCCGGGCCCGCCGAGGCGGGTGCGCCGGTCCCGGGAGTCAGGGCCAGTCGCGGGCGGCGCCGCCGCCGGCCCGTGCCGCCGTGGCCGGTGCCGTAGCCGATCAGGACGTTGCCGGACCCGGCCCGCTCCTCCTCACGGTAGGTGGCGTGCGGGTCGGGGGCGTCGTCGAGCGGCGCGATGGTGATGAGGGGCTGGCCCACCGGGCGGACCTCACCGGCCGCGCCGTGCAGGGCCACGACCCGGCCGGCGTACGGGCACGGCACGTCGACGACGGCCTTGGCGGTCTCCACCTCGACCACGCTCTGGTCCACGGTGACCACGTCGCCGACGGCGACCCGCCACTCGACGATCTCCGCCTCGCTCAGCCCTTCCCCGAGGTCGGGCAGGAGAAAGTCGCGGGTTCCGACCGCCGCGGTCATGCCGCCACCCACCGCGTGTCGGGCTGGTCGTCCCACTGCAGGCGGGCCACGGCGTCCAGCACCCGGTCGACCGAGGGCAGGTGGGTGTGCTCCAGCATCGGCGCCGGGTACGGGATGTCCAGCCCGGACACCCGCAACACCGGCGCGTGCAGGGCATGGAAGCAGCGCTCCTGGACCCGGGCGGCGATCTCCGCGCCGACACCGGCGAAGCCCTGCGCCTCCTGGATCACCACGCACCGGCCGGTACGGCGTACCGAGGCGGTGACGGTGGCGTCGTCGAACGGCACGATGCTGCGCACGTCGACCACCTCCAGGTCCCAGCCCTCCTCGCGGGCGGCCTCGGCGGCGGCGAGCGCGACCGGCACCGCCGGCCCGTACGCGATCAGCGTCGCGTCGCTGCCGGGGCGACGCACCACGGCGGTGCCGATCGGCGCGGTGCGGGCGGGCAGCTCGGCCTCGGCGCTGGTGAAGTAGAGCTTCTTGGGCTCCAGGAACACCACCGGGTCGGGGTCGTCGACGGCGGCGCGCAGCAGCGAGTACGCGTCGTCCACGGTCGCCGGCGTGACCACCTTCAGGCCGGGGGTGTGCGCGTAGTACGCCTCGGACGAGTCGCAGTGGTGCTCCACGCCGCCGATGCCACCGGCGTACGGCACCCGGATGACGATCGGCACGCTGAGTGCGCCGCGGGTGCGGTTGCGCAGCTTCGCCACGTGCGAGGCGATCTGCTCGAACGCCGGGTACGCGAACGCGTCGAACTGCATCTCGACCACCGGCCGCAGGCCGGACATGGCCAGGCCGACCGCGAACCCGACGATGCCGGCCTCCGCGAGCGGGGTGTCGAAGCAGCGCTTGTCACCGAACCGGGCCTGCAGCCCGTCGGTGATCCGGAAGACGCCGCCGAGCTGGCCGACGTCCTCGCCGAAAACGACCACCCGCTCGTCGTCGAGCATCGCGTCGGCGAGTGCGGCGTTGAGCGCCTTCGCCATGGTCATGGTGGCCATCAGGCGTCCCCCTCCCCATCGGCGGCCAACTCGGCCCGGACCATCTCGCGCTGCTCGACGAGTTGCGGCGTCGGCTCGGCGTACACGTGGTCGAACAGGCTCAGCGGGTCCACGGTCGGCTGGGAGTCCATCCGGCGGCGCAGCGTCGCGGCGTACTCCTCGGCCTCCTCCGCGACGGCCGCGACGGCCGCGTCGTCCAGCACGCCCCTGGCCCGCAGGTACGCCTCGAGCCGGGCGATCGGGTCGCGGTCGCGCCACGCCTCGACCTCGTCGGCGTCGCGGTAGCGGGTCTGGTCGTCGGCGTTGGTGTGCGGCTCCATCCGGTACGTGTGCGCCTCGACCAGGTAGGGGCCCTTGCCGGCACGGGCGTGCGCCACGGCGCGATCCAGCACCGCCAGGACGGCCACCGGGTCGTTGCCGTCGACCTGCTCGCTGGGTACGCCGTAGCCGACGCCCTTGTAGGCCAGGCTCGGCGCGGCGGTCTGCCGGGACAGCGGCACGCTGATCGCGTACTTGTTGTTCTGCACCAGGTAGACGACCGGCGCCTTGAACACGGCGGCGAAGTTGATGCCCTCGTGGAAGTCGCCCTCGCTGGTGGCGCCGTCGCCGATGAACGCCAGCGCCACCGTGTCGCGCCCCTGGTACGACTCGCCGTAGGCCAGCCCGGCGGCGTGCACGCACTGGGTCGCGAGCGGGGTGCACTGCGGCGCGGTGCGGGTGGCGGCCGGGTCGTACCCGCAGTGCCAGTCGCCGCGCAGCAGCGTGAGCACCTCGACCGGGTCGAGGCCACGCGCGGTCAGCGCCATCGACTCGCGGTAGGTGGGGAACACCCAGTCGTCCTCGCGCAGCGCGAGGACACCGCCGATCTGGCACGCCTCCTGGCCGCGCGCGGACGGGTAGACGGCGAGGCGGCCCTGCTTGGTGAGCGCGGTGGCCTGCACGTCGAAGCGGCGGCCGACGACCATCCGCCGGTACATCTCGCGCAGCGCCTCGACCGGCGGCTCCGGGTAGTCGTCGCGGGCCGGCAGCGGGGTCCCGTCGGGTTCGAGCAGCCGGACCGGGTCCCGCTGCGGCATGAAGCCGGCCGACGGGTCGGGTGCGGCCGGGGTGGTCTTCCGGCGGGTGCGCGGGGATGCCCTGCGGACCGCCTGGGGTGTGGTCGTCACGGCGGGGACCTCCTGGACGTGTGGTGGCCCTATGCTCCCGGTCGTGGATGATTGACTCAACATCCGGGATGAACGCGGGACGAATGGCACGGGAGGGCGGCTGAGGTGAGCCAGGAGACCGGCGCCACACCGGGCCCGGCGGGCGGAACGGGACGTTCGGCCGGGCCGCTGGACGAGGTCGACCGGCGGATCCTGCGCGAGCTGGTCCGCGACGCCCGGACGTCCATCCGTACGCTCGCCGAACGGGTGCACGTCTCCCGCACCAACGCGTACGCCCGGGTGGAGCGGCTGCTACGCGACGGTGTGCTGACCGGGTTCACCGCGCGGGTCGCGCCGGAGCCGGCCGGGCTGGGCACGTCGGCGTACATCGCGCTGACCATTGAGCAGAACACCTGGCGGGAGGTCTCCGCCGAGCTGGCCCGGGTGCGCTACATCGAGCACGCGGCACTGCTCAGCGGCGAGCACGACGTCCTCGCGCTGGTCCGGGCGCCGGACAACGCGACGCTGCGGGACGTGGTGCTGGACCGGGTGCAGAGCATCGCCGGGGTGCTGTCCACCCGCACCTGGCTGGTGTTCGAGGAGTTCGACGGCACGCAGAGCCCCTGGGACTGACCGGTCAGCGTTCCGGCGGCGATTCCAGCCCCTCGGCGTCGGCCCGCTCCAGCAGCGGTCGCAGCGAGTACCGCCGCCCGTCCAGCCCGGCGTGCGGGTCGCCGCGCCCGGCGAACCGCGCGGGCATGCTCAGCACGTCGAAGTCCGCCGGGCGGGCGTCGTCCAGCTCGGCCCAGTCCAGCGGCGCCGAGACCAGCGCCGCGGGCGTCGGCCGGATCGAGTACGCCGAGGTCATCGTGTGGTCGCGGGCCATCTGGTTGTAGTCGACGAAGACCGGCCGGTCCCGCTGGTCGCGCCACCAGGTGGTGGTGACCAGGTCGGGCAGGCGGCGCTGCATCTCCCGGCCCAGTGCGAGCACCGCCCGCCGGCACTCGCCGAAGCTCCAGCGCGGCTCGATCGAGACGTAGACGTGGATGCCGCGCCCGCCGGTGGTCTTCGGGAAGCCCTCCAGGCCCAGCTCGGCGAGAAACGCGCGTACCTCGTGCGCCACCGGCACCACCTGCGCGAAGTCCACCCCCGGCATCGGGTCGAGGTCGATGCGCAGCTGGTCGGGGTGCTCCACGTCGTCCTTCGACACCGGCCACGGGTGGAACCGCAGCGTGCCCAGGTTGGCCGCCCAGATCACCACCGCCAGCTCGTTCGGGGCGACCTCGTCGGCGGTTCGGCCACTGGGGAACGTGATGTGCGCGGTGCGGACCCAGTCGGGTGCGCCGGCCGGGAGCCGCTTCTGGTAGAAGGCGTCGCCCTTGTTCGTCTGCCGGGTGGCGACCGTGGCACCCTCGAACACGCCGCGCGGCCAGCGTTCCAGCATGGTCGGCCGGTCCCGCAGCGCGCGCAGGATGCCGTCGCCGACGGACAGGAAGTAACGGACCACGTCCAGCTTGGTCAGCCCGCGCTCCGGAAAGTAGGGCTTGTCGGGGCTGGAGACGCGGACCAGCCGCTCCCCCACCTGGATCTCCTGCGCCGCCGTGGTCGCCACCGCCACAGGGTAGCGACCCTTCCCGGCCGCGGGGACCGGCTCACCGGGACTCCGCCGTCACCGACAGCCGGATCCAGGTGTCCACCCAGGCCCGTACCGCCGGTTCGCCGGGGTCGGCGCCGAGCGCACCGGCCAGCCCGGACAGCGCCGCGCCGCAACGGTCCAGGCCGACTCCGGCGAGCGCGGCGGCCGTCGCGCGCAGCCGGTCGGGGAAGCCCGCCGGCAGGTGCCGCAGACCGGTGTGCGCGGCCTGGGCGAGCAGCGCCGAGGCCGTACCCAGCGCGGCGGCGACCGGGTCGGGCCGGGCGCCGACCGCACCGGCCAACCGGCCGTCGCCCACCCCGGGCGAGAGATCGGGTACGACCACCGCGTCGGCGACCACCGCCAGCGGCTCGACGACGAGCCCGTCCGCGCCGCGGCGTACCGTCCCGCTGACGTAGCGCGGCGGCCCGTGTGTACCGTCCAACGCCGCCGCGAGCGCGTCGAGTGCACCAGGGGCGGCGCCGTGGTGGGTGGCGCTGATCGTCGCCGTGCCGCCGTCGGCCCCGGTCACCGTGGCGTCGAGGCGCTGGTCGCCGGCCGCGTACCCGATGGTGCGCACCGCGCCGAGCGCGAGCACCCGAACCGACTCGGCGGCGGTGCGGGGACGCAGCAGCCGCGGTGGCCGTCCCGCCAGCTCGGCGGCGAGCGCGTCCGGGTCACGGACGAGCAGGCCGGGCGGCAGCCCGGACCACTCCCCCGCGCCGGGGGTCACTGTGGTGCGGGCGAGCCGCCCGGCGGCGAACCGGAGCTGGTGCGCGGCGCTGCGCACCGCCGACTCGGAGACGACGTTGCCGGTGGCCAGTGCGCCCAGGGTGGTGCCGGCGACTCGCCGCCCGGCCAGCTCGTGCCCGGTGGGCGGGCCGTCGTCGGTGACCGGGTAGGCGCGGCGCAGCACGAGCACCGAGACGGCCGCCGGGTGGGCGAGCACCACATCCACGCCCACCTCGCCGCCACTGTCGCGGACCCGGGCGCCGAGACCGGTCAGGCGTACCCGCCGCAGCGGCGTCTCCGCCGGCTCGTGGGTGCCGAGCACCCGCTCCGGTGGCGTGGCGCCGGCGTTGACCACCGCGCGCCGCCGCGCGGGCAGCTCGGCGAGCAGGTCGGCGAACGTCTCCGGCCGGTACCCGGCGCCACGCGCGGCGTACGCCTCCAGTTGCCCGGCCAGGTCGTCCACCGCCAGCAGCGGCCAGCGCAGACCGGCCGCGTCGAGGTCACGCCGGGCCGCCGCGAGCCGGGCGTCCACCCCGGAACCCAGGTGCGCGGCCCCGGTCAGCAGCACGTCGGCGGCCAGCGTCACCGCCGCGTCCAGCGCCGGATGCTCCGTGACGGTGGCCGGTCCGCCGACGCGCACCTGGGCCTCGGGGCGGTCCGGGTGCTCCCGGTCGGCCGCCCGGCACGCCCACACCGCGAGCGCGACCGCCTCACCGCCGTCGTCGGCCGCGTCGCCGCGCGCGTACCCGATCTGGCGGGGCACCAGGAAGCGGACCGTGCCGGTGGGCAGCTCCACGCGCGGCACCGGGTCGGCGGCGGTCGGCCGGTGGACGACGGCGGTGTAGCCGCGCCGCCGGCGCCGCTGCGCGGCGGCGAGCGCGGGCGCGCTGATAGCGGCGGCCAGCTCGTCGTCGCTGACGTCGCCCGGCGACCACCGCCACGGTTCCCCACCGGCTCCGGCGTCGTCCCGGTCCGGCGTGGCGTCCAGGTCGGGCGTGGTCACACGGCCCGCGGCTTGGGCGTGCGCGCGCTGGTACGTCAGCACCACGGCGAGCAGGTGCCGGCACACCCCGGGCGCCGGGCAGGAGCAGATCCCAGCCGCGAGGCCGCCACCCACGGGCAGCGTCACGGCCACCCCGTCCGGGTACGCGGCACGCACCGTGCCGTCGGCGTCCTCGGTGAGCGTCTGCCGCCCACCGGCCTCGACCTCCTTCGTGGCGCGCTTCACCAGGCCCCTGTTGCTCAGCGCGGCGAGCACGTCCGGGGTCAGCGCGATCAGGTCGTCACGTGCCACCCGTCCTCCTACCGGCCCACGTGCTCGGCCACGAACGCGGCCAGCTCGCCCGGGGTCATCGCCCCTACCGCCGCGCCCACGTCGGCCAGCCGCTGGGCGGTGGCCCGGTCGCACGCCGGGTCGGCCTCCTCGTCCAGCGCCGCGAGGGCCAGCACGTGCGTGCCCTGCTCCACGAGGTGCTTCACCGACCGGACCAGACGACCGGCGTCCCCGCCCTCGTAGAAGTCGGACACCAGCGCGACGATCGTCCGGCGCGGGTTCTCCACGAGCTGCGCGCCGTACGCGACCGCGCGGGCGATGTCGGTGCCGCCGCCGAGCTGAACCTTCATCAGCAACTCCACCGGGTCGTCCACGTCGGAGGTCAGGTCGACCACCTCGGTGTCGAAGGCGACCAGGTGGGTCCGTACGCCCGGCAGCCCCCACAGGCAGGCGGCGGTCACCGCGGCGTGGATGACCGAGCCGAGCATCGAACCGGACTGATCCACCAGCAGGATCACCTGCCAGCGGTCGAGGTGGCGGCGGGTGCGGGAGAAGAAGTGCGGCTGCCGTACGTGCAGCCGGCGCTCGTCCGGCCGCCAGTGCGCCAGGTTGGCCCGGATGGTGCGCCGGACGTCGAAGTTGCGGGCCTGCCGGAACCGGCTGGGGCGGCGCGCCCGGGGCCCGGAGAACGACTGCCGGACGTCGGCGGCGAGCCGCTCGACCAGTTGCCGCACCACAGTCTCGACGAGCTTGCGGGCCAGCCCCAGCACCTGCGGGTCCATCAGGTGCTTGGTGCGCAGCACCGCGCGCAGCAGCGCCGGGTTCGGCTCTACCCGGGCCAGCACCGCCGGGTCGGTGACGACCTCGTGGATGCCGTACCGCTCGACCGCGTCGCGTTCCAGCCGCTGCACCGTCTCCTTCGGGAACAGCCTGGTGATCCCGTCCAGCCAGTCCACGGTGGTCAGCGCGGACGGCGCGGACCCGCCGCGCCGCACATCGCGGCGGCCGAGGTCGGCGTCGCGGCCGTAGAGCCAGTCCAGCGCCGCGTCCCGGCCGGCCGCCTCGGCCGACAGGCCGCCCAGGCTGTCCTGCGCGGCGTCGCCGAGCACCAGCCGCCAGCGTTCCCGCATCGGGTCGCTCACGCCCCGTCCCCCTCCCACAGCCCTTCCCGGGCCAGCAGCTCGTCGACCCGCTCCTCCACCGCACGGGCGGCGGCCACCAGCAGCGGGTCGGCGTCCAGCCGCAGCAGGTCACCGGGCGGCGTGTCACCGCCGTGCAGCGCCTGCACGTGCCGGGCCACCTCGGCCCGCTCCCGGGGCGGGAACCAGCCGAACGCCTGCCGCAGCGCCGGCAAGGCCACCAGGAACTCGTGCGCGCCCATCGAGGCGAGCAGCTCGTCCACGACTGTGAGCAGCGCCGCGTCGCCGGACACCACCTCCTCCCGGGCCAGCGCGAACAGCCCGCCAAGCCAGTCGCCGAGCGTGTCCGGAGCGGCCACGGCCCGGACCGCGCGGGCGGCGTCCGGCACGTCCCCCAGCGACCAGGCCAGGCCCAGCGCGGCGCCGCGCAGGTCCGGCGGAGCCGCCGGGTCGGCCGCCACCCGGCCGGACACGGCAAGCGCGCCGTCCCGGTCGAGCCCCAGCGTCGGCCCGGCGTGGCGGACCGCGTCCCGGACCGCGACGAGCGCGGTCAGCCGGCCCGGGTCGGCCGGCGCGGCCGTGGCCCGCACGCCCTCGACGAGCCAGAGCGCCCGGCGTACGGCGGCGGTGATCAGCACGCCCAGCGGTGCGGTCCCGGCGCTGCCGAGCAGCCGGTCGTGCCGCCACAGGGCCAGTGCCACGGCGAGCGCCCGGCCCAGCGCCCGCAGGTCGGTGACCCCGCCTGCGGCGCGGCCGATCGCGGTGAGCGTGCGCGTGGAGTGCTCGGGCAGCCCGGCCAGTGCGGTGTCGAACAACGTCGTGGCGAGCCCGTCCACGTCCGCGCCGAGCAGCGTCACCCGCTCCTCGATCCGGGCGGTGACCGCGTCCAGGACCGTCGGGCCGTACCCGCCGGCCTCGATCACCCGGGCGAGCCGGTCCGCCGACGGCGCGGGCGACCAGCGTTCGGTGAGCAGCGCGTCCGCGCCCACCCGCGGGCCGCTCTCCCGGGTGTGACCGGGCACGTCGAGCAGCCGCAGCCGGTGCAGCAGGCGGCTCCGGCCCAGGTCGTCGGCGTCGGTCAGGTCCAGCTCGACCGCCTCGCGCGGATCGATCCGGTGCCGTGCCAGCTCGGCGTCGACGTCGTGCACGAGCGGCGGCAGCGGCGTGTCCGGGTGCAGCCGGCCCACCCGGTCGCCGCTGAGCGCGGCGACCATCTCCACCACCACCGGGTGCGCGCCCGGCGCCAGCGTGCCCCGGGTCGCCCACGGCAGCGGCTGGTCGAGCGCGTCGGTGACCAGCGCGGACACCAGCCCGTCGAGCACGTCGACCCGGCCCGGGTGGGCGTGGCCGCGCAGCCGGGCCAGGCCGCCGGCCATGCTCCGGGCGGCGATCAGGTCGGCGGTGGAGACCGGCTGCCGCCGGGTACGCAGCCGGGCCGCCACCGCCTCGGTCAGCGCCTCCGCGGCCCGGCGCGGGCCGTCCTCCCAGACCCGCTGGTAGTACGCCGGGGACGGCATGCCGGACTGGTAGCCGACGAACGCGTCGAGGCGCCGGAACGAGTACGGCACGAGGTAGCTGCCCGCCACCGCGTCCGGTGCGGGAGCGGGGATCTCCGGCCAGTCGTCGTCCGCCCCGTCGTCGCCGGCGGTCAGCCGGACCAGTGCGGGACGGTGGAAGCCGCCCGTCACCACCAGCACCGGGCGGCCGGCGGCGCGATGCCGGGCGGCGCGGACCCAGCGGGCCATGTACGCCTCCCGGGCGGTGTCGTCGGCCCCGGCCGCCGACTCGCCGCGCAGCACGTCGAAGTACGTGTCCAGCCGCTCGGCCAGCCCGTCGTCCGGGCCGATCTCGAACAGGTGGTCCCAGAGCGCGTCCACGTTGTCCACGGCGAGCGTGGCGCAGAGCCGGCGGACCGCCTCGGCGTACCGCTGGTCGGCGTCGGCGTACCGGTTGGCGCGGTCGGACAGCGCGGGATGCCACGCGGGCAGGTCGATGAAGCGCAGCTGCGCGCCCACCTCCCGGCCGGCGGTCAGCGCCACCCACTCCGGCGAGTACGCGCAGAACGGGCTCCAGGAGGCGTGCCGCCGCGTGCCGTCGCGGTGCGCGGTGAACACGGCGATCGGCAGCTCGTGGTCTGCCAGCAGCTCGTCCATCCGCCCGTTCAGGTCCGCCGGCCCCTCCACCAGCACGTACGCCGGCCGCAGCCGCGCCACGGTGGCCGCGACCAGCCGGGCGCAGGCCGGACTGTGGTGCCGGACGCCGAGGAACGTGACGCCGCCGGGCGCCTCGACGGCGCTCACCCGGGCAGCAGGTGCCGGGCGTCGTGCACCGCCCGCCACTGCGCGCCGGACCGGCGGGGCACCTGCTGCTCCAGGTAGCGCCGCAGCCGGGCCAGGTCCTCGGCGTCGTCCTTCGCGGCGGTGCCGGCCAGGCAGGCGACCAGGTCGGCGGCGTCGCCGGGTTCGCCGCGCAGGAACCAGCCGCGCAGCCCGACCGCGTGCGCCACCGACACCGCTTCCGCGGTGCTCATCACCGCCGACAGCCGCTCCATCGCGTCGCCGCGTTCGGTGATCCCGGTCCGCAGCTCCCGGAACGTGGTGACCAGCACCTCCAGCAGGTCGCGCCGGGGCGGCGCGGCCACGCCGGAACGGCGCAGCAACTCGCCCGCCTCCGCCTCGACCAGTTCCAGCTCGGTGCCCAGGTCGGGGATCGGAAACACGGTCTCGAAGTTGAACCGCCGCTTGAGCGCGGCGCTCATCTCGTTGACGCCCCGGTCCCGGGTGTTCGCGGTGGCGATCACGTTGAACCCCTCGCGGGCGAACACCATGGCGTCGGCGCCGGGCAGCTCGGGAATGGCGAGCACGCGGTCCGACAGCGGGGAGAGCAGGCAGTCCTGCACCTCCAGCGGGCAGCGGGTGATCTCCTCGAACCGGACCACCCGCCCCTCCGCCATGCCGCGCAGCAGCGGCGCCGGCACCAGCGCGCGCGGCGTCGGGCCGTCCGCGACCAGCAGCGCGTAGTTCCACGAGTAGCGGATCTGGTCCTCGGTGGTGGCCGCGCCGCCCTGGATGGTGAGCGTGGAGTCGCCGCTGACCGCGGCGGCGAGCAGCTCCGACAGCAGCGACTTGGCGGTGCCGGGCTCGCCGACGAGCATCAGCCCACGGCTGGTCGCCAGTGCCACCAGGGACCGGTCGATCAGCGACGGGTCGCCGACGAACTTGCGCCGGATCCCGGCCGCCGGGTCGCCGAGGATGAACCGCCGCGCGGCACGCAGGCTCAGCCGCCAGCCCGGCGGGCGCGGGTCACCGTCGTCGGCGGCCAGCGCGGCCAGCTCGTCGGCGTACCGCACCTCGGCCGGCGGGCGCTGCGCCCGCTCGGCGGCCGGGGGCCGCTGGGCTCGGTCGGCGGCCGGGTCGAGGGCGGTCACCGGGTCACCTCCGCCAGGTCGCGCAGCACCTCGGAGACGGTGACGTCGTCCAGGTCGCCGAGGCGGACCTTGCCGCCGCGCTGGTACCAGTCGCCGTAGGGCACGTCGTTGACCCAGATCGCCTCGATCTTCTGGTCGGGGAACATGTCCACCACGCCGACAGCGATGCCGGGATCGAGGTCGATCACCACGGCCCGGCCGCCGGGGACCTCGCGCTCCAGCCAGCTCTGGATGCCGGCGTCCTGCGGGGTGCCGCGTCGCCAGCCCCGCCGTTCCAGGCTGAGCAGCCGCCCGGCCGGGACCGTGACGCCGATGTGCCGGTGCAGCAGCGCCTCGCCGCGCTCGGCCGCCTCCAGCCGGTGCACCTCGCGGCCGAGCTGCGGAAAGGGCTGGAGGATCTCGTAGTCGGCGAAGACCTCCGCCCAGGCCGGCACCGCCGCGCCGAGGTGCAACGGGTGCGCGATGGTGACGGTGGCGTCGTCGGGCAGCGCGTACGTCTCGTCGTCGGCGTCGGCGAGCGTGCGGTCCTCGGCCACCCGGAACGCGGTGCCCACCGTCCCCGCGTCGTCCACTGTGCCCCAGACCAGCCGGCGCACGACGTGCCAGAGCAGCGGGTGGGACAGGAAGTAGCGGCGGAAGTCCGCGGCCGGCCAGCGCCGCCCGGTCACCATCGCCGCCTCGAAGCGACGGATCTGGTCGGCGGCGAGCGTGCGCACGTCCTTCTTCAGGCCGGCGAAGCGCTTGTGCGCGGCGGGCGCCAGCGTCGCGTCGTCCCGGGCGCCGGGCTTCGGCAGGTCCTTGCGGCGGGCGCCGGTGCCGTCCACCACGTACGGCTTGAGCTGTTCGTCGAAGCCGACGGTGAACCGGCGCGGCCCGTAGTCGAGGACCAGGCTGCCGTCGGCGTCCAGGCCGAGGTCGGGCACCAGCCGGTCGCCGAGCTGCTCGGGCGTCAGGCCCAGCCCGTCGGCGACCTCGGTGACCTTGCGCGCCGCCTGCTCCCGCAGGCCCCGGAACTTCACCTTCTGCGAGATGCCGTAGAGGTGCATCAGCGCCACGTCGGTGCCGATCTGCGCCAGCACCTCCAGGCCGGTCACCGCCCGCGCGTGCTGGCTCTCGCCGGGCCAGGCCCGCACCAGCGGCGCGAGCCGCCGGGCGGTCGAGTTGTCGCCGAGCAGCCCCAGCGCGGTGAACGCCCAGCCGTCCTTCGACGGCGCGCCGGCACTCTGCCAGCTCTCGAACAGCGCCCAGGCGAACTCCGCCAGGGAGTCGGCGTCGCACGCCGCGCGGACGATCTCCACCCCCGGGTACGGCTCGCCGGGCGAGGAGATGGCGAGCATGGTGCAGAGGTGGCGGACCGCGTCGGCGGGCAGCGCCGCGGAGCGGTCCCGCAGCATCACCTGCGGCAGCACCGCCGGGTCCAGCCACGCGGGCAGGCTCGGCATCCGGGCCGGGAGCTGGGCCAGCGGGTCGGCGTCGAGCATCGCCGTGGCGGCGGCGAGCGCCTCGTCGCCGTACTCCCGGGCCACGCCCAGGAGCGTCTCGCGGTGCTCCGCGGCGACCAGGCGCAACGCCCGCTCGGCGGCCCGGCGGCGCGGGCCGGGCGTGCCCAGGGCGGCGGGGAGCAGCGCCCGCGTGGCGTACTCCGGGTGCCGCCGCAGCCAGGCGCGGGCGGTCGGGCGGGCCGACCTGAGCCGGTCGAGCCAGTCGGCCATCAGGTCGGCGACCTCACCGTCGGCGTACGGCAGCAGCACCTCGCCGACGCTCTTCGGCGCGGTGCGGGCCAGGTGCAGGGCGGCGGGCAGGGCGTCCAACTCGTACCGGCCGGCCAGGCGGGTCATCCATTCGTCGGCGCCCCAGGACTCGTCGGGACGCCAGGCCGGCAGCAGCGGCCGGGCCAGCTCCTCGGTCGCCCGGACGAAGAAGTGGATCGCCTCGTACGAGCCGGCCCGCCCGGCGGCGACCTCGGCGGCCAGCACGGTCAGGTCGTCGCCCCGCCACCAGCCGGACCAGCGGGGCACGACCGCCGCCCACCGTTCCCGCTCGCCCGGCAGCCAGGCCGTGGCGGACCCGGCGGGACGGGTCAGCCCGTCCACCACCGGCGGGGTGGACCGTGGGCGCCGCACCGACCAGGGCGGGGACACCAGCACCGGCGGCAGCCGGTCCGGCCCGGCGACCGGCAGCGCGGACGCGTCGTCGCGGATCCGCTCGACCCGTTCCCGCTGCGCCGCGTCCAGCGCCGGCAGCGCCGCCTCGACAGCGGCCGGGTTGGCCAGCACATGGGCGCGCAGCAGGGTGGCCGCCTCCCGGGCGGCCGGGCTGCGCCCCTCGACGGCCGCGGACAGCAGGCGCACGCCGCGCACCGGGAAGCGGCGCAGCGTCTCCGTCACCGCGGGCGGGACGTACTTGCGGTCCAGCCGGCCGAGCAGCGCCGTCATCGGCTCGTCGCCGGGCAGGGCCGCCAGCAGCGACACCAGCCGCTGCCGCCCGTCCGCGCCGGTGTGCTCGTGGTCGAACCACCCGGCCAGCACCGGCGCGACGGGCGGCCCGACCGCCGCGGTGGCGGTGACGATCGGCGCCTGGTCGTACATCAGCCGGTAGACCACCAGGTGGCCGGCGAGGGCGTGGATCGCGTCCACCTCGTCGACCGCGCCGAGCAGCAGCTCGGCGAGCAGCGGGCCCCCGGCGCGTGCCACGTCGGCGACGTCCTGGGCCACCCACTCCCGCTCGGTCGGCAGCAGGAACGAGGTGACCGCCCGCGTCGCCAGCGGCCGGGACCGGTACGGGACCAGCGCGGTGCGGGCCGCGGCGTAGTCCTCGTCGCCGGCCGCCGCGAGATGCGCGCGGACCCGGCGCAGCACGGACTGCCGCAGACGCCACTGGCCGTAGTTGTGTGACTTCTCCGCCTCGGTGCGGTTGAGCAGAAGCGGGGACCCCGGCCCGGCGGCCGCCACGGTGATCTGCTCGGTCGCGGCGACCGCCGCGCCGACCGGGCCGAGATCGGCGACCAGCAGGTCGGCGACAGCCACCCCCTGCTGGTCGCGTCCGTTGTAGCCGAGTGCCGCCGCCACTGCGGCCACCAGCGCGGCCCCGCCCAGCGGACCGGGCTCGCCGTCGAGGTAGCCGCGCAGTGCCGGGCCCAGCTCCGGATCGCCGGTGGCCCGGGCGGTGGCGGCCACCGGGACGGCCACCGCGTCCAGCACCTTCCGCCCGGCGGCGCGGCCCTTCGCGGCGCCCGGCAGCGCCGGGCCCGGCGTGCCGCCGCGGCGCGGAATCAGCATCCGCCGCCAGCCGGCCGGAACCTCGAACGCGTCCTCGTCCGGCAGCTCGCCGGCAGGCGACGTGGCCGACGGCGCCCCGGCCGTTTCCGGGTCGCGGCTCGGCGCAGCCGGCTCGACGGCGGGCGCTCCGGTGGGCCCGGCGGGGGACGCGCCGGTCGTCTCGGCGTATCCCCTGCGCAGTTTCTCCGCGACCAGCCGGTCGGCGTGCGCGGCGGCCTCGGCCGGCGAACCCAGTTCCTTGACCTGGGTGCGGCCCTGCGCGCCGATGGCTCCGTAGCGGACCGTCACCGTCGCGTCGCGCTGCCCGACCTCCCAGAACTTGGCCGAACCGCCGCCCACGAACTCGAATCTGCGCACACCGTCTCCTTGATCGCCCGCAGTGTGCCGGGACCATAACCGGCCCCACCGACAGCGCGGAGATCAGGTGATCAGCAGGCCGATGCGGCTCAGCGTCAGGTCACCGGTCATCCCGATCACGGCGCCGACGATCATGAACGCTACTCCCACCCGGTGCGTGAAGTCGATGCCGGTCCACGCCGCCCCGCGCGCCGCCCGACCGGCGCGGTTATCCTCCGCCGAGCCCGGGTACCGGGAGCCGCATGGCGGAGATGGCATCGCTCTGGATCGTCCGGCACGGCGAGAGCACGGCGAACGTCGCGGCCACTGCGGCCGAGACGTCCGGCGCCGAGCTGATCGACCTCACCCACCGGGACGCGGACGTGCCGCTGTCGGCGACCGGCGAGGAACAGGCACGGGCGACCGCCCGCTGGCTGGCCGGGCTGCCGGAGTCGGGGCGACCGGACGTGGCGGTGGTGTCGCCGTACCTGCGTGCGGTGCGCACCGCCGAGCTGGCGCTCGACGGCACCGGGATCCCGGCGAGCGTCGACGAGCGGCTGCGCGACCGGGAGCTGGGCATCCTCGACGGTCTCACCGGCCACGGCGTGGCCCGGCGCTACCCGGAGGAGGCGCAGCGGCGTACCCGGCTCGGCAAGTTCTACTACCGGCCCCCCGGCGGCGAGTCCTGGACCGACGTGGCGCTGCGGCTGCGGGCGCTGCTGGGCGACCTGCGCCGTGACCACGACGGGGGCCGGGTGCTGCTGTTCGGCCACGACGCGCTCGTGTTCCTGCTGCGCTACCTGGTGGAGGGGCTCACCGAGGCGGAGCTGATGGCGCTGACCCGGGAGCACGTGATCGCCAACTGCTCGGTCACCGGCTGGCACGCCGACGACGACGGCCGGCTCGTGCCGGACGTGTTCAACGACGTCGCCCACCTGCACCAGCAGGGGGCGAAGCCCACCAGGGAGGACGAGGTCCATGCCGAGCCGGTCTGACGTGATCACCCCCGCGCTGCTGCGGGACTGGGCGCTGCCGGTGCCCACCGGCGGCAAGGAGGCGCGGGGCACCGTGCTGGTGGTCGGCGGCTCCCGGTTCACGCCGGGCGCGGTACTGCTCGCCGGGGTGGCCGCGCTGCGGGCCGGGGCCGGCGTGCTCCAGCTCGCCGCGGCCGAGTCGACAGCCGCGTCGCTGAGTATCCAGGTGCCCGAGGCGCTCGTGATCGGCCTGCCGGAGACCGACGACGGCGCGGTCCGCGGCGACCCGGGTGACCTGCTCGGCGGCCTGGTCGCCGAGGCGGACGTGGTGGCCGTCGGTCCGGGGCTGCGAGACATCGACGCCACCGGTGAGCTGCTGCGCCTGGTCCTCGACGCGGCCGGTCGGGAGACCGCGCTGGTGCTCGACGCGTACGCGCTCGGCGCGCTCAGCCACGCGCCGGACCTGCTGGCCGGCTCCGGCCGCAAGGTGGTGCTCACCCCCAACCTGACCGAGGCCCGCCACCTGCTGGGCCGCGATCCGGGCGACGACCTGGACGCCGAGGCGGTGGAACTGGCCGGCCGGTACGACGCGGTCGTGTCGCTGTACGGGCACATCGCGACGCCGGACGGCCGGGCGTGGCGGGAGGAGAGCGGGGACGCCGGGCTGGGCACCTCGGGCAGCGGCGACGTGCGGGCGGGACTGCTCGCGGGCCTGCTGTCCCGGGGCGCCGACCCGGCGCAGGCGGCCTGCTGGGCGGCGTTCGCGCACGCGGTGAGCGGGCAGCGGCTGGTCCCCCGGTACGGGCGGATCGGCTTCCTCGCCCGGGAGCTGCTGGACGAGATCCCGTACACGATCGCCACCGTCTGACGATCCACTTCACCGGGCTCCCATCACGTGTAACACCACGTGATGCGGTGGCGCTGGTCCGGGCGAGGCCGGTACTTCGCCGTACCTCCGCCCGGACCGCAGCCCGTGCAGGGGTGCGGTCCACCCGCACGCACCCCTGGGAGTCTGTGTGAACAATCTCCGTCGCAAGACACTCGCCGCGGCGTCCGCGGTGACGCTCGGCGCCGGGCTCGCCCTCACCGGCGGCATGGCGCCGGTCGCGGCCGCCGGACCGGAGACCTCGTATCTGGTACTCGCCCCGCAGGGCAACGGCACCGCCAAGGCCGCCGCCCGCGTGGCGGCCGCCGACGGCACAGTGGTGGCCGCGTACGACAAGATCGGCGTGCTGGTCGTGCGCTCGTCCGCCCCGGACTTCACCACCCGGGTGGCGGGCGCCGGCGTCGAGTCGGTCGCCTCCACCGCCGGCCTGGGCACCGCCCTGGACGAGGGCGAGACGGTCGAGGCGCCGGCCGCCACCGGCGACCCGACCACCGAGCCGCTCTACAACCTTCAGTGGGACATGGACATGATCCGCGTCCCGCAGGCGCACGCGGTGACCGGCGGCAACCCGTCGGTCGTGGTGGGCGTGCTGGACAGCGGCATCTCCAGCAGCCACCCGGACCTGGCGACCCAGATCGCCAGGGAGAAGAGCGCCTCCTGCGTGGGCGGTGTCCCGAACACCGCCGAGGCCGCGTGGAACCCCACCACCAGCGACCACGGCACCCACGTGGCCGGCACCATCGCCGCCGCCGTGAACGGCGTCGGGGTCACCGGCGTCGCCCCGGGCGTGCAGGTCGCCGCCGTCAAGGTCGTCAACGACGACGGCTACATCTTCCCGGAGGCCGCGGTCTGCGGGTTCATGTGGGCCGCCGAGCACGGCTTCCAGCTCACCAACAACAGCTACTACATCGACCCGTGGCAGCTGAACTGCCGCAACGACGCCCGCCAGCGCCCGGTGTGGAAGGCCGTGCAGCGGGCCCTGCGCTACTCGCAGTCCCAGGGCGTGCTGCACCTCGCGTCGGCCGGCAACTCGAACTGGGACCTGGCCCACAAGATCACCGACACCGGCAGCCCGAACAACGGCACGCCGGAGGAGCGCGAGAACCTCACCAACGCCTGCCTGGTCCTGCCGGCCGAGGCGCCGGGCGTGGTGACCGTCGCCGCGGTCGGCCCGACCGGTGAGAAGAGCTACTACTCGTCGTACGGGCAGGGCGTGATCGACGTGACCGCGCCGGGTGGCGACACCCGGTTCCGGACCCAGGGCGCCCGCTCGACGTCCGCCGACGGCATCCTGTCCACCACCTTCAACACCACCACCCGCACCAACGGGTGGGGCTACAAGCAGGGCACCTCGATGTCCAGCCCGCACGCCACCGGCGTCGCGGCGCTGGCGCTGTCCGCGCACCCGGGCATGAACCCGGGCCAGCTGGCCTCGTTCCTGGAGCGCACGGCGGTCGCGAAGTCCTGCCCGTCGGGCGTCTACAACCCGGTTCCGCTGATCCCGGCGGGGCCGGACGCGTACGACGCGACCTGCTCCGGCGGGAACCGCAACGGGTTCTACGGCGCCGGTGTCGTGGACGCGTACAACGCGGTGAAGTAACTCTGATCCGCGTGGACCGGGCCCGGCAGCGATTGCCGGGCCCGGTCTGTTTGTCCTGGTGAGGCCCCGGGTAGGGGGGCACCGTCAGCCGACTTAGGAGGTAACCGGTGTCCACCGACGCGATCGTCCTGCTCAAGGAGGACCACAAGGAGATCCGCCGCCTGTTCAGGGCCTTCCAGGAGGCCGAGGAGGGACCGGCGAGCAAGCGCGGGAAGATCGTCACGCAGATCCTCGAAGCCCTCACGGTGCACACCTACCTGGAGAACGAGGTGATGTACCCGGAGGTCCGCAAGCTGGTGCCCGAGGTCGAGGACGACGTCCTGGAGTCGTACGAGGAGCACCACGTCGCGGACGTGCTCTGCTTCGAGCTGTTCACCATGGACGCCGACGACGAGCGCTTCAACGCCAAGACGACGGTGCTGATCGAGAACGTGTCGCACCACATCGAGGAGGAGGAGCAGGAGTGGTTCCCGAAGGTCCGCGAGGCGCTCGGCCGTAACCAGCTCCAGGAGATCGGCCAGCGGATGCTCGACCTGCGGCCGAAGGCTCCGAAGACCCCTACCGCCCCGGAGGCGCTGAAGAAGTCGCTGGACGCCGTGGTCGCCTGACAGCACCCCGACGCGAGCGGGACCGCCCCTTCTTCCGGGGCGGTCCCGCTCGCGTCGGTGCTCAGTCGCCCGAGCCGGGCTCGGCCATCTCTCGCCCGGGCCGGGTCGAGGCCGGCCCCCCAGGTGTGCCCCGGGACGGGCGGCCCAGCCCCGCAGGTCCCGGCCGGGCCGGTAGGATCGGCACCGGGCCGTGACTGGCGCGTGGAGATGGAGCACCATCGGGGAGCGGCCTCGTCATGAGGACGCATGCCGAGCGCCTGGGCCTTCCGCACGTCACCTGGAGGTCGCATGTCGCGCAACGCCGAGTCCACCGCCTTCCGCAGCGCGCTTGAGGTCGTCCGCGGCGTCGAGCCGCGCGTGGCCGACGCCATCGCCGCGGAACTGGCCGACCAGCGCGAGTCGCTCAAGCTCATCGCCAGCGAGAACTACGCCTCCCCGGCGACGTTGCTGGCAATGGGCAACTGGTTCAGCGACAAGTACGCCGAGGGCACGGTCGGGCGCCGGTTCTACGCCGGCTGCCAGAACGTCGACACCGTCGAGGCGCTCGCCGCCGAGCACGCCCGGGAGCTGTTCGGCGCGTCCCACGCGTACGTGCAGCCGCACTCGGGCATCGACGCCAACCTGGTCGCGTTCTGGGCGGTCCTGGCCGACCGGGTCGAGTCCCCCGCGCTGCGCAAGGCGCAGGCGCGGCAGGTCAACGACCTCACCGAGGCCGACTGGTTCGCGCTGCGCCGTGAGCTGGGCAACCAGCGGATGCTCGGCATGTCGCTGGACGCCGGCGGGCACCTCACCCACGGCTTCCGGCCGAACATCTCCGGCAAGATGTTCGACCAGCGCAGCTACGGCACCGACCCGGCCACCGGCCTGATCGACTACGACCGGGTGGCCGAGGCGGCCCGCGAGTTCAAGCCGCTGATCCTGGTCGCCGGTTACTCCGCGTACCCGCGGAAGGTCAACTTCCGGATCATGCGGGAGATCGCCGACTCGGTCGGCGCCACGTTCATGGTCGACATGGCCCACTTCGCCGGGCTGGTCGCCGGCAAGGTCTTCACCGGCGACTTCGACCCGGTGCCGCACGCGCACATCGTCACCACCACCACGCACAAGTCGCTGCGCGGCCCCCGTGGCGGCATGGTGCTCTGCGGGCCGGAGCTGGCCGACCAGGTGGACCGGGGCTGCCCGATGGTGCTCGGCGGGCCGCTGCCGCACGTGATGGCCGCGAAGGCGGTCGCGCTGGCCGAGGCACGCCGCCCCGACTTCGCCGACTACGCCCAGCGGATCGTGGACAACGCGCAGGCGCTCGCCGACGGGCTGCTGCGCCGGGGCGCGACGCTGGTCACCGGCGGCACCGACAACCACCTGGTACTCATCGACGTGTCCGGGTACGGCCTGACCGGTAGGCAGGCCGAGCAGGCGCTGCTGGACTCGGGCATCGTCACGAACCGCAACTCGGTGCCGCAGGACCCGAACGGCGCCTGGTACACCTCCGGCATCCGGATCGGCACCCCGGCGCTGACCACGCGTGGGCTCGGCGCCACCGAGATGGACGCCACCGCCGAGCTGATCCACACCGTGCTCAGCCAGACCACGCCCGGCACCGGCCCGGACGGCGCGCCGTCGAAGGCGAAGTACGTGCTGGACCCGGCGGTCGCCGAGTCCGTCGGCAAGCAGGCCGCCGACCTGCTCACGCCGTTCCCGCTCTACCCCGCGGTCGACCTGGGCTGACAGTCGTGACGGCGGCGCCCCGGGAGGACGATCTCCCGGGGCGCCGTTGCGAAGGGGGTCAGCTCAGCGGGCGCTTCAGGTGGTAGCGGTGGACCTCGGTGCTGCCCTGCACGTTGTTCACGTCCTCGGCGGCGGAGACCAGTTCCCAGCCCTCCCGGCCGACCCGGTTGAGGTGCGCGACCGCGGTGTCGCCGTACGCGGTCACGTCGGTGCGTGACCCGTCCGGGCCGTACCACACGAACGAGACGTGGAAATTGCGACCCTGACCCTGATACCGACGAACGAGCAACGCGTACTCCCAGGCAACCATTCGTCCATTATCAACAGACGACCGGAGTCAGGGAACACGCACGGTGCCGGAGCCCTGACACTGCGGCGTCACACCTACGGCCATGGTGTCGGTGACCAGCGCGGCGAGCCGGTCCAGACCCACATCGATCGACTCCGGTGTGACGGCGCTCACCGACAGCCGTAGCGCGTCGACAGGTGTGCCCGCGTCGTAGAAGTGCGCCATCGGGGTCCAGAGCACGCCGTACTCACGCGCCGAGCGGTGCAGCAGCGCGTCGTCGACCGCGAACGGCACGCTCACCACCACGAAGAACCCGCCCGCCGGCACGGTCCAGGAGACCGGGCCGCCGGCCGGGAAACGCCGGGTCAGGCCGTCGACCAGGTGGCGCAGGTTGCGGGCGTACGCGGCCCGCTCCCGGACGTTCGCGGCCACCAGCGAGCAGTCGTGCGCCAGCAGCGCACCGCCGATCACCGCCTGACTGATCGGCGACGTGTTCACCGTGACCATGCTCTTGATCTTCGCGAGGTGGTCGGCGAGCGGGACCACAGCGCCGTCCGCCTCCCCCACCCGCTGGTCGGCGACCACGTAGCCGACCCGGGCGCCGGGTAGCACGGTCTTGGCGAACGAGCCGAGGTAGACGACCCGGCGGGCGGTGTCCAGCGCCTTCAGGGTGGGCCGCCGGTCGGTGCCGTCGGCCGGGAACAGTCCGTACGGGTTGTCCTCGATCAGCAGGATATCCTCCTCGGCGGCCAGGTCGAGCAGCCGCCGCCGCTGCGTGGTGTCCATGCTGACGCCCGACGGGTTGGCAAAGTCGGGCATCACATAGCAGCCCCGGGGCCGCAGCCCTCCGGCACGGGCGCGGCGCACAGCGGCGCGCAGGTCGGTCAGGTCGACGCCGTCCGGTCCACCGGCCACCGGGTGCACCGGCAGGTCGACCAGGCGGGCCGCGCCGGTGAGCCCGACGTACGTGGGTGCGACGGCCAACAGCACGTCGGCCGGGCCGGTCCGCAGCGCGCGCAGCACCAGGAACATGGCCTCCTGGCAGCCGACCGTCACCACTATCGACTCCGGGTCGACGGTGAGCCCCTCGTCGACGTCGAGGTGACGGGCGATCAGGTGGTGCACGATGCCCTTGGTGCGCCCGTACTGCAGCAGTGTCCGGTCCACGCCGGCCCGGTCCAGCCCGACCTCCTCGGCGAGGTGGCGGCGGAAGCGGTCCAGGTGCGTGTGCAGCAGCGCGGAGTCGAAGAACTCCTCGTACGGGCGGCCGGCCGCCAGCGACACCGCGTCCGGGTAGTGCTGCGCCACCTCGTTGAGGAAGTTCATCGAGTTCAGCGCCGGGTCGCCGACGCTGCCGTGCAGCGCCGTGACGGCCAGGTCGACGGGCTCCACGTCAGCCTCCGATCCGGGTGAGCAGCCGCCGGGCCGAGGCCGGGTCGGGGCAGCCGCTGAGGATGAGCGCGTCGCGCAACTCGGCCGCGAGCAGCGCCAGCGCCGCCTCGGCACCGGCCCGGCCACCGGCCGCGAGCGCCCAGAGCAGCGGCCGACCCAGCAGCACGCCGTCCGCGCCGAGCGCCAGCGCGCGCAGCACGTCGACGCCGCTGCGGACGCCGCTGTCCAGCAGCACCGCGCACCGCTCGTCGACCGCCTCGACCACCTCGGGCAGCATGGCCGCGCTGGCCGGGGCGGCGTCGAGTTGCCGCCCGCCGTGGTTGGAGACCACCACGGCGTCGACGCCGGCGTCCGCCGCGCGGACCGCGTCCCGCGGGTCGAGGATGCCCTTGACCAGCAACGGCACCCGGGTACGCTCCCGCAGCCACTCCAGGTCCGCCCAGCTCAGCGCCGGGGCGAACACCGCGCCGGTGTGCACCGCCACCGCCGAGACGCCCGGTGTGCCCTGGTGCGCCAGGTCGTCCCGCCCACCCGGCAGGTTCGCGGCGGTGACGTGCGGCGGCAGCGCGAACCCGTTGCGGGCGTCGCGCAGGCGCCGCCCGAGCACCGGCACGTCCACAGTCACCATCACCGCCGCGCATCCGGCCGCCGCCGCCCGGTCGAGCAGGTCGGCCACCAGCGCCCGGTCGCGCAACCAGTAGAGCTGGAACCACACCGTCGCGCCGGTCGCCGCGATCTCCTCGATCGGGGCGCTGGACAGGGTGCTCGCCACGTACGGCACGCCCGCCGTGCGGGCCGCCGCCGCGAGCGCCGGCTCGCCGTCGGGGTGCAGCAGACGCTGGTACGCCATCGGCGCGACGGCCACCGGCAACGCGGCCCGGCCGCCGGGCAGCGTCGCCTCGGTGGACGGGTCGTCGATCCCGGCCAGCATCCGGGGCAGCACCGCCACCCGGTCCAGCGCGGCCCGGTTCGCGGCCAGGGCGGTCTCGGTGCCGCTGCCGCCGTCGACGAAGTCCCACACGTCGGCCGGGAGCACCGCCCGGGCCGGCGCGGCGAACTCGGCCAGGCTGGCCGGCGACACGAACCCGTCCGCCGGATCAGCCATTGTCGGCATCCGTCGCCGCCGCCGGGTCGAGCCCGAACGCGCGGCGCAGGAAGGCGGCGGCGCGTTCCTGCGCCAGCCGGCCGGCGTCGAACACGCCGGGCATGGCGAAGAAGCCGTGCACCATGCCCGGGTGGTCGTCGGTCTCGGTGGGCACGCCGGCCTCGCGCAGCCGAGACGCGTACCGCAGGCCCTCGTCGCGCAGCGGATCGTGCCCGGCCGTGACCACGAACGCCGGTGGCAGGCCGGACAGGTCCTCGGCGAGCAGCGGCGACGCCAGCGGGTGGGCCGCGTCGCCCGGGTCGGCGAGGTAGTGGCCGCGGTACCAGCCGACCGAGTGCCTGTTGAACAGCATCGGGTCCTCGTCGTCGGCCGGCCGGCGCCCGGGGCGCTGGTCGGTGTTCGGGTAGACCAGCAACTGGGCGGCGAGCCGGGGACCGCCGTCGGCGCGGGCCAGCAACGTGGCCGCCGCGGCCAGGTTCCCGCCCGCGCTGTCGCCGCCCACCGCCAGCCGGTCCGGGTCGACGTGGAACTCGGCGGCGTGCGCGGCGAGGTGACGCAGCGCGGCGTGGCAGTCCTCCACCGCCGCCGGGAACGGGTGCTCCGGGGCGAGCCGGTAGCCGACCGTCACGGTCTGCGCGCCGGTGAGGTTGACCAGCCGGCGGCAGATCCCGTCGGCGGTGTCGACGCTGCCGAGCGTCCAGCCGCCACCGAAGAAGTAGACGAGCGTGGGCAGCGGGCCGTCGCCGCCGGGCCGGTGGATCCGCACCGGCAGCGGCCCGGCCGGGCCGGGTACCGTCGTGTCGCGTACCTCCGCGACCGGCTCGACCGCGCCGGAGCCGGCGCGGATCGCGGCGAGGTCGGCGGCACGGGCCTCGGCGAGGGTCTGGGTGTAGAGCGGCACGGTGCCGGCGGCGGCCCGCGCGGCCCGCCACGCGACCACCTGCGGATCGAGTGTCATCGGGCCTCCCCTGTGGTGACGAAGAGTTTGTCGATACCGCGCAGGAACAGGCTCCCGCTGTACGTGTAGGGCTGGGTGACGGCGAGCCGGGGAAAACGCGCGAACAGGCTCGGCAGCGCCAGGCGCCCCTCCAGCCGGGACACCGCCGCGCCGAGGCAGAAGTGCAGGCCGACGCCGAAGGCCAGCGACGGCGGGCCGTCGCGGTGCGGGTCGAAGCGGTCCGGGTCGGGGAACCGGGACGGGTCCCGGTTGGCGGCGGCGATCAGCAGCAGCACGTTGCCGTCGCGGCTGATCGGCACGCCGTCGAGGTCGACGCCGGCCGGCGCGGAGCGGGCCAGGAAGTGCACCGGACTCTCCATCCGCAGCACCTCCTCCACGCAGCCGCGGGCCAGCGCGTCGTCGCCCGGCAGCGCGGCGGTCACGTCCGGATGCTCCAGCAGCAGCGGCAGGCCGTTGCTGAACATGTAGACGGTGGTGACGAAGCTGGCGTTGAACAGCACGATCAGGTTGCTGATCAACTCGTCCTCGGTGAGGTCGACGCCGCCCGCGTCGAGCACCTCGGTCAGCCCGCTGATCAGGTCGTCGCCGGGCGTGCGGCGCCGGTGGGCGATCAGATCCCGGTAGTAGGCGCGCAGCTGTCCGGCGGCCTGGTTGGCCCGGGCCAGCCGCTCCGGCGTCTTGCCGGCCACGTCCATGTACTCGTCGATCCAGTCGACCCGCTGCCGGTACCAGGACAGGTCGGTCGCGGGTAGGCCGATGAACTCGGCCATCACCAGCGCCGGGACCGGGTACGCGAAGTCGGCCACGAAGTCCACCTCGTGGCCGTCCGCGCCCACCTCGGCCATGTGGTCCAGGCGTTCGGCGACGATCCGCTCGATCGCCGGCTCCAGCGCGCCGAGGCGGCGCGGGGTGAACGTCCTGGCGAACACCGCGCGCATCCGGGTGTGGTCCGGCGGGTTGACGAACATCATCGAGGTCCGGAAGGTGCGCAGGATCTCCTGCTCCTCCCAGCCGGGCGGGAAGCCCTTGTACCAGCCGGGGTCGCGCAGGATCTGGTCCACCACGTCGTACCCGCCCGCCACCGCGCTCACGGTGCTGTGCTCGGCCCGGGCCGGAACGGCGTTCATCGGCCCGTGCTCGTGCAGGGCCGCGTAGAAGGGATAGGGGTTCTGCCGGCCCTGCTCGCTGTAGAGACCGGTCAGGATCTCGCTGACGTCCACTGTCTTCCTCCCCAGGAAACGACGGCGGGGGCGGCGTCGTGTCGACCGCCGCCCCCGCCCGGTGTCACAGTCCGAGCAGCTTCAGTGGTACGGCGTTCGCCATCACCGCGGCGCCCGTGTCGTTCGGGTGGATGTGGTCCCCCGAGTCGTACGCCGGCAGCAACCGGCTCGGCTGGGCCGGATCGCGCATCACCGCGTCGAAGTCGACGACACCGTCGAACTCGGCCCGGCCGGGCCCGCGCAGCCAGGTGTTGACGGCCTGCCGGGTGGCGTCCTTCTCCGGGGTCCACACGCCCGGCCCGCCGTTGCCCTCGTACGGCATGAGCGTGCCGGCGATGCTGGTCAGGCCGCGCGCCTGGACCTGCCGGTTGAGCTGGCGCAGCGTGGCGATGATCGCCTCGGGGCTGTCGCCGTTCATCCAGATGTCGTTGATGCCCAGGTGGGTGATGACGGTCCGCACCCCGGTCTGCGGGAACACGTCCTCGTTGAGCCGGGCCAGCGCGTTCGGGCCCAGCTCGTAGTAGCCGGGGAACCCGCCCGCGCCGGGCTCGGTGCCCTCGTGGTTGAGCCGGTTGCCGGCCAGGCTGAGGTTGAGCACACCCGGGGTACGCGGCTCCGGGCGGGCGTCGATCAGCCGCTTGGCCAGCAGGTCCGGCCAGCGGCGGTCGGCGTTGACGGTGCTGCCGTTGCCGTCGCTGATGGAGTCACCGAGCACCACCACCGAACCGGGCGTGGCCCGGCGTTCCACGTCGATGCCGGACAGGAACATCCAGCAGCAGTTGGGCCGGATGGTGAAGCCGGTGCCGTCGGCCGCCGAGGTGAGGTCGGTGGCGCCGATGAAGTTGGTGACCCGGGACTGGCCGTGGAACGTGACCGGCCCGGTGAGCACCGGGAAGTACAGGGTGACCACCAGGTCCTCCTGCTCGGCCACCGGGAAGGCCACCGGGTCGCTGAGCAGCTCGGCGCCCTTGTTGATGGTCGTCGAGCCGGCGCCGGAGAACGTCAGCTGGCGCACGCTCGCCGGGACGATGTCGGACAGGTCGTCGGGGGTGGCGGTGTTCGGCCGGGCGATGGTGGCGCGGCCGACCTGGATGGCCTGCTGGCCGTAGAGGTTGGTCAGCCGCACCCGCAGGCGCGGCCCGCCGACCGAGGTCTGCACGGTCATCCGGATGCTCTGGTTGTTCAGGCCGGTCTCGGTCAGGCCCACGGTGTTCCCGCGGGTCACCGCCGCGGCCCAGGTTCCGGCCCACTCGGCGCGCCCGTGCCCGGCGCGGTCGTTCCCGGTCGGGCCGGCGCTGGCGGTCACCGCGGGGGTGGCGGCGATCAACAGTGTCACGGCGGAAGCTACGACGTGCCATCTCTTCGGGGTCGGCATCGATCCTCCATGGTCGGCAGCCCCGGGCGTGACGCGGTCGGCGGCACCGGCCCGGGCGATGGACCGGAAACTAGCTTCCGGCTGTGACGAGCGTCAATCAACCTGATCGACATGATCAAATGCCCGGGGGATGTGACGCAGCGACGATCGGCTCTGTCCGCCGTGGATCGGGGCTGCCTAGGCTCGGGGCTGGCGGCGGTGCGGTCGCCGACCCTGGCACCTGCCGTCTCGTCCCGGCCCTGACCTGGCCGGACGCCGCTCGCGGACGATGATGGGGGCTGCCCGATGACCGACCGGCCGACCTATGTGCACGAGGCGCTGGAGCTGTTCGCCGGGTTCGGCGACCGGGAGGCGCTCGTCGGCGGCGGACGCCGCCTCACCTACCCCCAGGTAGCGGCCGAGGTGCGCGGCCTGGCCGCCGCGCTGCGCCACCACGGGGTACGCCCCGGCGCGGCGGTGCTGGTGATGCTCGGCAACACGATCGACGGTCCGCTGCTGCAACTGGCCCTGCACCTGCTGGGCTGCCGGAGCATGTGGGTGGCCCCGGTGACGTCCCGGCGGGAGGTCGACGAGTTCGTCGCGTTGTCCGCGCCGGAGGCGTTCGTCCACGACCCGCGCGACGCGCAGGCGGTCCGGGTCGCGGCGGGCCTGTCCGACGTACCGGTGCTCTGCCTCGGTCCCGGCGGCGGCGGGCCGGACCTGACCGCCGGGACCGCCGGCGCGGCCGTTGAGCTGCCCGCCGAGGTGCCCACGCCCGAGTCGTTCCTGCAGACCAGCGGCACCACCGGCACGCCGAAGCTGGTGCACCACCGGGAGAGCTTCTACCGGCAGGTGCTCACGCTCGCCGCCGACTTCCGGGGTGCCGGGTTCCCGCTGCTGCGGCACCTGTCGCACTCCCCGATGTGGCTGGCCAGCGGGCAGATCACCACGTTGTTCAACCTGTTCACCGGCGGCGTGCTGTTCCTGCGCGAGCAGTGGGATCCGGCCGCGTTCATCGCCACCGTGGACGCCGAACGACTCACCTCCACGTTCGTCACCCCGCCGATGCTCTACGAGGTGCTCGACCACCCCGACCTGACGGGCGCCGACTTCTCCGCGATGTTCATGTTCAACGTGGGCGCCGGGCCCGCCGCGCCGGCCCGGCTGCGCCAGGCCATCGCCCGCTTCGGCCCGTGCCTGCGCATCGTGTACGGGCTCAGCGAGGCGGTGGTGATCTGCGCGCTGCCCGGGCTCACCGAGGACCCGGAGCACCCGGAGCGGCTGCGTTCCTGCGGCCGCCCGTACGGGGACGTCTCGGTCCAGATCCGCGACGCCGGCGGGCGGGTGCTGCCGGCCGGCGAGGACGGCGAGGTGTGGGTGCGCACCAAGCTGAGCTTCGCCGGCTACCACGGCCGGCCGGAGCTGACCGCCGAGACGCTCGTCGACGGCTGGGTCCGCACCCGCGACATCGGGCACCTCGACGCCGACGGCTATGTCTACCTGGTCGACCGGTTACAGGACCGGATCCTCACCCGGCAGCGCAGCTGGCCGATCTACTCCCGCCCGATCGAGGACGTGCTCGCCGGTCACCCCGAGGTGCGCGCCGCCGCCGTCATCGGCGTGCCGGACCCGGCGGCCGGGGAACTGCCGCACGCGTACGTGGTGCCCGCGCCGGGCGCGTCGGTGACCGGTGCGGAGCTGATCGCGCTCGTGGTCCGGGAACTGAGCGAGACGTGGGCGCCCGGCGCCGTGGAGTTCGTCGACGCGCTGCCGCTGAACCGGTCCGCGAAGGTGGACAAGCGCGCGTTGCGGGCCCGGTACGCGGCCGCGCACCCGACCGGCGCCGACCCGATCGGCACTCCGGCGTGAACCCGCGCCGGGAGTTGTACACCCTGGTCGGCGCCGACCTGCTGTCCAACCTCGGCACCCGGATCTCGGTGGTCGCCATCCCCTGGCTGGTGCTGGAGACCACCGGCAGCCCCACCAAGATGGGGCTCGTCGCGGCGGCGGAGACGCTTCCGTACATGCTCTCCAGCGCGCTCGC
The DNA here is from genome assembly GCF_000374985.1 of Micromonospora sp. CNB394. NCBI lineage: Bacteria > Bacillati > Actinomycetota > Actinomycetes > Micromonosporales > Micromonosporaceae > Micromonospora > Micromonospora sp. CNB394. The sequence goes on along the minus strand of NZ_KB895825.1, from coordinate 406,857 downwards.
GACCCCGTGGGCGGACCGGTTCGGGGTACGCCGTACCTCGGTGTTCGTGGACGCGGCGAGCGCCGTCGCGATGGCCGTGGTGGCGCTGGCGCCGTGGCTCGGCTTCGGCACGCTGCTGGTGCTGGTGGCGGTCGCCGGCGGCCTGCGCGGCATCGGCGACCGGGTCAAGCACGTGCTGTTCAAACCGGCGGCCGAGCGGGCCGGGGTGCCGCTGATCCGGCTCACCAGCGCCTACGACGGCCTGGCCCGCGGCATGACGCTGTTCGGCGCGGTGCTCGGCGGGCTGCTCATCGACTGGGTCGGGCTGACCCGGGCCATCTGGATCGACGCGGCCACGTTCGCGGTCTGCGCGCTGCTGATCGGCGTGCTGGTCCGGCCGCCCGCACCGGCGCAACCGGCGCCCCGGGAGCCGTACCTGCGGGCGCTGCGCGGCGGCTTCGCGTACCTGCGCACCGACCGGACGCTGATGACCATGCTGATCGTGGTGTCGGTGTCCAACATGTTCGCCAACGCCAGCGTCGCGGTCTGGATCCCGCTGTGGGTCAGCCAGGTGCTCGGCGACCCGGCCGGGTTCGGTCTGCTGCTGGGTGTCTTCTCGGCCGGCGCCCTGCTGGGCAACCTGCTGTTCACGATGTTCGGCACCCGGCTGCCGGCCGGTACGACGTTCGCGCTGGGGCTGACGCTCAGCGGCGCGCCCCGGCTGCTCGCGCTGGCGCTCAGCGACGACCTGGTCGTGGTGCTCGTGGTGACGTTCCTGTCCGGCATCGGCATCGCGGCGGTCAACCCGCTGCTCGGCGCGACGCTCTACCAGCGGGTGCCGGGCGAGCTGCAGACCCGGGTGCTGGGCATCTCCGGATCGGTGGCGTTCCTCGGCCTGCCCGTGGGCGCGCTGCTCGGCGGCTGGTCGGTGGCGCTGCTCGACCTGACCCCGGCGCTGCTGGTGATGTCGGTGGTCTGCCTGGTGCTGACCGTGGGGCCGCTGCTGCTGGCCCGCGCGTCCCGACGCCCGGCCGCGGAACCGGCCACGCCCACGCCGGTCTGAGCCGTCGTGTCGGGGGGTTTCGGTAGGGTCGGGGCCATGGCGACCTGGGACGACGTGCGGCGCATCGCGCTGGCCCTGCCCGAGACCACCGAGCGCGGCTCGCACGACGACCTGCCCGCCTGGCGGGTACGCGACAAGATGTTCGTCTGGGAACGGCCGCTGCGCCGCGGCGACATCGAGGCGCTCGGCGACGCCGCGCCCGACGGCCCGATCCTCGGGGTCCGGGTGCCCGACCTGGGCGCCAAGGAGGCGCTGATCGCCGACGACCCGGCTGTCTACTTCACCACGCCGCACCTCGACGGCTACCCCGTGGTGCTGGTGCGGCTCGACCGGATCGACGTGGACGAGCTGACCGAGCTGATCACCGAGGCGTGGTACGCGCGCGCCCCGAAGCGGCTCGCCACGGCACACCGGGCGGAGCACGCGTGACCGGGCCGGTGGACGCGATCGTGTTCGACATGGACGGCACGCTCGTCGAGTCGCACGCGGTGGTGCCCGCTGCGTACCGGGCGGCGGTGCGCGCCGGGGGCGGCCCGTCGTACACCGACGCCGAGGTCATCGCCGGCTACTCGATCGGCTCCCCGGCGGACCTGCTGACCCACCTGCTGCGGCGGCCCGCCTCCGGCGACGACCTGGACCGCTACCACGCCGAGCTGGCCGCGCTCGCCGGCCGGGTACGCGTCTACCCCGGCGTCGCGGACGCGCTCGCCGCGATCGCCGCCCGGGTGCCCGTCGGCGTGTTCACCGGCGCGAGCCACCGGGCCGCCGAGATCCTGCTCGACCGGGCGGGCCTGCTCGGACACTTCACTGCCGTCCTGGGCGGAGACCAGGTCGACCGCCCCAAACCGGCGCCCGACGGCGTGGAGGCGGCCTGCCGCCGGCTCGGCGTGCCACCAGGCCGCGCCGCGTACGTGGGCGACTCGCCGCTCGACGTACGCGCCGCCCGGCACAGCGGCGCGGTCGCGGTGGCCGCCGCATGGGGTCACCAGTACGACCCCGACGAGCCCGCCGACCTCAGCCTGACCCGGCCCGGGGAGCTGCTGGCCCTGCTGCCCTGAGCCCCTTTCGCCGCGCGGGACGCTCGGCTAGCGTGCCGGGCATGCCATCGACGCTGACCGAGGCGACCGACCCGTGGTGCCTGCGGCCGGGAGAGGCCGCCGAACTGTTGCGCGGGCACCCGTGGCGGCGGTTCGCGGTGCTGGGTGACAGCGTCGCGGAAGGGCTGTGCGAATCCGCCGACGGCTACCCCGACCTCCAGTGGGCCGACCGGATCGCGGCCGAGCTGCGCGCGATCCGGCCGGAACTGGCCTACCTGAACCTGGGCCGGCGAGGGCTGCGGGCGCACGAGGTCCGGGCCACCCAGCTCGCCGACGCGCTGGCCTTCGAACCGGACCTGGCCCTGGTGGTGTGCGGCGGCAACGACGCGTTCCGGTCCGCCTACGACCCGGACGCGGTCGACGCCGAGCTGACCGCCATGATCACCGCGTTGCGGGAGGCGGGCGCGGACGTGATCACGGTGGGCATGTTCGACGTGTCGCACAGCCCGGCGGTGCCGGACGCGCTGCGCGCGGGTCTGGGCGAGCGGATGCGCCGGCTGTCCCGGCACACGAGAGGCGTGGCCGAGCGCCTGGGCACGCTGCACGTCCACCTGACCGACCATCCGCTGGTGGCCGACCCGTCGCTGTACAGCAGCGACGGCCGGCACGGCAGCGCCCGCAGCGACGCGGTGGCCACCGCCGAAACCCTGAAGGTCCTCTCCACCCACCTCCCCCACCCCTAATGGGAGGGAGCTACCGGGTCAGCCGTTGGCAGACTCGGTGCCCGGTAGCCGCGGGTGGGGGCCGACCTGCGGGCCGGATCCACCTTGTTGACCAAGGAGTTTGGGTCGCTGACGCGCCCCGTGAGGACCCAAACTCCTTGATCAACGCTGGGAGTGAGGGGGGACGGGGGTGGGTGGGGTGGGGGTGGGGGTGGGTGGGTGGGTCAGTCGGTTAGGAGGATGCCGGTCAGGAGGACGCCTCTCGCCAGGTTGAGGACCTCGTCGCAGCCCGGGTAGCCGACCCGCGCGAGCGCGCCCGACCCGGTGCGGGCGAACAGGTACGGAGCGAGGCTGTACGGGACGTCGGCGGTGACCGTCTCACCGGTCTCGATCTGCACGAAGTCCATCGCCACCCGGTCCGCCTCGTGGTAGCGCTGCAGGATGTGGCCGCCCGCGGCGATCGCCGCGCGAATCCCGTCCGCCCACGCCACCGCTGTCATCTCCCGGCCGATGAGCACGCCGTGCCCGGCCGAGCCACCGGCGGGCTTGGCGACCAGGTCGGCCTGTTCGGCGAGCGCCCGGTCGAACTGGTCGGCGGTGAGCGCGACGGTGTGCGGCACGTACCGCCGGATCAGCGTCCGGTCGTCCTCCGGCAGCAGGTCCAGGTCGTCCCAGAGCCAGGCGTAGTTCAGCTTGTTGCTGAGCAGCCAGGCGGCACTGCTGACGAACATCGGCAGCGTGCCGGCGGCGAGCGCGCCGGCCACCGCGTCCAGCCCGGCACTGGGGGTGACCCGGTTGGGCACGAACAGCCGGAACAGGGCGTCGACCGGGGCACCGCCGACGACCAGCCGGTTCTGCGCGTCCAGGCCGGCGGTGGCGACCGGGGCGATGACCAGGTCGATGCCGAACGGGCGGGCCTGGTCGATCAGCGGGGACAGGATACGGATGAACGTCTCCGGGTCGTCCAGCCCCGGGTAGTCGGCGTCGAAGTCCATCAGCAGCGCCACCCGGGCGCCGTCGGGCAGGCCGAGCGTGTCCCGGATGGCCACGAACCGCTGGTCCAGCAGGGACGGCGCGGGCCGCGCGCCGTCGAGCAGGGCGTGCGCGCGGTACAGCTCGGCGTACCGCTGGATCACGGTGTCGGCGTCGAAGCCGCCGCCGAGGCTGCTGTCGATGTTGTACTCCACGATGCACGGCACGCCGCCGGAGAACAGCACGTCCGGCCGGTACGCGGCGAGCAGCCCCTCGCGCAGTTCCTCGTCCGGGTCGAGCAGACGGGTCTCGCCGTCCGGCACGTCGAGCAGCAGGCGCAGCTCACCGGCGGTGCGTGCGCGGCGCCGGCAGGCTTCGAGGATGAGCTGGGCGATACGGTCGCAGACCTCGTTCAGCTCGCGGAACGCGTCGGCGGTGATGACGGGCGGGCGGGCCAGGCGCCACTGCTTGTTGTACGTGGCCCGGCCGTGGAAGATCTCCTCCCACGCTTCGGCGCCGGTGGTCACCATCGCGGTACGGGTGGACTCGGGCAGGTCGGTCCACGCCTGGCCGAGCGGCGGCCACGTGTAGTTCGGGTCCATCGTTCATCCGTCCTTGAGGGTCAGTTGGATGGCGGCGGTGAGCTGGTCGCGGCCGGGTTGCACGGCCCGGTCGAGGGCGGGCGCGAAGGGCAGCACCGCACCGTCGGGGCGGGTGACGCGGCGGGGTGGCGCGGCCAGCCGGACCCGCTCGACCACAGTGGCGATGATCTCTGCGGCGATGCCGCAGGAACGGTTGCCGTCGTCGACGACGACCAGCCGCCCGGTGCGGCTCACCGACTCGACCAGCCCATCCCAGTCGAACGGGTAGAGCGTGCGGGGGTCGAAGACCTCCACCGACGCCTGGCCGGCGAGTTCCTCGGCGACGGCGAGCGCGTCGTGCACCAGGTGCCCGACCGCCACCACCGTCACGTCGGTGCCGGAACGGCGGACGACCCCGCGGCCCAGCGGCACCGGTGCCAGGTCGGTGACGTCGGCGCGCAGGTCCAGGGCGCCCGCCGGGGCGAAGACCACCACCGGGTCGTCGCAGCGGATCGCGGAGACCAGCAGCCCGTACGCGTCGGCCGGGGTGGCCGGTACGACTGTGGTCACCCCGACGTGGGCGAACAGCGCGTACGGGTGGTCGGAGTGCTGCCCGGCCCAGCCGGTACGGGAGCCGGAGCCGGGCACCACGTAGGTGACCGGCACCGCACACTGGCCGCCGGTCATCAGCGGGAACTTGTGCGCGTGGTTGACGATCTGCTCGAAGACCAGGAACAGCAGCGACGGGATCTGGAACTCCACCACCGGGCGGGCCCCGGCCAGCGCCGCGCCGGTGGCGAAGCTGGTGAACGCCTGCTCGGACAGGGGGGTGTCGCGGACCCGTTCCGGGCCGAACTTCTTCAGCAGCCCGGTGGTGACGTTCGCGGCGGCCACCCGGATGTCCTCGCCGAGCACCACGACCGACTCGTCGCGGGTCATCTCGTCGGCGAGCGCCCGGGTGAGCGCCCTGCGGTAGGAGAGCCGGGGCATCAGCCACCTCCGGTCCGGGCGGTGAGCCCGCTGGCGTACAGGTGGTCCAGGGCGGTCGCCGGGTCGGGGTGCGGCCCGGCGAGCGCGTACTCGACTGCAGCGTCCAGTTCCGCCTCGACGCCGGCGTCCACGGCGGCCCGGGCCGCCGGGTCGAGCCGCGCTCCGGCGATGTCCACCGGATCGCGGGACCGGCCCTCGGCCACCTCCTCCGGCGGCCGGTAGTCGAGGCGTACCTGATGTTCGAAGGTGTGGTGGGCGTCGAAGCGGTAGGTGCGGGCCTCGACCAGCTCGGGGCCCGCGCCGGCGCGCATCCGCGCGACGGCGGCGGCGGTGACCTCACGTACCGCCTCGGGGTCCTGCCCGTCGACGACGGTCGCCGGCATGCCGAAGGCGGCGGCCCGCCCGGCGATGGTGCCGGCGACCGCGCCGTCGACCGGCATGGTGGTGGCGTAGCCGTTGTTCTCGCAGACGAACAGCACCGGTACCCGCCAGAGCGCGGCCAGGTTGAACGCCTCCAGGAGCATGCCCTCGTTGACCGCGCCGTCGCCGAAGAAGGTGGCGCCGACGATGCCGGCGCCGCGCCGCCGCCGCTCCCACACCGCTCCGGTGAGGATCGCGCCGGCGGCCCCGACGATGGCGTTGGCGCCGAGGACGCCGACGCCGAAGTCGGCGGCGTGCATCGACCCGCCCCGGCCCCGGTTGAGCCCGGTGACCCGGCCGCACAGCTCGGCCAGCATCCGGGCCGGGTCGGCGCCCTTGGCGAGTACGTGCCCGTGCCCGCGGTGGGTGCCGGTGACCAGGTCCTCGCGGTCCAGCGCCGCGCAGACGCCGGCGGCGATCCCCTCCTGACCGAGGTACGGGTGGATGCCGCCGACGATCTGCCCGGCGTGGACCAGCTCGATCGCGCGCTCCTCGAAGCGGCGGATCAGCCGGACCGTCCGGTAGAGCCGGAGCGGGTCGGCGCCGGTCACGCCGGACGGCCCTCCTTGACGGCGGCGAGGATGTCGTCCCAGAGGCGGGCGCGGGCGGCGAGCGCGGCGTTCACCGTGTCGGCGCACTCCTGCCACTTGGTGTCGTCGTCGCCGCACAGGTCGGCCAGCATCTGCATGGCCATCGGGGTGTGCTGCTCGCCGTCGACCTCGATGTGCCGCTCCAGGTAGTCGACGAACTTGTTCAGCCGGTTGCTGCGCTCGTTGACGGCGACGACCTGGGTGAACATCTCCGGGATGAGGTCCTCGCGGCCGAACGCGAACGCCGCGGCCTGGCAGTGCACCGGGGTGGTCTCGATGATCCGCCAGGTGGTGCCGGCGAAGGCCGCGGACGGCGCGGGGACGCCCGCCGCGCCGAGCGCCTCGGTGACCGGGGTGCCGTCGCGCAGCAGGTCGACGAGCTGGTTCACGGCGGAGGTGTCGGCACCGGCCTCGGTCATGCCCTGCACGTACAGCTCGAAGTGGCTGATGTAGCCGTCGCCCAGCTCGTCGCTCTCCTCGACCATGACGATGTCGTTGATCAGGCGGCGGCTGCCGGTCGGCCCGGTCGGGATCCACGGCACCGTGACGCAGGTGAGCTGCCGCTGCAACGACTTCAGCAGCGACATGAAGTCCCAGACGGCGAAGACGTGGTGCTCCATGAACGTGACGAGCGCGTCGTGGGTGTCGAGGTTGGCGTAGAGGGGGTGCTTGACCACCACGTCGCGGCGCTCGGTCACCGCCCGCTCCAGCCGCTCGATGCCCGGGTGCGTCTTGCCCCAGTCGTATCGTGACATTGTCAGCCTCCCTGTTGGGCGCGGTCGCGCCAGATGACCGGGCAGTAATCGGGGTCCGCGTAGTCCGGCCGGCCCTCGTGGGTGCGGCGGACCAGCACGTCGTGGTTGTACGCGGCGAGCGTGCCGTCGGAGAGCGGATACTCCCGCCAGGCGTTGTCGCCGTCCTGCAGGTGCAGCGAGACGGCCCGGCGGGGCCGCCCGCTGACGTTCGCACCGCTGCCGTGGTAGGTGCGGCAGTGGTGGAAGCTCATGTGTCCCCTGGGGATCACCATGGGGATCTTGCGGATCTGCGCGCCGTTGTACGCCGCGTTCTCGGCGAGCATGGTTTCGAGCTGGTCGCGGTCCCGGTCGGCGAAGTGCCGCACCACCGTGTCGTCGGCGCCGATCTCCCGCCACCGGTGGGAGCCGTCGACCATGGTGATGGTGCCCATCTCCTCGTCGCAGTCGTGGAACGGGATGAACGCGGTGAGCATGTTCTCCGACGACGAGGACGCCCAGTAGTGCTTGTCGAAGTGCCAGGGCACGATGTTCGACGGTTCACCGGCGATCGGCGGCTTCCAGATCAGCGTGGACTGGAAGATGCGGATCTCGGCGGCGCGGGCCAGCCGGGCGGCTACCGCACCGATCAGCGGCTTGCGCAGGATGCGGGCGATGCCGTCGTGCTCGTGGTGGACGTAGTCGTTGTGCCGCTGCACGTCACCCCGGGACGGCTCCCAGTAGGCCAGCTTCGGCGGCCGTACCGGCAGCCGGCGGTCACGCTCTCCGGCGTAGTAGCTGTCGGTGGCGGCGACCAGCTCGTCCACCTCGTCGTCGGTGAGCAGCTTCTTCGACAGGTACCAGCCGTGCTCGGCGTAGTGCCGGACGTCCTCGTCGGAGGGCAGCAGCGCCTCCTCCTCGGCGGTCAGCCCGGGATCGATGGTGGTCACGCCTTGCCCCCTTCCGCCGCGGCCAGCTCGCGTTCCTTGGCCTCGTACAGCGCCTTGATGTTGCCGCTGCCGAAGGTGCGCGCCCCGCGCCGCTCGATGAGTTCGAGGAAGAGGGTGCGGCGCACGTGCATCGACTCGGTGAAGATCTGCAGCAGCTGGCCGTCGTGGTCGGAGTCGACCAGGATGCTCAGCTCGCGCAGCCGGTCCACCGGCGCGTCCAGCCGGCCGACCCGCTGCTCCAGGCCGTCGTAGTACGCGCCGGGCGTCCTGGCGAACCGCACCCCGCGCCCGGCGAGCGCGCCGACGGCGGTGACGATGTCGTCGGTGCGCAGGCCCAGGTGCTGCACCCCGGCGCCGGCGTGCCAGCGCAGGAAGTCCTCGATCTGTCCCGGCCGGGCGCCGGTGTCCGGCTCCAGCAGCACGAAGGTGACCGCCCCGGACGGGCTCTGCACCACCTTGGAGTTCATCGCCTGACCGGCGACCTCGATGTGCTCGGTGAAGATGTCGGCGAAGCCGAACACCTTCTCGTAGTGCGCGACCGTCTCGCCGAGCTGCCCCGGCGGCACGCAGACCGCCAGGTGGTCCACCTCGGCCAGCAGCGTGTCCGTTCCACCGGGGGCGGTCACCGGCTCGATCGCGCCGGGCAGGAACACGCCCGGGTCGCCGCGCCGCTCGACGAGCCGGTGCACCACGTCGCCGAAGCCGCCGACCTCGGCCACCACCACCTCGGCGTCCGCGCCGGTGAAGGTGCGCGGCGAACGCAGCGCCTTCGCGCCCCGGCCCACCAGCTCCGCGTACGCCCCGGCGGCGTCGTCCACGGCGAGCGCCACCACGGCGATGCCGTCGCCGTGCCGGTGCACGTACGTCGCCGCCGGGTGCTCCGCGGACAGTCCGGTCGTGAGCAGCAGCCGGATGCCGGCCTGGGCCAGCAGCAGCGAGCGCTGCCCGTCCAGCCCGGTCTCCGGACCGCCCTGCCCACACAGCCGGAACCCGACCGCGTTGTCGAAGTAGAAGGCCGCCTGCCGGGCGTCCCCCACGTACAGTTCGAGATGGTCTATCCCGTTGATGGTCATGGGCTTCCCCTGTTCCCCCCGTGATCACGCCCCGGACGGACGCCCGGGACTGGAGTCCGGTCAGCCCGCGGCCGGGGTGGCGGCCCGGCGGGCCGGCCCGGAGAGCCGGCGCAGGAGCAGACTGACGTTCTGGCCGCCGAACCCGAACGAGTTCGTCAGCGCGTGGCTGGCCCGGGTGGGCCGGGGCACGGCGCGGACGTGGTCCGCCTCGCACTCCGGGTCCGGGTCGTCCAGGTGGTAGGTGGGTGGGAGCAGGCCGCTGTCGAGCGCCAGCGCGGTGGCCGCGGCCTCCAGCACCCCTGACGCGCCGAGCAGGTGCCCGGTGAGCGCCTTGGTCGAGCTGACCGGCACACCGCCGGTGCCGAACACCCCGGCCAGCGCTGTCGTCTCGGCGACGTCACCGAGTTTCGTGCCGGTGCCGTGCGCGTTGACGTACCCGACGTCGGCGGGCCCGACCCCGCCGGCCGCCAGCGCCCGGCGCATGCAGGCCGCCGCACCGGCGCCGTCGGGCCGCGGCGCGGTCGGGTGGTACGCGTCGGTGTTCGCCCCGAAACCGGCGACCTCGGCGTACCCGCGCACACCCCGGCCGTCGGCGTGCCCGGCGCGCTCCAGCACCAGCAGCGCCGCGCCCTCGGCCAGCACGAAACCGTTGCGCCGCTTGTCGAACGGGCGGCTCGCCTCGGTCGGTTCGTCCCAGCCGCGGGCCAGCGCCCGGGCGTTGCCGAACGTGTCGGCGAACGTGCCGAACAGCGGCGCCTCGCTCGCCCCGCACACCACCACGTCGGCCTCGCCCGCGCGGATGAGGCGTACCCCGTCGGCGACGGCCTGGGCGCCGGAGGCGCAGGCCGTGCCGACCGACGAGCTGTAGCCGCGGATGCCGTGCGCGATGGCGATCCGAGCCGAGGGCATGTTCGGCAGGATGCCGGTGAGCAGGTACGGGCTGACCGCCGCCCGGCCCCGGGCGGCCCGGGCGAGCACCTGACCCTCCAGCGTGGACATGCCGCCGACGCCGCCGACGATCACCGCGACGCGTTCCGGGTCGACGTCGCGGCCCACCTCGATGCCGGCGTCGGCGAGCGTCTCGGCGGCGGTGACCAGGGCGAGCAGCACCACCCGGTCGAGCACCTTCGTCTCCGGTCCGGACGCGACGCTGCGCGGGTCGATGTCCGGCAGCACGCCGGCCACCTCCAGGCTGCCCGCCGCCGGGTGTCCCTCGGGTGGGCGGCGCAGCCCGGACCGGCCGGTGAGCAGGGCGTCGAACGTGTCCGCCACGCCGCGCCCGGCCGGGGTGAACAGGCCCATGCCGGTGATGACGGCGGTCACGACGGCGCCTCGGTCAGGTAGCGCTCGCGCAGCGCCACCTTGCGGACCTTGCCGGTGACGGTGACCGGGATGTCGTCGGCGCGTACCGGGACGACCCGGCGCAGGGTGGCGGCCACGTCCGCACCCAGCGCGGTACGGATCTGCTCGGTGCGGTCCGCGTCCGGGTCGGCGCCGGCGGCCAGTTCCAGCAGCACGTCAGTGGTGACTGTGCCGTCGTCCGCCTTGACGATCACCACGGTGCAGTCGGTCACGTCGGGGCAGGCGGCGAGGATGCGTTCCTCGGACAGCGCGGTGAAGAACCGTTTCCCGTCGCCGGCCTCGACCGAGTCGACCGCCCGGTCCAGGTGGTAGTAGCGGCCGTCGTCGTCGGCGTACACCAGGTCGCCGGTGAGGTACCAGCCACGCAGCCGGAACCGGTACGTGGTGACCGAGTCGTTCCAGTAGCCGCGGAACAGCGACGGCGAGTCGATGCCGAGCCAGCCGACCTGCCCGGGCGGCAGCTCGTTGCCGTCGGCGTCGAGCACCGCGACCTTGGTGAACCGGTACGGGCGGCCCACGCAGCGGCCGTACCGGTCGGTGCCGGTGGCGTGGGTGATGTGGAACATCGAGTGGCCCATCTCGCTGGAGCCCAGGCCGTCGATGAACACCGAGCCGGGTACCCGGGTCACGCCGCCGCGGGTCACCACGTCCCGGGAGCCGACCGCGACCAGCCGCCGTACGTGCGGCTCGTGCGAGCAGTCGCCGGTGTTGAACCACAGCCGCACCGAGTCCAGGTCGTAGCCGGACAGGTCGAAGCGGGCCAGTTCGGCCCAGGTGACGGAGAAGCCGAACACGCCGTCCGGTCGCCACCGCTGGATCGCGTCGAGCACCCGCTCACCGCCCTGGTCGGAGAGCAGGAACATCTCCGCCCGGTTGCCGAGCGCCTGGTTGACCATGAGCACCGTGGCGGTGTGCGGGGCGGGCAGCGCGTTGAGGATGCGCGTGGTGCCCTGCGCCTGCGGCATGGACAGCAGGTGGCGGGTGGCGGCGAACAGGCTGGCGTGCGAGTGCAGCACCGCCTTCGGCACGCCGGTGGTGCCGGAGGTGTGCGTGATCACGATCGGGTCGTCCGGGTGGTGCCGGTAGTGCGCGGGCGCGGCGTCCGGGTCGCCGGTCCCGGCCCGCGCGGGCGCGCCGAGCATCGGCGCGCCCAGGTCGTGCCCGGCCAGCGCCTGCGCGTGCGCCTCGTCGGCGAGCACACCCGCGGCGCGCAGCCGGCGGACGTACTCGGCGGCGATCTCGGGGCGCAGCCTGCCGTTCATCAGCGCCGGGACGGCGCCGAGGCGGGTCAGCGCCAGGAACGACAGCACCATGTCGGCGGCCGTGCCGGCCCAGACCGCGACCGGGTCGCGGGGCTTCACCCCGCGCTCGTGCAGCCAGGCGGCCCGGCCGGCGACCATCCGGTCGACCTGGCCCAGGGTCAGTAAGGTCTCGGCCGGGTGGCCGTCGACGCCTGTGTCGAACGTGAGCCCCGGCCCGTCCGGGTCGGCGCCGTGGGCCAGCACCCGGGCGAGCACGTTGCCCGCGCCCAGCTCCGTGTCAGCCGCGAGCGCGCCGCGCAGTCCCTTCGTCCTCATTGACGTGTTCCCTCCCCCAGCAGCACCGCGGTCGCCTCGCCCGGCGTACCGTCCGGTGCCAGTTCGATCAGGATCAGCAACGCCTGTGCGGCGTCGCCGTCGTACAGCAGCAGGTCCGCCTCGGCCTCCCCCTCGGCCCGCGGGTCGCCGGCCGGGCTCAGGCACACCACCGGCCCGTCCAGTCCCCAGCGCGCCGCGACGTGCCCGGCCACGCTGTTCGGCACCGACTGGAAGAAGAACAGCGGCCCGATCCGCCCGCCCGCGGCCACCGTGGCGCGGACGTGCGCCGCACCGGCGGTGTCCCCGCCCGCGCTGACCAGCACCACAGCCGTGCGGTTGCCCGGCGGCAGCGGCCCGGTGCCGTACCGCCGTGCGAGGCACCGCTCGGCGACCGCCGCCACCAGCGGCGCGAACGGCGAGTGCACGAACCCCGCCACCCCCGCCGGTCCCGCGCCCTCGTCCCCCGCCTCGGGCCACCGCGCCTCCGCGAGCACCATCACCCCGTCGTTGCGCCATCGTGCGGTTGCTGCCCCCTCGGCGGGCGTCGTGCCCGTTTCGCCGGGGCCGGACGTGCAGGATCGCGGAGGGCTGGGGACGGAGGCGGTCATGAGGTGCTCACCAGGAGGGCCGTGTCGGCGCCGCCGAACGCGGCGTTGAGGGTCAGGGCGTGTTCGGTGCGCGCGGGGCGGGGTGCGGCCCGGATGACGTCCAGCGGGCACTGCGGGTCGGGGCCCAGCCAGCCGGCGGTCACCGGTAGCTTGCCGTGCCGCAGGGCCAGCACGGTGACCAGCAGTTCCAGCAACCCGGACGCCTCCAGCGCGTGCCCGTGCACCGACTTGGTGGAGCTGACCGGCAGCCGTCCGGCGTCCCCGCCGAACACCCGGGTCAGCGCCGCCGCCTCGGAGGCGTCGCTGAACGTGGTGCCGGTGGCGTTGGCGTTGACGTAGCCGATCGCCTCCGGGGGCAGCCCGGCCCGCCGCAGCGCCGCCTCGGCCGCCTGGGCCAGCCCGAGCCCGTCCGGGTGCGGCTGGCACGGGTGGTACGCGTCCCCCGCCCGGCCCCACCCGGCGACGCTCGCCAGCGACTCGGCGCCCCGCCGCGCGGCCGCGCCGGCCGACTCCAGCACCACGGCGGCCACCCCGTCGCCCAGCAGCAGGCCCTTGCGGCCGGCGCTGAACGGGCGTACCGCGCCGTCGGCGGCGAGCGCCCGGCCGGCGTCGAACAGCGCGTACTGGTCCGGTTCGACCAGATAACCGGCCGCGACCACGACCCGCTCCAGGTCACCCCGGCGGATCAGCGCCGCCGCGTCGGCGACCGCGCTGCTCGCCGACACGCAGGCGGTGGTGTAGGTCCGGGTACGCCCGCGCAGGCCGCACCGCGCGGCCAGGTGACCGGCGAGCGCCGGCACCGTCGGCTCGTCCCACCCCTGCGGTACGGGCAGCGAGTACGGCCCGCCGTGGGTGGCCAGGAACAGCGCCGACTCGGCCCGCCCGGCCCGGTCCAGTCCGGCGGCCCGGACGGCGGTGTCGATCGCGTCGGTCAGCTCGCCGGCGAGCGTGCCGACGTCCGGCGCTGTGGCCGCCACCGTCACCCGGCGGCCGGTGGTGTCGAAGCGGCGCACCGGCGTGAACGCCGGGGTGCCGGTGAGCACCCCGGCCAGCAGCGCGTCGGCGCCCCTGCCGAGGGCGCTGAGCGCGTACGTGCCGGTGATCCGTACGGTCTCCCGCTCAGCCATCTGCGGGAGCGGTCAGAGAGCCACGGAACACCACGAGCGCGTCGTCGACGGTGCGGATGCCGGCGAGGTCGTCGTCGCTCAGGTCCAGCCGGCGGTCGTAGCGCTGCTCGACCATGTGCACCAGCCAGGCCAGCTCCATCGAGCCGAGCCGGTCCGGCACCTGGTCGGCGGGTTTCGCGGTCAGTTCGGCGAGCATGCTCACCAGGTCAGCTCGCCCCAGGTCGGGCTGACCGGGCATCAGGACTTGTCGCTGTTCGCGGCCACCCGGTCGGCGACCATCGTGGTGAACTCACCGACCGTCATCAGCGCCAGCTTCTCCGACTCGTCGTCGGCGAACTTCAGGCCGTATCGGTCCTCGACGCGGACCGCGAGGTCGGCCAGGGCCAGCGACTCCAGGTCGACGCCGGAGGGGCCGAGCGTGGTGTCGTCGTCGAGTTCCTCCACGTCGTAGTTCATGTCGGCGAGCTGTTCGACGACGAAGGTGCGGACCTCGTCTCGCATGATTCAGACCTCTTCTCCGTGTACCGGCTGACGGTGCCCGGTCGGGACACCGCGTGCGTGTGAACCGGCGGGGTCGGGCGCGCGGGTGGCGCGTTGCCCGGCCGGTCCAGGGCGGGATTCGGGGTGGACCGGACGTCCGGCGGGCGTCCGGTGGGTGCGCGGCTCGTAGAGCGGGCCGGTCACGACGCCGCGTCCCGCAGCGCCGGGACGGACCGGACCAGCTTTCCGGTCGTGGTGCGGGGCATCTGGTCGAGCAGGCGCAGGATGCGGGGACGTTTGAAGCCGGCCAGTCGCTCGGCGATCAGCTTGTCCAGCGTCTCCTCGGTCAGCGAGCCGTCGGTCTGGACGTACGCGGTGATGCCGTCGTCCCACACCACCACCGCGGCGACGACGCCGGGCAGTCCGGCGACTGCCGCCTCCACCTCGGTCAGGTCGACCTTCAGGCCGCCCACCGACACCTGCGAGTCCAGCCGGCCCTTGATGGTGACCAGACCGGTGTCCGGGTCGACCACGCCGGCGTCACGGGTGTGCAGCCAGCCGTCGGCCCAGCGGGTCGGGTCGGCCGGGCCGACGTACGGGTTGGCCGGGCAGCTCACCCACAGCTCCCCGTCGCGCTCGCGTACCTCGATGCCGGGGGCGGGCGCGACGGCGGGGCGGTGCCGCCCGTGCAGGTCGGTGCCGATGACGCCGACCTCGGTCATCCCGTACATGTTGCCCAGCGGCACGCCGTAGCGGTCGGTGAACGCGTCCGCCACGGCTGCGGGCACCAGCTCGCCGCCGGTGGTCATGCGCTTGAGCTGGGGCAGCGGCCCGGCGGGTGTGGTGGAGGCGAGCAGCCCGATGTGGAACGGGACGCCGAGCACGGTGGCCGGGGTGTCCTGGGCGGCGACGGCGGCGAGGATCGCGTCGCCGCCGAGCCGCTCCGGCGGGCACAGCTCGACGCCCGCGTGCAGCCCGTAGAGCAGGCCGCCGACCAGGCCGAGCACGTGCACCATGCTGGGCAGCAGGACGATCCGCTCGCCGGGCAGCGCGACGCCGTCGATGCGGGTGTAGCGGTGCACCTCGGCGACCAGGCCGGCGGCGGTGCGGCCGATCACCTTGGACGGTCCGGTGGAACCGGAGCTGAGCTGGATCACCGCGTGCGGGCTGCCCGCCGGGCGGTCGGAGTACGCGCTGACCCCGGCGGTGACGTCGACGAAGACCCGCAGCGCGCCGCCGCCGGTCCGGATCGGGGCGACCACCACCTGCGGGCTGAGCCGGCGCAGCGCCTGGTCCACCTCGTGGTCGGTGAGCCGGTGGTCGAGCAGCACCGCCTGGGCGCCGGTACGCCAGGTGGCGAGCAGGTGCGCCACGTACGCGAGCGAGGGCGGCAGGCGCAGCACGGCGGCGCCTCCGGCGTGCAGCCCGGCCCCGGCGAGCCGGTCCTGCGCCTCGCCGACGAGCCGGCGCAGCGTGCCCTTGTCGACCGGTTCGGGCAGCCGCAGGCAGACGTCGGTGTCGCGGCCGGTGAACAGGATGTCGTCCACCCAGTCCACCGTCGTCGAGGCAGGATCTTCCGCCACGGGATGTGCAGTCACGACCAGCCACCGTTCCACTGAGGAACTGGGCGGATCCGCCCAGCGGGTACGTCGTTCGGGGTATGGGCGAACCCTACGACGGCCCTCTTCCGCATCGCCAGATGCAAATGGCTAGATCCAAAACGGCGGCTGGGTGGATTGCTCAGGCTCGATCGGACAGGCAGGATCGGGGCCACGCCGGCAAGGTAGTCCGCCGGCCGCCGGATGCTGTGCGCTCGCGGTGACCCGCGCGGACGGCCGGGGCGGCTACGCTCACGGCATGTTCCGTGCGGCCCGGCCCGACGACTTCCCGCAGCTCATCCGCCTCTACCGGCAGCTGAATCCGGACGACCCGCACCTGAGCGACGGCTCCGACGAACGGGCCTTCGCGCGGATCCTGGCCGCCGAAGGGCTGCACCTGTTCGTGCTGGAGGTGGACGGCGCGGTCGTCGCCACCACGTACCTCAACGTGATCCCCAACCTGAGCCGGTCGGCGTCGCCGTACGCGGTGATCGAGAACGTGGTGGTCGACGAGTCGCGGCGCGGCACCGGCCTGGGCAGGCGGATCATGGCCGCCACGCTGCGGGCCGCCTGGGACGCGGGCTGCTACAAGGCGATGCTCATGACCGGTTCGCGCTCGCCCGCGACCCACGCCTTCTATCTGGCCTGCGGGTTCTCCGGTAACGCCAAGACGGCGTACCTGGCCCGCCCGTCGTGACGGTCAGCGTCCGCCCGCCGGCGGGGCGCGGCGGTCCGCCCCGAGCGAGCGCAGGCGTGATGCGCTGGCTCTACCTGGCCCTGCTCCTCGTGCTGATCCTCGTTCTCGTCGGGTTGCGGGTGTGGCTCCCCCGGCGTGCCTTCCGGGCCGGCCGCTCCCTCCGGCAGCGCATCGACGGACGCGACCGACCGGGCTTCGTCAGCCCGCCCCGGCCGGCGGGGGCGCTGCGCCGCGCAGCACCAGCGCGCTGTTGAACCCGTCGAAGCCACGCGCGCCGACCAGCGCGATCCGGCTGCGCGGCGGGCGGGGCTGCCGCAGGAACGTCAGCTCGCAACCGGGCGCCGGCTCCTCCGGGCCGGCCGAGGCGGGCAGCATCCCGCGGCGGAACGCCAGCAGCGCGGTGGCCGCGTCCAGCGCCGACCCGCCCTGGTGCGCCCGCCCGGTCAGCGGCTTCTGCGTGGTCACCGGCGGAGTCCGGTCACCGAACACGGTACGCAGCGCCGCCGCCTCGGCCCGGTCGTACGCGGGCACGCCCAGCGCGTCCGGCCAGATCACGTCCACGTCGTGCGGGCGTACCCCGGCGCGCTCCAGCGCCAGCCGCAGCGCGCGGGCGTAGTGGACCGGGTCCGGGCCGGCAGCCGGGTCGGTGGGCGCCGCGTCGTGGGTGGCGGCCCAGCCGGTGACCTCCCCGTAGACGCGGGCACCCCGGGACAGCGCGTGGCCCAGTTCCTCCACCACGAAGACCGCACCGCCCTCGGCCGGCACGTACCCGCTCGCCGTGACGTCGAACGGCCGGTACGCCCGCTCCGGATCGGACACGTCACTGAGCAGGCCGGAGCGGAGCTGACAGGCGAGCGCGTACGGGCTCAGCGGGCACTCGGTCGCCCCGGCGATCACCACGGGGGTGCCCCGCCGGATGGTGCGCACCGCGTGCGCGAGGCTGTCCAGCCCGCCGGCCGACTCGGACACGGTCACCCCGGACGGTCCCTTGAACTGGTGGCGGATCGACAACTGCCCCACGCTCGCGGCATAGAACCAGGCGATCGACTGGTACGCCCCGACGGTGCGGCTCGGCCCGCCCCACAGCCGTTGCAGCTCCCGCTGCCCGAACAGGTTGCCGCCCGACGAACTGGCGAGCGTGACCGCCCACCGGTACGGGTCGGGCGACACCTCGGGCAGCCCGGCGTCGGCGAGCGCCAGTTTCGTGGCGGCGAAGCCGAGGTGGGTCCACCTGTCGGTCTGCACCCGCTGCCGGGTGTCGCTGAACCCGGCCGGGTCGAAGCCGGGCACCTCCCCGGCCAACCGGGCCGGGTACCGCTGCGGGTCGAACAGCGTGATCGGCCCGGTACGCCGGGCGCCCGCGAGCACCGTGTTCCAGTGCGCCTCGGCGCCGATCCCGCTGGGCGCGACCACGCCGATGCCCGTCACCACGGCCCGCGCGGTCATGGCGCCGTCCTTGTTCGCGACTGCGGGGCTCGCAAAACCGGCTCACTCCTCGCGCTCACGGTGTCACCGCCAGCCGGCGGAACACCATCGCCGACTGGAAGCCGCCGAAGCCGCTGCCCACCGACAGCGCCACGTCCACCGGCACCTCCCGCGCCTCGTTCGGTACGTAGTCCAGGTCGCACTCCGGGTCGCGGGTGGCCCAGTTGGCGGTGGGCGGGACCACGCCGTACTCGATGGCGAGCGCGCACGCGGCCATCTCGATCGAGCCGATGGCGCCCAGCGAGTGACCGACCATCGACTTGATCGAGCTGATCGGCACCCGGTACGCCGCCTCCCTCAGCGCCCGTTTGAACGCGGCCGTCTCGTGCCTGTCGTTCTGCCGGGTGCCGGAGCCGTGCGCGCTGACGTACGACACGGCCGACGGGGCGAGCCGGGCCTGCCGCAGCGCGTCGCTGATGGCCACCGCCATCTCCGCGCCGTCGGGACGCAGCCCGGTCATGTGGAAGCCGTTGCTGCGGCTGGCGTACCCGGCGACCTCGCAGTAGACGTGCGCGCCCCGGCGGCGGGCGTGCTCGGCCTCCTCCAGCACCAGCACCGCGGCCCCCTCGGCGAGGACGAAGCCGTGCCGGTCGGCGTCGAACGGCCGGGAGGCGTGCTCCGGGTCGTCGTTGTCCGGGCTGGTCGCGCCGATCGCGTCGAACGAGGCGACGGTGACCGGGGAGATCGGCGAGTCCGCGGCGCCGGCGAGCACCACGTCGGCCTCGCCGTCGGCGACGAGCTGGTGGGCGTACCCGATGGCGTCGATGCCGGAGGTGCAGCCGGTGGAGATCACCTGCGCCGGGCCGTGCAGGCCGTGCCGGCAGGCCACGTCGGCGGCCAGGCTGCTGGGCACCAGCGCCTGGTAGAGGTACGGCCCGCCGAGCGCGTGGTCAACCAGCCAGTGCCGGCCGGAGTCGCTGACCCGCACGTACTCCTGCTCCAGCGCCATGGTCCCGCCGACCGCGGTGCCGAGCACCACCCCGGCGCGTTCCCGCTGCGCGTCGGTGAGGGCCAGGCCGCTGTCCGCGAGCGCCTCGGCGGAACAGGCGAGCGCGAACTGCACGTACCGGTCGGCGCGCTGCCGTTCGGCGAGCGTGATCCCGGCGGCGTCCGGGTCGAAGTCGCACTCGGCGGCGATCTGCGACCGGAACGGCGACGGGTCGAAGAAGCTGATCCGGCGGGTGGCGGTGCGCCCCTCGGTGATCGTCTTCCAGAAGCGGTCCCGGGTGGCGCCGCCGGGCGCGACGACGCCGATGCCGGTGACCACTGTGCGCCGGCCGGTCACGATGGCTCCCGTGGCGGCGGGGCCGCGCTCTCGGTGTCGACGTGGCCGAGTTCCGGGCGCGGGGCGAGCGGTCCGAGGTGGAACACCACCTCGGCGGGCTCGTCGCCGGTGTTGCGCAGCCGGTGCCGGACGTCCTTCGGCACGTAGAGCGCCTCCCCGGCGGCGACCGGCACCGGCACGTCGTCCAGGTCGACGGTGATCGCGCCGCGGGCGACGTAGAGGAACTCCTCGCTGTACGGGTGGTAGTGCTCGGCGATCCGCTCCCCCGGCGCGAGCGTGGCGACGCCCATGAATCCGGAGGTGCTGCCGACCGTCTTCGGGCCGAGCAGCACCCGCAGTTCCCCGCCCCGGCGGCGGTCGGCCGGTACGTCGTGGACGGAGACCCGGGCGGTGGTGGTGTCGGTCATCGCGCGCCTCCCGCGTGCACCCGCTCGATCTTGTCCTTGATCACGGCGAGCTGGATCGTGCTGTTGGTGTTGATCCGGTCGGTCATGCCGGCGTTGTCGACGGGTGCGTCGGGCTTCATCGCGAAGTCCTGCGTCCACGTCATCCGGGTGCCGGCGGGCGTCTCGTCGTAGCGCCAGTGGATGCGCATGTACTCGAACGGGCCGGTCTCGACGCGCCGGGCGTGCACCTCGCGGCTGGCCGGGTCGGCGGTGCGTTCGCTGACCCAGCTCCACGCCACACCGTTCTCGTCCGGGTGCATGGTGAGCCGGAAGCGCACGGTGTCGCCGTCGCGGTGCAGGATCTCCGCGGTCGCGTACTCGGTGAACAGCTCCGGCCACCGGGCCACGTCGTTGGTGATCTCCCAGACCAGCGGCAGCGGCGCGGCGATCTCCACGGCGTTCTCGGTGTGCCCGGGCGGGTCCGCCTTGCCGGCCACCAGGTCGGCGACGCCGGCGATGCTGAGCTGCCCGGCCTGTTCGGGGATCTTCACCCGCCACCTGTCGGCCACCACCGCCGACAGTTCGAGCAGCGCCAGCGAGTCCATGCCCAGTTCCTCCAGGCTCGCGGCGGGTGCGTCGGCGGCGGCGTCCGGGTCCAGGCCGCAGTGCGTGACCAGGATGTCGGTGATCTCGCGGGCGAGCGGGCGGTCGGGGGCGACGGTCATCGGTTCCTCCAGGTGGTCGGGCCGGCGGCGGGCACGGCGCTGACGGGGGTACGGTCGCCCGGCTCGGTGCGCGGGTCGGGCACGACGGCCCGTGCCGGGGGCGCCCCGGCCGCGGCTTCGGCGGGCGGGGCATCGTCGGCGGGCGGGGTGAGCAGACGTTCCACCAGGGCGGTGGTGTGCCGGGCGGCGCGGAACGCCGGGTCGTGCAGCACCCGCCGGGCGAACGGGATGGTGGTATGCACACCGGGACCGGCCACGTCGAACTCGGCCAGCGCCCGGTCGAGCCGGTCCAGCGCGGCGTCCCGGTCCGGCGCCCACACCGCCACCTTCGCCAGCAGCGAGTCGTAGTGCGGGCTGACCAGGTAGCCGACGTGTCCGTGGGTGTCGACCCGGGTGAACGGTCCACCCGGCGGCCGGAACCGGTCCAGCCGGCCCGGTGCGGGCGCGAAGTCGCGGTCGGGATCCTCCACGTTGACCCGGCACTCGATCGCCACGCCGTCCAGGCGTACGTCGGACTGGCGCAGCCGCAGCGGGGTGCCGAACGCCACGTGCAGCTGTTCCTGCACGAGGTCGATGCCGCTGACCATCTCGGTGACCGGGTGTTCCACCTGGATCCGGCAGTTGATCTCCAGAAAGTGGCAGCGTTCGGCCTCGTCGACCAGGAACTCCACGGTCCCCGCGCCGGTGAAGCCGACCGACAGCGCGCCGCGCAGCGCCACCTCGGCCACGGTGTCCAGCGTGGCCTGCCGCAGCGCGGGCGCGGGCGCCTCCTCGATCAGCTTCTGGTGCCGGCGCTGCACCGAGCAGTCCCGGGTGCCCAGGTGCACGCCGTTGCCGTGGCCGTCGCAGAGCACCTGCACCTCCACGTGGCGGGCGTCGGCCAGGTACCGCTCGACGTACACCCGGTCGTCGCCGAACGCGACCTGGGCGGCGGCGCGCGTCCGGGCGTACGCGCGGGGCAGCTCGGCGGCCGAGCGCACCACTGTCATGCCGCGCCCGCCACCGCCCGCCGCGGCCTTCACGATCACCGGGTAGCCCACCTCGGCGGCCACCTCCTGCGCCTCGGCGACGGTCGGCAGCGTCCGGACGCTGCCCGGCGGCAGCGGCAGCCCGGCCCTGCTCATCAGCGCCCGCGCCGTCGACTTGTCCGCCAGCGCGGCCATCACCTGCGGCGGCGGGCCGACGAACACCAGCCCGTTCTCGGCGCAGATCTCGGCGAAGTCGGCGTCCTCGGACAGGAAGCCGTAGCCGGGGTGCACCGCCTGCGCGCCGGTCTGCCGGGCCGCCTCCACGATGGCCGCCGCGTTGAGGTAGCTGCGGCGGCTGGCCGCCGGGCCGATCCTTACCGCCTCGTCGGCCAGCCGCACCGGCAGCGAGTCGGCGTCGGCGCTGGAGTGCACCATCACCGTGCGCACGCCGAGTTCCCGGCAGGCGCGCAGCACCCGCAGCGCGATCTCGCCCCGGTTGGCGATCAGCACCTTGTCGAACATCAGCAGTCCTGTCCGGTGACCGGTTCCAGGGCGATCAGCGGCTGGTCGTACTCGACGGGCTTGCCGTCGTCGACGAGCACCTCGACCACCCGTCCGGCCTGGCCGGCGGTCACCTCGTTCATCAGCTTCATGGCCTCGACGATGCCGACCACCTGGCCCGGACGGACCAGGTCGCCGACCGCGACGAACGGCATCGCCCCGGGTTCGGGGGCGCGGTAGAACGTGCCGACCACGGGTGAGCGCACGGCCGGCCGGTCGGGCGCGGGCGCGGCACGCGCGGCGGGTTCGGCGGCCCGCGCGGGCAGCGCCTCGGCCGGTTCGGCGGCGCGCTGCACCGGCGGCGACGGGTCGTGCCACTCGACCTCCAGCACCGACTCGCCGCTGCGCAGCCGCACCCGGCGTACCGGCCCGGCGAGGTCGGCGACGAGCTTGCGGGCCTGCCGGCGCAGCCCGTCCAGCACCTGCTCGGCCTCGGCGTCGGCCATCACGCCACCTCCGCCCGGCCACCGGCCGGGGACGGGCCGGCGGAGCGGGCCGCACCGAAGCGGCGGAAGCGCTGCCGGCGGCGGCGGACCAGGGTGGCCGGGGGCACGGTGAGCAGCGGGGCGAGATTCGCCGCGACCGCCGCGCGCAGCAACTCGGCGGCGCCACCCGGATCGCTGTGGGCAGCCGGGCGCGGCTCCGGCACCAACTCGTCGACCACGCCGAGGCGGCACAGGTCGGCGCCGGTGAGCCGCAGCGCGCGGGCCGCCTGCGGAGCGGCCGAGCTGTCCGGCCAGAGGATCGCCGCGCAGCCCTCGGGGCTGATCACCGAGTAGACGGCGTGCTCCAGCATGAGCACCCGGTCGGCGACGGCGAGCGCGAGCGCGCCGCCGCTGCCGCCCTCCCCGGTGACCACCGCCACCACCGGCGTGGGCAGCACGGTGAGCGCGAGGATGTTCTCCGCGATCGCCGCCGCCTGACCCTGCTGCTCGGCGCTCACCCCCGGGTCCGCGCCGGGCGTGTCCACCAGCGTCACCACCGGCAGCCGCAGCCGCGCCGCGAGACGCATCAACCGCAGCGCCTTGCGGTGCCCGGCCGGACTGGCCATGCCGAAGTTGCGGGTCACCAGTTCGGCGGTCGTGTGTCCCTTCTGGTGACCGATCACCATCACCGGCCGTCCGTCGAGGCGGGCGATGCCGCCGACCACCGCCGGGCAGTCCGCGCCGAGCCGGTCGCCGTGCAGTTCGACGAACCCGTCGAACGCCGTCTCCAGATAGTCCAGTGTGGTCGGCCGGCCCGGGTGCCGCGCCGTGCGTACCGTCTCCCAGGGGTCGCGGTCCGGCCGCGCGGTCACGGTCGGCGCGGTGACCGGCGGGCGCGGGGCGGACGCGGTCTCCGGCGGGCGGCGGCCCGCCTCGGCGGCGGCGAGCAGCGCGGCGAGCCGGCCCCGCAACGCGTGCCGGGGCACCACCATGTCGACCTGCCCGTGCCGCAGCAGGTACTCCGCGGTCTGGAAGCCCTCCGGCAACGTGGCACCGGTGACCTGGCGGATCACCCGGGGCCCGGCGAAGCCCAGCCGGGCGCCGCTCTCGGCCAGCACCAGGTCGGTGTTGGTGGCGAAGGAGGCGGCCACCCCGCCGTACGTGGGGTCGGTGACCACGCTGACCGTGAGCAGGCCCGCCTCCCGCATCCCGGCGAGGGCCTGGCTGACGGTGGCCATCTGCATCAGCGACAGCGCGCCCTCCTGCATCCGCGCGCCACCGGACGCGGTCACCAGCACGAGCGGGATGCCGTCGGCGAGCGCCCGCTCGGCGGTCCGGGTGATCAGCTCACCGACCGCGCTGCCGAGGCTGCCGCCGAGGAAGCGGAAGTCCATCACGGCCAGCGCCACCGGGTGCCCGCCCAGCCGGGCGGTGCCGCAGAGCACCGCCTCGTCCAGGCCGGTCGCCGCGCGGGCCGCGCCGAGCCGGTGCGGGTACGGCAGCTCGTCGACGAACTCGATCGGGTCGACGCGTACCGCCCGGTCGGGCAGCGGGACGAAGGAGTCCGGGTCGGCCAGCTGCGCCACCCGGTCCGGCGCGTCGAGCCGGGCGTGCGACCCGCACTCGGGGCAGACGTCCAGGTTGCGGCGCAGCCGCTTGCGGTAGAGCAGCGACGCGCATCCGTCGCACCTCGACCAGAGCTGCTCGTCGCGCGGGGCGGTCGTGGTCACCGTGGCCGCCCGGCGGTGTCGTGGGCCGGCGCGTCGTAGCGATAGAAGCAGTGCGCCATCGCGTCGCGCGGCGATCGCCAGGTCGGCAGGTACGGCGAGATGTACGGCCGCAGCCGCTCGCTGATCCGGACGAACTCCGGATGCCCGCGGTTGTCCTCCACCGCGCCCTGCGCGGGCGTCTCCGTCTCCAGCAGATGGACGTAGAGATCGTACAGCCGGTACAGCGAGCGGTGCCGGACCCCGACCAGGCCGGGCAGCTCGGTCGCGTCGGACTCGGCGAAGATCTCGGCCACCCGGTCCTCGGCCGTCGGCACCACCTTGGCGACGATGAGCGAACGGTCCATTCGCGCCTCCTGCACGTCCCGGTGCGCGGCGAACCGGTCGCGCCGCACGGATCACCACACGGTCGCGCCGGTGGCGTCTACCGGGCGTCAACCGGGCCCCATTGCGCCACAAACATGGTGACGCTGCGTTGACGCAAGCTGTGCGTGAGCTATGGGAAGATCGCCTTCCGGTTTCCGGTGACGACACTTATTCGCAGATCACAGGCGTATTACCGAGCCCACTACGGACAGTCAAGTGACCGACCGCCTGTTGACTGAGAGTAACAGGTGTTGATATTCTCCGTCTCGGTCAGCCCGGCCACGGCGAAGCTTCCGGCCGTGGCGGAGGCGTTCCGACACCGGCGTCGCGGGCGGCGGTCCGGGCAACGCGAAACGTCGGGACGAGGGTTCCGGTGCTGGGGGGTGCGCCGTGTCGGGTGGATCGAGAATGCCGACGGCGGGCGAACCCGGCCCACGGGTGTCACTGCACCTGCTCGGCGGTTTCCAGCTGCTGCACGACGACACACCGGTGGTCGTACCCCGGGGGTTGCAGCGCGTCATCGCGTTGATCGGCCTGCGCCCGGCCGCGACCCGCAGCCACCTCGCCGGGCTGCTGTGGTCCGAGACGCCGGAGGAGCGGGCGCTGTCGTCGCTGCGGACCGCGCTGTGGCGGCTGCGGCAGGACCCGTGCTGCCCGCTGCGCACCGACGGTGACACCGTCCGGCTCGGACCGACCGTCCGCCTCGACGTGGACGACCTGGTGGAAACCGCGGCGCTGGTCCGCGAGGGCGCCGTCCCGCGCGGCGCCACCGGTGCCGGCCGGCACGACCTGCTCCCCGGCTGGTACGACGACTGGGTGCTGCTGGAACGCGAACGGCTGCGCCAGTTGCGCCTGCACATGCTGGAGGAACTCGCCGGCAACCACCTCGACGCCGGGCGGCACGGCGAGGCGCTGGAGGCGGCGCTGGAGGCGATGGCCGCCGAGCCGCTGCGGGAGACCCCGCACCGCCTGGTGGTCCGCATCCACCTGGCCGAGGGCAACGCGTTCGAGGCGGTCCACTCCTTCTACGTCTACCGGGATCTGCTCCTGCGCGAACTGCGCCTGGAACCGTCCCCGGCGATGACCGCGCTGCTCGACGACACCCTCGCGCCGATCCGCCGGGCCAGCCGGTCGGACCCGCCGCCGCGCCGCACGGACCGGACCGCCAAACCGGCGCCGCGCGCCCCCGCCGCGCCGTCGCCACCACCATCAATGCCCCGGAGTACGCGGTGACGGCGAGGTGACAGCGCGACCGGCACCGTGAGGCCAGCACCGCGGCGGCGAGAGGGGTCACGATGAGTCGACTGTTGGTGGTCAGCCGGATCGTGCCGGGCGCACAGGGGCGGGTGGCGCAGATCTTCGCCGAGTCCGACGCCACCGAACTGCCCCACCTCACCGGCGTCCGGCACCGGTCGCTGTACTACCTGCACGACCTGTGCGTCCATCTGATGGAGACCGTCGACGTCGCCCCCGGCCTGACCGCGGAACTGCGCGACAACCCGCTCTACGAGCAGGTGAACAAGCGGCTCTCCGCGCACACCTCCCCGTACCTGCCGACCTGGCACTCCCCCCGCGACGCCGTGGCCGGCTGCTTCTACAGCTGGGACGCCGCCGGCTCGCCTGCGCCCGACCGGATCCACTGACCGGCCACGGGCGACGGACGGGGCGCCCCGGAACCACGCACGGCACCCGGGTTCCGGGGCGTCTCCCCGCCCTGTCACGCCGCTCGACCCGGGTTTCCGGCACACGCTCGGTCATCCTCCGGGCACCGGCCGACACCGCCGGTCCCACCGCCGTGGTCCGGCCCCGGCCTGCCTGTCGTGCGCCGCGCGCGTGTGCGAAGCTGCCCCGAGTCTTTCGCCACCGTCGTGCACGTACATACAAGGAGGTTGGCCCATGCCGTCGAGCTTCGGGCAGTGGCTGTTCGTGATACTGGCCCTGCTCATCGGATTCGGTGCCGGCTGGGTGGTCGTCGGCCGCCGCCGGTCCGGCGCCCCGGCGACGCCCACGGTGGAGACCGCACCCGAGGTGACCGCCACCGTCGACGCGCCGCGCCCGGTCGCGGTGGTCGACGAGCCCGCGGCGGCCGCCACGGTCGCCGAGCAGCCCGCACCCACCGAGGCCACGACCGCCGAGCCGGCCGTCGCCACCGCCGCCCGTACCGCCGACGAGCCGGCGGCGTCGCCCACCGTCTCCGAGCCGGTGTCGTCCCCCGCCGAGCCGGTTGCGGCGCCGGTGGCCGAGGCCGAGCCGGCCGCCGTGGACCGTCCGGTGGACGAGCCGGTGCCGGCCGCCGCGTCGGTCGGTGCGGACGAGCCCGCCGGCACCCCGGCCTCCACCGACACGGACGAGCCGGCCGCTTCTCCGGCGCTCGTCGTCGAGTCGGAACCCTTCGCGGCGGAGCCGGAGCGCGCCCCCGTCGCCGTCCCGGCGCAGTCGACGCCCGCCGACGAGCCGGAGGCGCCGGCGACGGCGTCGTCTGCTGATTCGGCGGCCGCGGATGCGGCTGCTGTGGAGGCGGCGCCCTCGCCGGTCGAGGCCGCCGAGCCGGTCGAGCCCGTAGCCGCCGAGCCGGCCGTCGTGCCCGCGCCGCGGGCCTCGGTCGAGAACGACGCGGCTGCGGATGCGGCCGGGGACACGCCGGACGACTTCCGGCGGATCCAGGGCATCGGGCCGAAGATGGCCGCCGCGCTCCAGGACGCCGGTATCCGAACCTACCGGCAGCTCGCCGAGCTGGACGAGGCCGCGCTGCGGCAGACCGTGAAGGCCGCCGGCCTGCGCGCCGCACCCGGGCTGGCCACCTGGCCGCAGCAGGCCAAGGTGCTGGCGGGTGCCCCCGCCGACGCCGACCGGGCGCTCCCGGCCAGCACCGAGTAGACATTCCGCCACATTCCCGGGCCGGTGGTGACGATGGTCGCCACCGGCCCGGCGCCCTTCCCCACCCCGTCACCCCCGCCCGGGTCGGTATGGCGGAAAAGTGACCGCGCGCGGGCGAGCATGACTACGATGTTCGGCGCGCTGCTGATGACCACCGCCATCCCGGAGGCGTTCGGCTCCCGGGGGCTGGTGTTCGCCGGCACGTACGTGGCGATCCATCTCGGACGCGGGGTGTTCCTGATGCCCACCGTGCGCCGGGACGTGCAGACGAACCGCCGGGCCGTGCGCATCTTCGTCTGGTTCGCCCTGTCGGCGGTGCCCTGGCTGGTCGGCGCGCTGGCCGCGCACGGCACCGCCCGGTTGTGGTTCTGGGCCGGTGCCCTGGCCATCGACTATCTGGGGTTCCGGCTGGCGTACCCGGTGCCCGGGCTGGGCGCGGTGCCCGACGCTCAGCGCCGGGTCACCGCCGAGCATCTGTCCGAGCGGTACCAGCAGTTCTTCATCATCGCGCTCGGCGACGCCGTGCTGGTTTCTCGACACCGCCCCGTACACCCATCTGCTGATGGTAGCCGGGGTGGTGACCACCGCGGCGGGTTTCGACCTGGTCCTGCTGGAGCCGGCCGGCCACACGCCGCCGGCCTGGCTGGCGGTGATCCTCGGCGGGCCGGCGTTGTTCCTGGTCGGCCGGGGCGCCTTCGAGTACGAGGTGTTCAGCCGGGTGTCGACGTCGCGGCCCGGCGGGGTGCTGGCGCTGCTCACGATCGCCCCGGCCGGGTTGTTCCTCGCGCCGGTCTACGTCTGCGCCGGGGCGATGCTGGTGCTGGGCGGGGTGGCGTGCGCCGACTATCGCCGCAGCCGCGGCCGTCCGCCGGAGGAGCCGGTGCCACCGCACTGACGTAATCGGAATCGGCCGTGCCGGCACCGCTGCGCCGTTTGGCGGATCACCCGCACGGGGTACATGGCCTCCACCTCGAAATCCACCACGACCCCAGTGGAGGCAACTGATGCGCGGCACCTCGATAGTCGGCGTCCTGGTCGTCATCTGGCTCATCATCGGCGCCATCGCCGCCGGTCAGCGCGGCTACTACGGCAACGACGACACCAACTGCGCGGAGGCGGGCACGATCCTGGTCACCATCGTGGCCGGCCCGCTGAACTACATCGGCGCCAACCCGAAGGTGGACTGCAAGCTCCCCGAACCGTCGAAGTAGGCGTCCGCTCCCGTACCTCCGGCCCGCGCCCGCCCGGCGAGCGCGGGCCGTTCCGTGTCCGCGGTGCGGACCGCCACCACCCCTACGGCATCCTAGGAGGCTGGGTTTCGCGGAGTTTGCCCGCCGCAGCGGTGGGAACGGCAGCGGTTCGCCGACGACGGAACGGAGAACCGGGCATGCGGATCGGCTACAAGCTCGCCTCGGAGGCGTTCGGGCCCCAGGAACTCATCCGGCAGGCGGTCCGGGCCGAGGAGGCCGGGTTCGACTTCGTCGAGATGAGCGACCACTACCATCCCTGGCTGGAGGTGCAGGGCCACTCCTGCTTCACCTGGAGCGCGCTCGGCGCGATCGCCGCCCGCACCACCACCCTCGGCCTCGCCACCGGCGTCACCTGCCCGTCGGTCCGCTACCACCCGGCGATCGTCGCGCAGGCCGCCGCCACCATGGCGCTGATCTCCGACGGGCGGTTCACGCTCGGGGTGGGCGCCGGCGAGCGGCTCAACGAGCACGTCGTCGGGCAGGGGTTCCCCAGCGTCCGGGGGCGGCACGAGCGGCTGCGCGAGGCGTTGGAGATCATCCGGCTGCTCTGGCAGGGCGGCTACCGCTCCTACGACGGCCGGCACCTGCAGCTGGAGGACGCCCGGGTCTGGGACCTGCCCGAACAGCCGCCGGTGATCGCCGTGGCGGCGAGCGGCCGGCAATCGGCCGGTCTCGCCGCCGAGCTGGGCACCGGCCTGTTCGCCACCGAACCGAAGGCGTCGATCGTCGACCAGTACCGCAACGCCGGCGGCCAGGGCCCGTGCTACGCCGAGGTGCCGATGGCCTGGGCCACCGACGAGGAGGCGGCGGTACGCGCGGCCCGGGAGACCAGCCGCTGGGCGGTCACCGGCTGGAAGGTGATGAGCGAACTGCCGAACCCGGTGAACTTCGACGCCGCCACCGCCTGGGTCGAGGACCACCACATCCGGCAGCAGTTCTCCGTCGGCCCGGACGCCGCGCCGCACGTGGAAAAGGCCCGGACGTACGTCGAGGCGGGCTTCGACCACATCGTGCTCCAGAACGCCGGACCGGACCCGGACGGCTTCCTGGACTTCTGCGCCCGCGACCTGCTCGCCCGCGTCCGCGCGCTCGGTTAGCGTCCGCGCGCTCGGTTAGTCGCGCTGCCCGGCCGGACCCGCGCTCAGCCGCCCACGTGGATGCCGGGGCGGCGGGTCGGGTCCGGCTCGGACTTGCGGATGATCTCCCGCACCACGGGCGGGGTGTCGCCCCGGCCGAGGATGAGGTAGCGCAGCAGGTGCGCGATCGGGTTCCCCTCCGACCACTCGAAGTGGCAGTGCGGGCGCACGCCCGTCGCGTCGCGCAACGCCAGCAGGATCGCGGCAATCGCGTTCGGCGCGGCCGAGCTGCTCGCGCGCAGGATCCGGTGGCCGCCGGACTCCGTCCCGCGCACCCGCAGCACCTGGCTGAACTGGGACGGGTCACTCACGTCGATCTCCAGGAACAGCACGTCGGCGGCGCCCGGCACCGGGTTCATCGACCGTTGCGCTCGTTCCTTGACCCGGTACTCCTTGACCGACCCGCGCTGCCGTTTGTTGGCGATCAGGTGTAGCCGCCCGTCCCGGGCGACCGATTCGTCGACGAAGCGGCGGGCCGCCTCGTCGAACTCGATCCGCTCGGCGCGAAGCTCGGTGGTCCGGGTGACGCGGGAGATCAGCGACACCGCGATGATCCCGGCGATGAAGAACCCGGAGATGGTGATGCCGTCCGGCTTCGCCACCACGTTCTCCACCAGCGCGTACAGCAGCACGGCGGTGAGGAGCGCGAACCCGGCCGCGGCGGCGCGGCTGCGGGCACGCAGCGCCGCGATGGTCACCGCTATCGCGCCCGAGACCATCATGGCGAGGATGCCGGTGGCGTACGCCCCGGCCTGGGCGTTCACGTCGGCGGAGAAGGCGATCGTGATGGCGATGCTGATCGCGGTGTAGACCAGCACCACCGGGCGCACCGCCCGCCCCCACTCCGGCGCCATGCCGTACGACGGCAGGTAGCGGGGCACGATGTTGATCAGCCCGGCCATCGCCGACGCGCCCGCGAACCAGAGGATCAGGATGCTGCTGATGTCGTAGACGGTGCCGAACACCTCGCCCAGGTGCTCGTGGGCGAGGAACGCCAGCGCCCGGCCGTCCGCCGGGCCGCCGGGGTCGAACGCCTCGGGCGGGATCAGCAGCGTGGTGACGAACGTGGTCGCGATCAGGTAGACCGACATGATCAATGCGGCGGCGGTGAGCAGCCGGCGGGTGTTGCGGATCCGGGCGTCCAGCCGCCGTTGCGCGTCCTCGCCCTCGCCGCGCACCAGCGGCATCATGCTCACCCCGGTCTCGAACCCGGACAGGCCGAGCACCAGGAGCGGGAACGCGAGCACGCTCGTGGCCAGGACGTCGCCGGCGCCGCCGGTGTCGGCCAGCCGGCCGGTCCAGTCGCCGAGCAGACCCGGGTCGGCGGCGACCTCGGCCACGCCGGCGGCCACCACCACCGCGTTCAGCGCCAGGAACGCCGCCACCAGCGGGATGGCGACCTGCACGGCCTCGCTGAACCCGAGCAGGAACACGCCGCCGAGCACGAGCAGCAGCGCCACGGTGACCAGCACCGCCGCCGTGTCGCCGTGCGGGAACGACGCGGGCAGGACCGGGTTCTCCAGCAGGTGCACGCTGGCGTCGGCGGCGGAGAGCGTGATCGTGATGATCCACGAGGTGGCGACGAAGCCGAGCAGCACCAGCACGAAGACCTTGCCGCGCCAGAACGGCAGCAGCCGCTCCAGCATGGCCACCGACCCCTGCCCGTGCGGGCTCTCCCGGGCCACCCGGCGGTACATCGGCAGCATCCCGAGCAGCGTCAGCGCCACGATCAGCAGCGTGGCCAGCGGGCTGAGCGCGCCCGCCGCCACGGCGGCGATGCCGGGCAGGTAGGACAGCGTGGAGAAGTAGTCGACGCCGGTCAGGCACATCACCTGCCACCACGGGTGGGACCGGGTCTGGTGCTCGCGGACCTCCGGGCCGACCGGCTCGACCCGGTGCGCGAACAACCACCGGTGCAGCCGGCCCGCCGGCGGCCTCGGCCGCGCCGGCGCCGCCACCCGTTCCGGCAGCTCCGGCACGGCTCGGCCGGACCGCTCGGCGTGATCGCCGTGCCGGCCGGCCCGGGCCGCCGCGGCCGCGTGCGCCTCCCGGCGCCGCTCCCGCGTGCGCCTGGGCTGTTCCGGCCCGCCCGCCTGCCCCATCTGCTCCCCTTCGTCCCTATGAAGACGGTAGGGGTTGTCCCCGCCCCGACCCGGCCGAACCGGTCAAAGATCCGGTCCGCGGGCCAGCGCGTCGCGCACCGCCGCCGGGTCGGCCACCGTCACGGTGACCGCCGGGTGCCGCGGCCGGGGGCCGGGGGCCAGCGCCGGCACCGGATCGGCGAAACGCAGGCAGAGGCCGCCGGCCACGCTGGTGCCGAAGGTCACCCCGCCGTCGGCCGCCGACAGGTGCGGGCCGATCGCCCGCCACCAGCGGTACGGCCCGCTCAGCTCGGCCCCGGTCACGTTGCCCGGGGTGGTACGCAGCAGCCACGGCCCGAACCGGACGACGAGCGCGTCCGGGCCCCAGCCGAGCCAGGCCGTGGCGGGCCGCACCCCGAGCAGCGCCAGCGGCAGCCGGAACGCCGGGTCGAAGCGGAACGGGAAGCGGCGGACCGGGCCCGGCGGGAGCGCTCCGGGGCCGGCCGGTTCGTCTGGCGGCACGACGGCGACGTACCCGGTGCGGCGGGCTCGACACCCGTGGGCGGCGTTCCCGCGTCCCGCGCCCGGACGGCGGGACGCGGGAACCCCCCGTCCCGGCTACTGCAGGAACGCCCCGAGGGGCGACAACAGCAGCCGGCCGAGCAGCGCGGCGTTGTCGTCCAACCGCGTCCGCTCACACTCACGGGCGTCCGGGTCGTGCCGGCAGCGCCAGATCTTCTGCGCGTTGCGCCAGGCCACGTTCCGGGTGTACTCCACCAGTTCGCCCTGGTACCAGTCGTCGATGTCGCCGTTCACCATGTCGATCATGAGCTGCCAGTTGTCCAGATAGCCACGGCGCAGCTCCGGGATCCGCTCGGCGAAGATCTTGTTGATCTCCAGGTAGTCGCGGTGCTGGTCGCTGCCGTCGATCGGCTCGGACTCCAGGCTGTCGAACGTGGTCACCAGCGCGAACGGCAGGTCGTAGTTGATGTGCGCGTTGACGCCCGCGGCGGCCGACGGCAACGGCCGGGCGTCCGGGCCGCGCATCCGCTTGAACAGGCACGACCACGCCTTCGGGGTGCTCGGGCTGGAGTCGGTCCAGAACCGCAGCGCCTCGAAGTAGCGGGCCGCGAACTCCACGTCCAGCCGCGCCAGGAAGGCCGGGTCGCAGAACCGGTCGTCGTACAGGCCGTCGAGCACCGTGCTGGTGATGACCA
The DNA here is from genome assembly GCF_000374985.1 of Micromonospora sp. CNB394. NCBI lineage: Bacteria > Bacillati > Actinomycetota > Actinomycetes > Micromonosporales > Micromonosporaceae > Micromonospora > Micromonospora sp. CNB394. Next base: position 373,811 of record NZ_KB895825.1, on the reverse strand, counting down.
GGTAGAGCTTGTTGAAGTCGGCGAGCGGGCAGCTCTGCTCCAGCGGCGGCAGCCGGACCAGCAGGTCCTGCAACTTCGTCAGATGGTCCACGACCGCCGGCACGTCGGCGGGATGGTCGGCGAGCAGGCCGACGATGTCCTGGTGCACAGGACCCCAGACCGGTTCGGTCATCTCTCCTCCACAACGGCCGGCGCCCCCCACGACGCCACCACCGGCGTTCCGCGGGACAGCCTGCCAGCCGCCGTCCACATCGCGGATCCGTCGAACGACGTATTGCCGGCGTACGTCTACTCCGCGCCGTTGCGCAGGAAGATGGCGCTGGCCTGCACCCGCGTGCGGACCTGGAGCTTGTCGAAGATGTGCGAGACGTGGACGCCGATGGTCCGCTCGCTGATGAACAGCCGCTGCCCGATCTCCCGGTTGGTCAGCCCCTCGGCGACGGCGGCGAGCACCTCCCGCTCCCGCGCGGTGAGCGTCGCCAGCTCGTCCACCGCCGGCCCGGCGGGCGCCGCCGCCCGCGGCCGGGGCACCGGCGCGGGATCCGGCGCGGCGTCCAGGGCCACCCGGGCCCGCGAGGCGATGGTACGGATCTCCGCGGTCAGCGGCACCGCACCGAGCGACTGGGCCATCGCGTACGCCCGGTGCAGCAGCTTGCCGGCGGTGGCCACCCGGCTGCGGCGGGCCAGCAGCGCCTCGGCCTGCCGCAACCGCGAGTACGCGGCCGGGTAGGGGTGGTTGCGCCGGTCCCACTCGAGCGCGGAGCGCTCCCACAGCGCGGGGTCGCCCCGGCCGTCGTCGAGCCGGCTCAGCTCGGCGTCGCAGAGCGCCAGGAACCCCTCGGCGACGTAGCGCACCGGTGCGCCCGCCTTGGCGCTCTTGCCGGCCACCCGGTCGACCACCTCGCGCAGCCGGCGTACCGCGTTCGGGTCCACCTCGATCGTCCGGCCGGCCGCCGCCTCGGCCTCCGCCCGCAGTCCGTGCCAGGCCAGCGTGGCCAGCACGATCACGTCGTCGGAGCGGCTCTCGGTCAGGCCCCGCTGCACCGCCTGCCGGGCCAGGTCGTGCCGGCCCTGCCACATGGCCAGGCCGGCGCGCAGGATGAGCATCGGCAGCACGTGCCGGGCGCCGCCGCCGGCCAGCACCGTCGCGACCGCCTCCAGGTCGCGGTCGGACGCCTCGACGTCCCCGTACCCGACCGAGAGCCGGCACCGGGCCAGCAGCAGCTCGACCGCGTCGGCCCCGGACGGGCGGTGCCGCAGCGCCGCCGCGACGACCTTCTCCGCCTCGGCCCACTGCCCGACCCGGAACAGCCCGTTCGTCGCCACCGCCAGCAAACGGGTCTCCCAGGTGCGGCCGAGCCCCAGCTCGGCGACCCGGTCGGCGCCCCGGCGGGCCACCACCACCCCCTCTTCGAGGATGTTCAGCGGACCGGTGAGCAGCTCGGCCAGGTGCAGGTAGGCGCAGGCCACGTCCTCCGGCCGGCCGGACCGCTCGGCGGTGTCCAGCGCCCGGCGCATCACCGCCAGCCCGGCGGCCGGATCCTCCAGGAACGCCTCGCTGAACCCGAGCGCGGCGCTGGCCGTCACCACCTCGGAGGTGGTACCCGGAACGTCGGCGGCGAGCGCGAGGGCCTCCCGGGCCTGGTCGCCGGCCTCGGCGTAGCGGCCCAGGTGCAGCAGCAGCTCGGCCAGCCGGGCTGCGGCCGTGCACCGCTCCCGCGGTGTGCAGTCGGGCGCGTCCAGCACCCCCCGGTACTCCTGCTCGGCGGGGGCCGACCGACCGGCCGCGGCCAGGTAGCGGGCCCGGCGGATGCGCAGCGCGCAGACCGGCGGGCCGGACGGGTCGTCGGTCAGCTCCTCCAGCAGGGTCAGGGCGCGCGCGTGCTCCCCGCTGTGGTGCGCGGCCTCGGCGGCGTGGCTGAGCAGCTCGGCCCGGTCCACCTCGACCGGCTCGGGGCGCGCCCCGTCGGGCAGGACGGCGGCCGGCTCGGTGGCCAGGGTCAGCGCGGCGGACCAGTGGCGGTGCGCCTCGGCGTACCCGTGCAGCCGCTCCGCCTCGCGGGCGGCGGCCATCGCGGCGGGCAGCGCCCGGCCCGGCTCGCCGGCGTGCCGCCAGTGGTGGGCCAGCCGGGCCTGGTGCAGCTCGGCCGGTACGGCGGTGAGCGCCTCGGCGTAGCGGCGGTGCAGCGCGGCCCGCTCGGCGGGCAGCAGTTCGTGGGCCAGCACCTCGGCGGCCAGCCGGTGCCGCAGCCGGTAGCCGTCGTCGGCGCCGACCAGCAGGCGGTGCGCGACCGCCTCGCGGACCGCGTCGAGCAGTTCCTCCTCGGGCAGCCGCACCACCTGGGCCAGCAGCCAGTGCTCGACCGGCTCGACGCCGACCGCCACCGCGTGCACCACCGCGTGCGCCGGCTGCGGCAGCGCGTCGACCCGGTCGAGGAACACCTCGCGCAGCGTGTCGGAAAGTCCGTCGCGGCCGTCACGCCGGTCGCGGGCCAGTTCCTCCACCACGAACGGGTTGCCGCCGCTGCGCTGCCAGAGCTGGTCGGCGGCCTCCGGGGGCAGCGGCGCGCCGACCACGGCGGCGGCCAGCTCGTCGGTGGCGGACCGGTCCAGCGGCAGCAGGTCGATCACCCGCACCGAGCGCAGCCGGCGCAGCTCGGTGAGCACCCGGCGCAGCGGGTGCGCGCCGCGCAGCGACTCGGCCCGGATCGCGGCCAGCACGGAGAGCTGGAGGTCGCCGAGCCCGGCCAGCAGGTAGAGCAGGAGTTGCCGGGTGCTGCGGTCGACCCACTGCAGATCGTCGAGGACGAGCACCAGCGGCCGTCCACCGGCCACCACGTGCAGGCCCTGGGCGACGCGTTCCAGCAGCGCGCCGGCGCCGTCCGGGCCGGGGGTCTCCTCGTCGAAGACCTGCAGCACCCCGCGGATCGCCGACGTGGTGCGCGCCTGCGCCTGCTCGGCGTCGAGCCGGCGCAGCGCCTGCCGTACCGGGTGCAGCGGCGAGGCGTCTCCGATGTCGAGGCAGGCGCCGGTGAGCACCAGCGCGCCGGTCTGCCGCAGCTGCTCGCCGACCTCGGTCAGCAGGCGGGTCTTGCCCACCCCGCTCTCTCCGGTGAGGAACACCGCGCCGGTCTGCCCGGGCCGCAGGTCGTCGTAGAGCGCCGACCGCAGCGTCGCCATGGTCCCGGTACGGCCGACGAGAGGTGCCGTGTCCACGTCGCTGGCCATGGGACGCAGCCTAGTCACAGGTCCCCGCACCGTTCTACGGCCTCGGGGCCGGACTCGTACCTCTCGCGTCGACTACACGACTAATGGTTGCGGGTGCCCGACATACGTCGTCCTACAGATCCGCCGAGAACCCGGTGGTGAAAGTCTGCTGAGGTCATCGGGCACCACGATCGCGAAAGGGTGGGTGCGATGTTGATCACCACGCCCGCAGGGAGTCGGGAAGCCGTCGTCGCGGCGTGCCGGCCGGTGCCCGAGGAACGACGTACCGCGACCGTCCTCTTCGTCGACATCGTCGGCTCGACGCGACTGGTCGAGCGGCTCGACCCGGAGGACGTACGGGCGTTGCAGCGCGCCTACTTCGGCACCGTCGCCTCGGTGCTGCGCCGCTGGCGGGGCGTGGTGGAGAAGTACGTCGGCGACGCGGTGATGGCGCTGTTCGGCGCGTCCGGTTCGGACGGTTTCGACGCGTACCGGGCGGTGCGGGCCGGGCTGGACATCCAGGCCGCGCTCCAGCGGCGGCGACCGGCCGGCGTCCGGCTGCGTGTGCGGGTCGGTGTGGCGACCGGCGAGGTACTGCTGGACCTGACCGGGTTCCGCGACGGCGGCCACGGCGCGGCCAGCGGCGCGGTGATCACCACGGCGGCCCGCCTCCAGGAGCACGCGCCGCCCGGCGGGGTCGTGGTCTGCCCGGTGACCCGCGCGGCGGTGGCGGGACTGGTCGAGCAACGTCCACTCGCCACCCTGGCGCTCGCCGGCAAGGCGCTTCCGCTGGACGTGTGGCGGGTGACCGGGGTGGCCGGGAGCGGGCCGGCCCGGCACGGCGTCCCGCTCGTCGGCCGCGGCCGGGAGCTGGCGAGCGCGGCCGACGAGGTAGCCCGGGCGCTGCGCGAGCGCCGTCCCCGGTGGATCTCGCTGGTCGGACCGCCGGGCAGCGGCCGTAGCCGGCTGCTGCACGAGGTGACCCGCGCCGTGCCGCACGTGGACGGGGTGCCGGTGCGCCGGCGGGTGACGGCCTGCCCGCCGTACCCGTGCGGGGAACTGGCGCCGCTGGCCGACCTGGTCCGGCCACGGCCCGACGGCACTGTCGCGGACGGTCCGGGCGGCGGCGTGCTCGCCGCGTTCCTCGCCGCGCCGGACGACGACACGGTGGCGGCCCGCGCCGTGGGCGCCTGCCGTGAGGCGCTGCTCGGCCTGGCCGCCGGCGCGCCGGTGGTGGTGGCCGTGGACGACCTGGACCGGGCGGCCCCGGCGCTGCGCCGGTTCCTGCACCAGCTCCACGTGGCGGCGGGTGAGCGAGGGCTGCCGCTGGCGGTGGTCACCACGTGCGGCTCCGGCTCGGCCGACCCGCTGCCCACCCCGGCGCGGCGGATCCCGGTGGAGCCGCTGGGACCGCCGGACACCGGGCGGCTGCTGCGGCACCTGCTCGACCGGGCCGGGCGGCCGGCCGCGCTCGCCGCGCGCCTGGTCGGGCTGGTCGGTGGCAGTCCGGCGCTCGCGGCCGCGTACGCGTCGGCGGACCCGGCCGGCGAGCCGGGCGGAGTGCCGGCCGCCGCGCGCCGTCTGGTGGACGCCCGGCTGGACCGGCTCGACGGTACGCACCGGGCGGTGCTGCTGGCCGGTGCCGCCGGCAGCGGCCCGGTCGTGGCCGCCTCGGTCGAGGCGATGCTCGGCTGGCCCGCCGGCCGGGCCGGGCCGGCGTTGCGGGCGCTGGCCTCGGCGGGGCTGCTGCGCCCGGTCGCGGCGGGCGGCTGGGCGATCGACGTGCTGGTGGCGCGGGTGGCCGCGCTGCGGTTGTCCCGTGCGGTACGGGCGGACTTCGCCCGCCGCCTGCGCGCCGCGAAGGACACCGCTGCCGGCCGTGCGCCGGGAGCGGGAACCGGTGTCCCGTCCCGGGACGCCGGCGGGCGGGAGGTCTGCCCGCTCGGGGCGGGGCGGTCGCGCCGGTCGGGTGGAGGGGCCCGACCGGCGCCCGACCCGCCGGACCGGCTCGATCGTCGCGGCCCGCTCCGTCGGGTGTCCGGGGATCCGGTCCTCGCACCGCCCGGACGGGCCGGTGCGCTCCGGGCGGTGCCCGGGCCGGCGGGGCAGCCGGCGCGCGCCGGACCGGCGACGGCCGGCGCTCCCGCGCAGCCCGTTCCGCTCCGGCGGGTGGGCCGGCGAAGAACCGGGCCCGGCGGGCACGCGCTCGGGCCGGCCGCATGACGTCCGGGCCGGAGCGGGCACGGGGCCGCTCCGGCCCGGACGTCACCGGCCTGCGGGCCCGCGAACACGGGCCGGGCGGGCGGGTCAGTCGCGGGCGATGGTGCGGCTGCGGCCCCGGAACTCGGCCACCACCTCGTCGCCACGCCGCACCGTCACGTCGTAGATGCCGCTGCGGCCGTACCGGACCCGCTCGGTGGCGTACGCCTCCAGCAGGTCGCCCTCGCGTACCGGACGCAGGAAGCTGATCTCGCCGCCGGCCGCCACCGTGGCCGGGCCGTGGCTGTTGCAAGCCAGCGCGAACGCGGTGTCGGCGAGCAGGAACACGAAGCCGCCGTGCCCGATCGCGTGCCCGTTGAGCATCGCCGGAGTGACCCGCATCCGGGCCACCGCCGCACCGGCGCCGGCCGAGACGAGTTCGATGCCGAGCCCTTTCGACGCCACGTCGGCGTCGAACATGTCGTGCGCCGCGGTACGGCCGCCGTCGCCCGCCATCTCAGGACTCCCGCCGCCGGTCGACGATGCGGCGCGTCTTGCCCATCGAGCGTTCCACCCCGTCCGGCTCGATCACCCGTACCGCCACCGACACCCCGACGGTGTTCTTGACCTGCTCGACCAGCGTGGCGCCGGCCCGCTCGGCCTCGTCGACGCCGATCCGTTCGACGGGATCCAGCTCGTCCGGACGGGGCGTGCGGTCCTGCACGGGGCACCTCCTGGCACGGGAGTGGCCCGGCACCGCCGCGCCGGGCGCTGCCGCCCACCGTACGCCCGCCACCCCTCCCCCGCTCTCTCCCCCGCGATCTTGCACTTCCCGCCCCTCAGGCGCCCCGAATGTCCGGTCCGCCGGGGCAGAACCTGCAAGATCGCGGAGACCGGAGAGCCGGGCGCGAGGGCGGGGTTATGCTCGCGGGTGCTGGTGGGAGGTGTGGTGTCCGATCCCCGCGTCGACCCCGACGTCGACCTGCGCGTACCGGCGGACCGGGCGGAACTGTCCGCGCACCCGGCGGCGGTACTCGGCGTGATCGCCGCCGGTGGTGTGTTCGGGGCGCTCGCGCGGGCGGGCGCCCAGTCGGCGGTGCCGCACCAGGCCGATGGCTTCCCCTGGGCCACGTTCGCCGTCAACGTCACCGGGTGCCTGCTCATCGGCGTGCTGACGGCGGCGCTCGCCGCCCGTCCGGCCCACCCGCTGACCCGGCCGTTCCTCGGCGTCGGCGTGCTCGGCGGGTTCACCACGTTCTCCGCGTACGCGGTCGACGCGCAGCGGCTGCTGGCCGACGGCGCGGCCGTCACGGCGGGCGGCTACCTGACCGCGACGGTGCTCGCCGCGCTGGCGGCGGTCGCGGCCGGGGACGCGGTGACCGCGCGAGCGCTGGCCGCCCGGGACGGGAGGCGGCGGTGACCGTCCTGCTCATCGCGCTCGGCGCCGCGATCGGCGCCCCGCTGCGCTACCTGACCGACCGGGCGGTGCAGTCCCGGCACGCCGCGCCGTTCCCGTGGGGCACGCTGACCGTCAACGTGGCCGGGTCGCTGCTGCTCGGCGGCCTGCTCGCGGCGCCCGTCGGCCCGCGCGTGACCGCGCTTGTCGGCACCGGCTTCTGCGGCGCGCTTACCACCTGGTCCACGCTCGGTTACGAGACGCTGCGCCTGGCCCGCACCGGCGAGCGCCGCGTCGCGTACGCGAACATGGCGCTCAGTGTGGTCGCCGGGCTCGGCGCGGCGTTCCTCGGCTACGTCCTCGTCACCGCGCTGGCCGGCTGACCGCGCCAGTCGGCCGGTCAGCGGGCCCGGCGCTCCGGGTGGGCCCGGTTCCACGCCCGCATCCGCTCCGGGTAGCCGGTGCGGGCCGCCTCGTACAGCGGCACCGCGTGTTTCTGGGCGATCCGGCCGGCGACCCGGGGCGAGCCGGTACGGCGGCGGATCCACTCGCCGTCGTCCGCGATGGCGACGACTGTGGTGTCGGTGGCGGTGGTCTCCGGTTCCAGGTAGAACTCGACCCCGCGCCGGCTGGTGACGAACGCCTCCAGCTGCGCCAGGTCCTCCTTGTTCGCCTCGCGGTCGAGCTTCGTGGGCGTCGTCGGGTCGGCGGCCCGGCGGCTGAACCAGCCCATGCCCGCCTCCTCTCCTCGCGTTCGTTCCAGTGCAGCACGCCCGCCTGGCAGGCGGCTGGGAGCGCGGTGGGAGTCGGCTGGACCGGCTCAACCGACCTTCGCCGCCGGGGTGCCGGCCGGCGCGGCGGGGCGCTCCCGCAGGACCGGCACCAGCGCGAGCGTGGGCAACAGGAGCAGCGGCACCACGCCGAGCGCGGACAGCACCCCGAAGTGGTCGCCGAGGAAGCCGAGCAGCGGCGGGCCGGCGAGGAAGGCGGTGTAGCCGATCACGGCGACCACACTCACCCGGGCCGGGGCCTTGTCCTCGTCGTCGGCGGCGGCGCTCATCCCGACCGGGAAGCCGAGCGAGGCGCCGAGTCCCCACAGCGCGACGCCGGCCACGGCGAGGGGGCCGGAGCCGGCCAGCACGGCGAGCGCGGCACCGGCGGACGCCATCGCGATTGTCGCGAACAGCACCGGCACCCGCCCCCACCTGTCGATGGCGACCGTGCCGACGGTGCGGCCGAGCGTCATGCCCACCACGAACACGCCGAACACGGCGGCGCCGACGGACTCGTCGACCCCGTACCCGTCCACGAAGGCGACCGCGAGCCAGTCGTTGGCGCTGCCCTCGGTGAACGCCATGACCAGCACGAGCAGCCCGATCAGCAGGGTGCGGGGCTCGCGCCAGGCGGCGAGCAGCGCCCGCCGCCGGGCCGCCGGCTCCCCGTCGCCGGCCGGGTCGGCCGGTGCGGCGAGGAACGCCCGGGCGCCGAGCAGTGTGCCGGCCAGAACGAGCACGGACAGGACCGGCAGGTGCACCCCGACGGGTACGCCGAACCGCGCGGCCGCCGCGCCCAGCCCGGCCCCGGCCACCGAGCCGAGGCTCCAGGCGGCGTGGAACCGGGGCAGGATGGTGTAGCCGAGGCGCTTCTCCACCGTCGCGCCCTCGACGTTCATCGCCACGTCGCACATGCCGGAGCCGAAGCCGAACGCGGCGAGCCCGAACCCGACTCCGACGACCGATCCGGCCAGGCCGGCGGCGAGCCCGGCGCCGGTGAGGCCGAGCATGACGAGCACCACCGACACGGCCACCGTGCGCGCGGGCCCGAGCCGCTGGGTGACCAGGCCGGCGGTCGGCATGGCCAGCAGCGCACCGGCCGAGACGCAGAGCAGCAGGAGCCCGAGCCGGCTCGGGCTGAGGTCGAGCGCCTCCCGGGCCGCCGGGACGCGGGAGAACCAGCTCGCCACCGCGAGCCCGTTGAGGGCGAAGACCACGGCGACGCCGTTGCGGGCGGTCAGCACCGCCTCTGGCGCCGGTGGCCGCTTTCCGGCCGGCGCGTCGATGGTGCTGCTCACGGTGCGTCAGTTCCTTCCCCCGTATGGATCCCGACGACAATCGCACACCTGAGAGCGCTACCACCACAAGCGCCGTTATGGCTTAGCCCGTTCGCGCCGCAGCAGGCATGATGCGGGCATGGGTTCGCCGACCGCACGTCCCGCCACGCTCGACGACGTGGCCCGCGACGCCGGGGTGTCCCGGGCCACCGCCTCCCGGGTGCTCGGCGGCTACGGGTTCACCTCGGCGGACGCCCGCACCCGGGTACGCGCCGCCGCCGAACGGCTCGACTACGTGCCGGATCTCGCGGCCCGGGCGCTGGTGCGCGGCGGCGGGGTACGCCTGGTGGTGGCGGTGGGGGGCCGCGACGACACGGTGCTGGACGACCCGTACGTGCACCGGGTGGTGAGCACGGCGTCGCGGGTGTGCGCGCCGCACGGCGTCGGCGTGGCCCTGGAGTGGCTGCCGCTGGCCGACCCGTCGGGGCTGACCCGGCTCGGCACCGACCGGGGCGTCTGCGGGGCGATCCTGGTCAACACCACCCAGGCGGCGCTGGACGCGGTGCCGCCGAGGTTGCGCGGCCGGGTCGCCTCGATCGGTCAGGGCTCGGCGACGGTGCCGTCGTTCGACGTCGACAACGCCGGCGGTGCGGGTGAGGTGCTGCGCCACCTGTACGCCACCGGCCGGCGCCGCATCGTCATGGTCACCGGGCCGCGCTGGCTGAGCTGCGCCGAGCGTTCGGTCACCGCGTACCGGGAGCTGATGCGGGAGACCGGGTCGCCGGAGCGGCTGGTGACCGGCGACTTCACCGCGGCGCGGGGCGGCCGGGCGGCGCTGGCGGCGCTGCGCCGGTGGCCGGACGCCGACGCGGTGTACGCGGCCAGCGACGCCACCGCGTTCGGTGTGATCGCCGCGCTGGGCGGGCGCGGTGTGCGGGTGCCGCACGACGTGGCGGTGGCCGGGTTCGACGACCTGCCGTACGCGGCGATCAGCAGCCCGCCGCTGACCACCGCGACCCACCCGGTCGACCGGATCGCCGCCGCTGCGGCCACGGCCGTGCTGACGCGCGCGCCGGTCGCCCCGAGCACCGCCTTCCCGTCGACGCTCGTCACCCGGGAGAGCGCCTGAGCGCAGCCACCCGCGGCCCGGCCGGTGGCCCCGTCCGGCGGTGGTTCACGCTGCCGGGACGTGTTCGGGCCGGTCGGCCCTGGCCGCCGCCGTGCGCCCGCCCGTCAATGGACACGGGACGTCGGCGCACACAGGAGAAGGTGGGTTCGATGGGCGGAGTCATGAGGTGGATGTACCGGGGTGGCCGGCCGAACCGGCTGGCCCGGACGATGAACGCGCTGTCGGCCTGGCAGTACGGTGCCGGCCTCGCCCCGCGACACTGGGTGACCATGGAGGTGCCGGGCCGCCGTACCGGCCGGACCGTCTCGGTGCCGATCGTGGTGGCCGACCACGACGGCGAGCGGTACGTGGTGTCGATGCTGGGCGAGCGGGTCAACTGGGTGGCGAACGTGCGCGCCGCGGGCGGACGGGTGGTGCTGCGCCGTCGCGGCCGCGAGCCGGTGCGGCTGGTCGAGGTGCCGGTGGCGCGGCGCCCCCCGATCCTGCGCCGGCACCTCGCGCTCGCCCCCGGCGCCCGGGCGCACGTGCCGGTGGACCGGCACGCCCCGCTCGCCGACTTCGCCCGGGTCGCCGCCGGCATTCCGGTGTTCCGGATCGTCGCGGAGGGATCCTCGGCGCGGTGAGGGCCGGTCTCAGGCTCCGGTGAACGCGCGCAGCAGGGTGCGGACGGCCGCCCGGAGGTCGTCCCGGCTCGCCGGCGTGCCGGGCGGTGGCGCGCTGAGCGCGCCCGCGCCGACCAGGCGGTCGAAGAGCAGTCCGTCGACGAACCCCACGAACTGGTCGCCCTGCCGGTGCGGGTCCGCGGCGCCCGCCCGGGACAGCAGTTCGCGGGCCTGCACGCGGAGGACGCTGCCGTGGTGCAGGATCGGGCGCAGTTCCGGCCGGTGGGTCGCCTCCAGCAGGCAGGCGTAGCGGGCCAGGGTCCGGTCGCGTCCTGCGGTCAGCCACCGGTCGAGCACGTCGGCCACCCCGGCGGCGAGGTGGTCGAGCCCGTCCGGCCCGAGCGCCGGCGCGGGCCCGGTCGGGGCGGTGGGCAGGTCGTGGTCGGCGAGGTCCGCCCGGTCGAGGTCGGCCAGGCGCTGCACCACCGCCTCGATCAGCGCCTGCCGGGTACGCAGATACGCCGAGGTGGTGCCGGGCGGCACCCCGGCGGCGGCGTCGACCGCCCGATGGGTCAGCGCGCGCATGCCGCCGGCGGCGAGCAGGCGCACCGCCGCGTCGGCGAGCAGGGCCACCCGGGCCGTTCGTGCGCTCACGTCACTCTCCTCAACCACGCCGTACCGGCGTAGTATCGCTTTTCTACAGCTGTAGAAGGAGGTGCGGGGTGGGCGAACCACACGCGGCGGTGGTCGGCGCCGGCATCGGTGGGCTGGCCGCGGCCGTCGCGCTGCACCGGCGCGGATGGCGCGTCACAGTGCTGGAGCGCGCCGAACGGCCGCGCGAACTCGGCACCGGTTTGACGCTGATGGCCAACGCGCTGCGCGGGCTCGACGCGCTCGGCCTCGGTGACGCCGTCCGGCGCGACGGCCGCCCCGACACGCCCGGCGGACTCCGCACCCGGGCCGGCCGGTGGCTGTCCCGGATCGAGGGCGCCGACCTGGAGGCCGCCCTGGGCACCGCGGCGCTCGGCATCCACCGGACCGCCCTGCACCGCCTGCTACGCGACGCGCTGCCGTCCGGGGCACTCCGCACCGGCGTCGAGACGGTCGGCATCGACGCCACCACGCCGTCGGTGACCTGCCGGACGGACGGCACCACCGACGTCCTCGCGGCGGACCTGGTCGTCGGCGCGGACGGGCTGAACAGCACGGTGCGCCGCCGGTTGTGGCCGGAAGCGCCGCCACCGGCGTACTCCGGCTCGACGGCCTGGCGGGCGGCGATCACCTGGCCCGCACCGGTGGCGACGGCGGTCACCTGGGGGCCCGGCCGCGAGTTCGGCACCGTTCCACTCGGCGACGGCCGGCTCTACTGGTACGCGGCCGACGTCGCGCCGCCGGGCGGGCGCGAGCCGGACGAACTGGCCGCCGTGCGGGAGCGCTTCGGCGACTGGCACGAGCCGATCCCGGCGTTGCTGGCGGCCACGCCGCCCGACGCGGTGCTCCGGACCGACCTGCTGCACCTGGACACCCCGCTGCCGACCTACGTACGGGGACGGGTGGCGCTGCTCGGTGACGCCGCGCACGCGATGACGCCGCACCTGGGTCAGGGCGCGGGTCAGGCGATCGAGGACGCCGTGGTGCTGGGCGCCGTCTGCGCGAACGGCACGGCTGACCTGGCCGGCGCGCTGGCCGCGTACGACCGGCAGCGGCGGCCGCGCAGTCAGGCCGTCGCCCGCGCGGCCCTGCGCACCGCCCGGTACGGCCAGCAACTGCGCCACCCGGTGGCGGTGGCTCTGCGCGACACGACGATCCGGCTGATCCCGTCGAGGACGGCGCTGCGCGGCATGGCCCGGTACACCGACCGGCAGCCGCCGCACCGAAACCCGTCAAAATATCGCTCGCCTTGTCGAGGTCGTCCGAACGGGAAAGGGAGCCGGTAAGATCGGCGACAGAACGGCGACCGATCACGGACTGCACGGCGGCCGGCACCGGCTCACACTGAGCGCATGAACACGAGACTCCGCCGCAGCCGGGCACTCGGCCTCGCGGTGTGTCTCGCCCTCGTGGCGATAATGAGCGGCTGCATGCAGCTCAACCTCGGGCTGACCGTGAACGACGACGACACCGTCTCCGGTCAGCTCCTGCTCACCGCGCCGAAATCCCTGCTCAAGCAGCGGAACCCGGACCCGGCGGTGGCGTTCGCCGAACTGCGGCCGAACATTCCCTCACTTCCGCCCGGAGCGGAGACCGGGTACGAGGACGCCACCTCGTACGGCATTCAGATCACGTACCGGAAAACGCCGCTGGCGCAATTCACGAGCGAAAGCGTGAATCTTGTCCGCGACGACGACCTCTATCGCTTCTCGCTCCCGCTGGACCCGAAGAAGTACGGCGGCAAATTCGGGCAGCAGGATCCGCGCCAGCAGCAGGCCTTCATGACCTTGATGGCGTTCGAGATCTCGGTGACGTTCCCCGGCCGGGTGCTCGACACCAACGGCACGATCACCGGACGCTCGGTCAGCTGGAAGGTGGTCGCCAACCAGCCCAAGCCGGCCGAGTTGCGGGCCGTCGCCCAGGCGCCCCCGCCGCCCGCCACCAGCCCCGCCGCCGTGGTGACCGGGGACGGTTCCTTCCCCTGGCTGCCGGTCGTCGCCGGCGCGGTCGTCCTGCTGCTGGCCGTCGCCGTGGCGGTCGTGCTGCTGATACGGCGGCGCTCCCGCCACGGCGCGGGCGCAGCGGCCACCACCGGCCCGGACACCGCCACCGGCCCGGGTGCGCCCGCCGGACCGGCACCGCCTGCCACCGGGGGCCCGGCCGCACCCGCACCGCCCGCCGGTCCGCCGGCCTGAGACCCACCGACCACCGACGGCGCCCGCGCCGGCGGCCCACCAGCACACCGGGCGGAACCCGGGCAGTGAACCCCGGGCACCGCCGCACCATCCACCCCGACCGCACCACCGCACCGTGGAAAGAGGGGGATCGCCGTGAACGATCTCTTCACCTGGGCCGCCCTGGGCAGCCTCACCGGCGCCAGCGCCGCCACCCTGCTCGCCACCAACGTCATCGGCGGGCTGATCGGCCCGAGCGGCGACAAGGCGCGCAAGTGGATCGCGCTGGGCGTCGCGCTCCTGCTGTCGTACCTGACCGCCGCGTTCGCCACCGACGCCGGCCCGGAGAGGTGGGTCATCGCGTTCTTCAACGGACTGGTGATCTTCTCCGCCGCGCTCGGCGTCAACCAGCTCCCCCCGGGCAACCGGCAGGCGACGCAGGCGTCGCCGACCCAGCTCGCCCAGGGGCACGCGCCCCGCTTCGTCCGCTCCTGGGTCTGAGAGGTGACCCGATGATCTTCGGCATGCTCAGCGCGACCGTCCAGGTCGTCTTCGGCGCCGTACTCGGGCACCTCGCCGCCGGCACCGTCGGCCTGCTGGTCGGCACGGTCGTCGGACTGCTCCTCGGCGCACCGTTCGGCTGGGCGTCCGCCTCGGCCGGCACGTACGGGGCCGATCCGAAGGGGATCTTCCTCTTCGTGGTCGACCACACCTGGAGCCTGCTCAACACGTTCGCCGGGGCGCTGTTCCTGGCGCTGCACCTGGTCTTCGGCCACCAGCTCGACCGGGTCGTCTCGGCCGGCAGCGGCCGGGTCAACGTGGTCGAGGGCGTCTCCCCCCGGTACGCCACCACCATCGGCACCGTGTGCGCCGGGTCCAGCCCCGGCATCCAGCGGCACGAGGACGTGCACGTGTTCCAGGCCCGGCTGCTCGGCCCGTTCTACTTGCCGCTGGTGGCGCTCAACTACGTGCTGTTCACCATCGCCCCGGTGTGGCTGCTCTGGCACGACCACACCAACGCGCCGATCAACCGGTTCGCCCGCTACTTCGAGATCGGCGTCTACCCGCACGTGTGGAACGAGGCCATCGCGTACCGCGTCCAGGGGACGCCACCGCGATGACCGGCGCGATCGAGGCGGCCGTCGCGGACGTCGCGAGCTGGCTGGCCGGGGCCGCGGGTGAACCCGTTCCGGTCGGTCCGCCGCGCGACGACCCCGACGGCGGCCTCACGCTCTGGCCGCTGGAGCTGCGGCCGGCCCGGCAGACCGCCACCGGCGGCGCGACGCGCGAGCCGTACCGGTTCGTGGTCCGCCTGCTGGTCTCCGGCGGCGGGCCGGCGGCGCTGCCCGCGCTGGACCGGGTGCTCGCCGCCGCCACCGCGGCGGGCCGGCCGGAGCTGGTGCTCGCCGCCGGTGACCCGGCGCTGTGGCGGGCGCTCGGCGTGGCGCCCCGGCCCGCGCTGCTGCTCGACGCGCCGGCCCGGGTGCAGCGGCCGGTCCCGGTCGCGCCGCCGGTGCGGCAGCCGCTGCGGCTGCGGCAGCTCGGCATGCGCACGCTCGACGGACGGGTGGTCGGACCGCAGGACCAGCCGCTCGCCGCCGTCCGGGTGGAGCTGGTGGGCGCCGCCCAGGCCACCGAGACCGACGCGGCCGGCCGGTTCCGGCTGGCCGGCGTCCCGCACGACCCCGACGCGCCGGACGCCCCGGTGCGGATCCGGCTCACCGGCGCGGGGCGCGTCCACACCGCCGAGCTCGACCCGCACGGCGACGGCCTGATCGTCGTCCGCGCCCCCGACTGACGTCCCGAGGAGGACCGATGCCCACCTACTTCTCCCCCGGCATCTACGTCGAGGAGGTGCCCGGCGGGGCCCGCCCGATCGGGCCGGTCGGCATGAGCACCGCCGCGTTCGTCGGCGTCGCGCCCGACCGCGGCGCCCACGTCGGCGAGGCGCTGGCGGTGAACAGCTGGACCGAGTTCCTGCGGCTGTACGCCGACGGCGAGCAGCTGGAGAGCACCCCGCTGGCCCGCGCCGTGTTCGGCTTCCTGGACAACGGCGGTACCCGCTGCTGGGTGGTCAACGTCGGCGAGGGCGGCCGGCTCACCGGCACCGGCGGGCGGCGTGCGGGCCTGCAACTGCTGGAGGCCATCGACGAGATCTCCATCCTCGCCGCGCCCGGCTACCACGACCCGGTCTCGCACGAGGCCCTGATCAGCATGGCCGAGCGGCTGCGCACCATGGTGGCGATCTGCGACCCGCCGCCGGAGGTCACCGACGTCTCCCGGCTCACCCGCGTCGCCACGCCCGGCAAGCCCGCGTCGGCCGCGTCGGTCGGCAAGCCCGCCGAGGGTACGCCGGGCGACGGCGAGCCACCCGGCACCGGTGGCGACCGGCCCCGGCAGACGGACTACGCCACCTTCTACTTCCCGTGGATCCGGGTCCGCGACCCGCTCGGCGGCGACCTCGTGTCCACCCCGCCGAGCGGGCACGTCGCCGGTATCTGGGCCCGCACCGACGCGCTGCGCGGCGTGCACAAGGCGCCTGCGAACGAGCCGGTGCGCGGCGCGGTCGACCTCGCGTACCGGGTGACCCGGCCGGAGCACGACGTGCTCAACCCCAAGGGCGTCAACGTGATCCGCTTCTTCGCCGGGGAGGGCATCCGGCTATGGGGCGCGCGGACGCTCGCCGCCGAGGCCAGCGAGTGGCGCTACCTGAACGTGCGGCGGCTGTCCATCTCCATCGAGCAGGCCATCGCCAATGGCACCCGGTGGATGGTGTTCGAGCCGAACGACTTCACGCTGTGGCGCTCGATCCGCCGGGACATCGGGGCGTTCCTCACCCGGGTGTGGCGCGACGGCGCGCTGCTCGGCCGTACGCCCGAGGAGGCGTTCTTCGTCAAGTGCGACGAGGAGACCAACCCGGCCGACGTCCGCGACGCCGGGATGGTGGTGGCCCACATCGGCATCGCGGTGGTCAAGCCCGCCGAGTTCGTGGTGTTCCGGCTGAGCCAGTGGGCCGGCGGCACCGAGACCGAGACGATCGGAGGCTGACATGCCCACCACCGCGACGCCGCAGCCGGGGGCGCCCGTCGACCCGTACCGGGCGTACCACTTCAAGCTGCTGATCAACGGCATCACCAACGGGCACTTCACCGAGGTCAGCGGCTTCGAGGTGACGATACCGGCGCTGTCGTACCGGGAGGCCGGCAACGAGCGCATCCGGGCCGTGCCCGGCCAGGTCGAGTACGCCCCGGTGACCCTCCACTTCGGCCTGACCAGCTCACGCGAGCTGTGGGACTGGGTGAACGCGGCGGCGAAGGGCACCGTCAACCGGCGCAACGTGTCGGTGGTGCTGCTGGACCCGGCCGGCACCGCCGAGGTACTGCGCTGGAACATGATCAACGCTTGGCCGACCCGGTGGCGGGGCGCGCACCTGAACACGCTGTCGCAGGAGATCGCCATCGAGGCGCTGACCCTGGCGTACGAGGGCCTGGAACTGGAGGCCGGCGGTGCCGCCGCCCCGGCGACCGCGTGACCGGCTGGCCCGCGTGCTGCGGGCCACCGCCGACCGCCTGTCCGCGCCGTCCGCACCGTCCGCGCCGTCCGCACCGGAGTCGCCGGCCGAGGTGCCGCGCCCGCCCGGCGAGCCGCCCGAGCACTGGCGGCGTCTGGTGGCGGCGCACGCCCCGGGTCTGCTGCGCGACCTTCCCCCGCCCTCGTCCCCACCCCAGCACCTGTCCTCCGCCGACCGGCCGCCCGTCGCCTCTTCGCGTGCCGGCCGGCCAGCGGGCGGCGACGCGGACCGGCCGGGTGGCGGCGACGCGGACCGGGCTCAGACGCGAAGCGCTCAGGTGGGCCGGCTGTGGCGGACCGGCAAAGCGCTGTTGCTCGGTGACCCCCGATCCCGCAGAGGCCCTCTCACGCCCGATCCGTCGAGATCTTGGTACGAAAGGGCCCCCATGGGGGCCGTGTCGTACCAAGATCTCCGGCAGGTTCCGGAGGACGAGACAGGCGTCTCGGGTGGTGGGAGATCCGCGCCGGAGATGTGTGTCGACTCCGGTCATGGTGCTCCGGGGACGGGGGTCGACGCCGGGCCGGCGGAACGGGGCACGGCACCGTCCGAAACAGGATCGTCGCGGCCGGACGACGACGCGGCGCTTTCCATCGCGCCGGCGTGCCGGTCCCTGCCCGAGTCAGGCGGCCCGACGAGAACGCCGCACCTCACGGAACCGGCGCACGTGTCCGGACCAGCAGGCACAGCCGGCCCGGTGTGCATGGTCGACACAACGGGCACTGCCGCATCGCGCGGCGGTAGACCATCCGGCGGAGCGGAACCACCCGAGCGGCGGTCCGGCCGCTCTCACCTCGCGCCGGCCGACCGCGGCCGGAAGCCGCACCCGGATGACCCGTCCGCGACGGACCTTCCGCCCGGCCGATCGGACGGACGTCCGCTCGTGTTCGCGGCCGCGCCACGGTCGTCGCCGCACGGACCGGCCACGCACACCCCGGGCAGCCCGGTCGGAGCGGCGAACGGTCGCGGCGGGACCGGGGACGGATCCGCCGGCCACTACCCGGTGCGGGCCGCCACCACGCCGTACGGGCACGCCCCCGTGCCCGATGGCGATCTCCGGGCACGACAGGGACAGCGACACGCGCGGCCAGCGCCCGCCGGCCCGTGGCCGGCCCTGCCGGACGACGCCGCCCCGGCCCGCACGGCGATCACGGCCCCGGCCGCCGCAGGCCGAGCGGCCGGGAACCGCGGAGCACACGCGGATCCCTGGCCGGCGCTGCCGGGCGAACCGGCGTGGTGGAACCCGGCGACCCGGGCCACACCGTGGAGTGACACGGCCCGGCTGGACCGGGAACAGGCGGGTGACTGATGGAGCGCGTCGCCTTCCTCGTGGACGAGTCCGGCACCCGGGTCGACTGCCTGCTCAACCCGGAGACGGTGCAGGTGACGCGGCTGGCCGGGGTACGCCCGCGCGGCGGACCGGACGGGCCGCTCACCGGCGCCGGGCTGGCCGACGACCCGCTCGTCTTCACCGGCGGCGGGCGCACCGAGCTGGTCCTCGACCTGCTCTTCGACGTCGACTTCGTGGAGTCCCCGGCCCGGCCCGAGGACGTCCGCGCGCTGACCCGGCCGCTGTGGATGCTGGCCGAGAACTCGGCGGTCGAGCACGGCTGGCTGCGCCCGCCGCTGGTCCGCCTGGTCTGGGGCAAGACCTGGAACGTACCCGGCGTGATCACCGCGATCGCGGAACGCTTCGACGCGTTCACCCTCACCGGCGCACCCCGGCGGTCCTGGCTACGGCTGAAGCTGGTCCGCGTCGCGGAGGGCGCGGAGGCGGCGCGGGCCGGTTTCGAGGAGGAACTGGCCGCGGCGAGCACGCCGAGTGTCGCGCCCGGGTCGGCGGTGGTCGCCGCGGCCGACGGGGCGGCCGAGCCGGGCTGGTCCGGGGTGCGCTTCGACCTGCTCGCCCACGACGCGCTGGGCTCGCCGCTGCGCTGGCGGCTGCTCGCCGAGCACAACCGCGTCACCGATCCGCTCACCGTGCCCGCGGGCACCGCGCTCGCCGTCCCCCCGGCCGGGGCCGCCACCGTCCCACCGGACGCCGCCACCACGGGAGGCACCCCGTGACCCACCACGCCACCAGCCCGGCGCGGCGAGCGGCCGCCGGGAGCACGCCGTGAACCGGGCCGTGCTGGTGACAGTGGACGGACGGCCGCTGGCCGACCCGGCCCGGCTGCGCGGCGTCCGCGTCGCCGCCCGGCTCGACCGGCCGGCGCAGTGCGAGCTGACGCTGGCCGCCGCGCCCGGCGCGGGCCCTCTCGACCCACCGGTACGCCCCGGCGCCACGGTCGGCGTACGGCTCGACGGGCGGGCGGAGGCACTGTTCACCGGCGAGGTGACAGCGGTCGAGCGGGAGTACGCCGGCGACGGCTCAGCGCTGGCCCGGATCCGGGCGTACGACCCGCTGCACCGGCTGCGCAAGCGGCAGGAGCTGCGGGTGTTCGAGTCGGTGACGGCCGCCGAGCTGGCCGGTGAGCTGTGCGCCGGGCTGGGGTTGGGTGTGACGGCCGAGGTCGACGGGCCGCGCCTGGACCGGCTGCTCCAGCACCGGCACACCGACCTGGAACTGCTGTGCGAGGTGGCCGGCCGGGCCGGGCTGCACCTGGGCGTCGACGATGACCGGTTGCGGCTGTTCACGCTGGACGGGTACGGGGATCCGCTGCCGTTGACGCTCGGCGAGACGGTGCACGCGCTGCGGGTCACCGAGAACCTGGACCGGGCGGGTGCCCAGTGCGCCGTCCTCGGCTGGCATCCGCAGCGCGCCGAGCCGCTGGGCGAGCGGGCGGGCGAGGCGCGCAGCGGGCGGCGGATCCCGCTGCGCCCGGACCCGGGCGACGTGGGCGCGGACGGCGTGCGCACGGCTGTGGACCAGCCGGGCCGCAGCGGCGACGAGCTGGCCGCGCTGGCCCAGGCCGGCCTGGACGCCCGGGTGGCGGCGCTGGTCACCGCCGAGGGCACGGCCGAGGGCGACCCGGCGCTGCGGCCGGGCCGGCGGATCGCGCTCGCCGGTGTCCCGGAGCCGGTCGCCGGGGTGTACGTGCTCACCGAGGTGGTGCACACGGTGGACGCGGACGGGCACCTGACCCGGTTCTGCACCGCGCCGCCCGGCCCGCCGCCGTCGGCCGCGCCCCCGGCGGCGACAGTCACGCTCGGCACCGTCACCGACGTCGACGACCCGGACGGGCTCGGCCGGGCCCGGGTGACGCTGCCCGCGTACGGCGATCTGGACGCCGGCTGGCTCGCGGTGCTCTGCCCGGGCGCGGGCCGGGGCAAGGGGATCGTCGCGCTGCCCGACCCGGACGACACCGTGCTGGTGGCGCTGCCCGGCGGCGAGCCCGCCTCGGGCGTGGTGCTCGGTTCGCTGTTCGGCGCGGCCGAGCCGTACGACGCGGGGATCGTCTCCGGGCGGTCGCGCCGCTGGTCGATGCGGACCGGCACCGGGCAGTCGATCGTGATCGACGACGACGGGCGGGCGCTGCGGCTGGCCACCGACGCGGGCAGCTTCGTCGAGCTGCGGCCCGAACTGACCACCGTGCACGCCGCCGGTGACCTGGTGCTCTCCGCGCCCGGCCGGGCCGTCGTGGTGCGCGGGCGCACCGTCGACTTCCTGCACGCCCCGGCGGCCGAGGACGCGGAGACCGCCGCCGCGCAGGCCCGTACGCTCGCCCGTT
Organism: Micromonospora sp. CNB394; assembly: GCF_000374985.1. Taxonomy (NCBI): domain Bacteria; kingdom Bacillati; phylum Actinomycetota; class Actinomycetes; order Micromonosporales; family Micromonosporaceae; genus Micromonospora; species Micromonospora sp. CNB394. The sequence continues at coordinate 353,164 of NZ_KB895825.1, read as the reverse complement.
CCGCCGGAGGTGGCTGATGCGCTGGATCCACCGCGACTCGCTGATCACCTGCGGGCACGACGGACGGGTGCGCAACCGCCCGTCCCAGCAGTGGGTGACGGTCCAGGACGTGCCGGTGCTGGTGCGGCCCGACCCGGAGGGGCGCGACATCACCGCCTGCCCCAACTACGGCCCGACGATCAAACCGTGCCTGCACACGCTGACCGTGACTGTGGGTTACAGCACGTGGGTGCGGGTGGACCGGCAGCCGGTGGTGCTGTCGCACCTGGACGGCCGCACCGACGGCACCCCGCCGGGCACCGTGCACCACCAGGTACGCGACGTGCGGCAGGGCTTCCTGGGGGCGGACGCATGAGGGCCTTCCGCTTCGTCGGCGCCGGCTTCGACGCCGGCCGCGCCGGTGGTCTCGCGCTCACCGCCACCGGCGGGCTCGCCATGACCGACGGCGACGAGACGGTACGCCAGGCGCTGTACCTGCTGCTGTCCACCACGCCCGGGGAGCGGCTGATGCGTCCCGGCTACGGGTCGCGGCTGCACCGGCTGGTGTTCGCGCCCAACGACGACACCACCGCCGGGCTGGCGATCCACTACGTGCGGCAGGCGATCCGCCGCTGGGAGCCCCGGGTGGAGGTGCTGGACGTGGACGCCGACGGAGACCCGGACGACCCGTGGCGCCTGGTGATCCGGCTGGACTACCGGGTCCGGGCCAGCCTCTCCCCCGGCCACCTGGTGTTCTCCGTCGACCTGCTCCCGGCCGACGAGGAGACCGCAGACGAGGAGGGCACGTCATGACGCTGCCGGTGCCGCACCTGGACGACCGCGCCTTCCTCGACCTGGTCACCGAGGCGCGGGATCGGATCGCCCGGTCCTGCCCGGACTGGACCGACCTGTCCGCGCACGACCCGGGCATGGCGCTGGTGGAGGCGTTCGCCTACCTGACCGAGGTGATGATCTACCGGCTGAACCAGTTGCCGGAGAAGGCGTACGTGGCGTTCCTGAACCTGCTCGGCGTCACCCGGCACCCACCGGCGGCGGCCTGGGCGGACGTGCGGCTGACCCGCACCGGCCCGGACCGGGGCCCGGTGCGGGTGCCGGCCGGCACCCGCGTCGCCGCGGCGCGCGGCGCCGACCCCCGGCCGGTCGTCTTCGTGACCACCGAACCGGCGGTACTGCCCGCCGGGGAGACCACGACGACGGTACGCGTGCATCACTGCGAACCGGTCGAGGCGGAGCTGCTGGGCACCGGAACCGGGCAGCCCGGCCAGGTGTTCCGGGCCGCCCGCGCGCCGCTGACCCGGACCACCGAGGCGCTGGACCTGCTGCTGGGGGTGGAGGTGCCGGCCGGGTCGGTGGAGCTGGGCGCGGCGGCCCGGGACCACGAGGGGCGCACGTACGAGATCTGGCGTCCGGTGGTCAGCTTCGCCGGGGTCGGCCCGCAGGCGAAGGTCTACCTGGTGGACCGGGCCTCCGGGGTGGTCACGTTCGCCCCGGCGCTGGACCTGCGCCCGGACGTGGGGGCGCCGGCCGTCGAGGGGGCGGCCGGGGCGACCCCTGTGGCGGCGGTGCCACCGGCCGGGCGGCAGGTGCGGCTCTGGTACCGCTGCGGCGGCGGGCCCGCCGGCAACGTCGCGGCGGGTGTGCTGACCAGCCTGCGCGACCCGCTGCCCGGGGTGACGGTGGACAACCCGGACCCGGCCACCGGCGGCCGGGATCTGGAGTCGCTGGAGTCGGTGCTGGCGCGCGGGCCGTACGAGTTCTTCGCCCAGCAACGCGCGGTGACCGCCCGGGACTTCGAGATCCTGGCCACCGGCTCCGGGGCGGTGGCGCGGGCGCGGGCGTTCACCCGGGCCGCCGTCTACAGCTTCGCCCGGCCCGGCGAGGTCGAGGTGGTGCTGGTGCCGTACGTGCCGGAGGCGGCCCGCCCCGGTGGGCGGCTGCCGGTGGCGGTGCTGCGGGAGCACGAGGTGGAGGAGGCCCGCCGCCGGGTCGAGGCCGACCTGGAGCACCGTCGCGCCCTGGGTACGGCGGTGCGGGCGGGCTGGGCCCGGTACAAGGCGGTGTCCATCCGGGCGCGGGTGGTGGTGCGCCGCGAGGAGGACGTGGAGGCGGTGCGCCGCCGCATCCACGACCGGCTGCACCAGACGCTCAGCCCGCTGCCGACGCCGCTGAACCCGGCCGGCTGGGCGTTCGGTGAGCCGCTGCGCGCCTCCAACGTGTACCGGATGCTGGAGCACGCCGAGCCGGGCGTGCGCTACGTCGAGTCGGTGCGGTTCGTGGTCGACGAGGCGCCCGACGCGCGGGTGCGCACCGTGGCGGTGGACCAGTACCAGGCCGGCACCTGGTACGCGGGCGGCGGCCCGGTGCTGTTCCGCTCCACCAACGCCGGTGCGGGCTGGGAACCGGCCGGCCGGTTCGACGACGAGACGGTGGTGCGGGTGGTGCCCGCGCCCGCCCCGGTACGCCCCGGCGTGGTCCCCCGGGCCGGCTCGGTGGCGGTGGTGACCACCCGCGACGCCGGTGGCTCCCGGGTCCGGCTGAGCACCGACCTGGGCGAGACGTGGACGCTGCTGACCGACCTCGACTCCGGCGTCCGCGATCTGGCCTGGATCGACCGGGACGGCACCGGCGCGCTGCTGCTGGCCACCGACACCGGCCTGTACGAGGTGCCGCTGCTGCCGGGCGCGGTGCCGTTGCAGATCCTGGTCGACCCGGCCGACGCGGACCGGGGCTTCTACGCGGTGCGCGCGTTCGTCTCCGAGCGCGGCGCACCGGGCGTGGCGGTGGCCGCGCAGGCCGGATTCGGGGTCTATCTGTCCGTCGCGGCCGGACGTCCGGGCACGTTCGCCCACGCCGGTCTCGCCAACTCGGACAACCGGGTGCTCGCCGTGCAGTACGACGGCCCGGCGACGCTGCTGTGGTGCGGCGCGGGCGAGCCGGACCCGAAGAAGCCCGGCCAGGGCTGCCACCGCACCCGGCTGTTCGAGTCGGACGTGAAGTGGCAGTCGATGGCGGCCGGCTGGATCGGCGGCACCTGCCGGGATCTGGCGTTCAGCGGTCCGCTCGCGCTGGCGGCGACGCAGAGCGGCGGCGTGGTCCGCCTCGACCCGCTCGCCGGGCAGCCGCAGTGGTCTCCGGTAATGGTCAACTGCGGCCTGCCGCTGCGGGACCGGACCCGGTTCGTCCCGGTCGACGCCATCGCCGCCACCGCGCCCACCGGCACGTCCGGTGCCGGGCGGCTGGTGCTGGCCGGCGGTGAGCGCGGCGTGTTCCGCAGCGGCGACGGCGAGGACTGGACGGCGAGCGCCAACCAGGCCACCGCCGACGTGGTCACCGTTCCCGGCACGTGGCTGCTCTGCTCCGGCGAGCACGACATCGAGGTGGTGCGGCAGGATGCGCCGAGCGGCGATTGAGCGGCTGCTGCCGGCCGCGTACCAGCGGGCCGCCGGCCCGGGCAGCGTGCTGGGCGCGCTGCTCGACGTGATGGAGGCGCTGCACGCCCCGGACGAGGCGGTGCTCGCCGACGTCGACGCGTTGTTCGGGCCGTACCGGACGCCGGACGGGTTCGTCGCCTACCTGACCCGCTGGGTGGCGATGGACCACGTGGTCGCCGCGCCCCGCGCCGACGCGCCGCTGCCGTTGCCGGTGGGCCGGCTGCGCGACCTGGTGGCGCACGGCGCACTGCTGGCCCGGTGGCGCGGCACCCCGTACGGCATGCGGACCGCGCTGGAGCTGGCCACCGGCGTGACCGGGTTCGTGCTGGACGAGCCACCCGAGCGGCCGTTCCACCTGGTGGTGCGGGTGCCGCCGGCCGCCGCCGACCGGTTCGCGCTGGTCACCCGCATCGTCGAGACGGAGAAACCGGCGGCGGTCACCGTCGAGGTCGTCGCATCTCCGGCCGGCACGGAACCGGCCGATCCGGTTCCGGCCGATCCGGTTCCGGCCCTCCCGCGCCCGCCCTCCGATGCCGCGCCGGCCGGGCCGGACGCCGCCGAACCCGCCGCCGGGGTGGCGACGGTCCGCGCGGTCGGTCGGGCCCACGTTCCCGCACCCCTGCCCCACGATCCGCCCGAGGAGCCGTCATGACCACCGAATGGACAGTCGTCGCCGCCGCCGAGCAGTTCACACTGGACGCCCGCAACGCCGGCGAGCTGACGTTCACCGTGTCGAACCCGGGCACCGCGCCGGACACAGTCGTCTTCGACGTGGCACCCGGCGAGGGCAGCCAGCGGGCCTGGTTCACGGTGGCCGAGCCGCAGCGGGTGGTGCCCGGGCAGGGGTCGGTGTCGTTCCTGGTCCGGCTCGCGGTGCCGCCCGGCACGCCGCCCCGGCGCTACGACATGACCGGGTTCGCGTACTCGGCGAACACCGCGCCGGAGGAGAGTTCCCGGTCCAGCGGCCGGGTCACGTACGACGTGCGGGCCGTCGTACCCCCGAAGCGCGCGCCGTGGCCGTGGATCGCCGCTGCCGCGGCGCTGGTGCTGGTCGTGGCCGGGGTGGTGGCCTGGCTGGTGACCCGCGGACCGGACACCCCGCCCCCGCCGCGCGCAGACGCGGTGACGGTGGAGGCGGAGACGCTCGTCTCCGGCGCGGCGGTGCAGTCCACCACCGGCGCGAAGGCGCAGGTGGTGGCGCAGGAGAACTGCTGCGACGTGGTGTGGTCCGGCGACGCGCAACTGTTCTTCCTGGGCCGGGGCGTCGGCGACCGGGTGACGGTGCAGGTGGACGTGCCGTCCGACGGCACCTGGCGGTTCTCCACCGTGCGCACCACGTCGTTCGACTACGCGAACACGATCTGGCTGGTCGACGGCCGGCAGGTCGGCGACACGTTCTTCGGGTTCAGCCCGACTGTGGTCCGCACCGACGAGGTGGATGTGGGCACCGTGGAGCTGACCCGCGGACCGCACAGGCTGACGCTCGTGGCAGTGAGCAAGACGCAGGGCACCGACAGGTACTTCGCCGGGGTGGACCAGATCCGCCTCACGCCCGTGGTCCGGCCATGACTACCAGGCAGAAGGTGCTGCTGGTGGCGGTGGCCGTGCTGCTGGTGGGGCTGTACGTGGTGGCGGTGGCCGGGCGGCGCGACGACAGCGGCGACCCGGCGGCCGAGCTGGGTGCGCTGGCCCGGCTCGGGCGCGGGACCGGGACGGTGGACCCGGCGACGGTGGCCGTGACGTGCCTGCCCCCGGCCGCCGAGCCCGCCGCCACCGCCGACGGGGTGACGCTGGCCTTCGGCACCGCGTGCCGGCTGCGGGTGGCCGACCCGGGCGCGCTGCGCACGCTCGTGCTGCGCGGTACGACGCCGTTCGAGGTGACCTCCCGCGCCCCCGGCGACGCGGACGTCACAGTCACCGACGAGGTCGCGCCCGGCGCGGACGGCCCGGCGGTGGCGAAGGTGGCGGTGGACCGGGTGACCGAGGTGCTCCTGCGCTGTCCGGGAGGTGGCGGATGTTCGGTCACGCTGACCCGCTCCTGACCGGGGCGGAGGCGCGGAATGGGTGACTTGCGCAAACCGTTCCTGCTGCTGGCCCTGCTCGCGGTGGCGCTCGTGGTAGGCGTGGAGCTGGGCGCGGCGGCGCTGACCGGCGGCGGGGACGCGAGCGGCGCGCTCCGCGACAACGCCGGTCGGCTCGGCGTCGAACTGGGCGACGTCGGCGCGGTGTCCGAACCGGCCGGGCGGGGCATCGGCCACCTGGCGTTGATCGACGTGGTGGCGCTCTGGACGACCGGGCTGTTCTGCCTGAGCCTGGTGCTGCCGGACCGGGTGCAGGGCCGGGTGCAGGGCGTGGCCACGCTGGTCTTCTCGATCGTGCTGCTGCTGGTGTCGCTGGTCCTGCTGATCGTCGCGTTCGTCGAGCTGACGGTGATGGTGTCGCTGTTCCTGGCGCCGCCGTTCGGCACGCTGGCGTACCTCGCGGTGTGGGGGTTCTTCCCGGTCGGCGACGCGGCGGTGCTGCTCGGGCTGGTGCTGCTGCTCAAACTGGTCTGGGCCGGGCTGCTGCTCGCCGCCCAGCCCCGGTTCCTGCGCAACAAGGGCCTCGTCGCGCTGGCGCTGACCACGTTGCTGTGCACGGTGGCGCTGCAGTTCCTGCACGGCCTGGTGCCGGTGATCCTGGTCAGCATCCTCGACGACCTGGGCGCCGTGGTGTTCGCCGTGGTGGCGCTGATCTGGGCGCTGGTGCTGCTGATCGGGTCGATCCCGGCGATCGTCAAGGCGATCCGGACCACAGCCACCACGTCCGGCCGTACGGTCAGGTGACCGGCTGCCCCGGCCGGTCGACCTGCTCGCCGCGTACAACGCCGCCCACGCCCCCGACCTCGGCGGCGACGCCGGATGGACGCCCACCTTGCGGGCCCCCGGCCGCTGCCGACCCCGGTGGGCCCGTTCGTCGTGGAAGCCTGGGCGGGCGCCGGCCGGTTGCCGCTCTGACCTGCGCCGGAGCCCTCTCCGGCGACCGGGCCGGCGTCCCTTTGCGGACGCCGGCCCGGCGCCGTCACCGGCCCGCCGGCTGACACGCCGCCCCCGATGCGCAATGATCATGTTTGACGGACACCGCCGCCGGCGGAATGAAACGGCGGCCACCGGGGACAACAGGGTGAGAACCGGGCGGTGACAGCGCGAGTGGGCGCCCAGGTCCGGGGACGGGCACGGGACGGAGGGCCGGACGTGACGGGTGGGACATCCGGCGACGTCGGCCCGGTCCTCGCCATCGACCTGCCGGCCGACCCGGCCCGGCTCGCCGACACCCGGGAGCGGCTACGCGGCTGGCTGCACGCCCGGGGCGTGAGCGAGTGGGACGTCGACACCGTCCTCATCGCCACCGGTGAGGCGTGCGCCAACGCCATCGAGCACGGCTACCGCTTCGCCCGCGAGGGCATCACCACCCTGCGGGCCGAGCTGCGCGGCGACCGGCTGGAGATCGAGGTACGTGACCACGGCGGCTGGCGCGCGGCCGACGGCGACGACAGCGGCGACCGGGGGCGCGGGCGACTGATCATGGCACGGGTGATGGACGAGGCCACCATCGTCGGCACACCGTCGGGCACCTGCGTACGCCTGGTCAAGCGCCTGACCGGCGACGCGAGCGGCCCGGCGGGCACCGAATCGAGCGATGATCAGCTATAAGGGACGCATGGAGTTCCCCGCCTACCTGGCCACCATGCCGATGCACGCGATCACCGAGATCCACGGTGAGCCCGGCCTGCTGGCCCGGTTCCGGCTGGAGATCGAGGCGTTCGACGAGACCGCCCGTGACCGGCTGACCGAGGCGCTCGACCTGGCGGCCGAGCTGCACCGCGACGACCGGCGGGTACGCGAGCCCTACCTCAACCACCTGCTGCGGGTGGCGATCCGGCTGATGCACCACTACCAGGTGCGGGACGTGGACGTGATCGTCGCCGGGCTGCTGCACGACGCGGTCGAGGACCACCCCGCCGAGCTGTCCGGGCTCGACAGCGATTCGGGAGCCGACGCGACAGCGGCGGCGCTCACCGCGCTGTCGGACCGGTTCGGCGCGCGGGTCGCCCGGCTGGTCGCGGCGGTCACCAATCCCGCGTACGACCCGGGCCGGGACCGCGACGAGCAGTACCGGGAACACGTGGCGGACAGCCTGGAACGGGAACCCTGGGCGCGGGTGATCAAGGTGTCCGACTTCACCGACAACGGCGTGGGCGTGATCCATACGGTGGGGCCGAAGGTGATCCGCGCCGCCACCAAGTACCGCCCGCTGGTGCCGGTCTTCCGCGACCTGGTCGCCCGGCCGGACACACCGCTGTCCCCACCGGTGAAGCAGCACATCCTCGCCCAGCTCGACCTGGCCGAGGAACGCTTCAGCGCCATCCTCGACCCGCCCGCCTGACCCCACCTGGTCCGGCACGTCCCGCCCGGGCCGCCGACGCGACCCGCGCCCTCGCCCCCGGCCCACCTCACCTCGCCACGTTCCAATCCGATGACTGGCCCACCACCACCCCGAAGCAGCGGTATCCCCACCCGCCAGACCCCGCCATCTCGCCGAAGTGGCGGCAATGCTCACCGCACGAGGTCGCCGCTTCGGGGAGGTGGGGGCCACGGCGGCGGGGAAACGGCACCCGGTCAGCCGGTCGCGGGAGGCGGGGCGCCCACCCGCCCGCCGAGAACGGCGGCGACCCGGGCACGCAGGGCGGGCAGCCGGTCCGGGTGGTCGTGCAGCACCACCCGCAGCGTCTCGTGAGCGCCGGCGGCGACCGCGCCGAGCACGTCGAGCAGCGTGCCGAGCTGGGCGGGCGGGTCGTCGGCGAGCAGGTCCGCCGCGTCGGTCACGACCACTGTCAGCGGACCGGCGTCGAGGCGGTCGGCAAACGCGTCGGCGAGGGCGTCCCAGTTGCGGCCGTACCAGCCGGGCAGTTCCAGCGCTCCGGCCAGCGTCTCGTGCAGCGCGGCCCGGGTGCGGCCGGCCGCGCCGGAGACGAGCACGCCACCCGGCGACGCTCCGCCGCCCGCCACCGCGTCGCCGTCCGGGCCTGCCGCCGACGCGGTGGCGTCCGGCTCGGGCGGCGCGCCGTCGTACACGAGCCAGGCCGGCAGCCGCGTACCCATGATCCGTCCTTTCCCGACGGCCGCCGGCCGGGCGCGGAATGCCCGGCCGGCGCCGAGGCTGCTCAGAGCCGGTAGAAGTTGGCGTAGTGGTCGGGCGAGAACCAGGTCGCCCCGGTGCTCTTGTCGACCACGATCCGGTACGCGTCCCGGGAGGCGTTGCAGGCGCGCGGGTAGACGTCGTACTCGTGGTAGGTGGCGCCCGCGGGAAGCTGTCCCTCGTAGTTGTAGAACCGGCCGCCCGCGAAGTTGCACCGGCCGCCGCTCCACGAGTACCAGCCGCGGCTGGTCGGGAAGCTCTTCGCTGACCAGCCGGAACGGGCGGTACGCGCGTCGGCGCAGCGGGACTGGGTGCAGGAGCCGTACACGGCGGCCGCCGCGGGCTCGGCGAGGCGGGTGGACACGGTGGACGGCGCGACGAGCGCGGCGGCGGCCACGGCGGTGACCAGGGCGGACGCGGCGAGGGCGCGGCGTACGCGGGTGACGGCGGCGCGGAACGGGGTCAAGGGATCCTCCTTGAACGAGCCGGTATGCAATCGATCAGCATCATTGGCTGGTCGCCGCTCAGTCTGTCGAGGATCCTGCCCGCGGCACAGCCCCGATCCGGCGACGACGCCCCGAACCCCGCGTGAACACCCGATGGCGGGTGCGGACGGACGACCCGAGCCGCCCGTCCGCACCCGCCGCGTGGGTCAGCGCGCGAACGCCTGGAACTCGGCGATCCGCACGTTCTGCGACTGCGGGCTGGCGGTGGCGCAGTCGGTCGCCGCCCGCGGGTCGTCGTCCTGCTCACCGGCGTAGTCCGGCGCGCCCGCGCACTGGTTGTTCAGCACCTCCACGCGCAGGTGCGTGGCCTTGGTGCGCGGGATGTCGAACGACCGCATGATCAGCTCGGGCGCCTGGGGACGTGGCGACGGCGGCCGGCAGGTCGCCGAAGCGCTGCCGGAACAGCGCTGTCGCGCCCTGCCCCATCGGCGCCACGGTGAGCAGTTCCAGCGCGGCGGCGCCCTCGGCGGTCAGGCCCAGCACGTCCCGGTTGGCGGCGACATACGCGCGCGCGGCGGCGGCCGGGTCCGCGGGCAGGCCGGTGGCGAGGGGCTTGCCGGTCGAGGTGAGCGTGGCGGGCGTACCGAAGTCGGTCCAGCGCACGCGCGCGCCGAGCGCGGCGGCGCGGTCCCGCTGGCGCTCGCTGGCGGCGACGCGGCCCTTGCGGTTGTCAGTGGCCTTGGTGTCGTGCCGGTCGCCCGGCAGGTGGTCGGGTGGCGCCTGGGTACGGGTCTGTTCCCGGGGTGCTGCCTGGCCGCCGCCAGCGGCGGTCAGGACCAGTCCGGCTGCCATCAGCAGCGCGGTGGTCCCCGTCAACGCACGGGGTGGTGTGCGCACGGTCCCTCCTGTCATCGTCGAACGGCGATGTCCGTTCCGCCATCCGACCAGCACGATCGACGCGCCAACACCATCCAGACATCCATAGTTGTTGCTACATCGATTTTTCGGCGACGCCGGGCGGGCCTTCCTTCGAGACTCCCGCCCCACCGGGCGAGACAAGAATAGATCTTGGTACGAAAGAGCCCCATGAGGGCCCTTTCGTGCCAAGATCTCCACAGCGTCAGCAGCGTGCCGGGCGGAGGCGACGCCGGCTCACATGGGCGCGCCGAGGAAGGTGGTCACCGCCCGGCGAAAGTCGTGCGGGTTCTCGACCCACGGCAGATGACCGGATCCGGGGAGGCTGACCCGCTCGCACTTCGGCAGCGCCTCCTCCAGCGACTGACCCGTCTCGAATGTTCGATCGCGTACCGCAGCGCCAGGTGCACGCCCCACGAGTGGCCCAGCAGGGCCGTCTGCGGTCCGGCCAGGTGTTCGCGTACCACGTCGAGGTCGGTGGCGAAACGGTCGACCGACCCGAGGTGGTCCCAGAGGCCCGGACCATCGGGACAGAGCACCAGCGGCCCTCCGGCGCCGACCTGGTCGACCCACAGGCGACAACCGTCTTCGGTACGCACGTCAGCAGCCATCGCCGACAATATGCCGAGCCGCACGGCTGCCGGTAGGGCATGCGGCGCGACGGTCGATGTGGCACGTTTGGCGCATGGATGCCGAGGAGGTCCCGCTCTCCGGCGGGAACGTGACGGCGGGTGTGGTGCGGGTCGGTGACACCGTACGCCGGCAGGCCGGCCCCTGGACACCGGCGGTGCACGCGCTTCTCGACCACCTCTGGTCGGTCGGCTTCCGGGGCGCACCCCGGCCGCTCGGGGTCGACGAGAACGGACGGGAGATCCTCACCTTCGCGGCGGGCGAGGTGCCGTGGCCGCTCCGCTTCGGCCTGCTCGAACCGCTGGAGCAGCTCGCCAGGGTGGGTCGATTGACGCGCGAGCTGCACGACGCGCTCGCGACGTTCACGCCACCGCCCGACGCGCGGTGGAACGTCCTGATCCCGGCCGACCGGGACGAGATGATCGTCCACCACGATCTCGCACCGTGGAACCTCGTGATCGGTGACCCCTGGGTCGTCATCGACTGGGACCACGCCGGGCCGGGATCGCGTCTGTGGGATCTCGCCTACGCGGCGCACGGCTTCATCCCCCTGTCGGCGCACCCCGACTGGCAGCGCGCCGACGCGGGGCGGCGTCTGCGGACCTTGGCGGACGCGTACGGGCTGGACGAGCGGCAGCGCCGCGACCTGGTGCCGCTGCTGACCGTGCGGACCCGGGCGATGCACGACTTCCTGCGGGACCAGGCCGCGCTCGGGGCCGAGCCCTGGGCGACCCACTGGCGGACCGGGCACGGCGACGCGTGGCGCACCGACGCCGAGTACACCGAGCGCCACACGGACCACTGGTTCAAGGCACTGCTGGACTGACGCCGGTTACGGCTCTCTCATCCAGGTCTTCGGATCGGTCACGAAGATGCCTTTACCTTGGTGACGCCGGATAACGCCGAGCGCTTCGAGTCGCACGTAGACCATCTGAATGGTCGAGGTGCCAACCTTGTAGTCCGCCGCCATCTGCGCGATCGGCGGCAGCTTGTCCTCTGGCTTGAGTCGCTTACCTCGGACACCAGCAATGATGTCGTCGGCGATGCGGATGTAGTCGGGTGTCGTAGGCATGGCACTCCTTGCGTGGCACGCCAATTCGATCACGAAACGCCCATGAACGACAACAGCCGGTGGTTGACTTAAACGACTAAGCCGTTACTCTTGTCCCGGGTCGCTCCTCGCGTGGCAACGAGTTCGGCCCATCCCCCGGTCGGGGCGGGTGCGCGTACCCGTCCCGACCCTCCCGACTGCTCCGCCTCCGTACCGCCGATCCGGGTTGCGGTGGCGGAGCGGGCGGGTCGTCCGCGGCCGGCGTGCGGACGACCCGCCCTTCCAGACCCACCGCACCTGTCCCCTGCTGCTTCCGGAAAGGACCGAGATGACGGCACATCGATCCGGCCAGCCCTACCTGACCGCCCCACCGGCCCGGCTGACCCCGCACGAGGTGCGCACCCGCGCCTTCGACGCCCGCAGGCGGGGCGTCGACCCCGATCAGGTACGCGAGTTCCAGGCCCGGGTCGCCGACGAGCTGACCGAGCTACACCGGCAGGTACGCCTGCTCGCGCAGGAGAACGACCGGTTGAAGCGTGCCCTGCGGGACTGGCAGACCATGCACGCGCGCGAGTGCCGCCCGCCGAACGACGGCCACTGGTAGCAGTGCGTCCACAACCCGGCGATCTGCTGCGGGTCGACGGCCGCGCGTCGGTGCAGTTCGGCGGCGACCGAGGGCTGACGTTCCGGGTCGTGTCGGTCGGTCCCGAGGTGCCGCACACCCACTGGATCTGGCTGACCGGATACGTGCTCAACCGCCGGGGCACCGCCACCGCGAAGCGGGACATCTTCGTCCAGACGACCGGCCTGCGCCGAGCCGGTGAGCCGATGCAGGCCCGGCGACCGAGTCAGTCCCGCGTGTCGGCGAACAGGGTCCAGGCGTCGATCTCGGTCGGCGCCAACGGCCGCGCCGGCAGATAGGACGCCAGGTCGCGGAAGTCCGCCACGGCGTTGTGCACGCACACCGCGAGCGAGAAGTGCAGCAACTCCCGCGCCGCCCGGCCGTCGGGCGCCGTGACGTCGCCGAGCAGCGGGTTGCGCACGTCGAGCGCGAACACCACGTGGCAGGCGCTCTGGTCGGACTTCACGACGCAGTAGTAGCGCCCGGCCTCGGCCAGCCGGTTTCTGATGTTCGCCCAGGCCATTGCCCCGGAGATGTCCGGCACGTCGGCGCCGGCCACGCACGCCATCCGGAAGACCCAGCGGGCCGGGTCGTCCGGCGACACCGCGCCGTAGACCAGCACCAGGCCGCCGCGGTGGAAGACGGCGAAGCCCTGCACGTCCGGGGTGAGGTGCAGGAAGTCCGGGGTCCAGACCCGGTCGTACTGCCGCTCGGCCAGAGTTCGCAGGTACTGCACGGTCCGGCCGGCGGCGTGTCGCGCGTCTACGCCCATGCGTTGTGGTCCTCCCCCGAAGGATTGCGGAGCCTCACGCTACGAAGCGCCTCGATCACGGATCAAGGCGTGCCGATCGAGTCTGGATGGTCGGTCCCGTGGACGGGACCGAAACCCCTCTGAGTCCCACGGATAGGACTACGAGGCGGCTCGTCCGATCGGTCAACACCCGACGCGCGGCTGCGCGCGTACACCGGGCGGGGTTGTTAGCGTGGTTCGCGGACCGCACGGCGGTCCGGCCACCCCTCGCCCGGCGGCCCGCGCGTCCCGGTGATGCCGCGGGACGCGGTGCTGCGATCCGGCATGGAGGGGGGTGCGATGACCGCGGTGCCGGAGGGGCCCGATCCGGCCGGCGGCCGGCCGAAGCCCGGCGCGCCGGTGGACAGTCGCCGAAGGCGGTGGGCCGGACGGGCAAAGGCGCTGGGCGAGGCGGCACGCGTACGGACCCGGCGGTTCTGGGACGGCGCGCAACCGACGCTACGGCAGCTCTGGTGGAGCGAGGAGCCGGCGACGCCGGTGACCACAGTCGACCGGCGTGTGCCGGAGCCGCTCGCGGTGCCGGCGCAGGGCCAGGTGTACGTGTTCCTGGTCCGGGCCACCTACACCTGGTCCTCGGACTCGGCCCGGCCGGAGCTGTTCGGCTGGTACGTCGACTACTTCCAGCAGCAGGCCGCGCAACGCCTGCACCGGCTGGCCGTCCGGTACGCGGTGGAGGTGCCACCGCACCGCCCGCGCGACCTGCACGCCGCGCTGACTGCGGCGCTCGCCGACGACGACCCGGCACCGTGGACATACGCGCGCGGTGAGGTGACGTTCGCCTGCGAGCCCGACGTCACGGTGCACCTGGACGAGCGGGTGCGCAAGCTGCTCCAGCCGTACTGGGAGCAGCGCATCGCGCTGGAGTGCGAGCGCGACCTGGCCCGCCGCCGCGCCGAGTACGCCGAGGAACGCGACCGGCGTGACCGCCGGGAACAAATGCCGGGAGAGGCGGGGCGGGCGCGACGTGGATCGCGGCCGGACGGACCGGTGGAGTCGTTCACCCCGCTGGAGCCGCTTCTCCCCCCGCCCGCGCCGCGCCCGGCCCCCGGACAGCGGTCCCGCCCCGGCGAGCCGGAGCCGCCCACGGTCTGAGCCGCAGCCGCACTCGGTTCCAGCCGTGCGGTCAGCCCGGGACGGTGGCCGTGCCGGGCGGCCTGCTGGACGGCCGATGACGACGCGGGCAGAACGCTCCTACGGTCAGCCGACCAGGGCGGCGTACCGGCCGCGCCGGTCCAGCAGCGCGTCGTGGGTGCCCGACTCGACGATCCGGCCGTGGTCGAGCACGGCGATACGGTCGGCGTCGCGGACGGTGGAGAGCCGGTGCGCGATGGTCACCACCGTGCGGCCCCGGGCCAGCTCGTCCAGCGCCCGCTGGACCGCGCGTTCGGTCTCGGTGTCCAGCGCGCTCGTCGCCTCGTCCAGCACCAGGATCCGCGGGTCGCGCAGCAGCGTCCGGGCGATCGCCAGGCGCTGCTGCTCGCCGCCGGAGAACCGGTGGCCGCGCGAGCCGACCATGGTGTCGTACCCGTCGGGCAGTCCCCTGATGAGGTCGTGGATGCGGGCGGCGCGGGCGGCGGCCTCGATGTCGGCGTCGGTGGCGTCCGGGCGCGCGTACCGGAGGTTGTCCCGGACGGTGCCGTGCAGCAGGTACGTCTCCTGGCTGACCACGCCCACGACGGCCGCCAGGTCGGCCGGGCGCAGGTCGCGCAGGTCGATCCCGTCGATGGTGATCCGACCGGCGTCCGGGTCGTGCAGCCGGCTGATCAGCGCGGCGAGCGTGCTCTTGCCGGAGCCGGTCTCCCCCACCAGGGCCAGGCTGGTGCCGGCGGGTACGTCCAGGCTGACGCCGGCCAGGGCGGCGGTGTCGCTGCCCGGGTAGCTGAAGGTGACGTCGTCGATCCGCAGGTGGCCGCGGGCGGTGGCCGGGTCCAGCGGGACCGGGCGGTCCGGCTCGGCCACCTCGACGGGCAGGTCGAGGTATTCGAAGATGCGGGCGAACAGCGCCAGCGACGCGGTGAGCGTGACGCCGACGTCGAGCAGGCCCATCAGCGGCCGGAACAGGTTGCCCTGGAGCGCGGTGAACGCGACGAGCGTGCCGATGGTGAGCGTGCCGGCGGTGCCGGGCAGCCCGGCGCCGAGGTAGATCACCGCGGGGATGGCGGCGAAGACGATGCTCATGGCGGCCATCCGCCAGCGTCCGGCCAGCTCGGAGCGCAGTTCCAGGTCGACCAGGCGGGCCGAGGAGGCGGTGAACCGGTCGACCAGGGCCGGGCCGGTGCCGAGCGTCTTGGCCAGCCGTACGCCGCTGACCGACAGCCCTTCCTCGATGGTCACGGTGAGGTCTGCCAGTTCGCGCTGGCGCTGGGCGGTGATCTCCCGGCGCAGCCGGGCGACCCGGCGGGTGAGCCAGAGCGCGGGCGGCAGCACGACCACCGAGACGAGCGTGAGGCGCCAGCTCAGCGCCAGCATGGCGACGGTCGTGGCCACGACCGTGGTGAGGTTGGCGGCGATCGAGGTGGCGGTGGAGGTGACCACCGACTGCATGCCGCCGATGTCGTTGGTGATGCGGGACTGGACCTCGCCGGTGCGGGTGCGCACGAAGAAGCCGATCGACTGCCGCTGAAGGTGGGCGAAGACGTCGGCGCGCAGCCGGTGCATGACCTCCTGACCGACGCGGGTGGAGATCAAGGTCTGGGCGACGCCGAGCACGGCGGTCACGGCGGCGACCGCGACCATGCCCGCGACCAGCCAGGCCAGCAGCGTCAGGTCACGCTCGGGCAGGGCCCTGTCGATCACCGTACGCAGGAGGAACGGCGTGGCCATCGCGATGATCGAGGACGCCACGATGATCGCCACGACGGCGGCGAGCGGGCCTCGGTGGGCGGTGAACAGGCGGCCGATCCGGCGCAGGGACACCGCACGGGCCTGGGCCTTCTCGGCGGGGGAAACGGTTCGGCCGGCACGGCGGCCGTCGGGGATGCGATCCAACTGTGCTCCTCATGCAGGGAATAATGCTGAGGTTACCTCAACATGAGGGAGCAACACGAAAGCCTGTTACCGTATTCCCCGTGAGCGGTGGCGACGAGAGCCTGGCCGAGACGTTCTGGGCGGTGACCCGGCGGCTGCGGCACCAGACCAAGCGCGCGCTCGCGCCGTGGGACATCAGCCCCGGGCACGCGCGGGCGCTCGGCGTGCTGATGCGTCACGGCGCGCTGCGGCCCGGCGCGCTCGCCGAGCACCTGCGCATCGCCCCGCGCTCGGCCACCGAGGTCATCGACGGGTTGCAGGAGCGGGGTCTGGTGCAACGGCGGCCCGACCCGGGCGACCGGCGGGCCACGCTGGTCACCCCCACCGCCGAGGGCGAGCGGGTGGGCACCGCGATCCGGCAGGCCCGGGCCACCGAGGCGGAACGGTTCTTCGGCGTGCTCTCACCGGACGACCGGGCCGACCTGGCCCGCATCCTGCGCCTGCTGCGCGCGGAATAGCTCCGCCGCTTTTCACCCGTTCCGGGTGAGAAGACGGGCTCTGTTGCGGGGAACAGTGCCCTCGGGAGGGGGTCCGATGGTCGACGCCACCGAAGAGTTCTTCCGGAGCCTGGGCCAGCGCAGGCAGCGCGGGCTGACAGCGCTGCACGAAGGCACCGTCCGGTTCGACATCGCCGCTGGCGGATCGGTCGACCACTGGCTGGTCTCCATCGCCCGGGGCGAGGTCACCGCGGCACGGCAGGCCACCGGCGGGGACGCCGTCGTCCGGGCGGACCGGGCCGTCTTCGACCGGATCGCCCGGGGCGAGGCGTACTTCCTCACCACCGTCCTGCGCGGCGAGGCCGAAGTGGAGGGCAGCCCCCGGCTGTTCGCGACCGTACGCCGGCTGTTCCCAGCCCCGCCCGGCCCACGTCCGGAACGACACCGGGGAGGCGACGATGCGTGACGACCACGTCGGCATCTTCGACGGGACGGTCTTCCTGGTCTGCGACCGGGCGGGCGACATCGCCCCGGCGGCCGACGCCACCCACGGCCTGTTCGCCCACGACACCCGTCTGCTGTCCCGGTGGCAGCTCACCATCGACGGCGAGCGGCTCAGCACGCTGTCCATCGACGACATTCAGTACTTCGAGAACCGGTTCTACCTGGTTCCGGGCGGTCAGGACGTCTACGTCAACAGCACACTCGCGGTACGCCGGACCCACAGGCTGGACAGCGGACTCCAGGAGGACCTGCTCCTGGTCAACCACGACCGGCGGCCCGTCGACCTGACCGTGCGGATCGAGGCGGACGCGGACTTCGCGGACCTCTTCGCGGTCAAGGAGGGCACGACCGACCGCGCGGGGCGGCACTACCGGCGGGTCGACGGCCCGCGGCTCGTCCTGGGCTACCAGCGCGAACGCTACCGCCGCGAGACGATCGTGTCCGCGACGACTCCGGCGGAGGTGGACGAGAACGGCCTGACGCTGCGCGTACACATCGAACCGCACGGCCGGTGGCAGACCCGGCTGACCGCCGAGCCGGACCTGGCCATGCCCCGCGGGCTGGAGCGGCTCAGCCTGCCCGGTCGGGCCGAGGGCCACACCCGGGACAAGCCCGCCGAGCTACGGGAGTGGCTGGACCGGGCACCGCGCCTGGAGACCAGCTGGGAACCGCTGCAGAACACCTACCGGCAGAGTCTCATCGACCTGGCCGCGCTGCGGTTCAGTCCGTTCCTCGCCGGAGCGGGGTGCGTCCTGGCCGCCGGGTTGCCCTGGTTCATGTGCCTGTTCGGCCGCGACAGCATCCTCACCAGCCTCCAGGCGCTGCCGTTCGCACCCGAACTCGCCGCCACCACGCTGACAGTGCTCGCCTTCCGCCAGGGCAGCCGGATCGACGACTTCCGGGAGGAGGAGCCGGGCCGGATCCTGCACGAGATGCGCTACGGCGAACTGACCGCCTTCGACGAGACACCGCACAGCCCCTACTTCGGCAGCGCCGATGCCACTCCCCTGTTCCTCGTGCTGCTCGACGAGTACGAGCGGTGGACGGGCGACGCCGCCCTCGTACGCGCGGTGGAGCAGGAGGCGCGGGCGGCTGTCGACTGGATCGACCACTACGCCGACCGGGCCGGCAACGGCTATGTCTCCTACGAGCGGCGCAACCCGGTGAACGGCCTGGAGAACCAGTGCTGGAAGGACTCCTGGGACAGCATCTCCTACCGCGACGGCCGGCTGCCGGGCTTCCCGCGCGCCACCTGTGAACTCCAGGGGTACGCGTACGACGCCAAGGTGCGCACCGCGCGGCTCGCGCGCGAGATCTGGCACGACCCGGCGTACGCGGACCGGCTGGAGCAGGACGCCGCCGACCTCAAGCGCCGCTTCAACCAGGACTTCTGGATCGACGACGGCGAGTACATGGCGCTGGCGCTGGACGGCGACGGCCGCCGGGTGGACGCCCTGTCGTCGAACATCGGCCACCTGCTGTGGAGCGGCATCGTCGAGGAGCCGAAGGCCGAGGCCCTGGTGCGGCACCTGATGTCACCGGCGATGTTCAGCGGCTGGGGTGTCCGCACGCTGGCCGAGGGCGAGGCCCGGTACAACCCGGTCGGCTACCACGTCGGGACCATCTGGCCGTTCGACAACTCGTTCATCGCCTGGGGCCTGCGGCGCTACGGGTACGCCGACGAGGCGGCCCGCATCGCGGCCGGCATCCTGGACGCGGCGGCTTTCTACGACGGCCGACTGCCGGAGGCGTTCGCCGGGCACGCCCGGTCCGATACCCGCTTCCCGATCCGGTATCCGACCGCGTGCAGCCCGCAGGCGTGGTCGGCCGGGGCACCGCTGCTGCTCCTGCGGACGATGCTCGGCCTCCGGCCGGTCGGCGACGATCTCGTGGCCCGGCCCGCCCTGCCTGCTAGCCTCGACTACGTGGCCCTGCTCGACGTCATCGGCCGCTGGGGACGCCTGGACGCCTTCGGCAGGAGCACCGCCGCCAGCGGCCCGAGACGTTACGAGCTGGCGCCGCAGCAGCTCTCCGCACCATGACGGGATCGACATGCAGCGCATCGACTGGGCACACACCGCGGTCGTAGGCGTCCACTGGCAATACGAGGTGGTCAGCCCGGACGGCGTCTTCGGCCCGTTCTTCGCCGACCAGGTGGCCCGGCACGACGTGGCGGCGAACGCGGCCCGGGTCGCCGCCGCCGCGCGGGCCGCTGGTGGTCTCGTCGTCTTCACCCGCGTCGCCTACCGGCCCGGCTATCCGGATCTGATCGCCAACACGCCGAGCTTCGCCATGGTCGCGGAGCGCGGGGCGTTCCTGGAGGGCGACCCGAAGACCGAGATCGTCGACGAGGTCATGCTGCAGCCCGGCGACGTCGTCGTCACCTCCACCCGGCTCGGTGGATTCTCCGGCACCGACCTGGACCTGATCCTGCGTGGCCGGGGCGTGCGGACCGTGGTGTTCACCGGCGTCGCGACGAACCTGGCCGTCGCGTCCACCGCCTACCAGGCGGTCGACAACGGGTATCGCATCGTCACCGTCTCCGACGCGTGCACGGCGGCCACCGACGAACTGCACGACACGTACCTGAGCACGCTGGGCCAGCTCGGCGAGATCGCCACCACCGGCGAGATCGCCTGACCGGCCGCCGGGAACACTCAACGCCGGGCGCCGGGAGCGCTCAGCGCAGGCCGGCGCCGATCGCGTCGACCAGCAGCGCGCCGAACGGCACAAGGCCACGCTCTTCGGTGACCACGCGATCGCCGAGCGGGTGCTCACGGCCGGGCATCCGCACCGGGCCAAGGCGCTCGGCCGGCAGGTCCGCGACTTCGACGAGGCGACCCGGGTGGCCCGCCGCTACGAGATCGTGGTGGCCGGCAGCGTCGCCAAGTTCTCCCGGCACGAACCGTTGCGGCGGTTCCTGTTCGGCACCGGCGGCCGGGTGCTCGTCGAGGCCAGCCCGACCGACCGGATCTGGGGCATCGGCCTGACCGCCGACGACCCGCGCGCCGCCGACCCGTCGACGTGGCGGGGCGGGAACCTGCTCGGGTTCGCCCTGATGGAGGCACGCGCCACCGGCCGGCGGGGTGACGCCTGATCTCGCGCCTGGGGTGCGGGTAACGTGCTGCGGCGTGACCGCGTACTCGCACTGCTCGTTCTGCGGCGCGGCCTACCCGGCGGACGCCGGGTGGCCGCGTGTCTGTTCCTCCTGCGGCGAGACGGTGTGGCGCAATCCGCTGCCGGTGGCGGTCGCGGTCCTGCCGGTCCGCACGCCGGAAGGACTGGGCGTGGTGGTGGTGCGCCGCGACATCGAACCGGCCCGGGGGCAGCTCGCGCTCCCGGGCGGCTTCATCGAGTACGGCGAGGAGTGGTCCGAGGCGCTCGTCCGTGAGCTGCGCGAGGAGACCGGGCTGCGGGCCGAGGCGGGCGAGGCGCGGCTGTTCGCGGTGCACGGCGCCCCGGCGGGCGGCACGATGATGGTCTTCGGCGTGCTGCCCGAGCGGCCGATCGGTGACCTGCCGCCGTCGGCGCCGACCGAGGAGGCCACCGAATGGCTCGTGCTCACCGGTCCGGTCGAGCTGGCCTTCTCCACGCACACCCGGGTGCTCGCCGACTTCCTCACCGGTCAGCGCCTGCTCTGACCACATCCGGATCCGGCTTACCGGCGCGGCGAGACCTCCTGCCCGTCGCGGGAGCCGCCACCTGCGATGAATCGACGAAAAGTCCTACTGATTGAATAGGAAAGGCAGCGTCGCCCAACACGGAGGTCAGCCGTGAGTCAGTCCCCGTCCCCCGCCGAAGCTGTCCACGACGCCGACCGGAGCCGACAGTGGCTCGCCGGGCACGCCCACGGGCCGGGCGTCGACCGCGACCGGCTGCTGGAGGTGGGTGCGGCGATGGCCGCGGTGACCGCCGCCGCCGCGGAGGGCGAGCCGGTCGCGGTGGCGTCCGCGCCGGTCGGCGTCGAGCCCGGCGCGCCGATCGTCAAGCCGCTGCCGCCGGAGTTGCTGCGCCCGCTGGACACCAACGCCGAGATGCGCTGGCCGTCGATGGCCGGCCAGGGGTACGTGGTCCCGGTCGACCGCTTCTTCGTCCGCAACCACACGCTCACCCCGCAGCTGGACCCCGCCACCTGGCGGCTGCGGCTGTTCGGCTACGGCCTGCGCGGCGCGCCCACCCGCGACAACCCGGTCGAGTTCGACCTCGACGAGCTACGCCGGCTGCCCGCCGAGGAGCACGCGGCGCTGCTGGAGTGCGCCGGCAACGGGCGGCGCTACTTCGCCGAACAGCAGGACGAGCCCACGCCGGGCGTGGTGTGGGGGCTGGGTAGCGTCGGCGTGGCCCGGTGGCGGGGTGTCCGGCTCGGCACGGTCCTGCGTCTGGCGGGGCTACGTGACGACGCGGTCGACGTGATGCCCGAGGGCCTCGACCCGAACTACGTCAGCGGCGGGGTGAACCTCGGCCGGGTACGCCGCCCGATGCCGGTCGCGAAGGCGCTGGACGACGTGCTGCTGGCGTACGAGATGAACGGCGAGCCGCTGCCCGCCGACCACGGTTTCCCGGTACGGGTCGTGGTGCCCGGCTGGGTCGGCATCTCCTCGATCAAGTGGGTGGGCGCGATCGAGGTCTCCACCACTGCCCTGTTCTCGCCGTGGAACACGCAGTTCTACCGGATGTTCGGCCCCGGCCAGCCGGCCGACGGCACCGTGCTCACCGCCCAGCCGGTCCGCAGCGCCTTCGAGCTGGCCTGGGACGCCCGGGTGCCGGTCGGCGAGGAGGTGCTGCTGACCGGCCGTTCCTGGTCCGGCAACGGCCCGATCGCGCACGTCGAGGTGGACACCGGCGACGGGTGGCGCCCGGCCGACCTGGTCGCCGCCGACCGGGGCGGCGCCTGGCAGCGCTGGACGGCACGCTGGCGCCCGCCCACCCCGGGCCGGCACGTCCTGCGCGCCCGCGCCACCGACTGCACCGGCGCCGTCCAGCCCGACCGAGCCGCCGTCAACGACCTCGCGTACCTCTTCGACGCCGTGGTGGCCCACCCGGTGACCGCCTGCTGACCGCCGCGTCAGGTGGTGCCGAGGTAGGCCGGCGGCACGGTGTCGGTGAGCCACACCCCGTTCGCCGAGCGGTAGAACAGGTACCCGGCCTCGGCCATCGCCGCGGCGTCCACGGTCAGCACCACCACCGCGCCGCCCCGGCGCGCGCCGACGCGCCGGGCCGTCGCCACATCAGGCGACAGGTGTACGTGGTGGCGCCCGCCCCGGCGCAGCCCCTGCGCCCGGATCGCGTCCAGCACGGCCTCGCCGGTGCCGTGGAACAGCCGGGGCGGCGGCGCGGCCGGGGTCAGGCCGAGGTCGACCGGAACCGAGTGCCCCTGGCTGGCTCGGATCCGGTCGGCCCCGTCCGGGCCGGTCTCCACCGCGAAGCGCTGCTTGTCGTTGCCCGCGACCACGGCGTCCAGGTGGGCGCGGCTGATCCCCAGCCCGGCGAGCACGTCGGCGACCGGCACCCACCCGGCCCGGTCGAGCCGCAGCCCGAATGCGTCGGGCCGGTGCCGCAACGCCAGCGACAGCCGCTTGCTCACCCGAACAAGATCGCGATGTTCCACCCGCCCAGTGTGATTCCGCAGCCGTCCCCTGTCGACGCAGTTCCCCACCCGCCCTCCCTCACCCCGCCGCGCCCCGCCGCGCCCCGCCGATCTTGCGGTTTCGGCCCCTCGAGTGCCCGGTTCGCGCTATTTGCCGGGGCCGGAACCTCATGATCGGCGAGCTGGGCTGTCCCGCTAACGCTGTTTCCGGCGATCTTGGAGCTGAGGGCGGGCGGCGTGGCCCCGGAGAGGGACGGAAGCGCGAGGACGCGATAGCGCATGTGAGCTTCCTGGTTCGCGCCGCGCCGCGCCGGCCGGGTGGCGCGCGGTCCGGACACGGTAGGAGTTCGAGTGCGCTGGAGGTCAACCGTCGGCGGCGGGCTCCGCGCTGCCGGCGAGGTAACCGGCCGCCTGCAACTCGAACAGCTCCCGGTAGAGACCGCCCTCGGCCATCAACGTGTCGTGGTCGCCGGACTGCACGAGCCGGCCGTGGTCCATCACGAAGATCCGGTCGGCGTGCCGGACGTTCGCCAGGCGGTGGGTGATCAGCACGACGGCCCGGTCCGGGTGCCGCCGCAGGTGCTGGAAGAGGGCGTGTTCGGCACGCGCGTCCAGCGCGGCGGACGGCTCGTCGCAGATCAGCAGCCGGGCGTCGCGGTAGAGACCGCGTGCGGCCACCAGCCGCTGCCACTGCCCGCCGGACAGGTCCTGACCGTCCTTGAACTGCCGGTCCAGCAGCGTGTCGTACCCGAACGGCAGCTCGCTGATCATGTCGTGCGCGGCGGCGTCCCGGGCGGCGGTCTCCACGCTGGGGCCGGGCCCGTCGGCGCGGTCGTGGCGGCCGACCCGGATGTTCTGCCGGGCGGTGAACGGGAACTTCCACCAGTCCTGGCTCATCACCGCGACCTGCGCGGCGGTCTGCCGTGGGTCCAGCTCGGCGGCGTCCACGCCGTCCCAGCGGATCGTGCCGCCGGTGGGGCGGTACAGGCCGGCGATCAGCTTCGCCAGTGTCGTCTTCCCGGATCCGTTCTCCCCCACCAGCGCGACCACCTCTCCACGCCGGACCGTGAGGCTGACCTCGTCGACCGCCGCGGTGTCGGTGTCCGGGTAACGCAGGCTGACGCACTCGACGTCGATCCGCGTGAACCCGTCGACCGGCAGGTGACCGCCGGCCGGGATCCGCCGGGTGGCACGGTCGAGGAAGTCTCGGTAGTCCTGGTAGTAGAGCGCGTCCTCGTAGAGCGAGTTGGTGGCGAAGATCGCCGTGCGCAGGCTCGTACGCGCGGACTGGAGCGCGAGCAGCGCGGTGGCCGCCGCCGCCAGCGCCACCACACCGCCCAGCAGCAGCCCGCCCAGTACGGCGTAGACCGCGAACGCGGCCACGCCGGTCACCGACAGGCCGAGCCCCCGGGTGACGGTCTGCGAGCGGGCCAGCCGGAGCTGGGCCTGTGTCTCCACGGTCATCATCCGGTGGTACTCGGCGAGCAGGAAGTCCCGCATCTGGTAGGCACGGATCTCGGCGGCGGTGTGCCGGTCGGCCATCAACCGGGCCAGCATGAACATCCGGCGGCGACGGGTGATCCAGGCGAGCAGCGCCAGATACTGCCGACGCGCCAGCTTGACCGCGGTGACGGCCTCGGGCACGGCGGCGAGCAGCAGGCACGGCAGCAGGACGGGCTGGATGACGGTGACCGCGGCGGCGGTGGCCAGTACACCGACGACACCGGTCACGAGGTTCACGGTGTGGTCCACAATCGACGCGGCCTCGGCCATGCCCCGATCCCGGGCACGGTCCATCTCCTCGGCGAACCCGGCGTCGTCGAACGCGGCGAGCTCCACGGCGGTGGTCGCCTCGAAGAGCCGGAGTTCCACCTGGTAGTTGATCTGCGGGATGAGCCGGGCCTGCGCCCAGCCGGCGGCGACCGTCAGCGCTCCCCGGGCCGTCACGGCGGCGGCCGCGAGCAGGAGCGCGGGCAGGGCGGCGCGGATCCGGTCCGGTGTGGGCCCGGCGGCGAAGAGCTGCCGGAGTACGCCGGTGGTGGCGAGCAGGCCGAAGGTGGTGAGCAGCCCGGCGACCACGTTGAGCCCGATCGAGGCGAGCGTGTCCCGCCGGCTGGTCGCCCAGGCCAGGCCGATGGCCTCGCGGACGAGGGCCGGCAGCCGGCGCGCCACCGACCAGAAGCTGGTGTGGGCGAACTCGGTGGCGCGGTTCATCCAGTGCCCGTCCGCCAGCTCCGGCAGCGGCGAGTCGTCGGCCGTCGCGGCGGGCTCATCCGGCGAGTTCTCGTCCAAGGGGCGCCGGAGACCGAAAACCGCTGCCATACGCGCCCTCCTCCGCTACACCGACGACTCTGGAGCTTACGTTCCGCAATCGAAAGATGTCAGTGCGTGATCGGCGTGTCGTACAGATGTCCCAACGGCGTGTCCAGCGGCGGCGGACGGAAAGAACCGCCCGCGCGGTGGTCGCCGCCGGGTCGCGTCGCGCGCGACCGGTCCGGGTGGCAGGCTTGTGGGGTTCGCCGGCGCGCGCCGGCCGACCGCCCGTCGCGAAGGAGAAGATCGACCCGATGGCTGTGGACGTCACCACCACCGACGAATGGCAGGCGCTGCGCAAGCACGCCGAGGCGATGCGCGGCACGCACCTGCGCGACCTGTTCGCCGCCGACGGGCAGCGGGGTGAGCGGCTCACCGGCGAGGTCGCCGACCTGCACGTGGACTACAGCAAGAACCTGGTCACCGACGAGACGATCGCGCTGCTCGTCGCGCTCGCCGAGCGGGTCGGGCTGACCGGCCGGATCGCGGCCATGGTCGCCGGACGGCACATCAACGTGACCGAGGACCGGGCCGTGCTGCACACCGCGCTGCGCCTGCCGCCGGACGCGTCACTCACCGTGGACGGTCAGGACGTGGTCGCCGACGTGCACGCCGTCCTGGACCGCATGTCGGCGTTCGCGCAACGGGTGCGCTCCGGCTCGTGGCGCGGTCACACCGGTGAGCGGATCACCACAGTGGTCAACATCGGCATCGGCGGCTCCGACCTCGGGCCGGTGATGGCGTACGAGGCGCTCAAGGCGTACCGGGACGCGGGCATCAGCTGCCGGTTCGTGTCGAACATCGACCCGACCGACATCCACGACAAGACCGCCGACCTGGACCCGGCGAGCACGCTGTTCGTCGTGGTGTCCAAGACGTTCTCCACCCAGGAGACGCTCGCCAACGCCGACCAGGCGCGGCGCTGGCTGCTCGCCGGACTGGACGCGGACGACGACGCCGTGGCCCGGCACTTCGTCGCGGTCAGCACCAACGAGCAGCGGGTCCGCGACTTCGGCATCGACCCGGAGAACATGTTCGGCTTCTGGGACTGGGTGGGCGGACGCTACTCGCTGCCGTCGGCGGTCGGCCTGTCGGTGATGCTGGCGATCGGGCCGGACCGGTTCCGCGAGATGCTGGCCGGCTACCACGCGGTCGACGAGCACTTCCGGTCCGTGCCGGTGGAACGCAACGTGCCGGCACTGCTCGGCCTGCTCAACGTCTGGTACACCGACTTCCTCGGCGCGGAGACCCACGCGGTGCTGCCCTACTCGCAGTACCTGCACCGGTTCCCGGCCTACCTCCAGCAGCTCACCATGGAGAGCAACGGCAAGTCGGTACGCGTCGACGGCTCGCCCGTCACGTACCCGACCGGGGAGATCTTCTGGGGCGAGCCCGGCACCAACGGGCAGCACGCCTTCTACCAGCTCATCCACCAGGGCACCCGGCTGATCCCGGCGGACTTCATCGCGTTCAGCCGGCCCAACCACGACCTGGGCGACATGCACGACCTGTTCATGTCGAACTTCTTCGCCCAGACCGCCGCGCTGGCGTTCGGGCGGACCCGGGAGCAGGTGGAGGCCGAGGGCACCGCGCCCGAGGTGGTGCCGCACCGGGTGATGACGGGCAACCACCCGACCACGTCGATCCTGGCGCCGAAGCTCACCCCGGCGACGCTGGGCCAGCTGATCGCGCTCTACGAGCACATCACGTTCACCGAGGCCGCGATCTGGGACATCAACGCGTTCGACCAGTGGGGCGTGGAGCTGGGCAAGGTGATGGCCAACCAGCTCGCGCCGAAGCTCACCGGGCCGGACCCGGACCTGGCCGACGTGGACACCTCGACCGCCGAGCTGATCCGCCGCTACCGGGCCGAGCGCGGCCGGAGCTGACCGCACACCCGTGGCGTCCCGCGCACTCCGGGCGGGCCGCCACGGGTCAGCGGCGCAGCAGGTCGGCGTGCGCGGCGCGCAGCCGGGTCAGCGCCGGGTCGCCGGCCGGGGCGCGGCGATCCAGTTCGGCCCACGCCTCGGCGAGCGCGTCGGCCAGCACCCGCAGCTCGGCGGCGTGCCGCCGGCCGGACTGCCGGTGCAACTCCTCCAGGCGGCGGGCCCAGCCGGCGCTGATCGCGGCGACGCGTCCGGCGTCGGCACGTGCCTGGGCGCCGGTGCGGGCGGCGGTCGCGGGCACGATCGCGGCGACCGGCCGGGGATCGCCGTCGCGGGTGACGAGCGTGACGGTGTCGGTCAGCTCGGCCAGGGAGACGAGCTGGGTGAGCCGGGTGCGGACCTCGCGCAGCGGCAGGGCGCGCGGCTGGGGGGACCGGTCGGCCAGTGCGGGGACAGCCATGGACACATGTTCACGTCCGGGTACGACAATTTCGGCGGTCAGGCGGTCCACTCCGGCGCCAGCACCGACCAGACCTCCAGGTCGGCGCGGCCGTCCGGCACCGGGGCGGCCCCGCGCATGACGCCGTCGCGGCTCATGCCGAGCCGCCGCGCGACGGCGACACTGCGCTCGTTGCCCGCCTTCGTGACCCACTCGACCCGGTGGATGCCGCGCTCCCGCACCGCCCAGTCGATGACGAAGCGGGCCGCGCGGGTGACCAGGCCCTGCCCCTCGGCGCCCGGTTCCAGCCAGCAGCCGGCCTCGCACACCCCGCGTTCGGTGCTCAGCGACACGAGCAGCACGCCGCCGACGAGCGTGCCGCGCTGCCAGATGCCCCAGATGCCGCCGTCGTCGCGGGCCCACCGGTCGGCGTACGCCTGCAGGACCTTGCGGGCCGACTCGGCGTCGGTGGCGACGAAGGACGCGCCGACCCACGGCGCGATGTGCTCGCGGCAGCGGTCGAGGTTGGCCAGGAACTCGTCGGCGTGCCAGGGCGACAGTGGACGCAGCTCGGCGTCGTCGGTGAGGGCGTGGGCGAACATCCGAGGACGCTAGCAGGACCGTCGCGGTTTTGTCGGTCGGTCGCTCTACGGTCTGCGCCGTGAACGCCGTCCAGACGTACCGATACCTTCAGCCGTCCGCGCTGCGCCCCGCCGGTCTCGATCTGCAGACCTGCGGCGGCCCGGCGGCCAACCCGCGCTTCTTCGCCGGGTTCCTCACCGCCCCGGCCGCCGCGGCGGCCGGGCTGCTCGCCGTCGCCGAGGTGGCCCGCACCCGCTACCACCAGCCGGTCAGCCCGGCCAGCCTGGACCCGGTGGTGACCGGCAGCCGGGGCCGCCTGCGCTTCGAGTCGTTCTCGGGCTGCTGCGGGGTGTACGCACGGATGGACGTGCTGCCGGACGGGCTGGACGGGGAGATCAGCGGCCACGGCACCACGAACGTGGACGTGAACCCGCCGCTGCGGGAGGCGCTGGCCCGGGTGGGCGGCATCGAGCCGTTGCACGTGGCGGTCGGGCCGGACGACCTGACCGTCTCCACCCTGGACGGCTCGGTGGTCGAGCGGAAGGTCCCGCTGCCCGGCCGCTGGCTGCGCGGGTTCGCCGAGGTGCACGTGCTCACCGCCGGTTTCGAACCGCGCGCCGAGATCGCGGCGGCGGAGGCGGCGGCGTTCCTGCGCCGGCTGCCCGCCGCCGGCGACCGGAGCGTGCTGTGGGCGGTGCCCGCCGGGCGTACGCTGCGGCTGACCTCCCGCCCGGTGCCGGGCGCGGTCTGCCTGGCCGGCGCGGGAAGGCTCGCGGCGCTGCGCGGCGTGCTGCGGCACGCGCGCTCCCTGCGGGTGTACGGCCCGGCCGTGCGGGCCGGTTCACCGGCCGTGCCGAGCACGTGGGAGCTGGACACCGGGGCGTTGCGGGTGTCGCTGACACTCTCCCCCGAGCCGTACCGGGGGTTCTCCGGCGAGGGGGCGGCCCTGGCGGCGCTCGCGGGCGACGAGGTGGTCGACGACGCGGAGCTGGTGGGCGCGCTGCTCAACTGGGATCCGACGATCGACGTCGCCGCGCTGGCCGACGCCGCCGCGCTGCCCGACGAGCGGGTCCGCGCCGCGCTCGCCCAGCTGGGCACCGCCGGGCGGGTCGGTTACGACGTGGCGGACGGGGCGTACTTCCACCGGGTGATGCCCTACGACGCGGGCCGCGCGGAGCGGGACAACCCGCGGCTGGTCGGCGCGCGGGCACTCGTCGAGCGCGGCGCGGTCGAGCGCGACTGCGAGCACGCGACGGTACGCACCGGCACCGAGACCTACCGGGTACGCCGGCACCCGGACGGCGCGTACTCCTGTTCCTGCCGCTGGTGGGCGCGGCACCGCGGGCAGCGGGGGCCGTGCCGGCACGCGCTGGCCGTGTCGATGGCCGCGGCGCCGGTGGAGGCGCTGTCGTGACCGGCTTCGTCGAGGCGGTGGCGCGCGGCAGGATGTCGAAGGTCCGGTCGGCTCTGGCCGGGCTGGACGAGCCGGCCCGGCGGGCGCTCGGCGACGAACTGGTCGCCGATGTGCGCCGCCGGCGGGACGCCTGGTGGTGGCAGGGCGAGGCGGCGACGCTGGCGGTGGCCGCGGTGGGGACGCTGAGCACCCCGACGAAGGTCGCCGCGCTGCTGGGCCGCCGGTCGGTCTGGCTGGTCGGCGTCGACGCCGCGCCGGTGGTCGACGTCGCCCGGGAACGCGGGGTGACCTGGCTGGCCGACGTGGCGTACAAGCTGGCCGACCGGCTCCCCCGGGACCGGATGGTCGCGGGCTGGCGGTTCGTCGCCGGTCTCCTGCTGGCCGAGAAGGCGCCGCCGTCGACCGCTGACGACTTCGTGCGCGGCTGGGCGGCGGCGCAGGGCTGGCCGGACCCGCGCGGTACGCGCCCGCCGACGGTGGACCGGCTGCGTGCCGACCCGTTCCTCGACGCCCTGCTGCCGCGCCTGTTCGAGGTGGACGGTGTGGGCACCGAGCTGGACCGCGGCGACGGCACGGGGACGGAGGCGGTGCCCCGGGCGCTGACGGCGCTGGCGGCGGAGGGCCGGCTCGACCGGGCGGTCCTGCTCAACCGCGTCCTGGGCCGGCTGCTGCGCGGCGACCGGCCGAGCGCGCTGCGACCGTTCCTGGTCCTGCACGACCTGCTGGCGCCGGCCCCCGACGAGGTGGCGGTGCGGTCGAGCGCCTATCTGCGGCTGCTCGCCGACGGCCCCGGTCCGGTGGCCAGCGCCGCCCAGCGGACGCTGCGGCAGGCCGGTGACGTCGCCGAGCCGGAGGCGCTGTGGGAGGCCGCCCGGACGGTGCTGGCCCGGCCGGAGAAGGCCCTGGTCCGGGCGCAGGTGTCCTGGCTCGACCGGCTGGCCCGCCAGCACCCCGACCGGGCCCCGCAGATCGGCGCGGTGCTCGCCGCGGCGGCCGACCATCCCGATGCCGGCCTGCGCGAGCGCGCGCTGACGCTGGCGCAGCGCCACGGTCACCGGCCGGTGGCCGTCACCAGAGTGGCCGAGGCGCGCGACGACCTGCCGCCGCCGCTGCCGGCAGCGGCCGCGCCGCCCCCGATCGCCGAGGTGGACGAGTTGGTGGAGGAGGTGGCGGCGGCGCTGCGCGGGCAGTGGCCGACAGCGGTTCTCGAACGGGTCGTGGAAGGTCTGGTGCGGCTGGGCACCCGCGAGCGCGACCGGGTCGCGGCGGCGCTGGCGCCGGTGCTGCGCCGGGCGGGGGTGGCCGAGTGTGACGAGAGCTGGGGCCGGTTCCTGCCCGCGGCGCAGGTGAACGGGTTGCTGCTGGCAGCCGCCGGGATCGGGGACGCCACCCGCCGCCGGGACCACTGGGCCTCGGTGCTGGCGACGTCCCGGTCCGCGCAGGCGGCATCCGGGCGTCCCGCACCGACGTGGCTCTACCGCCTGCGCCTGGCCGAGGCCGGGCAGCGGCTGGCCGGTCACGACGATCCGGGGTTGATGTCCGCGCCCACCTCGACCAGCGGGGCGATCGAACCGGCTGTGCTGTACGAGCGGCTGGCCGCGCTCGGCGACCGGCCGCACTGGCAGTGGGACTGCACGCAGGCCTTCCTGCGGCTGCCGGCCGTCGTCGACGAGCCGCTGGCGGCACGCGCGGAGGCGCTCGGCACGACCGCCGGGATCGAACTGGCGGTCTGGTTGCGTGGCGAGGTCGTGCCGGTGCCGGCGCAGGAGGTGGTGACTGTGGGCCGGCGGGAACGATCCCGCGCGTACGACTGGGCCTACGACTCGTTGCCGGACCGACGCCGGCTGGTAGCGCTCACCCCGCCGGCCGACGTGGACGACCGGTTCGGACTGCTCACCCTGGCGCCTCCGGCGATCGGCACCCGGATGTTCGGCACCGTCGACCTGTGGCCGGCGGTGCTGCCCGGGCACCGGGGCGTGGTCGCCGCCCAGGTCCTCCCCGAACTGGCCATGGCCGCCCAGGAGGGTCTCGGCGGGCGAGGGCCGGTCCTGCTGGCGCTCGCCGAGTGCACGGGCGCGGGCGGGACCGCGCTGGACCTGGCCGTGGCGTACGGGCTGTGCGCCCGGCACGAGGCGGACCGGGTGGCCGCGCTCGACGCGCTGCTGCTCCTGGCGGCCGCCGGTGACCTGGACGCGCCTCGGATCGGCCGGCATCTGGGCGAGATGGGGACGCAGGGGCAGGTCGTCCTCACCCGGGCGGTCACGCCCCTGCGCGACGCGGTGGCGGCGGGTGCCCCGCTGAGCGCGTGGCGGCTGCTCGCCGGGGCGTTGCCGCCGCTGCTGGCCGCGCCGGCACCGCCCCGGGGCACACCGGACCTGCTGGCGCTGGCGGCGGAGGCGGCGGCCACGACAGGCGTCCGGATCGAGGTGCCCGGACTGGCCGACGTGGTGGCCCGCGGCGGCGGCAGCAGGCTGGTCGCCGAGGCCCGCCGGCTCACCACCGCCCTGGCGGCCTGAACCGGAGCCTCACCGGCCGAACCGGCGCTGCCCCCGGGCGGTCCCGTCGTCACCCGAGCGGGCCGGCGTGCGGACGCGCACCGGCCCGCCGCACCCCCGGGCACGGCTCGCCGGGACGGACGCACCAGCCGGTGACCCGTGGACGGGCGGCGAAGCGGGCCGTCAGGTTCACCGCGTCCGCGTTGCCCTTGATCAACGACGCGCCGAGGTCGTCGACTGTCACCCGCCGGTCGGCCATCCGCCCATTCTGCGGCCCGCGGGCCGGACCCGCCCGGCAGTCGTCCCGGCCCGGCGGTGCGCCGCCGCGCGTGAGGGTGGTCATAACGGCTGGACGGCGGCCACGGCGGTGCTGCTAGCCTTCCGGGCAGGTCATGAGTGCCAGCGCGAAGCCCCGGCTCGCTGGCCGGCAACCCTCCTCCGCGGTGGGGTGCCCCGGGTGAAGACCAGGCACCGGCAGCCGCCGGTGCAAGCGTGGCCTGGCACCCAGGTCAGCAACAGACCAGGGAGACCGATGATCGCACCACCCTTCACCCCCTCCGGCGACGTCGCCGCGTACCCGGCCCGCTTCGCGCTGGTCAAGCGCCGCCACGTCGACCTGATGCGGGTGTGCAGCGACGCCTGTCGCCGCGCGCGCTGAGCGAACGCCACCCTCCTTTCCCCGATCCACCCTTCTCCGGCCCGGCCGTCCGTCCGGCGCGGGCCGGCACCGACGCGCGCCGCGCGTACGTCCACTCTGGAGAGACATCGTGCGTTTCCGTACCGTCCTGACCCGTGCCGCCGCCGTCGGTGCGGCGGCCCTGCTCGCCGTCACCGCGCTCACCGCCTGCGGCGGCGACGACACCGCCGCGGCCGACAACCCGTACGGCCTGCTCCAGCCCGGCGTGATCCGCGCCGGCACGCTCACCGACGCCCCGCCGAACGTCTTCCTGAAGGACGGGAAGTTCACCGGCTTCGACAACGAGCTGCTGCGCGCCGTGGCCGCCAAGCTCGGCCTGAAGGTGGAGTTCGTCGGCACCGACTTCTCCGGCCTGCTCGCCCAGGTCAACAGCGGCAAGTTCGACGTGGGCAGCTCCTCGATCACGATCACCGAGGCGCGGAAGAAGACAGTCGACTTCGGCAACGGCTACGACTTCGGCTACTTCGGCCTGGACGTGCCCGCGGGCTCTGCGATCACCGGCTTCGACCAGCTCACCGGCAAGCGCGTGGTGGTGGTCCAGGGCACAGTGCAGGACGACTATGCCACCAGGCAGAACCTCGACCCGGTGCGGGTGCCCGACTACAACAGCGCGATCAACCAGCTCAAGGCCGGCACGGCCGACGCCTGGATCGCCCCGGCCGAGATCGGCGACAAGTCCGCCGCCGACAGCAACGGCAGGATCAAGGTCGCGGCGAAGCAGCTCAGCCCCACCCCGACCGCGTACGCGGTGGCCAATGGCGACGACAAGCTGCGCGAGGCGCTGAACAAGGGCCTGGACGAGGTGATCGCCGACGGCACGTGGAGCCGCCTGCAGGCCGAGTACTACCCGGGGCGGCCGATCCCGGCCGGCTTCGAGCCGGGCAGCGGGTCGGTGGCGGTGCCGTCGCCGTCGGCCGCCTCCTGAGCCGGTGACCGGGCACGAGCGGGGCGGACGGAGCGGACATGGATCCACTGAACACGCTGTGGGAGACGTTCTTCGACTGGGACTCGATGCGCGAGGCGCTGCCCGAGATGCTCACCGTCGGGCTGCCCAACACGCTGACCCTGGCGGTCTCCGCCGCCCTGCTCGGCTCGGTGCTCGGCATGCTGCTGGCCGTCGCCGGCATCTCGCGTACCCGATGGTTGCGGTGGCCGGCGCGGGTCTACACCGACGTGTTCCGCGGCCTGCCGGCCGCGGCGACCATCCTGCTGATCGGCGTGGGCCTGGCGCCGCTCGGCATGCAGGTGTGGGGGCCGAACCCCTACCCGCTGGGGGTGCTGGCGCTGTCCCTGATCGCCGCCGCCTACCTCGGTGAGATCTTCCGGGCCGGCATCCTGAGCGTGGAGGCCGCCCAGCTGGAGGGAGCACGGGCGCTCGGCTTCTCCTGGGGCGAGGCCATACGCCTGGTGATCATCCCGCAGGGCGTACGCCGGGTGCTGCCCGCCTGGGTCAACCAGCTCATCGCGTTGATCAAGGACTCCAGCCTGGTCTACTTCCTCGGCCTGCTGGCCAGCCAGCGGGAGCTGTTCCGGATCGGGCAGGACTACGCGGCGAACACCGGCAACCAGTCCGCGCTGCTGCTGGCCGGGTTGTTCTACCTGGTGCTGACCGTGCCGCTGACCCACGCGGTCAACTGGCTGGACCGGCGCCTGCGGCAGGGCCGCCCGGCCGCGCCGCCCGAACCCGAGACCGAGCCGGCCGGCCTCACCCCGTCCGGAAAGGATCCGCGATGACCACCACGACCTCGGTCAGCCTGGCCGTCCGCGACGTGCACCTGGCCTTCGGCGCGCACCGGGTGCTGCGCGGCGCGGACCTCGACGTGGCCCGGGGCCGGGCGGCCTGCGTGATCGGCCCGTCCGGCTCCGGCAAGTCGACGCTGCTGCGCACCGTCAACCGGCTGATCGAGCCGGACCGGGGTGACGTCCTGCTGGACGGGCGCAGCGTGCTGCGCGACGACCCGGACGCCCTGCGCCAGCGCATCGGGATGGTGTTCCAGCAGTTCAACCTGTTCCCGCACCTGAGCGTGCTGCGCAACATCACGCTGGCGCTGCGCAAGCTCAAGAAGTTGAGCGAGGACGAGGCGGTGGCGGTGGCCCGTGCCCAACTCGATCTGGTCGGCCTGGCCGGCAAGGCGGACGCCCGGCCGGCGCAGCTCTCCGGCGGCCAGCAGCAGCGCGTCGCCATCGCACGGGCGCTCGCGCTGCGCCCGCAGGTGATGCTGTTCGACGAGGCGACCAGCGCGCTGGACCCGGAACTGGTCAAGGGCGTGCTCGCGGTGATGGCGGACCTGGCCGCCGCCGGGATGACGATGGTGGTGGTGACGCACGAGATGGGATTCGCGCGCAGCGTCGCCGACACGGTGGCGTTCATGGACGCGGGCGTGGTGCTGGAGGCCGGGCCGCCGGAGGCGGTGTTCGAGGCGCCGGAGCACCCCCGGCTGCGGCGCTTCCTGTCCCAGGTGCTCTGACGTGCCCGGGCTCAGCCCCTGGCCGCGACGATCGGGGCGACGGTCAGCACCACCACCATCGTATGGTCAACGAACTGATCAAGACCGTGAGCTTGCCCAAGGGCGGACCGGGCGGGACGACGGGTCAGGCCGGGCAGCGGTCGGACAACGCGTAGCGGGTGAGCACCACGTCGCCGATCTGGCGCACCTCGACCACCCGGGCCCGGCGGCCCGGGTGCCACGGGAAGCGGCCGTCCCCGACGAAGCGCGGCGCCCGCCGGTCCCCCACGAAAAACGGGGCGACCACCAGGTGCAGCTCGTCGGCCAGGCCGGCGGTGAGGAACTGGCGGTGCATCGAGCCGCCGCCCTCCACCATCAGGCGCGTCACCCCGCGCCCGGCCAGGTCGGCCGCCACCGCCTCCGCGGTGGCCGGATCGCCCGCGTCGACCACAGTCGACACGGCGCCGACCTGCTCACGGGCCTTGTCCACCACTCCGCTCGGGCAGTACACCAGCTTGAGCCCGTCACCCATGGTGAAGAAGCGCGCCCCCGGATCGAGGTCGCCGCTGCCGGTGACAGTCACCTTCACCGGCGACGGGGGCAGGCCGCGCGCCACCCGCTCGGCGCGCCGTCGCTCGCTGCGGATCAGCAGGCGGGGGTCGTCGCGGCGCACTGTCGCCGCGCCCACGAGGATCGCGTCGCACCCGGCCCGGGTCGCGTCAACCCGGTCCAGGTCGTCGTCGTTCGACAGCAGAAGCCGGTCGGTGGTCGCGTCGTCGATGTAG
This sequence comes from Micromonospora sp. CNB394, assembly GCF_000374985.1. Taxonomy (NCBI): domain Bacteria; kingdom Bacillati; phylum Actinomycetota; class Actinomycetes; order Micromonosporales; family Micromonosporaceae; genus Micromonospora; species Micromonospora sp. CNB394. The sequence goes on along the minus strand of NZ_KB895825.1, from coordinate 317,467 downwards.
CCGTCGATCGACATCGCGCAGCTGAGCAGCACGTACGGGCGGGTGGTCACGGCACGAACGGCAGGTCGAGGGCGTGATCGGCGCGGGTCACCTTGGCCGCCAGGTAACTGGCGTTGGCGGGCGACAGGTGCACGCCGGTGGACACCCGGTCGGCCACCGTGACGCCCAGCCGTTCGAGCTGGGCCGCCTTGTCCGGGTTGTTGCTGAGCAGGGCCACCCGGTCCACGCCCAGCGCGGCGAGCATCTGCGCGGCCACCGTGTAGTCGCGCTCGTCCGAGCCGTGCCCGAGCGCCAGGTTCGCCTCGTAGGTGTCGAGGCCGCCGTCCTGGAGGGCGTACGCGTCGAGCTTGGCGTACAGGCCGATGCCGCGCCCCTCCTGCCGCAGGTAGAGCAGGTAGCCACCGGCCTCGGCGATCCGCTCGACCGCCTCGCGCAACTGCGGGCCGCAGTCGCAGCGCTGGCTGCCGAACACGTCCCCGGTGAGGCATTCGCTGTGCGGCCGGACCAGCGGCGGGCCGGCGTCGGCGTGCTCACCGAGCCCGAACGCCAGGTGCTCGCGGCCGTCGACGAGACCGTGGAAGGTGTGCACGCGGGCCGTGCTCACGTAGCCGTCGGGGAACCGGAGCGGAACCGTCACGCGGGTCCGGACCGTCGCGGTGGGCAGCGTCTCGTCCATGGTTCTCCTGTCGTCCGGTCGCCGGGCGGACCCGGCGACGCACACCTCGTTCCCCACCGTAGGCGGGATCACCGACAGTTGCCGGGCTCGCGCCGAGGCATCCGCCGTGCCAGCAGCACCGCGGCGCCGGGCAGGCTGGCCACCAGCACCAGCGCGCCGTACACCGTGCCGGTCGCCACACCCTGCGCGGCGGTCAGCCCGGCCGAGGCGAACGCCCACGCGGCCACCCCCTCGCGCGGCCCGAAACCGCCCACGTTCAGCGGCACCGCCATGGCCAGCAGGGCGAGCAGCGTCAGCGGCAGCAGGTGCGACAGTGGGGCGTCCGCGCCGGCCGTGCGGGCGGCCACCACGAACGTGGCCAGGTGACCGGCGAACACCACTGTCGAGGCGACCACCACACCGGCCCAGGTCCGGCGGCCCAGCACCCCGGAGCGGACGTCGGCGAGCGCGGTCCGGGCCGCCCGGGCGAAGCGGGACGCCCCGGAACGGGGCACCGCGCGGGCGGCCAGCACCAGCACCAGCGCGACCACCGCGAGCGCGGCGGCCAACGACGGCAGGTACCGGCGAACCGGCGACGGGAACGCGGCGAGCAGCGCCACCGCGATGACCACCTGCACCACCTGCCCGGCGGTGCGCTCCCACACCACCGCCCGGACGCCCCGGGCCACGTCCCCGGCGTCGCGGCCGTGCCGCACCGCCCGGTGCACGTCGCCGAGCACGCCGCCGGGCAGCGTGGAGTTGAGGAAGACCGCCCGGTAGCAGTGCGCCACCGCGGCACCCAGCGGCAGCCGTACGCCCAGCCCGCCGGCCACGAGCGACCAGCGCCAGGCGCAGCAGACGGTGGTGATCACGCCGATGCCGAGCGCGGCGGCCAGCGCCGGCGCGTCGATCAGCCGCAGCCCGGCCAGGAACGGTCCGGTGCCGACCGAGGCGACGAGAACGGCGAGCACAGCGAGCCCGAGCAGCGGGCGTACCCATGCCCGGCCCGCCCTGGCCCGGCGCGACGGCGCGGGCGTGACGGCCGGTACGGGCCCGGCGACGGCGACGTGTGACAAACGGTCCTCCCTTGTTCCCACCGGTTGTCACGTGCCGACGGCCGGTACGGTTCAGCCGGCGAGCAGGTCGGCGTGGTGCAGCACCACCTCGAGCCGGCCGGCGGCGGCCTCGGTGAGCCGCCATCGGGTATACGTCGCGGCGGGCCCGGACAGATGCGGTCGTTCCTCGACCGCCGCGTCCACCCAGCCGGTGAGCCACTCGGCGGCGAGGTCCGCCTGCTCCGGGCCGAGCCGCCACGGCGTCGGCCGCAGGAGCGTCTCGACGCCGTGGCGGCGGAAGGCGGCCACCGTGACGTCCACGGCGTCCGGTCCGAGCAGGACCCGGCCGTCGACGGTACGGCGCTGGTGGGCGTTGAACGCGGCGGTCAGCTCGGCGTCCAGCGGGTCCGGCGGGGTGAACTCGGCCCGCCCGGTCACGGTGAGCGCGAACAGCGTCGGGTGGCCGGCGCAGGCCGCCGCCATCCGCTCGACCTCCTCGGCGGTGAGCATGTCCAGCAGCGCGGACGCGGTGACCAGGTGGGCGTCGGCCAGGTCGGCGGCGGTCAGCCGGGTGACGTCGGAGCCGCGCGTGGTCACCGCGACGTCGGTGCCGTCGGCGGCGGTGAGCCGTCCGGCGCGGGCCAGCGCCAGCAGGTCCGCGTCGCGTTCGTGCAGCACCCAGCGCTGCGGGCCGGGCAGCCGGGGCGCGAGCCAGCGGGCCATCGAACCGGTGCCGCTGCCCAGGTCGTGCACGACGACCGGCCGACCGGCGGGCAGCCGGTCGCGGACCGCGTCGGCCAGCTCGGCGCTGCGGGCCGCCGCGTCGGCGGGCTCACGCAGTCGCAGCCAGTCCGCGAAGCCGGGCGGGAGTGAGGTGGTCATGCCGCTGTCGCCTCCTTGAGCGCCGTCGCCAGCCGGTCCACGGTGACCGGCCAGCCGGAGAGGGTGCGCCGCCGCTGCCGGGCGGCGTGGCGCAGCCGGTCCCGCAGGCGGGCATCGGTGAGCCAGCGGCGCAGCGCCGCGGCTGTCGCGCCCGGGTCGCCCGCCGGCACCAGCAGTCCGGGCCGGGCCCCGCCGGAGGCGTGCCCGAGCGTGGCCGGCAGGCCGCCGGTGTCGCTCGCCAGCACCGGTACGCCCCGGGCGAGCGCCTCGGTGACCACCATTCCGTACGTCTCCCGCCGGGAGGGCGCAACCAGCAGATCGGCGGCGGCGTAGGTGGCGGCCAGGCCGGGGCCGGTGCGCGGGCCGGTGAGCCGGACCCGGCCGCCGAGACCGGTGGCGGTGAGGCGTTCGCGCAGCCGGTCGGCGAACGCCCGGTCCCGGTCCACCGGCCCGATCCAGTCGCAGGTCCAGTCCAGGTCCGCCACCTCGGTGAGCGCGGCGGCGAGCACGTCGTGGCCCTTCACCGGGGTGACCGCGGCGACGCAGAGCAGCCGTCCCCCGCCGGGCGTGCCGGACGCGACGGGCGCCGGGTCGACGCCGGGCGGCGCGACGGTCACCCGTTCGGGGCGCAGCCGGTAGCGGGTGAGCAGCCGTTCGCGGGTCCACTCGCTGGTGGCGACCACGGCGGTGGCCGCCGCAAGCGACCGCGCCTCCGTCTCGCCCTCGATCGGCAGGTGCACCAGGATCACCAGGGGCAGCCGCGCGGCGTGCGGGGTGAGGACGTCCGGCACGGTCGAGGCGACCAGGCCGTCGAGCAGCACCGGCACGCCGTCGGGCAGCCCGCCGAGCAGCCCGGCCAGGTCGGCGCGTTCCCGGTGCCCCGGGTGCGGCCAGCCGCCGGGCACCTGGTGTTCCCGTACCGTCCAGCCGCGTGCCGCCAGGCCCCGGCAGACGTGGCGGTCGTAGGCGTTGCCTCCGCTGGGGTCCGCCGGGTCGTCGATGTCGCCCGGCAGCACCACGTGGACGGCACTCATCCGGTCAGAGCGACCGCTCGTAGCTCGCCCAGGCGATGTGCGACTCGTGCAGCGTGACGGTGATGCCGGCCAGCCCGCGGGCGCCCTCCCCCAGCCGGCCGGCCGCCACCGCGTCGGCGAGCCGGTCGGCGACCGTCCGCGCGAGCACCTCGGTGGTGGTGTTCACCCCGGCGAAGGCCGGCTCGTCGTCCAGGTTGCGGTAGTTCAGCTCGGCGAGCACGGCCTTGAGCTGCTCGGTGGCCAACCCGATGTCGACCACGATCCCGTCGTCGTCCAGCTCGGCGCGGCGGAACGTGGCGTCGACGACGAACGTCGCCCCGTGCAGCCGCTGCGCCGGGCCGAACACCTCGCCGCGGAAGCTGTGGGCGACCATCATGTGGTCCCGGACGGTCACGCTGAACACGTTCACTCCTCGCCGTAGGTGATGAGATGACACAGCGCCGGCAGCCCGCCCGAGGCGAGCCGGTCCAGCACGTCGGGCAGGTCGTCGAAGCGCGACCGGCCGGTGAGCAGCGCGTCGAACACCGGGTCGGCCAGCAGGTCGAGCGCCAGCGCGAGCCGGGCGGCGTAGCTGCGGCCGGCCCGCCGGGGCGACACGGTGCCGACCTGGCTGCTGCGGATGCCCAGCCGTCGCGAGTGGAACGCGCCGCCCAGGGCCAGCGTGACCGGCCGGTCGCCGTACCAGCTCAGTTCCAGGACGGTGCCCTCCGGGCGCAGCAGTTCCAGTCCGCGTTGCAGCCCGTCGGCGGTGGCGCTGGCGTGTACCACCAGGTCGCGCTCGCCGGTGGCGCCGGCGGGCACGGCGAAGTCGGCGCCGAGCGCGGCGGCCACCTCCGCCCGCGCCGGGTCGGCGTCGACCAGCTCCACGCGTACGCCGGGGAAGCGGGCCAGCAGCGCGGTGACCGCGCAGCCGACCATCCCGCCGCCGATCACGGTGACCCGGTCGCCGACCAGCGGGGCGGCGTCCCAGAGCGCGTTGACAGCCGTCTCCACGGTGCCGGCCAGCACCGCGCGCTGCGCCGGCACGCCGTCCGGCACGACGGTCACGGCGTCGGCCGGGACCACGTACGCGCTCTGGTGCGGGTAGAGGCAGAAGACGGTGCGCCCGAGCAGCCGCTCCTCGCCCGCCTCCACGGTGCCGACGCTCAGGTAGCCGTACTTCACCGGTGCCGGGAAGTCGCCCTCCTGGAACGGCGCCCGCATCGCGTCGTGCTGGTCGGCCGGGACGCGGCCGGTGAACACGAGCGTCTCGGTGCCGCGGCTGACGCCGGAGAAGCGCGTGCGCACCAGCACCTCACCGGGGCCGGGCGCGGCGAGCCGGACCGGCCGGATCTCGCCCTCGCCGGGGGCACGGAGCCAGAAGGCGTGGGCGTCGACCGTCACGAACTCTCCTCTTCCCCGCATTCCGACCGAGTTGTCGATCATAGACACGCAAGCGGGGCGTCCACGGTTCGAACCGCCCGTGACCCGATGTTCAGGCGGCGCGCCGGCGCTGCTCCGTACGCCAAATTCCGGGCTCGGCCCGCTCGGCCCGCTCGGCGTGCCGGTCGCCGGCCAGTTCCATCGCCCGGTGGGCAGCGGTCAGCGCGTCACACGGCGCGGCCTGACCGTCACACAGCAGGCTCTCGCACCGGCCGGACCCGTCGGGCCGGTGGGCGGCTGCCACGTCGTACGCGGCCCGCCAGAGCAACGGGTCGGTGACTCCCCGTGGCAGGTCGGCGTCCAGACTGGACCTGTTGCGGATCGTGTCGGGCACCGTGTCCCCCTTTGCGTCGTCGCTACCGTCCCAGTGACCGGCTGAGCGCAGATCAAACCTCTCACCTGGGCACATGCCGCGACCAGCGGTGTTTGTCACGCCGGATAGGCGCGCGTCTCGGCCGCCTTGACCGCCGCCCAGACACTCCGGCCGGGGATCAGGCCGAGATGCGCCGCGGCGGCGGGCGTGACGTCGGCGGCGACCTCGACCGGCCCGGTCAGCTGCACGCGCAGGTTGTCGCCGTGGCGTTGCACGCCGGTGACGGTGGCCGCCCAGACGTTGCGCGGGCTGCCCTCGGGCCGGGACGGGTGCAGCGCGACAGCGGCCGGCGGGTACGCGACGAACGCGTCACCGTGGACGGTGTCGGCGGTGGTGAGGGCCAGCTCACCGACGGTCACGGCGTGCCCGTCGGCGCGACCGCGGTGCAGGTTGAGGCCGACCAGCCGGGCCACGTAGTCGGTGCGCGGCCGGGCCGTGACGGTGGCGGCGTCGCCCTCCTGCACCACCCGGCCGTGCTCCACGATGACCAGCCGGTCGGCGAGCACCAGCGCGTCGAGGGGATCGTGGGTGACGAGCAGCGTCGCGCCGGAGTGCGCGCCGAGGTGGCGCTGGAGTTCGGCGCGGGTGTCCAGCCGGGTCCGGGCGTCGAGCGCGGCGAGCGGCTCGTCGAGCAGCAGCAGCGCCGGGTCGACGGCGAGCGCGCGGGCCAGCGCGACCCGCTGGGCCTGCCCGCCGGAGAGCTGCCGGGGCCGGCGGCGGGCCTGGTCACCGAGGCCGACCCGGTCCAGCCACTCCTGGGCGCGGGCGCGGGCGGCGCGCTTGTCGGCACCCCGGCGGCGCGGCCCGAACGCCACGTTGTCAAGCGCGCTGAGGTGCGGGAACAGCAGGTAGTCCTGGAACACCACGCCGACCGGCCGGCGCTCCGGCGGCGTCCACACCCGGCGGTCCGGCCGGTCCAGATCGGCACCGTCGAGCGTCAGGTGACCGGCGACGAGCGGGTGCAGTCCGGCGAGCACCCGCAGCGCTGTGGTCTTGCCGGCACCGTTCGGGCCGAGCAGCGCCACCACCTCACCGGCGGCGATGCGCAGCCGCACGTCGAGGGTGAACCCGTCCCGCTCGGCGACCAGGTGCGCGTCCAGCAGCATCCTCATGTGCTGCCGATCCACTTGTCACGCAACGCGGCGAGGATGACCACGGAGACGGTGAGCAGGATCAGGCTCAGCACGATCGCCGCCTGGAGGTCGGTCTCCAGCGCCAGGTAGACCGCCAGCGGCATGGTCTGGGTGCGGCCGGGATAGTTGCCGGCGAACGTGATGGTGGCGCCGAACTCGCCGAGCGCGCGGGCCCAGCAGAGCACCGCACCGGCCGCCACGCCCGGGGCGACCAGCGGCAGCGTGACCCGGGTGAAGGCGGTGAACCGTCCCGCGCCGAGGGTGGCGGCGGCCTCCTCGTACCGGGGGTCGGCGCCACGCAGTGCCCCCTCGACGGCGATGACCAGGAACGGCATCGCCACGAACGCCTCGGCCAGCACCACCCCGGCGGTGGTGAACGGCAGCGTCACCCCGAACGTCTCGTCCAGCCACGACCCGATCAGCCCGCGCCGGCCGAAGACCAGCAGCAGCGCCACGCCGCCGACCACCGGCGGCAGCACCAGCGGAACCGTTACCAGCGCCCGGACCAACCGCCGGCCGGGGAACTCCACCCGCGCCAAGAGCCATGCCAGGGGTACGCCGAGCGTCACGCAGAGCAGGGTGGCGACGGTGGCGGTCTCCAGCGACAGCCGCAGCGCGGTGAGCACACCCGGCTCGGCCAGCCGCCGGGGCAGCGTGGTCCAGGGTGCCCGGAGCAGCAGCCCGGCCAGCGGCAGGACGAGGAAGGCCAGTCCGAGCCCGGCGGGCACGAGCAGGGCGACCGGCACCCGCTGCCGGCGTACGCCGCGGCTCATGCGCCGGGCGGCGCCTGGAACCCGGCCGCGGTGAGCACGGCGAGCCCGGCGTCCGAACGGACGAAGTCGACGAAGGCGCGGGCGCCGGCCGGGTTGCCGGCGGCGCGCAGCACGACGATCGGGTAGTCGTTCACCGCGCGCGCGGACTCGGGGAACTCGACCGCGTCGAGTCCCGCGGCGGCGCGGACGTCGGTGCGGTAGACCAGCGCGGCGTCGACCTCGCCGAGGCGCAGCTTGGCCAGCGCCCCCTTGACGTCCTGTTCGAGCGTGGCGGGCGTGAGCCGCACACCCGCGGCGTCGAGCGCGGTGCGCGCGGCGGCGCCGCAGGGCACCTGCTCGGCGCAGAGCGCCACCTTCACTCCGGGGCGGGCGAGGTCGGCCAGGCGACCGACCCGGGCCGGGTTACCAGGGGGTACGGCGACGACGAGCTGGTTGCGGACCAGCACGACCGGGTCACCTGCGGCGTCACCGGCGTCGGTGACCGTCTTCATGGTGGCCGGGGAGGCGGCGGCGAACACGTCGGCGGGCGCGCCCTGGGTGATCTGGGTGGCGAGTCCGGAACTGCCGCCGAAGTTGAACGTGACGGCGTGGCCGGGGTGGGCGGCTTCGTACTCCTTGCCGAGCCGGGTGAACGCCTCGGTGAGCGAGGCGGCGGCGAACACGGTCACCGGGCCGGCACCGTCCGGACCGGCCGGGTCGTCGGCGCTGCCGCAGCCGGACAGGCCGAGCGTCGCCACCAGCGCGGCGGCGAGCGCGGCGCGGATCCACCGTACGGTCACGGACCGGTCCTTCCCCGGGGGGCGGTGGGGGCGCGCTCGACCACGACGGTGGTCGACTTGATCACCGCGACGGCGACGGAGCCGACCTGGAGGTCGAGGTCGTCGACGGCCTCGCGGCTCATCAGCGACACCACCCGGAACGGCCCGGCCTGGATGTCGACCTGGGCCATCACGGTGTCCTTGACGACGGCGGTGACGATGCCGCGCAGCCGGTTGCGGGCCGAGGACAGCTCGGGGTGGCCGGGGGCGCGGACGAACGCGGCCACGTCGGCGCCGTCGAGCACCCGGTGGCCGTGCTCGTCGCGGCTGGCCGGCAGCCTGCCGGCGTCGATCCAGCGGCGGACCGTGTCCGCGCTGACCCCGAGCAGTTCGGCCGCCTCACCGATCCGGAACACCGTCACGCGCTCACCCTAGCGGCCCGCAGGTGCGGGCCGGAAGCGGCGGGTTCGCTCGCACCCGCAAGCCTCGGCGCTAATCGGGGCCTGAAACTGCGGCTCAGCCGGCCGGGGCGATCCGGACCCGGCGCAGCAGTTGGGCGTTGAGCGCGACCACGATCGTGGAGGCGGACATCAGCACCGCGCCCAGCGCCGGGCTGAGCGCGACGCCCGCCCAGGCGAGGACACCGGCGGCGAGCGGGATCGCGACCACGTTGTAGCCGGCCGCCCAGGCCAGGTTCTGCCGCATCTTCCGGTACGACGCGCGGGACAGCCGGATCACGCCGCCGACCCCGCGCGGGTCGGAGCCGGCGAGCACCACCCCGGCGGACTCGATCGCCACGTCGGTGCCGGCGCCGATGGCCAGCCCGACGTCGGCGCGAGCCAGCGCCGGGGCGTCGTTCACCCCGTCGCCGACCATCGCCACCGTCAGTCCCCGATCGCGCAGCCCGGCCACCGCCTTGTCCTTGTCGGCGGGGAGCACCTCGGCGAAGACCTCGTCGACGCCGGGCCGGAACCCGAGGTCGGCGGCCACCGCCTCGGCGACCGGGCGCGCGTCACCGGTGATCATCACGATCTTGCGTACGCCGAGGTCGCGCAGCTCGGCCACGGCGGCCCGCGCCTCCGGGCGGACCTGGTCCTCCATCCCGAAGGCGGCGGTCACCTCCGGCGGGCCGTCCTCGGGCAGGCGGACCAGGTGCAGCACTGCCGCGCCGCGGCCCGACCACTCCCGCGCGGCCCGGGCCAGGTCGTCCGGCAGCGGGGCGTCGAGTTCGCGCAGCAGCGCCGGCCCGCCGACCGCCCAGTCCACGCCGTCCACCGTGGCGCGCACGCCCCGGCCGGCCAGCGCCCGGAAGCCCCGCGCCGCCGGACGCACCGTCCCCGCGTCCCGGCCACCCGGACCCGCCTCGTGCGCGTCCGGGAGCCGGGCGGGCTCGGCCGGACCCGCCTGCCGGGCGTCGGCGGCGGCGACCAGCGCCCGGGCCAGCGGGTGCTCGCTGTCGGCCTCCACCGCACCGGCCAGGGCCAGGGCGGCGGCCTCGTCCATCCCGCCGGTGGCGGCCACGCCGGTCACCGTGTGCCGGCCGGTGGTGAGCGTGCCGGTCTTGTCGAACAGGACGGTGTCGACGGTGCGCATCCGCTCCAGCGCGAGCCGGTCCTTGACCAGGATGCCGGCGCGGGCCGACAGCGCTGTCGACAGCGCCACGACCAGCGGGATCGCCAGGCCGAGCGCGTGCGGGCAGGCGATCACCAGCACGGTCACGGTCCGCACCACCGCCTGGTCGGGGTCGCCGAGCAGCGCCCACACCGCGAACGTGGCCAGGCCGGCGGACGCCGCCAGGTAGAACAGCAGCGCGGCGAACCGGTCGGCGAGCACCTGCGCGCGCCCGCCGGAGGCCTGCGCCTGCGCCACGAGCCGCCCGATGCCGGCCAGCGCGGTGTCCGCGCCGACCGCCTCGACGCGTACCCGGAGGGTGGAGTCGGTGGCGACGGTGCCGGCGACCACCCGGTCCCCGGCGGCGCGGGCCACCGGCCGCGACTCCCCCGTGATCATCGACTCGTCCAGCTCGGCGGCACCCTCGACGATCCGCCCGTCGGCCGGCACCCGCCCGCCGGGGCGCACCAGCACCAGGTCGCCCACCCGCAGCTCGCCGACCGGCACCGGCTGCGGCCGCCCGGCGTCGTCCAGGCGCTCGGCGTCGTCGGGCAGCAGCGCTGCGAGCGCACCGAGCGCGCCGCGCGCCTGCCCGACCGCCCGCATCTCCTGCCAGTGGCCGAGCAGCATGATGGTGACCAGCGCGGCCAGCTCCCACCAGAAGTCCAGGTCGAACAGGCCGATGCTGGTGGCGGCCGAGGCGAGGTACGCGACCACGATCGCCATCGAGATCAGCAGCATCATCCCGGGGGCGCGTTCGCGCAGCTCACGCAGGCCGCCGGTGAGGAACGGCCAGCCGCCGTAGAGGAAGACCACGGTGCCGAGCACCGGGCCGACCCAGCGCACACCCGGGAAGTCCAGCGTGTAGCCGAACCAGTCCATCACCATGTGGCTGGTGGCGACGATCGGCACGGTGAGCGCCAGGCTCAGCCAGAACCGGCGGCGGAACTGCTCCGGGTCGTGCCCGGCGTGCGCGCCGTGCCCGCCGCCGTGGTGGCCGGTGTCGTGACCGTCTGCGTGTTCCATCCGGCCACCATACCCCCTGGGGGTAGCTACCGTGGCGGCTCGGCCGGGCTCGTCACGTCGCCGCGCACGATCCGGAACACGTCATACCGGCATGCCGCCGCAGGGGTACGACGCTCAGCGCTGGGGGCGGGCGCCCACGCCCGGCCGCTCCACCGGAGGACGGCCCTGCCAGGGCCAGCGCCCGTCCAGCTCCACCTCCAGCGAGAAGCTGAGGAACGTGCGGACCAGCACGATCAGCGCCAGCACGCCGACGCTGGTGAACGTGGGCGACACCGCGACCGTACGGATGATGTCGCCGCCGACCAGGAACTCCAGGCCGAGCAGGATGGCCCGGCCGACGCCCTGCCGATACGCCCGGTAGTGCCCGACCACCTGGCGGGTCCGGGCGCAACGCACCGCGAACACCGCCGTGGCGACCGCGACACCGACCGTGATGACGAGCACCCCGGCCAGGTCGAGCAGCGTCCCGACGTGCTGGACGATCTCCTTCGTCGACACCCGGCACCCCCGCGACAAGCCTGACGTACGGCCGGGCGCGGGGGCGGCGTTTCCGCACTCTCGCCATCCGGTGGGCGGGAGCGCGGATCGTGCTCAGTCCCGGGCCTGCCAGCGGTAGAAGGCGGTCGCCACGGAGTCCTGCGGCCCCTGCCACCTCTCCGGCCGGTACGGCTCGATGTACGGGCCCAGGTCCTGCATCACCTTGCCGAAGGCAGGCTTGTCGCCGTGCTGGTCCCGGGTGGCCTCGGCCGCCGACGACTCCTGTTCGAGCAGGTGCACGTAGACGTCGTCGATCGAGTAGAGCCAGCGTCCGGTGACCCCGAGGTCGGCCGGGAGCGACCCGGCGTCGGACTCGCCGAAGACCCGTGCCACGTCCGGTTCCGCGCCCGGCTTGATCCGCCCGACGATCACGGTGAGCGTGGTGTCGGCGGGCGGTTCACCATCGGGTGCCCAGTGGTAGAACTCCTTCGCCACCGAGTCCGACGGGTTCTTCCAGTAGCGCGGGTACGGGGTGACGTACGGGCCGATCTCCTCGGCGATCTTCTGGAAGGCGGGCAGGCCACGAGTCTGCCCGGAGATCCGCGGGTCCTGCTCCCGCTCGATCACGTGGATGTAGAGGTCGTGGTGCGACAGCAGGTACCGGCCGATGACGCCCAGGTCCTGCGGCCGGGTGGCCTGGTCGTAGTGGCCGAACACGCCGCCGACGATCTGCTCGCTGCCGGGGACCATGTGACAGACGATCACGTTGCGGAAGACCATGACTGCTCCTCGATGATTGCGACGGGGGCGGCGGCGCGCGGCGGCGGCGCCGTCAGGCGGTGAAGGTGACAGGCAGTTCCAGCAGGCCGCGGAACGGCGAGGCGGCGGGGAGCCGGCGCACCTCGGCCAGCGGTACGCCGAGACGCAGTCCGGGCAGCCGGCGCAGCAGCGCGCCGAGCGCGAGTTCGGCCTCCATCCGGGCCAGCGAGACGCCCAGGCAGTAGTGGACGCCGTGCCCGAACCCGAGGTGCGGGCCCCGGACCCGGCGCAGGTCCAGCCGGTCCGGGTCGGCGAAGTGCGCCGGGTCGTGGTTGGCCGCGTTGATCGCCACCCCGACGATCGCGCCACGCGGGATGCGTACGCCCTGGTAGTCGACGTCCTCGGTGGCGATGCGCGGGCTGGCCACGGGCAGCGGCCCGTCGAACCGGAGCAGTTCCTCGATCGCGGCGGGCAGCAGGCGGGGCGTGGCGCGCAGCAGTTCCATCTGCTCGGGGTGGGTCAGCAGGGCCAGCACGGCGTTGCCGAGGAAGTCGGCGGTGGTCTGGTGCCCGGCGAACAGCAGCAGGAACGTGGTGGTGACCAGTTCCGCCTCGGACAGCGTCCCGTCCTCGTCGACGGCCGTGATCAGCGCGCCGATGATGTCGTCGGCCGGGTCGTCGCGTTTGGCGCGGACCAGCCCGGCCAGGTAGTGGTGCAGCCGGAGCTGGGCCTCCTGCACGGCCGCCCGCTCCTGCGCGGGGGGCCGGCTGGTGGAGCCGGAGGTGCGGATCACCTGGGTCCAGTCGAGCACCCGGTCGTGGTCGGCGGGCGGCACGCCGAGCAGTTCGCAGATGACTGTCATCGGCAGCGGGATGGCGAAGTCACGCATCAGGTCCGCCTCGCCGTGCGGTGCCATCTTGTCGACGAGCTGGTCGACGATCGACGCCACCCGGGGGCGCAACGCCTCGATCCGCCGGGGCGCGAACGCCTGCGACACCACCCGGCGCAGCCGGGTGTGCTCGGGCGGGTCGGAGTTGAGCATGTTGCGGTTCAGGCCCTCCGAGTTCGGGCCGAAGATCTTCAGGTAGTGCTGCTCCGGGCCGTACAGGTCCTTGGACAGACGCGGGTCGGTCAGCGCGGTGCGCGCGTCGTCGAAGCGGGTGATCAGCCAGGAGTCGAACCGCGGCGAGCCGACCGGGCAGACCGGCCGGTCCGCGCGCAGCCGGGCCAGGGTGGGGTACGGGTCGGCCGCGAACGCGTCGGTGTAGAGCTCGCTCGCCGGCACCACGTCGTCGGTCATCGCCCCTCCCCCGGCTCGCCGGTCACGCTGTGCAGTACCTGGTAGGTGTGCCGGTCGGCGGACTCGCGCAGCTCGCGGATGATGCTCAGCAGCCGGTCCCGGTGCGCGCTGCGGCCGAACGCGTCCAGCCGCTCGCGGTCCGCCCAGTCGCTGATGATCAGGTAGCTGCGCGGGTCGTCGGCGTCGCGGACCAGGTCCTGGTGCAGACAGCCGTCCAGCGTGCGGATCTGTTCGGCGGCGGTGAGCCACTCCGACTCGAAGCGCTCCTCGCAGCCCTCCCGGGTCCGCATCGACAGCACGGTCCGGACCCGGCTCACCTGGCGCTCCCGAACACCAGGTGCAGGTGCTTGCGCAGCGCGTCCGGGTCGACCGGCGCGCCCCGGAACCCGATGTGCCCGTCCGGGCGGATCAGGTACAGCCCGGTGCCGTCAAGGCCGTACGCGGCGCGGAAACGGCGCTCGGCGTCGCGCACCACGGGCGGGTCGAGCAGGCGTGGTTCGTCGGCGTCGGGGTCGAGGAGCAGGTACGCGTCGAGTTCCCCGCCCGCCAGCCGGCGCGCGTCGGCGCACAGGGCGGTGAACCCGGCCGGCACCTCCGCGCCGGCCGTGCGGTCGGCGTAGAGCAGCAGCGTGTGCCGGGTGCCCCGGGTGAGGTCCCGCAGCCGCAGCGGGTGGCCGACGCCGCGCCGGCGCAGCCCGTCCACGTCGGGCGCGATGTCGCCGGGGCGGGGCGCTTCACCGAGCGCGGCCGGGTCGGCGACGGTCTCCCCGACCAGCGGGCTGCCGGCGTAGCTGAGCAGCATGGACATCTCCTGGAGGAACTGGCGTTCCAGGTCGGCGCGGTCCACCTCCTCGGTGCCGGCCATCCGTACCGCCCGGCCGACGATCTCCTCGCCCTCCGGCCGCCGCTCGGTCTCGTAGCTGTCCAGCAGGCCGGGCGCGGCGAGTCCGCGTACCGCCAGGGCCAGCTTCCAGGCCAGGTTCCAGGCGTCCTGGATGCCCGTGTTCATGCCCTGGCCGCCGGCGGGCGGGTGCAGGTGGGCGGCGTCCCCGGCCACGAACACCCGGCCTTCCCGGTAGCGGTCGACGATGCCGTGGCTGATCCGGAACACCGACGACCAGCGCAGGTTGCTCGCCCGGGTGCCGGGCGGCGCGAGGCGGTCCAGCGCGGCCTGCACGTCGGAGATGGACGGCTCGTCGAGTTCCTCGCTGAACCCGGGCGGGGCGTCGCGCCCGCCGGTCTGGGCGAAGAACCGGGGCGGGGCGAGGGTGGCGATGCGGTAGCGGTGCGCGCCGCGCAGCGGTACGCAGACGAGCATCCCGTCCATCTTGCCGTCGGTCGTGTGCAGGAACCGCAGCAGGTGCCCGTCCGGCATCTCCCAGTCCACGTCGACGTCCACCAGCATGAACAGCTGCGGGAACCGGCCCAGCCCGCCGGTGAAGGTGAGCCCGAGCCGCTCCCGTACCCGGCTGTGCGCGCCGTCGGCGCCGACCAGGTACGCCGCGCGTACCGTCCCGGTGCCGCCGTCGGCGGTGCGGACGGTGGCGGTGACGCCCTCGGCGTCCTGGTCGAAGTCGACCAGTTCGGCGCCGCGCTGCGGGCGGACGCCGAGCGTGGCCAGCCGGGTGGTGAGGATCCGCTCGGTCTCGTACTGCGGCAGGCCGAGGTGGGCGTACGGCAGGCCGGGCAGCTCCCAGCTCATCCGGTGGGTCTGCTCGCCGTTGACGAAGACCATGTTGCCGGTGAGCCAGATGCCGGCGTCCATGGCTTCCCGCACGACGCCCTGCTCCTCCCAGATCTCCATGGTGCGGCAGTGCACACCGATCGCCTTGTCCGCGTGGCCGGGCGGGGTGACCTGCTCGTCGATCACCAGGCAGTCGATGCCCCGCCGGGCCAGTTCGACGGCGGCGGTCAGCCCGGTGGGGCCCGCCCCGACGACGAGTACGTCTGTTGTCCTGTGCACGTCGGCCTCCCAGCCCGTGGTGGGGTGTCGGCGGCCGTCCGCGTCGGGGACGACGTGGAACAGCCGGCGCCGGATGTCGAGAAGGAACGGCGCGATCGGCCCGGCCTGCGCCGAGGCGTGGGCCGGGTCGCCGATCCAGGTGAGGAACGGCGCGGCGCCGTCCCACTCGGCGAAGATGTGGTGGATGTCCGAGCCGGGTTCGCGCAGCAACTGTTCGCGGCGGTAGCCGGGGATCGCGGCCATCCGCCGGACCACCTCGGGGTAGCCCCGGTGGAACTCGGCGAGCCGGTCGAGCGGCACGGTGAGTTCGACGTCCACGTAGACCGGGCCCGTGCCGTCCCGGGTCTCCCGCAGCAGCGGGTAGCCGGGTCCGTCCGCCGGCTCGGTCAGCGGCCGGAGCAGGCCGGCCAGGCGGGCAGCCACCGGCCCGCGCCGGTACGCGGCCAGCGCCGCCTCGTCGGCCCACTCGGTCACGACGACGAAGCCGCGCGGGTCGAGGGCGTCCCGCAGCAGCTCGTGCCGCAGGTTGCCGGTCAGCGCGCCGAGCTGCCCGGCGACCGCCTCGAAGGCCGGCCCGACCGCGGGTTCGCAGCCGGTGCGTGCGCGCAGCCGGAGCATCGTCCTGATCATGCAGCCCCCTGAGAACGGCGCCGTCGTCGTGCCGCGACCCTGCCGCAGCGCGCGTCACCGCCCCGTCACCGCGGCCCCGCCGTACGTCCGGTCCCGGTGACGCCGCCGGGACGGCGACCGCTTGTTGCAAAAGTTTGGCAACAAGCCTCGACAGGGCTGCGTGCCGGTAACTATCGTGAGCGTCATGACTCCTTACGACTTGGATGTGCGCGCCTGGCAGGAGAGCTGGGACCGGCAGCAGGAGGCGTTCATGCCGGACCGGGAGCACCGCTTCGCGGCGATGCTCGACGCCGTCGAGGCGGTCACCGGCGACCGGCCGCCACGCGTGCTCGACCTGGCCGGCGGCACCGGATCGATCAGCCTGCGTACGCTGACCCGCCGGCCCGACGCCGAGGTGACGGTGCTCGACCTCGACCCGGTGCTGCTCACCCTCGCCGAGGCGGCGCTGGCGGGACGGGCCACAGTGGTGACCGCCGACCTCAACCGGTCCGACTGGGCCGCCACGCTGCCGCACCGCGACTACGACGCGGTACTCACCGCCACCGCCCTGCACTGGGTGGACGGTCCGCGCCTGGCTCAGCTGTACGGCGAGATCCGCGACGTGCTGCGTCCCGGCGGCGTCTTCGTCAACGCCGACCACATGCCCGACGACACGATGCCGTCGCTCGCTGCCCGCCTCGGCGACCTGGCGAAGGCGCGCCGCGCCGCCCGGCACCGGGCCGGCGCGGCGCTGTCCTGGCCGGAGTGGTGGGAGCAGGCCGCGGGTGACCCGGTGCTCGGGCCGCTGGTGGAGAAGCGGCGGGAGATCTATCCGACCGGGCACAGCCCGGAGTGGAGCCCGCCCGCGGCGTGGCACCTGGACGCGCTGCGCGCGGCCGGCTTCACCGAGGCCGGCGTGCTCTGGCGCGGCGGCGCGGACGCCGCGGTGGCCGGGCTGCGCTGACTGCGGCCCGGCCGCCCGCCCCGTCGCCCGGCGTGCCCGCCCTCCGCACGCTGACCGGCGTGGATCTGGAACCGGATCAGCTCCGCGAAGCGGGCCACCTCGTCCTCGGGCACGCCCTGCTCGCTCGCCGTCCGCCGGAATTGATCTCTCTCGTTCGCGATCGCGGAGGGCCGCCCCACCGTCCGGCATGGAGCGCGGACCGGATCAGGGCCCGGCGCGCGGCCGCACCGCCGGTGACCAGGTGACGTGGTAGCGCTCGGTGGCCACCGCCTCGGCGAACGCGGTCGCCGCCGCCGGTGAGCCGGCGATGCGCCAGTCCTTCTCCTTGTCCACCTCGAACCAGATCAGCCCGATGAGGCCCGGATAGCGGGGCAGGGCGCGGAAGGTGTCCCGAATCCACCGGGCCTTGTGCCCGGCGGCGTCGGCGGCGCCGGTCTCGGTGACCACGAGCGGCTTGCCGGTGACCTCGCGGATCTCGGCGATCGTCGGGCCGAAGATCTGGTCGAACGACCAGTACGTCTCGGTGAACGCGCCGCTGCCGTAGTAGCCGGTGACGCCGACCCAGTCGACGTACTCGTCGCCCGGGTAGAGACCGGTGAGCCCGGCGGTCGTCTTGTCCCAGCGGGCGTTCGGGCTCCACACCCAGGTGACGTTCGTGGTGCCGGCCTCGGCGAAGACGTCGTGCACGTGCCGCCAGGCCCGGACGTAGTCGCCGGGGCGGTTGCCGTTGGCCCGCTCGCACCAGGGGTACCAGTCGCCGTTCATCTCGTGCGCGAAGCGGATCGCCACCGGGTAGCCCAGCGACCGGACGCCCTCGGCCCAGGAGCGCAGGTAGGCGTCGAAGTCGCCGCGCACGATGCGGGCCAGCCGGTAGTCCGGCTGGGTGGCGCGCAGCCGGTCGACCTGCCGGTCGGTGAGGCCGGTACGGCGGGCCGCCTGGTCGACCGTGTGGTCCCAGGGCTCCCAGCCGAGCATCGGCATCATGCCCCGCTCGGCGATCCGGTCGAACAGGCTCCGGTCGAACGCGGCCGACGCGAAGTCGGCGCCGAAGAGCATCACCTGCGGCGACCGCCCGGCCGCCTCGGCGAACCGGTCGACGGGCGCGAAGTCGTACGGTCCCTTGTCGGTCATGACGCCGAAGAACGCCTGCCCGGCCGGGGGGAACGGGCCACCGCGAAGGGTCGGCACGACCGCTGCCGGCACGTCGGTGCTCGCCTGCGGCGTCGCCGGGGCGGGCCGCCGGGCCGAGGCGCCCGTGCCCGGGTCGCGCCACGCGACCGGTGCCACCACGAAGGCGTACGCGAGCAGCAGCAGCCCGGCCAGCGCCAAACCCACCCGGGGCAGCGTCGGCCTCAGCACGGCACACCGCCGCCGGTCACGGTCCGGGACACCAGCTGGGGCTCCCGGGTCACGTCTGCGGTCCGGTCCCGGCGTGCCCGCAGACTCTCCACCCAGGCGATCAATGGCGGCGCGAGCCCGGTCAGCAGCGTCAGCGCCGGCCAGACCCGCAGCAGCGGGTAGTCGTGGTCCAGCGCGAAGCTCGCCGCGAGCAGTCCGGCGGCGGCGAGCGCCCAGCACAGGTGCAGCCGGAACGTGCGCGGCGACTCGACGGTGCGCAGCGCGCCCTTGGCGGTGACCACGAAGCCGAGCTTGCGGCGCAGCAGGGCGCCCACCGCCGCGGCCACGTAGACGGGTCCGGCGAACAGCGCCAGCGCCATGCCGGCCACGCCCACCTCCTCCCGCTCGTGCGGGGCGATGTTGAAGCGGCGCAGCCACAGCCAGAGCAGGAACCAGGTGCCGATGGTGCAACCCCACAGCGTCGCCCAGACCTGCGGGTCGAGCCGGCCCGCGTCGACGCCGGTCAGCAGGTACAGCGCGGTGGCGGCGTTGCCCAGCAGCAGGCTCACCGCCACGCTGGGGTAGTAGAACTGGAGCAGCCGGTACTGCCAGCGGCGGCGGGACGGCAGGTCGCGCGGCGTGCGCAGTTCGCGCCGCAGCAGGATCTCGCAGATCCCGGCCGCCCAGCGCTTCTGCTGGTTGAAGTAGTCCGCCCAGGAGGTCGGTCCCTCGCCGAGCGCCACCACGTCGGGGGTGTAGACGCCCTTCCACCGGTTGCCGGTGGCCGGGTTGACGGCGGCGTGCACACGGATGCTGGTGAGGTGGTCCTCGATGATCGAGTCCTGGTAGCCACCGACGGTTCGCCAGGCCGCCGGGCGGTAGAGGTGCCCGGTACCGGTCAGCAACGGCGCGTCCAGGCCGTTGCCACCCCGGGCGATCAGCCCGTTGTAGAGGTACTGCTGCACCGAGGCGCCGTGGGCGACGAAGTTCTGGTGCATGTTGCCGTACACCTGCGGGGTCACCACGAACGCGACGTCCGGGTCGCGGAAGTAGCCGAGCGTACGTTCCAGGAGGTTCGGCAGCGGCACGTGGTCCGGGTCGACGTTCGCGACCACGTCGTAGCGGTGCTCGTGCTCGGCCCGCCAGGCGTTGTGGTTGCCGGACTTGGTGCGGGCCCGGAACTCGCCGCCGGGCCGGTTGTACTCGGGCCGGCCCTTGCGGGTGAAGTGTCGTACGCCCAGCCGGGCGGCCATCGCCCGGACCGCCGGGTCGTCGCCCTCGTCGAGGATCCACACGTCGACGTGCCCGCAGTAGACGATCTCCCGCAGCCGGCGCAGCGTCCGCTCGGCGACCTCGATCGGCTCCTTGCTCGGCACGATCGTGGTGAGCAGGGCGACCCGCAGGCCGACCGGCGGGTCGACCGGCACCGGATCCCGGGCGTGGAAGGCGAAGACCCAGACCACCACGTTCTGCGCCAGGCGGATCAGCTCGACGCCGACGACCACGCAGAACGCGAGCCGGGCGGCGGCGGTCTGCCAGCCGCCGAGCCCGACGACGCCGGGGCCGGCTACGTGCTGGGGCAGCAGCAGCCAGCCGACGAAGACCAGTCCGGCGGCGCTGTTGACGAGCACCAGCAGCGTCAGGACCAGTCGTGCGGCGACCGACGCGGTGGGCCGGAACTCGACCGCCGCGCCGGGGCGCCGGGGCGGGCGCAGCGGGCCCGCGGTGGCGCCGCAGCGCGCGTACGCGAGGCGGGCGCGGATGTTGCGCTGCCGGCGGTCCGCGTCGTCCGGCGCACCGGGCGGGACAGGCGCGATCTGGCGAGCACCCGGTGTCCCGGCCGTCGTGGCGCGGGACGGGCGTGTATCGGCGGCGACGGCCACGTTTCCCCCATGGTCTGCATCCGGCTCAGGAGCCGACCGAATGCTAAGCCGACAATAAGCAGCAAAGGGTGCGAATCAGACAGAGGTCGCCCGTTCGTCGACGGGTCACCCGGTCACGCGGGAAGCCGGTCGGCCACGGCGAGCAGCGCCACGAGTCCCAGCCCGGCGAGCGCACCGGCGGCACGCGCCCGGGACAGGGCGACCCCGCCGAGCACCGCCCAGGCCGGCACCGTGAACAGCAGGTTCTCCGCCGACCAGACCGGCACCGCCTGCGCCAGCGCCAGCAGCCCGAGCGCCGGCACCAGCGCCCAGGCGGTGCAGATCGCGGCGGCGTACCGCAGCGGGAGGCTGAACAGGGCCAGCCCGGCCAGCACGCCGGCGAGGGCGGCGACGCCGAACAGATCCCCGGGCGTGGCCGCGAGCACGGCGGCGCCGGGACGCGCGCCGGACACGAGGCGCCCGCCGTCGCTCAGGCCGGGGGCGAGCAGCGCGGCGACCGGGAGCAGGCCGAGGGTCACGGCGGCCAGCCACCGGATCGCACCGCGGCGACGGAACGCCAGCACGGCCCAGCCGTGCCCGGCCAGCAGCAGCAACGCCACCGGCTGGCACAGGCCCAGCAGCGCCACCGCGCCCGCGTAGGGCACGAGCCGGCGGGGACACGGCCGGTCGAAAGCGGGCACCAGCAGCCAGGTGGCGAGCACGGCGGCGAACACCGCCAGGGCGTACGGCTGCGCCTCCTGCGCGTACCTGGCGGAGGTCGGCAGCACCGCGAAGATCACGCCGGCGAGCAGGCCGGCGGCGGGTGTGGCGATGCGGGCGGCGAGCGCGCCGACCAGCGCCGCGGCGCCGGCCATGGCCAACAGCGACGGTACGCGCAGCGCGAGGTCCGACGCGCCGAACAGCGCCGCCCAGCCGCGTACGAGCAGGTGGTAGGGCCCGAGCGCGAGGTCGTCGCCGGTCAGCGCGACGCCGATCCCCCGCCACGGCGACGTGGCCGCGCGCCGGGTCGCGAGCTCTCCGGCGCCCGGCCCCGAGGCCGTGATCCGGGCGGCGCCGAGCACGCCGGTCAGGACCGCCGGCACCAGCCACGCCGCGATCCGCCATCGGAGCACGCCGGGCGCGGCGCGGGCGGCGACCCGGCGCGGCCGGTCCTCGCCCCACGGGTCTTCGGCCACGGCGTCCCCGAGCCGGGGCAGGACCATGGTGTCCGCGTCCATCATCGTGACTCACGCATCCCTGTGGGTGCCGGCAACCGGGATCCAGCCGGCCGGGCGGCGGGACGCGACCCGCGCACGGCGGGCGGCACCGTCCCGGCTCACGGGCTGGATGACATCCTGGAGCCTACTGAGTCAAAAACGGCATAACACCAATATGTGTTGAAAGGGCCCACGGACCGTCCTGTGGACGACCGGCGGACCCGGCTCAGCGGAGATCGGTCGTCGTCCAACGGGGCGAGGCGGTGGTGATCGCGGCGGTGTCTCCGGTCAGCGTCGTCCGCGCCTGGGCGTCGCGCCGGGCGCTCGTACCCACCCAGACGTCGACCTCCCCGGGCTCCACCACCCGGGTGAGCGCGCGACCGGTGAACGCCAGCCGCGTCGTCGGGACGGTCAGCTCGACGGTGACCGAGCAGCCCGGCTCCAGGCGCACCCGCCGGTAGCCGAGCAGCTGCGCGACCGGCCGGGTCACCGAGGCGACCAGGTCCCGGCCGTAGAGCTGCACCACCTCGTCACCGGCGACCGGGCCGGTGTTCGTCACGCGCACCGACACCCGCAGCACCCCGTCGGTCGGCACCTCGGCCGGCACGGTCAGGTCGGTGTACGCGAACGTGGTGTAGGACAGCCCGTGCCCGAACGGCGCCACCGGAGTCGCCGGCAGGTTGGTGCCGTTCATGCCCTCCCCCAGCTCCGGGTGCAGGTACGAGTACGGCTGCGCGCCGGCCGATCCGGGCAGGCTGACCGGCAGCCGGCCGGACGGGTTGACCCGCCCGGAGAGCACACCCGCGATCGCCCCGGCGCCCTCCTCACCCGGGAAGAACGTCTGCACCACCGCCGCGCACCGGGACAGCGCCCAGCCCAGCGCGTACGGGCGGCCGGTGAGCAGCACGAGGACCACCGGGGTGCCGGTGTCCAGCACCGCCTCGACGAGCTGACGCTGCACGCCGGGCAGCTCCAGGTCGTCCCGGTCGCAGCCCTCGCCGACGGTGCCGCGGCCGAACAGGCTCGCGTGGTCGCCGACCACGAGCACTGCCACGTCGGCGGCGGCCGCGGCGGCGACCGCCGCCTCGAACCCGGAGCGGTCCGCCGAGTCCACCTCGCAGCCGGCCGCGAAGGTGACTTGGCCGGCGCCGAACTCGGCGCGCACCGCCTCCAGCACGGTCGGCACCTCGAAGCCGGTCTCCACGCCCGGATGGTGGGCCAGCACGTGGTTGAGGAACGAGTAGCAGCCGAACAGCGCGCCCTGCCGGTCGGCGTTCGGGCCGACCACGGCCACCCGACGGCCCACCGGCAGCGGGAGCACGCCCTCGTTGGAGACCAGGACGATCGACTCCTCGGCGAGCCGGCGCGCGATCGACCGGTGCTCCGGCGAGTCGAGGTCGATCGCGCCCGGCGGCTCGTCGCCGAACGTCGCGTCGAGCAGTCCGAGTTCCTGCTTCTGGCGCAGGACGCGCAGCACCGCCCGGTCCACCAGCGCCTCGTCCACGGTGCCGGCCCGCACCGTCTCGGACAGGGTTAGGTAGGCGTCACCGGTGGGCAGCTCGATGTCGAGGCCCGCGCTCAGCGCCTGCACGGCGGCGTCCGCGTTGTCGGCCGCGACGTGGTGCAGCAGGTTGAGGAAGGCGACCCCGTAGTAGTCGGCCACCACCGTGCCGTCGAAGCCCCACCGGTCCCGCAGCAGGTCGGTGAGCATGGCCGGGTCGGCGGCGACCGGGACGCCGTCGATCTCCGCGTACGAGTGCATGACGCTGCGCGCGTCGCCGTCGAGGATCGCCATCTCGAACGGCGGCAGCAGCACGTCGGCGAGTTCCCGGGGACCGGCGTGCACCGGACCGAAGTTGCGCCCGGCCCGTGAGGCGGAGTAGCCGGCGAAGTGCTTCAGCGTCGCGAGCACGCCCTGGGACTGGAGCCCCCGCACGTACGAGGTGCCGATGGTGCCGACGAGGTACGGATCCTCGGCGATGCACTCGTCGACCCGGCCCCAGCGGGGATCCCGGATCACGTCCAGCACCGGGGACAGTCCCTGGTGGATGCCGAGCGCGCGCATGGAGGCCCCGATCGCCGCCGCCATCTCGGTGACCAGCTCGGGGTCGCACGCGGCGCCCCAGGCCAGCGGCGTCGGGAAGGTGGCCGCCTTCCACGCCGACAGGCCGGTCAGGCACTCCTCGTGCACGATGGCCGGGATGCCGAGCCGGGTGCCCGTCACCAGGTCCCGCTGGAACTTCCACAGCCAGGCCGCGCGGGCCGCGGCGTCGACCGGGCGGGTGCCGTAGGCGCGGGTGAGGTGACCCAGCCCGTGGCGGGAGAAGTCCTCCAGCCGGCCGGTGTCGGCGAACTCGCCCTGCAGGGGCGCGACCGCCTCGCCGTCCTCCTTTTCCCAGAACCCGACCAGCTGCGCGACCTTCTCCTCGATCGTCATGCGAGCGAGCAGGTGCCGTACGCGCGTCTCGGCGTCGTGCCCGTCCGGCCGGTCGTGGTCCGGACCTGCCTGAGCCGGTAGCGGCCCGTCCACCACCGCGTGGACCTCTGTCATGGGTGTGCCTTTCCACTGGTTGTGCTGGTACCGCTGCCGCTCAACCCTTGACCGCGCCCTGGAGGCCGCCCACGATCTGCTTCTCCGCCAGGGTGAAAAGCAGGCAGCGCCGGCAACATCGCCAGCGACGTGAAGGCGAGGACGCCAGCGGTGTCGGTGGTGTACTGGCTGGAGAAGTTCTGCACACCCAGCGGCAGGGTGAGTTGATCAGGTTGTTACCTGCCGGGGAGCCTTACAGGACCGCAACGCGAAGTCAATCGATATCGATAACGTTTTCGACATCGTCTTCGATCGACCCGGGAGAGCCCTTCTATCATCGTCGGCGTGGTGTTCCAGGAGCGCATCAAGATGTCGGACGTGGCACGCACGGCCGGCGTCTCGGTGGCAACTGTATCGAAGGTTGTCAATGGTCGCTACGGTGTCGCCCAGGCCACCGTCGAGCGCGTCCAGCAGGTCATCCGCGAGCTCGGATACGAGGCCAGCCTGGGGGCGCAGAGCCTGCGCAGCCACCGCACGAACGTGCTGGGCATCCTGGTCGCCGAGTTCGAGCCGTTCTCCACCGAGTTGCTCAAGGGCGCGTCCCGGGAGGTCGCCGGCAGCGGCTACCAACTGCTCGCCTACTCCAGCGGCGACGGCGAGGGCGCGGCCATCGGGTGGGAGCGGCGCTCGCTGGCCCGGCTCTCCGGCACGCTCATCGACGGCGCGGTGATCGTGACGCCGACAGTGGTCGAGACCAAGCACGGCTTCCACGTGGTGGCCGTCGACCCGCACACCGGCCCGTCCGGCCTGCCCACCGTCGACTCCGACAACTTCGCCGGCGCGGTGCTGGCCACCGACTACCTGCTGTCGCTCGGGCACCGGCGGATCGCGCACATCAGCGGCCGCCCCGACCTGGAGTCGGCCCGTCTGCGCGAGGCCGGGTTCCGCAGGGCGATGGCCGACGCCGGCCTGGCGGTGGACGAGCGGCTCGTCCGGGTCGGCGGGTTCCGCACCGAGAGCGCCGCGAGCACGGCCACCGAGCTGCTCGCGCTCCCCGACCGGCCCACCGCGATCTTCGCCGGCAACGACCTCTCCGCCATCTCCACCGTCGACGTCGCCCGGGGCCTGGGCCTGCGCGTACCGGACGACCTGTCGGTCATCGGCTTCGACAACATCCCGGAGTCGGCGCTCGTCGACCCTCCACTCACCACCATCCGGCAGCCGCTGCAGCGCATGGGTGCTGAGTCGCTACGCCTGCTGATCGACCTCATCGCCGGCGTCGAGCGGGACACGCACATCCAGCTCCCCACCGAGCTGGTCGTCCGGGCCTCCTGCCGCCCGCTGCGCTGAGGCGGCCACCGCAACGTCGTCCCCGCGACGGCCGGGCCCCTACGCCCCGGCCACGCAGCGCCTGCGCGACCTGGCCAAGCGTCACGGCCCGTACGTGGGCACCGCCGTCGACATGGCCGCCCTCAACGACGCCGCCGACCCGCTACCCCGAGCTGGCCGAGTCCGAGTTCTCCACAGTCACCGCCTCGAACCCACCCGCGGCACCTGCAACCGGGCCCGGCCGACGAGCTGATCGGCTTCGCCCGCAAGAACAACCAGCGGGTCCGGGGCCACGTGCTGGTCCGGCACAACCAGCTGCCGGGTACGCCCTCACCTCGCCCGGCGCCGGCCCAGTTCCGACTCCAGCCGACCGATGAGCGTCTTGCGGGCCTTGCCACCGCGCTCCCGGCGCAACGCCGCGTCGAGCTGACGGGTGTCGAGGTCGCGGACCAGCTTGACCGCCTCGGCCACCGGCAACTCGCTGATCTGCTCGGCGGCCGTGGCGTCCCGGCGGGCCCGCTTCGCCGGGCCGGTGTTCGGCACGTACTGGCGGCCGGAGCGCGACGCGCGGCGCTTGCGGGTGTCGGTGGCGCGCCGCTCGGACTCCGACAGCTCCTCCCACGCCTGTTCGGGCAGGTAACGACGCGTTTCGCCGCCGTGGCGGGCACGCGTGTCACCGCCGCGGGTCTGCCACTTCTCGCCGCCCCAGCGTTGCAGCGAGCGCTGCCGTGCGTCCTTCGGGCCCTCGAATCCCCCGCCGGCCTTCTTGTACTCGTTCGTGAGCAGCTGCGACTTGCAGGCCGACCACTGCCCCGGCCGTCCGCCCTTGTCGGAGGCGCGGATCTCGGCCTTGAGGCGCTCGCGCAGTTCCGGCTCGGTGTACTTCGCCATGACGCAGCCATACCCGGCCCGGCAGCGGCCATGCCGGTCCGGCTACGTACGCCTCCCGGTCGCCGGCGCGTACGCGGGTGACGAGGTCGTCGCCGTCCAGGGCAGCCTCGGCTGTCGGTCCGCATCCATGACACCGCCGCACGGCCGGGTTCCAGCAGGCGTTTGGCCGGGCGCCGGGCCGGAAAGAGTGGCGTCATGAGCTGGGCGAGAAGAGCCGTACCCGCAGCAGCCGCCGCCGTCGCCGCGCTGGCGGCGCGAGACCTGCTGCAACGCGACCACGCGCTGCGACGCAACTTCCCCGTGCTGGGCCGCGCCCGGTACCTGATCGAGTCGATCGGCCCGGAGCTGCGGCAGTACATCGTGGCCGGCAACGACGAGGAGCGGCCGTTCACCCGCGACCAGCGGCGCTGGGTGTACGCCTCGGCCAAGCAGGAGAACAACTACTTCGGTTTCGGCACCGACAACGACATCGAGCACACCTCCGGCTATCCGATCATCAAGCACCGTACGTTCGGCCGGGCGATCCCGCCGTCGGCGCCGACCGCCGGGCACGACGTGACGCTGCCCTGCGCCAAGGTGCTCGGCGCGGCGCGCGGCCGGGCGCACGCGTTCCGGCCGGAGTCGGTGGTGAACATCTCCGGGATGAGCTTCGGGTCGCTGTCCGGCAACGCGGTGGAGGCGCTCAACCGGGGCGCCGCGCTGGCCGGCTGCCTGCACAACACCGGCGAGGGCGGACTGTCGCCGTACCACCGCAACGGCGGTGACCTGGTCTTCCAGCTCGGCACCGCGTACTTCGGCTGCCGGGACGAGCAGGGCCGGTTCAGCCTGGAACGCCTCAAGGACCTGGTGGCGTCGGCACCGGTCCGGGCGCTGGAGATCAAGCTCAGTCAGGGCGCCAAACCGAGCCTCGGCGGGCTGCTGCCGGCGGCCAAGGTGTCCGCCGAGATCGCCGCCACCCGGGGCATCCCGGAGGGACGCGACTGCGTCAGCCCGTCCCGGCACGCCGAGTTCTCCGACTGCGACAGCCTGCTGGACTGGGTGGAACTGCTCGCCGCCGAGACCGGTCTGCCGGTCGGCATCAAGTCCGCCGTCGGCGACCTGGGGTTCTGGGAGGAGCTGACCACGCTGATGCGCGACACCGGGCGCGGCGTGGACTTCGTGGCAGTCGACGGCGGCGAGGGTGGCACCGGCGCCGCGCCGCTGATCTTCAGCGACTCGGTGTCGCTGCCGTTCCAGCAGGGCTTCTCCCGGGTCTACCGGACGTTCGCCGAACGCGACCTGCACCAGAACGTGGTGTTCGTCGGTGCCGGCAAGCTCGGCCTGCCGGACAACGCCGTGGTGGCGTTCGCGCTCGGCGCCGACATGGTCAACGTCGGGCGGGAGGCCATGCTGGCGATCGGGTGCATCCAGGCGCAGAAGTGCCACACCGACACCTGCCCGACCGGTGTCGCCACGCAGAACGCCTGGCTGGCCCGAGGTCTGGACCCGGCCCGCAAGTCGGTGCGGGCCGCGAACTACATCCGTACGCTGCGCCGCGACCTGGTCAAGGTGGCCGAGGCGTGCGGCGTGGAGCACCCCGGGCTGATCGGTACCGACTCGGTGGAGATCCTCGACGGCCGGACCTCGTCGACCCCGCTGGACCGGGCGTTCGGCTACCGGCCGGAGTGGGGGATGCCGTCGGCGGCGGACCGGTCGGAGATCGTCCGGCTGATGACTGCCGAGGCCCCGCAGGGCGGTAGCGCGCCGCCCTCCCCCACCGCCGTCGGGTAGCGGCACTCACGCGGCCGGGCGGGCGACGGCCGGCCGCGCACGGGACCGCGCCGGCGGTGGAAACCCGGTCGGCCGCCGCACCGCCGCCGCGTACAGTCCGCCGCATGGCTGTGGACACGAGGCCGGCGGTGCGCGCCGGCCGATTCCGGCTGCTCCCGCTGGGCGTGGTGTTCCTGACCGTCGGCCTGTCCACCGCCGTGGTGCTGCCGTTCCTGTCGCTGTTCCTCGACCGGGAGGTCCACGCCAGTCCGTTGCGGGTAACCGTGTTCCTGGTCGTCGCGCCGCTGTCCGGGGTGGTCGCCTCCGCGCTGGTCGGCCGGCTGTCGGACCGCCTGCCGATCCGGCGCGCGCTGCTCGTCGGCGCCGCGCTGGCCGGTGTGGTGGGCGCGGGGACGACCGCGTACGTCCGCGACTACTGGATCCTGCTGGGGCTCACCGCTACCGCCCTGGCGCTGGCGAACTCGCTGTTCCCACAGTCGTTCGCGTATACCCGGGCACTGTTCGACAGGGACGATCCGGCGCGGGCCGCGTTCGGCGTCAGCCTGATGCGTACCGTGTTCTCCCTGGCCTGGGTGGCCGGGCCGGCGCTGGCCGCGGTTCTGCTCGACGTCGGCGGCTTCCGCCTGGTCTACGGCATGGCCGCCGTCATGTACGCGCTGGCCGCGCTGGTGGCCGCGTTCCGGCTGGAGGAGCTGCCGCTGCCGGCGCGGCCGGTCGCGGCCGATCCGGACGGCGCCGCGCCCGGCACACCCGGCGCATCCCGGCTGCGGCTGGCGCTGACCGCGCTCACGTTCGTCCTCCTCCAGTGCCCGCTGACGGTCGGCGTGCAGGCGATGCCGCTGTTCATCGACACCGAGCTGAACGACGACCCCTCCCGCGCCGGGCTGGTGCTGGGCCTGTGCGCGGCGCTGGAGATCCCGCTGATCCTCGGCCTGGGCGCGCTGACCGCGCGGGTCCGGCTGCGGACGCTGGTCCTGGTCGGGGCCGCCTGCGGGGTCGCCTACTACGCGACCGCCGCGCTGGTGCCGAGCGTGCCGGTCCTGCTGTTCGCGCAGCCGGTGAACGCGCTGTTCATCGCCGCGGTGTCCGGCATCGGCATCGCCTACGTGCAGGATCTGCTGCCGGGCGAGCCGGGCCGGGCCACCACGCTGTTCACCAACACGTTCCCGATCGGCGCCATGCTCGCCGGGCCGCTGCTCGGGATCTCCGCGCAGGTCGGCTACCGGTGGGCGTACGGCATGAGCACCGCGCTGTGCGCGACCGGGCTGCTGGTGCTGCTGCTGACCCGGCCGCGAACGCGGGCCTGACCGGCGCGGCGGTCAGCGGCGCCGCACCAGCACCACGTGGTCGATCAGCTCGCCGGTCTGGCCGTCCGGCCCGGTGGCGGTGCGGCGCGCCGCACCCAGCCGCTCGGTGTCCCAGCCGTCCGGGTCGAGGCTCATCGCGGCCAGGATCTCCTCCGGTTCGGCGAACCGGTGGTGGCCGGTGTCGGGTCCGGTCCAGGGCGGCGGCGCGCCGTGCTCGACGACGAGCAGCCGGCCGCCGGGCGCGACCGCCTCGGCCGCCGGGGGCAGCACCTTCTCCCGGGGCAGGACCAGCGGCGACTGGAAGAACTGCGCGGACACCAGGTCGTACCGGCCGGGCGGGAAGCCCTGGGTGAGGTCGTGCCGGACGGTGGTGATCCGGTCGGCCACCCCGGCCCGCTCGGCCTCCACGGCGAGGCGGTCCAGCGCGACGGACGAGATGTCCACCGCGGTCACCTGCCAGCCCTTGGACGCCAGCCACACCGCGTCGCCGCCCTCACCGCTGCCCAGGTCGAGCACGGTGCCCGCGGGCAGCGGGCCGGCCACCTCGGCCAGGACCGGGTTCACCCGGCCGCTCCAGACCCGGTCCCGCTGGCCGTACCGCTCGTCCCAGAACCGGGCCGGGTCGGTGTCCGCCGCCAGGTGCTCGTGGTGGTGCCCCGTCATGTCCGCCTCCTCGCCGCCGGTCGTCTCCGGACCGGGCCCCGACATCGTGCGCCGCCGACCACCGGACAGCAAGGAACCTTGCCGTTCCGGCAAACCAAACCACTGAGCGACCGCAGGATTAGCGCACCGCACCCGTGGGCAGACATTTGTCATCAGGCACGCGACAGAGGGGCTGACGGCATGGCGAAGGGCGACATCGACACCTACCAGCAGGACGGGCAGTGGAAGAACCGCCCGGAGGGCAACGAACGCGCGACCAGCCGCCACGGCACCAAGGCGGAGGCCGAGGCGGCCGGCCGGGAGATGGCGGCCGAACGCGGCACCGAGCACGTGATCAAGAAGCAGGACGGCACGATCGGCGAGAAGAACACGTACCCCCGCGAGCGCGACCCCCGGGACATCCCGGGCTGAGCCCGGCCGCAGGCACGTCACGGCGCCGGACCCGAGCGGGTCCGGCGCCGTGACGCGTACCGGCTGGTAGTGAGTGGCTGGCTAAAAACTTTTGTTCGGTTCCCACAACGGTCCCCGCTCAGGCTTCGGCCGTTACGACATAGCGCCGCCCGCGCACAGGCGGAAAGGTGAGGCGGGCCGGGGGCATCGCCGCGCCCGGCGCAGGAGTGGGTCAACCGAAGGGGACGGTCACGTGTTCACCCGTGTCGCCATCGTCAACCGTGGTGAGGCCGCGATGCGGCTCATCCACGCGGTCCGGGAACTGGCCGCGGAGACCGGCAGCCGGATCGAGACCGTCGCGTTGTACACGGACGTCGACCGCACCTCCACCTTCGTCCGCGAAGCGGACGTCGCCTACGACCTGGGCCCCGCGTCCGCCCGCCCGTACCTCGATCTGAAGACCCTGGAACGCGCGCTGGTCGAGACCGGCGCGGACGCCGCGTGGGTGGGCTGGGGTTTCGTGGCCGAGGACCCGGCGTTCGCCGAGCTGTGCGACAAGATCGACGTGACGTTCGTCGGACCGAGCCCGGACGCCATGCGCAAGCTCGGCGACAAGATCGGCGCGAAGCTCATCGCCGAGGAGGTCGGCGTGCCGGTCGCGCCGTGGAGCCGCGGCGCGGTGGAGAGCCTGGACGACGCACTGCGCGCGGCCGCCTCGATCGGCTACCCGCTGATGCTCAAGGCCACAGCCGGTGGCGGCGGGCGCGGCATCCGGGTGATCCGCAGCGACGCCGAGCTGGCCGACGCCTACGAGCGCACCAGCCAGGAGGCGGCGCGGGCGTTCGGCAGCGGCGTGGTGTTCCTGGAGCGCCTGGTCACCGGTGCCCGGCACGTCGAGGTCCAGGTGATCGCCGACGGCCAGGGCACCGCGTGGGCGCTCGGCGTACGGGACTGCTCGGTGCAGCGGCGCAACCAGAAGGTGATCGAGGAGTCCGCGTCGCCGGTGCTGAGCCCGGAGCAGACCGCGGAGCTGAAGGTGTCGGCGGAGCGGCTGGCGGTCGCCGTCGGCTACCGGGGCGCGGCCACAGTCGAGTTCCTCTACCACCCGGGCGACCGGCTGTTCGCGTTCCTGGAGGTCAACACGCGCCTGCAGGTCGAGCACCCGATCACCGAGTCGACCACCGGTTTCGACCTGGTCAAGGCGCAGCTGCACGTGGCCGGCGGCGGCCGGCTCACCGGTGAGCCGCCGGTCGAGCGCGGGCACGCGATCGAGGCGCGGCTCAACGCCGAGGACCCGGACCGTGACTTCGCGCCCTCCCCCGGCCGGATCACCCGGCTCGACCTGCCCGCCGGGCCGGGCATCCGGGTCGACACCGGGGTCAGCGAGGGCGACACCATCCCGGCCGACTTCGACTCCATGATCGCGAAGATCATCGCGTACGGCCGGGACCGGGACGAGGCGCTGGGCCGCCTGCGCCGGGCGATGGCGAACACCACGGTGGTCATCGCCGGCGGCGCGACGAACAAGGGCTTCGTGCTCGACCTGCTCGACCAGCCCGAGGTGATCGACGCCAGCGCGGACACCGGCTGGATCGACCGGGTACGCGGCGAGGGCCGTCTGGTCGCGCACCGGCACTCCGCCGTGGCGCTGGCGGCGGCCGCGATCGAGGCGTACGAGGAGGACGAGACCGCCGAACGGCAGCGGCTGCTGTCCACCGCTGCCGGTGGACGCCCGCAGGTGCAGCACCGCAGCGGCCGGCCGCTGGACCTGAAGCTGCGCGGCGTGACCTACCGGATGCGGGTGGCCCGGGTCGGCGCGCACCGCTTCCGGGTCGGTGTCGAGGCCGCTGGTGACGTGCGCACCGCCGACGTGGAGCTGGACCGCTTCGACCGGCACACCGGCCAGATCGCCGTCAACGGCGCCCGGTTCCGCCTGCTCACCGACACCCACGGCCCGGTCCACCTGGTCGAGGTGGACGGCGTGACGCACCGGATCAGCCGCGACGAGGGCGGCGTACTGCGCTCCCCCATGCCGGCGCTCGTGGTCGCCACGCCGCTCGCGGTCGGCGCGGAGGTCGAGGCCGGCGCGCCGGTGCTGGTGCTGGAGGCGATGAAGATGGAGACGGTGCTGCGGGCGCCGTTCCGGGCCCGCCTCAAGGAGTCGTCGGTGGCGGTGGGCACCCAGGTGGAGGCCGGGGCGCCGCTGCTGCGCCTGGAGCCGGTGGCGGAGGAGGGCACCGAGGCGGCGGCCGGACCGGCCGGACCGGCTGTCGAGCTGGACCTGCCCGCGGCGCCCGCGGACGTGCCCGCGCGGTCCCGGGCCGAACGCGGCCAGGAGGACCTCTGCTCGCTGCTGCTCGGCTACGACGTGGACCCGCACGACGAGCGCCGGGTGCTCGACGACTACCTGGACGCGCGGCGGGCGGCCACCGAGGCCGGGCACCGCCCGCTCGCCGAGGAACTGGACCTGGTCAACGTCTTCGCCGACCTGGCCGAGCTGAGCCGCAACCGGCCCGGCGACGACGCGCCGGCCGGGCACGTGCACAGCGCCCGCGAGTACTTCCACACCTACCTGCAGAGCCTGGACGTCGAGCGGGCCGGATCCCCGGAGTCGTTCAAGGCCCGCCTGGCCAAGGCGCTCGCCCACTACGGCGTCACCGAACTGGACCGCTGCGCCGAACTGGAGGCCGCGGTGTTCCGGATCTTCCTGGCCCAGCAGCGGGCCGCCGCCGACGCCACGGTGATCGCCGCGCTGCTGCGCTCCTGGCTGCGCGAGCCGCCGCCGGACGAGGCGCTGCGCGAGCCGGCCGGTCTGGCGCTGGAGCGGCTCGTCGCGGCCACCCAGGTCCGCTTCCCGGTGGTCGCCGACCTGGCCCGGGGCGTGGTGTTCGCCTGGTTCGCCCAGCCGCTGCTGCGCCGCAACCGGGCCCGCGTCTACGCCCAGGTCCGCACGCACCTGCGGCACCTCGACGCGCAGCCGGACGCGCCGGACCGCGCCGACCGGATCGCCGAGATGGTCCGCAGCACCGAGCCGCTGGTCCGGCTGCTCGGCCAGCGACTGGTCCGCAACGACGTGGACAACGCGGCCATGCTGGAGGTACTGACCCGCCGGTACTACGGCAACAAGGCGCTCACCGAGGTCCGTACCCGCACCGCCGGGGGTTGCACGTTCGTGGTGGCCGGACGGAACGGGTCGAGCGTGGTCTCGGCCGCCGTCCGCTTCGACGCGCTCGGCGACGCGCTGCGCGGCCTGGCCGAGGTGGCCCGGGCCTGCGACGCCGTCGACGCGGACGTCTACCTGGCCTGGGAGAACCAGCCCGAGGACCTGGACGCCGCCGCCGCCGCGCTGCTGGACGTGGTGAACACGCATCCGCTGCCGCAGCAGGTACGCCGCCTCACCACCACGGTGGCCGGGCGCGGCGGCGCGGTCATGCACCACCACGTCACGTTCCGGCCGGCCGCCAGCGGCGGGATGGCCGAGGAGCGGCTGATCCGCGGCCTGCACCCGTACATCGCGCAGCGGATGCAGCTGGAACGGCTGCGCGAGTTCGACCTGACCCGGCTGCCGTCGCTGGACGAGGAGGTCTACCTGTTCCAGGCGGTCGCCCGGCAGAACCCGTCCGACCAGCGGCTGGTGGCGTTCGCCCAGGTACGCGACCTGACCGAGCTGCGGGAGCAGGACGGCCGCCTGGTGGCGCTGCCGACCACCGAGGACACGGTGGCGGCCTGCATCGACTCGATCCGCCGGGCGCAGTCGCGGCGGCCGTCGAAGTCGCGGTTCCCGACCAACCGGATCGTCGTCTACGTGTGGCCGCCGAGCGAGCTCACCCGCGAGGAGATGGAGCTGATCGCCGGTCGGGTGCGCCCGACGACTGTGGGCGCCGAGCTGGAGGAGATCCTGTTCATCGCCCGGCAGCGCGACCGCCGGACCGGCGAGCTGACCAAGGTCGGCGTGCGGATCACGTTCGACGTGACCGGCCACGCCCGGCTCACGGTGGGCGAGCCGCCGGCCGAGCCGGTCGAGCCGCTTGACGACTACCGGCTGAAGGTGCTGCGCGCGGCGGGCCGCAACACGGTCTACCCGTACGAGCTGACCGGTCTGCTGGGCGACTTCGCCGAGCACGACCTGGACGCGGACCACCGGCTGGTTCCGGTGGACCGGCCGAAGGGCCGCAACACCGCGGCGATCGTGGCCGGTGTGGTGACCACGCCGACGCCGCGGCACCCGCAGGGCGTGACCCGGGTGGTGCTGCTCGGCGACCCGACCAAGTCGCTCGGCGCGCTGTCGGAGCCGGAGTGCCGGCGGGTGATCGCCGCACTGGACCTGGCGCAGCGGATGGGCGTGCCGCTGGAGTGGTACGCGCTGAGCGCCGGCGCCCGGATCTCGATGACCTCCGGCACGGAGAACATGGACTGGGTGGCCGCGGCGCTCAAGCGCATCGTCGAGTTCACCCAGGACGGCGGTGAGATCAACATCGTGGTGGCGGGCATCAACGTCGGCGCCCAGCCGTACTGGAACGCCGAGGCGACGATGCTCATGCACACCAAGGGTGTGCTGGTCATGACGCCGGACTCGGCGATGGTGCTCACCGGCAAGCAGTCGCTCGACTTCTCCGGCGGCGTGTCCGCCGAGGACAACTTCGGCATCGGCGGCTACGACCGGGTGATGGGCCCTAACGGGCAGGCGCAGTACTGGGCGCCGAACCTGTCGGCCGCGCGGGACGTGCTGATGGCGCACTACGACCACACGTACGTCGCGCCGGGCGAGGACGCCCCGCGCCGGGCCGTCACAGTGGACCCGGTGGACCGGGACATCTGCGGCTACCCGCACGCGGTGGCCGGCAGCGACTTCGCCTCTGTCGGCGAGATCTTCTCCGCCACCGCGAACCCGGACCGCAAGAAGCCGTTCGACATCCGTACCGTGATGCGGGCGCTCGCCGACCAGGACCACCCGGTGCTGGAACGGTGGGCCGGCATGGCCGACGCGGAGACGGCCGTGGTGCAGGACGCGCACCTCGGCGGCATCCCGGTCTGCCTGCTCGGCATCGAGTCCCGCTCGGTGCCCCGGCACGGCTTCCCGCCCACCGACGGCCCGGACACCTACACCGCGGGCACGCTGTTCCCGCGCTCGTCGAAGAAGGCCGCACGGGCGATCAACGCGGCCAGCGGCAACCGGCCGCTGGTCGTGCTGGCCAACCTCTCCGGCTTCGACGGCTCGCCCGAGTCGATGCGCAAGCTGCAACTGGAGTACGGCGCGGAGATCGGCCGGGCGATCGTCAACTTCCGCGGCCCGATCGTGTTCTGCGTGATCTCCCGCTACCACGGCGGCGCGTTCGTGGTGTTCTCCAAGGCGCTCAACCCGGACATGACGGTGCTGGCGATCGAGGGGTCGTTCGCCTCGGTGCTCGGTGGCGCGCCCGCCGCCGCCGTGGTGTTCGCCGGCGAGGTCGCCGCCCGCACCGCAGCCGATCCCCGGGTACGCGAACTGGAGGCGAAGGTGGCCGCCGCGGTGGGCACCGAGCGGGCGACGCTGACCGCCGAGCTGGACGAGCTGCGCACGTCGGTGCGGGCGGAGAAGCTGGGCGAGGTGGCCGCCGAGTTCGACCGGGTGCACAGCATCCAGCGCGCGGTCGAGGTCGGTTCGGTCGACGCGGTGATCCGCGCCGCCGAGCTGCGTCCCCGCGTGATCGAGGCGATCGAGGCGCGCCTGGGCTGACCCGGCGCACCCCGGACGGGAACAGGTCACCGGCGCTGCGCGACTGCTGACGGCGGCTCGCCGCGGGCGGGTCACCGCCCGCGGCGGCGGCTCAGGCGGCGCAGCGGTCGCAGGTGCCGAAGATCTCCAGCGTGTGCCCGACGTCGGTGAACCCGTGCTGCGCGGCGACCTGGTCGGCCCACCGCTCCACGCCCGGGCCGGCCACCTCCACGGCCCGGCCGCAGCGGCGGCAGACCAGGTGGTGGTGATGGCGGCTCTGGCTGCAGCGGCGGTAGAGGTGCTCGCCGCCGGGCAGCCGGGCCGAGTCGATCTCGCCGTTGTCGACGAGCATCTGGAGCGTCCGGTACACCGTGGTGAGGCCGACCTTCGCCTGCCGCTGGACGAGCATCTGGTGCAACTGCTGCGCGCTGTGGAAGCCGTCCAGCTCCCGCAGCAGCGCCAGCACCTCGGCGCGCTGACGGGTGTTGCGGGTCGCCCCGGTCGTCGCCTGCGGCACCGTCGCCTCCCTCATCCGGGCGCCCGCCCGGCACCCTCGTCCGGCCGCGCCCCGGCGCGCCACCTGACACCCGGAACCATTATGCCTTCCGGGCGCACCGCCGATCCCGGGCCCGCGACGGCCCGCCGCCCGAGGTGTGACATGCCCGACCGCGGCGGCCGGAACTATCCGGCGTCCCGCACCGACAAACGATACGAACACCGGATCTTCGAGGGGAAGACATCATGCCGCGCACCACCAGCCGCCGGTTCCTGCGCCCGGCCGCCCTGATCGGCGCCGCCGTGCTCGCCGCGTCGGTCACCGCTTGCGGTTCCTCCGGCACGCCGTCCGCCGCCACGCCGACATCGGCCTCGGCGTCGGCGGACGCGGCGGCGGGGGTGCTCACCGTCCGCGACCCGTGGGTGAAGGCCGCCGACAAGGGCATGACCGCCGCGTTCGGCACGCTGGTCAACGACGGCGACACCGACGTCACGATCACCAAGGCGGCCACCGAGGTCTCGCCGATGGAACTGCACGAGATGACCATGAAAGACGGCAAGATGGTCATGCAGGCCAAGGAGAGCGGCCTCGTGATCAAGGCGCGCTCCAGCTCCACGCTGGAGCCCGGCGGTGACCACCTGATGCTGATGGACCTCGCCGAGCCGGTCAAGGCGGGCGACGAGCTGAGCTTCACGCTCACCTTCGCCGACGGCCGGACCCAGACGTTCACGGCGGTGGCGAAGCCGTTCACCGGTGCCCAGGAGTCCTACGCCCCCGGTCACGGTGACTCCCCGATGCCGGAGATGAGCATGAGCCCGGCGTCATGACCGACCGTCCCGCCACGGCCCGCCGGGTGAGCCGGCGTGGCCTGCTCACCGGCGGCGCGATGGCCGCCGGGGGCGCGCTGGCCGGGGCGGGCGCCCTCGCCGCCGCCCGCCCCGGCGACCCGGGGGTACGCCCCGCCGAACCGGTTCCGGTGGCGCAGGTGGGCAGCGCGGTCGAGCCGTTCCACGGCGCCCGCCAATCAGGGGTGACCACCGAGCCGCAGGCACACGCCGCATTCGTCGCCTTCACGCTGCGGCCCGGCACCGACCGGGCGGCGATCGGGCGGATGCTGCGGCTGCTCTCCGACGACGCGGCCCGGCTCACCCAGGGCCGCCCGGCGCTGGCCGACACCGAACCGGAGCTGAGCGTGCTGCCCGCTAGGCTGACAGTCACGTTCGGCTTCGGTCCCGGGCTCTACGCCGCCGCCGGTCTCGACGACCGCCGGCCCGCCTCGGTGGCCGAGCTGCCCCCGTTCGGCATCGACCGGCTGCAACCCCGCTGGTCCGGCGGGGACCTGCTGCTCCAGATCTGCGCCGACGATCCGCTCACCGTCGCCCACGCCCAGCGGGTCCTGGTCAAGGACAGCCGTCCGTTCGCCGTCGTCCGCTGGGTCCAGCAGGGCTTCCGGCGGGCGGCCGGCGCCGAGCCGGGGCACACCCAGCGCAACCTGTTCGGGCAGCTCGACGGCACCGCCAACCCGAAGCCCGGCACGCCCGCGGACACCGCGGTGTGGGTGACCGACGGACCGGACTGGCTGCGGGACTCCACCACGCTCGTGGTGCGGCGGATCAGCATGAACCTGGAGACCTGGGACCTGCTCGGCCGCACCGACCGGGAACTCGCCGTCGGGCGGCGCCTCGACACCGGCGCGCCGCTGACCGGCCGGGCCGAACACGACGAGCCGGACTTCGCCGCCCTCGGCCCGGACGGGCTCACCGTCATCCCCGACTTCTCCCACCTGACCCGCGCCCACGTCACCGACGACCGGCAGAAGATCCTGCGCCGGCCCTACAACTACGACGGCGTGCCCACCCCCGAGGGC
Source organism: Micromonospora sp. CNB394 (assembly GCF_000374985.1). Taxonomy (NCBI): domain Bacteria; kingdom Bacillati; phylum Actinomycetota; class Actinomycetes; order Micromonosporales; family Micromonosporaceae; genus Micromonospora; species Micromonospora sp. CNB394. The sequence continues at coordinate 279,318 of NZ_KB895825.1, read as the reverse complement.
GACGCGGACAGCGGGCTCGTCTTCGCCTCGTACCAGGCCGACATCGCCGGCCAGTTCCTGCCCATCCAGCGCCGGCTCGCCGAGCGCGACCTGCTCAACGAGTGGACCACCCCGATCGGCTCCGCCGTGTTCGCCGTACCGCCCGGCTGCCCCGAGGGCGGCTGGATCGGCCGGCAACTGCTCGGCTGACCACCAGAGGAAGGCGCGTCATGCGTACCCGTTCCGTCACCGCGCTGCTCGCCGCGGTCCTCACCGCCCTGCTGCTGGTCCCGGCCACGCCCGCGGCGGCGCACAACTCCCTCCAGGAGGCCACGCCGGCACGCGACGCCCAGCTCACCGCCGCGCCCACGCAGGTCACGCTGAGGTTCCTGCAACGGCTGAACCCCTCCTACACCACCATCACGGTCAGCGACGCCGATCAGCGCAAGGTGCCCACCTCCGCACCGGCTGTGGACGGCGCCACCGGCACGGTGACGATCGACGGGCCGCTGGGCAACGGCACCTACACCGTCGGGTACCGGGTGGTGTCCCGCGACGGCCACCCGGTCCAGGGGTCGTACCGCTTCACCGTCGCCGACCCGGCCGCGCCCGCGCCGTCGGCTCCCGCCTCACCGTCGGCTCCCGCGTCGGCGGCGGCTGCCGTGTCGACCGACGCGGACGCTGCGGGCGAGCCGGACGCCTCCGGGGCGCGGTCCGGCGACGACAGCCCGCCGGTCGCGCTGCTGGCCGGCGGGACGGTCGCCGGTCTGCTGGTGGTCGCCGGGGTCGTGTTGTTCGTCGCGCGCCGGCGGCGCGCTCGTCGCACGACCTGACGACCGGACCGTACGGGGGCGGGCGGGCCGCGACCGGCCAGCGGCCCGGCGGTCCGCGACTCGATCTGCGCCAGCAGCAGGTCGATGCTCGCCGCGGCGACCGCGCCGAAGTCCGGCCGGACGGTGGTCAGCGGCGGGAGGAGGTACGCCGGCTCGGGCACCGCGCCGGCGTCAACCCCCGCCGCCTAGGGATAGACGTCCTCGTGCGCCTTGCGGTAGTCGACGATCTCGTCCAGCCGCCCGGCGGCGGCGTGCCGCACCCAGGCCGGGTTGCCCAGCAGCGCGCGACCGAGCGCCACCAGGTCGAACTCCCCGTCCGCCAGCCGCGCGGCCAGGCCCGCCACCGACTCCGGGCCGTCCGGACGCAGGAAGTCCCGCCGCAGCCCGACCGAACCCACGGTGATCGACGGCAGGCCGGTGAGGCGCTTCGCCCAGCCCGCCAGGTTCAACGCCGAGCCGGGGAACGCGGGCTGCCAGAAGCGGCGCTGCGAGGCGTGCAGCACGTCCGCGCCGGCCTCGGCGAACGCGGTGAGGATCTGCGCCAGCTCGGTCGGCGTCTCCGCGATCCGCGCGTCGAACGCCCGCTCCTTGAACTGGGAGAAGCGCACGATCACCGGACGGGGAGCCGGAACCTGCCCGCGTACCGCACGCACCACCGCCGCCGGGAACGCGGCCCGCCGTGCCGGTGAGCCACCGAACGCGTCGGTCCGGCGATTCGTGTACGGCCACAGGAACTCGTCGAGCAGGTATCCGTGCGCGGCGTGGATCTCGATCGCGTCGAACCCGGCCCGCACCGCGACAGCTGCCGCGTCCGCGTACGCCGCCAGCAGCACGTCCGCGTCGTCGGCGGTCATCGCGCGCGGCGCCGGGCGGCCCGGCTCGCGTACCCCCGAGGGGGTCCACGCCGCAGCGCCGTCCACCGGTTCGCGCAGGCTGCCCAGGTGCCACAGCTGCGCGGCGATCCGGCCGCCGGCGGCGTGCACCGCCTCGACCACCTCCCGCCAGCCGGCCTCGGCCGCGCCGGCGGTCATCCGCGGCACGGTGTCCTCGTGACCCGCGCTGGGATGGTCGACCAGCACGCCCTCGGTGACGATCAGGCCGATGCCGGCGGCGGCGCGACGCCGGTAGTAGCCGGCCATCTCCGGTGTGGGCACGCCGCCCGGCGCGCGGTTACGGGTCATCGGCGCCATCACGAAGCGGGACGGCAACGGCAGCCCGGCGACGGTGACGGGTTCCAGCAGCGGCGCCACCGGCGATCCGGTGTCCAGGGTCGCGTTCATGACCCGACGCTAGGAGTTGACACCGGTGTCAAGGGCAAGCGCTCAGGCGGCCGGATCCCGGGTGTCCTCGGTCACTGTCATGTCGGACACCACGTCGTCGAGCACCGCGACGGCGTGCGCGAGCCGTGCCATCTCGGCGGTCAACCGGGCCCGCTCCTCGCGCAGCCGGTCGGTGAGCCACGAGGTGCGGATCTCCGGATCGGTCACGCACGGCAGCAGCTCGGCCATCCGGCGGCTGCTCAGCCCGGCGTCGAACAGCCGCTGGACGAGCCGGACCCGGTCCACCGCCGACTCGGCGAAGACGCGCTGCCCGCTCGCCGTGCGCACGGCGGCGAGCAGGCCCTGCTGCTCGTAGTACCGGATGGACCGGGCACTGACCCCGGTACGCGCCGACAGCTCCCCGATCCGCATCGCGCCTCCCCGCTCGCGCCTCCATCATCGAGCATGCCGCGCCGGTCAGGACAGCAGCTCGACGTACCCGTCGGTGCCGTGCACGCGGATCCGCCCGCCGTCGGGGATCAGCCGGGTCGCGTCCGGCACCGCCACCACGGCCGGCAGACCGTACTCGCGGGCGATCACCGCGCCGTGCGTCATCAGTCCGCCCACCTCCGTCACCAGGCCCGCGACGGCCACGAACAGCGGCGTCCAGCTCGGGTCGGTGTGCGCGGTGACGAGGATGTCGCCCGGCTCCAGGTCGGCGCCGGCCAGGTCCGCCACCACCCGGGCCCGCCCCTCGACGACGCCGGCCGAGACCGCCAGTCCCACCAGGGCGGCCGGTGGCACGTCGTCGCGCCGGTACGAGCCGTCGAAGGCCTCACCGTCGGAGGTGAGCACCCGGGGCGGCGTGAGCCGCTGGTGCGTCCGGAACTCCTCCCGCCGCCTGCGGATCAGCCCGGCGTCGACCCGGCCGGTGGCCGCGACCTCGCGGAACTCCTCGAACGTCAGGTAGAAGACGTCCTCGGCGGCGGCGAGCACACCGGCGCGCACCAGCCGATCGGCCTCGGCCATGAGTGCCTGCTTGTAGACGGCGTAGCGGCTGACGATGTCGTACTTCGGGTACTCCCGGTAGCCGGCGAAGGTCCGTACCCGCTCGATCATGGCTTTCGTCTCGGCGGCCTTGCGCTCACCGTCGGGCAGCGCGCGCAGGTGGTCGAGCACCTCCCGGGCCTTCGCCTCGGCCCGCTCCCGGCCGTGGGCGAACCGGCGCGCGGCGGCGCCCGGGGCGAAGGTGCGGACGTGGTCCAGGATCAGCGGCACGAGCGTTGCCGGGCGCTCGCTCCAGCGGGGCCGGGTGATGTCGATCTCGCCGAGGCAGCGCATGCCGTACCGGTCGAGGTAGCCGGCGACAGCCGCGCGCGCCTGCGCGCCGCCCGGCAGTCTCGGCAGCTCGTCCAGGAACCCGTCGCCGGCCCCGTCGCGCAGGAACGCCACCACCTCGGGGTGCGCGCGGATCACGTCGGCCACGTCGAGCAGCGCCAGCCCCATCTCGGCGGTGACGTTGCCGGGCGCGGACAGCGTGAGCGTGTCGGCCGCGTCGCGCTCGCCGAGCCACTCCCCCAGCTTGTCGTCGAGCCACCAGGCGGCCTGCATCCCCGCCATGATCACCTGAGCGCTCAACGGATCGGCGAGTACCCGCTTGTGCTCGGCGAACGCCCCGGTCAGGAAGTCGAACAGCTCGGGCCCGGACCGGGCGCCGACGTCGCGGCGCAGGGCGGCGAGGGACACCCGGCTGCGCTCGACGAGCGTGGTGACGACCGCCGGGTCGGTGCCGATCGGGGGCGGCGGCCCACCCGCGGGCGGGCCGTCCGGGGCCGGCTCCGGCGCGGCCGGCACGACGTCCCGGGCGAGGACCGTCTCCAGCGCGTCCCGGGTGAGCGGGTCGACCCGGCCGATCATGCCCAGGAACGCGGTACGGCCCGCCGGGGTGGACAGGTGCGGCGTGGCGTCGACGAACAGCCGCCCGCCCGCCTCGTGCATCGGCACCATGGCGGTCAACCGCCACATCGACAGGCCCAGCGGCTTCATCGCGTCGGTCATCATCTGCTGGTGGCCGACCGACAGGTAGACGTGGAACCGCCCGTCGACGGCGGCCGGCACCGGGAACAACGTGGTGATCGGCCGGCTCTGGAGGATGTGGACGTCGTCGCCGGTCACTGCCCACTCGATGTCCTGCGGGCAGCCGAGATGCGCCTCGATGCGCCGGCCCAGCGCGGCGATGCGTACGGCCTGCGCGTCGGTCAGCGCGGGCTGGACCCGCCGCGCCGGGTCGACGGACGTCTCCCGGGTGCCGCCGCCGGGCACCGGGTGCACCGCCACCGACTTCGCGCCGATCGTCCGGCCGACGACCACGCCGTCGCGCACCGTGAAGACGTCCGGGTTCACCAGGCCGGAGACCAGGGCCTCGCCGAGGCCGAGACCGGCCTCCACCGAGACCACCGTCCGGTCGCCGGTGACCGGGTCGGCGGTGAACATGATCCCGGCCGCGTCCGGGACGACCATCCGCTGCACCACCACCGCCATGTCCACGGCCCGGTCGTCGATTCCGTGGCGCCGCCGGTAGGTCACCGCCCGGTCGGTGAACAGCGAGGCCCAGCAGCGGCTGACGTGCCGCAGCACCTCGGCCGTGCCGGCCACGTTCAGGTAGGTGTCCTGCTGGCCCGCGAACGAGGCGGCCGGCAGGTCCTCGGCGGTCGCGCTCGACCGCACGGCGTACGCGGCGTCCGCACCGAGCCCGGACAGCGCGGCGGTGACCGCCGCCGCGACGTCGCCCGGCAGGGGGGTCCGCTCGACCGCGCGACGGACCTCGGCGGCGGCCGAGCGGAGCGCCGCCCGGTCGTCCTCGTCCGCGCCGGCGAGCCGCGCCAGCGGGCCGGCCAGCGCCGGCGTCCGCGCGACCAGCCGGAAGGCGCCGGTCGTGACGCAGAAACCTTCGGGTACGCGCACCCCGTCGATCCGTGTCAGCGCCCCCAGACCGGCGCCCTTGCCGCCGACCTCGGCGATCCGCGTCTCGTCGGCCTCGTGCAGTTGCCACACGTACCGTCCACTCATGCCGTGCCCCCGTTTTCGCAGCTCAACCCGCATCGACCGAGGATTGTGCGGCATCACCGGGGCCTTGCGGCAAGACCCGGGGTGCGGTATAAGTTGATGGTGGCGAGGAGAGCTGTCTCCTTGCCCTTCTTTGTGGCCGCCCCACCCTTCTCCCTGCCGCCCCGCGGATCCCTGCTCCCACGTGAGCCAGGTCTCCCCTCCCCGGGTGGAGTGCCGAGGGCGCGACGGGGCAAGAAGGCGACCACGAGGCCGTGACGCGGCCCGGACGAGCGGGATCCGACGGGGTGGGGGAGACTCGTGCGATGAGCGGCGCTGACACCGACCCGCGTGCGCCTGCCGACGTCTTCGCCGTCGACGGTGAGATCGGGCCGGACCTGGCGCGGATCGACTGGTCGGCGCACCCCCTGGGCCCGCCGGACACCTGGCCGCAGAGCCTGCGGACCGCGGTGCGGATCCTGCTGTCCTCCCGGTTCTCCATGTGGATGGCCTGGGGGCCTCGGCTCAGCTTCTTCTGCAACGCCGCCTACCGGCGGGACACGCTCGGCCGCAAGTACCCGTGGGCGCTGGGGCGCCCGGCGAACGAGGTGTGGGCGGAGATCTGGGACGACATCGGTCCTCGCGTCGACACCGTGCTGCGCACCGGCGAGGCGACCTGGGACGAGGGCCTGCTGCTGTTCCTGGAGCGGGCCGGCTACCGGGAGGAGACGTACCACACGTTCTCCTACAGCCCGCTGCGCGGCGACGACGGCGGCCTGGTCGGGATGCTCTGCGTGGTCAGCGAGGACACCGAGCGGGTCATCGGTGAGCGGCGGATGGCCACGTTGCGCGACCTCGGCTCCGACCCGAGCGTCATCCGCACCGAGCGGGAGACGCTCGCCTTCGTCAGCCGCCAACTGGCCCGCAACCCGCAGGATCTGCCGTTCACGCTCACCTACCTGTACGACGACGGCGGCGCCCGGCTGGTGGAGGCGACCGGACTGGCGGAGGGCCACCCGGCGGCACCCGCCACGCTGTCCCTGGACGACCCGGCCGCGCCGTGGCCGGCCGGCGCCCTCGCCGACGGCGAGCCGGTGCGGGTCGCGCTCGACGGGCCGGTCTTCACGGACCTGCCCGCCGGTGTCTGGCCCGCGGCGCCGGCCGAGGCGCTGCTGGTGCCGCTGCGACAGCAGGGCGGGGCACCGTACGGATTCCTGGTCGCCGGGCTCAACCGCTACCGGGCGCTGGACGACGGGTACCGCGGCTTCGTGGAGCTGACCGCCGGGCACCTGGCGACCGGAATCGCCAGCGCCCGCAGCTACCAGGCGCAGCAGCGGCGGGCCGAGGAACTCGCGGAGCTGGACCGCGCGAAGACCGCGTTCTTCTCCAACATCAGCCACGAGTTCCGCACCCCGCTGACGTTGATCATGGGGCCGCTCGACGAGCTGCGCGGCCGGTTGCCGGACGCCGACGAGCAGGTCCGCGCCGAGCTGGACGTCATCCGCCGCAACGGGCTGCGCCTGGGCAAGCTGGTCAACAGCCTGCTCGACTTCTCCCGGATCGAGGCCGGGCGGATGCAGGCCCGCTACGAGCCGGTGGACCTGGCCGCGGTGACCGCCGACCTGGCCAGCGCGTTCCGGTCGGCGATCGAACGGGCCGGTCTGTCGTTCGAGGTGGACTGCCCACCCCTGCCCGAGCCGGTGCACCTGGACCTCGGCATGTGGGAGAAGGTGGTGTTGAACCTGCTCAGCAACGCGCTGAAGTTCACCTTCGACGGCACCATCCGGGTGGAGCTGCGCGGCGAGGGCAGCACGGCGGTGCTGCGGATCTCCGACACCGGCATCGGCGTACCCGCCGCCGAGATGCCGCGCCTGTTCGAGCGGTTCCACCGGATCGAGAACGCCCGCTCCCGCTCCGGCGAGGGCAGCGGGATCGGCCTCGCCCTGGTCCGAGAGCTGGTCACGCTCCACGGCGGCGACATCGACGCCGAGAGCACAGTGGGCCGGGGCACCACCTTCACGATCCGGCTGCCGCTCGGCACCGGGCACCTGCCCGCCGACGCGCTCGCCCCGGCGGGCACCGGCCGGACGCCGGCGTCGGCCGAGCCGTTCGTGCAGGAGGCGCTGCGCTGGCTGCCCGCCGACCCGGGCGCCGTCGTCGCCGGGGACGACCCGGCCGGCGGACCGGTCCAGCCGCTGTCCGGCGGGGCGCCGGCCCGCGTCCTGGTGGCCGACGACAACGCCGACATGCGGGAGTACCTGACCCGGCTGCTGCGTTCGGCCGGGCACGAGGTCCACGCGGTCGCCGACGGGCAGGACGCCCTGGACGCCGTCCGCGCGGACACCCCCGACCTGGTGGTCAGCGACGTGATGATGCCCCGGCTCGACGGCCTGCAACTGGTGGCCGCGCTGCGCGCCGACCAGCGCACGGCCGGCACTCCGGTGCTGCTGCTGTCCGCCCGGGCCGGGCAGGAGGCCTCGATCGAAGGGCTGGAGGCCGGCGCCGACGACTACCTGGTCAAGCCGTTCCCGGCCGCCGAGCTGCTGGCCCGCGTACGCGCGAACGTGGAGCTGGCCCGGCTGCGCAACCACCACGCCCGCTGGCGTACCGCGCTCGTCGACTCGTTGCAGGAGGCGTTCTTCGTCTGCGACGCGGACGGCACGGTGGTCGAGATCAACAAGGCGTTCACCGCCATCCTCGGCTACGGGACCGAGGGCCTGCCCTATCCGGCGGTGCACCCGTGGTGGCCGGACCGGGAGGCCGAGCCGGAGGCGCACCGCCAGGTGGCGGCCGCGTTCTCGACGCTCGTGGAGCAGACCCGTGGCACGTACACCGTGCCGGTGACCCACCGCAACGGGCACCGGATCTGGATCTCGGCCGCGTTCAACCAGGTCGACGAACCGGACAGCGGCCGCCGGATGATCGTCGGCACGTTCCGCGACGTCACCGCCGAGCACTACGCCGTGCAGCGGGAGACCGCCCTGGCCGGGCTCAGCATGCGGCTGTCGAAGGCGGACGACCTCACCGACGCGCTGCTCGGGGTGCTGGACGAGCTGCGAAAGCTGTGGCGGGCCGCCGGCGTGCTCACCGCCGTGTTCGGCGACCTGCCCGCCCCCGACGTGACCGCCACCGACCCGGCGGCACGCTGGGACACGTTGCCGCAGGAGCGCCGGCAGGCGTTGCTCGCGCTGCGGGACACCCCGCTGCTGACGCCGGTGGCGACGCGTACGCACGGCGCCGGCATCGCCGTCGAACACCCGCACGGCACCATGGCGCTCTGGATCGACCTGGGCGAGAAGCGGCCCTTCACCGAACAGGACCAGACGCTGCTGGCGCTGCTGGCCGGTCACATCGGTCAGGGGCTGCACCGGGTGCACCAGATCGACCAGCAGCGGGAGACCGCGCTGGCCCTGCAACGGGCGATCCTCGGTCCGGCACGGCTGCCCGCCGGCTTCGCGGTGCGGTACTCCCCCGCCGCGATGCCGCTCAAGGTCGGCGGCGACTGGTACGACACCGTCGAACTGCCGGACGGGCGCATCGGCATCGTGGTCGGCGACTGCGTGGGCCACGGACTCCGGGCCGCGACGGTGATGGGGCAACTGCGCAGCGCCTGCCGCGCGCTGCTGTTGCAGGACCCGAGCCCGGCCCGCACGCTCGCGGCCCTCGACCGGTTCGCCACGCTGCTGCCGGGGGCGTCCTGCGCCACCGTCTTCTGCGGCGTCCTCGACCCGGCCACCGGGCTGATGCGCTACTCCAGCGCCGGTCACCCACCGGCCATCGTGGTCCGCGCCGACGGCACTGCCGAGTTGCTGCGACACGGCCGGTCCCGGCCGCTGGCCGTCCGTCCGGGCCAGGAACGCCCGGAGGCGGAGGCGACTGTGGCCCCGCGCGCCACTCTGATGCTCTACACCGACGGCCTGGTGGAACGACGCCGCCAGCCGATCACCGCCGGCATCGCGCGCGCCACCGACGCCATCCAGCAGGGGCACCACGCCCCGGTCGAGGCCCTGGCGACCGAGATCATGGAACGGCTCACCCCGGACGACGGCTACCACGACGACGTGGCGCTGCTGCTCTACCGCCACCCCGGACCGCTGGAGCTGGAGTTCCCCGCCGAGTCGACGCGGCTGGCCGAGGTCCGCACCGCGCTGCGGGGGTGGCTGGACCGCTGCGGGCTGGCCCCGGCCCACGCCTACAACATCCTGGTGGCGGCCGGGGAGGCGTGCGCCAACGCGATCGAGCACGGACACCGCGACCACCCGGGCGGCCGGATCTGGCTGCGCGCCGCCGCCACCGCCGGCGACCTGCGCCTGAGCGTCACCGACAGCGGCCGGTGGCGGGACCGGGACCAGCCCTCCGGTCCGCACCGCGGCCGGGGACTCGTGCTCATGCGCGCGCTGATGGACAGTATCAGCGTCACCCCGGGAGCCACCGGCACCACAGTCGACATGCAGGCGAGGATCACGCCATGAGCACGTCCCTGAACCTGACCACGAGCGACGGTCCCGACGGCGTGCGCGTGCTGGCCGCCGTGGGCGAGATCGACATGAGCAACGCGTCCGCCTTCGCCGACGCGCTGACCGAGGCCGTACGCCCCGACGGCGAACCGCTGGTCGTGGACCTCACCAAGGTGGAGTACCTGGACAGCGCCGGGCTGGCCGCGCTGTTCCCGCACGCCGACCGGATCGCGCTGATCGCCGGCCCGTTGCTGGAGCCGCTGCTGACCATCTCCGGGCTGGCCGACCTGACCACTGTCCGCAGCGCCTGACGTCGCCCCGGCGTCAGGCGACGTCACGCACGATCACCAGCGGCGAGTGGGCGTGGTGCAGCACGGCGTGGCTGACCGAGCCGAGCAGCAGCCCGCCCAGCGCGCCCCGGCCGTGCGCGCCGACCACCACCAGCTGGGCGTCCTTCGACTCCTCCACCAGCATCCGAGCCGGGGCGTCGTCGGCCACCACGCCGGTGACCGGTACGTCCGGTGCGACCTTGCCGGCCTCGGCGACCGCCTCGGCGACGTGCCGTTCGGCCTGGTTGCGCAGGCCGGCACCGGCGGGCGCACCCGGGGCCGGGGCGAGCGGCGCCCGGGTCAGCGGCCAGATGAACGCGTGCACGACCCGCAGGGGCCGGTTCCGCTCGGCGGCCTCGCGAGCAGGCACCCGGACCGCGTCCAGCGAGGCGGCGGAGCCGTCCACACCCACCACGACGGGGATCTGCGAGTGGATCGTCATGTCGTCCTCCTTCACTCGTCCTCAGCCTGCCCGTCAGGCCGCCGACCGGGCAGGGCCGGCGGTCCCGGCGTGCGGGTCGTTGGTCCCGCGAAGGCGGCGGGTCAGCCGCAGCACCAGCCCGGGCAGCACGCCGACCGCGGCGCAGGCGAGCAGGTCCGGCACGCTCAGTGGCGACGTGCCGAGCAGCTCGCGCAGCGGCGGCAGCAGCACGCCCGCCACCTGGAGGACCGCGGAGACCGCGACCGCCACCGGCAGGGCGAGGTTGCGCTCGCGCGAGCCCGGGGTACGGATCGCGCGGACCGCCAGCGCCACACCGAGCTGGGCCAGGCCGAGCACCACGAACACCACCGACTGCCACGGCCGGTCCGCCGCGGCGGCCCACACGCCGGCGCCGAGCGTCGCCGCGGCGATCAGCGCGCCGGTGAGCAGCACGTCCCGGCCCAGGCCACCGCCGAGCACCGACTCCTGCGGCGAGCGGGGCGGCCGGCGCAGCGTGCCCGGCTCGGCCGGTTCCGCGCCGAGCGCCACCCCGGGGACGCCGTGGGTGAGCAGGTTGATCCAGAGGATCTGCGCCGGCAGCAGCGGCACCGGTAGGCCGAACAGCGGGCCGAGCAGCATCACCGCGATCTCGGCCACACCTCCGGCGAGCGCGTACCGCAGGAACCGGCGGATGTTGTCGTAGATCCGGCGGCCCTCGCCGATGGCGGTCGCCACGGTGGTCAGGTCGTCGTCGACGAGCACCAGGTCGGAGGCCTGCCGGGCCACCTCGGTGCCGCCGCCCATCGCCACGCCGATGTCCGCGCGGCGCAGCGCCGGGGCGTCGTTGACGCCGTCGCCGGTCATCGCCACCACGTGCCCCCGGTTCTGGAGGCCGGCGATGATGTCGAGCTTCTGCTCCGGCTGGGTCCGCGCGTACACCCGGGTCTCCGGGTGGGCCCCGCCGGGGTCGCCGTCGTCGCCGTTCGCGAGCGGATCGCCGTCGCGCCAGAGGCCGAGGCGCCCGCCGATGGCGGCGGCGGTCGCCGGGTGGTCACCGGTGATGAGAACCAGCCGGATGCCTGCTTCCTCGAAGCCCGTGGCGATGCCGGGGGCCGCCGCGCGCAGCGGGTCGCCGACCGCGACCAGGCCCAGCGGGCGCAGGCCGGTCGGCCGGGCCGGATCCGGCGGGGTGCCGACCACTGCCGAGGCCACCGCCAGCACGCGCAGCCCTTCGGCGGCGAGCCGGTGCGCGGCGTCGGTCAGCTCGGCCAGTTCCCCGGCGTCGGCGTCCACCAGCGGCGCGGCCAGCAGGTTCTCCGGCGCGCCCTTGCACACCACCAGGTAGCGGCCGTCGCAGCGGCGGTGCACCGTGGTCATCCGGCGCAGATCCTGGTCGAACGGCGCCTCCGCCACCCGGGGCCAGGCGTCGCGGGTGGTGTCCGGGTCCAGGCCGCAGCGGGCGCCGAAGGTGACAAGTGCCGCCTCCAGCGGGTCGCCGATCGCGGTCCACTCCGGCCGCTCGTCGGTCGGCGGCGTCACCGAGGCGTCGTTGCAGAGCAGTCCGGCGCGGGCGAGGGCGCGCAACCCGTCCGGGGCGCTCACCGGCTCGCCCCGGTGGTGCACCTCGCCGTCGGGTGCGTAGCCGGTGCCGGTCACGGCGTACCGGTCGTGGCCGGGGACGACCGCGTACTGCACCGCCATCCGGCCCTCGGTGAGCGTGCCGGTCTTGTCGGAGGCGATCACGGTGACCGAGCCGAGGGTCTCCACCGCGTGCAGCCGGCGGGGGATGGCCCGGCTGCCGGCCATCCGGCGCGCGCCCAGGGCGAGCGCGAGCGTGACGACGGCGGGCAGCGACTCCGGCACGGCCGCCACCACGAGGCTGACGGCGGTGACCGCCATCTGCGTGACCGGCCGCCCGTCGAGCACGCCGATCGCGAAAACCAGCCCGGAGAGCACCACGGCGGTCAGGCCGAGCACCCGGCCGAGCGAGGACAGGCGCCGTTGCAGCGGGGTGGGTGCCGGCCGGGTCGCCGCGACCAGGGCGCTGATCCGGCCCAGCGCGCTCGCCGCGCCGGTGCGCACCACGGTTCCGGTGGCGCGGCCGGTGGTGACCACGGTGCCAGCGCTCGTCTCCTCCCCCGCGACCCGGGCCACCGGCACCGACTCGCCGGTCAGCGCCGACTCGTCCAGGCTGAGGCGCACCGCGTCGGCGAGGTCCAGGTCGGCGGGCACCACGTCGCCGGCCTCCAGCCGGACCAGGTCGCCGCGGACCAGGTCGGCGGCGGGCAGCACGAGGTCGCGGCCGTCGCGGACCACACGCGCGGTCGGTGCCGCGAGCCGGTCCAGCGCGGCGACCGCCCGGTCGGCGCGTACCTCCTGCACCACGCCGATCACCGTGTTGATCAGGACGACCAGCACGATCACGGCGGTGTCCGGGTAGTCGCGCAGCAGCGTGGTCACCACGGCGGCGGCCAGCAGCAACGCCACCAGCGGGTCGGTGAGCTGGCGGAACACCCGGCCGCCCAGTCCGCGCTTGCGGGGGGCGGCCACGGTGTTCGGCCCGTCGGCGCGCAACCGGGCGGCCGCCTCGGCCGAGCCGAGCCCGGCCGCGGGGGCCGGCGAGATCTCGGTGGGCGTCGTCGCGGTAGCGGGCCCGCCGTTGATCACCACATCGTCCTCCATGTCGTCGCCGCCCGCGCCGGGCAGTCCCAGGATGCCGCGCGGGCAGGCCCGGATCGCAGGGCCGAGGGTCTGTCGGACCCGGGACCAACGACCCCCGCGCACGGGGCAGCGCGGCGCCCGGCTCGTCGGTAGCGTCGGCACGGTGAACCGGACACGCCGCGCCGCCTGGCCGGAACCGCCGCCCCGTCACCGGTGGATCCGCTGGACGCTCGCGGTGTTCCTCCTCGCGTCGGCCGGGTGCGGGAGAGGGCTCGGGGAGGAGAGCGGCGACGCGCTGGCACGCGACGCCGCGGCGGTGGAGGCGAAGCAGCTCAACACGGAACTGGGGCACCGCAACCGGCCCCGCGACGCCGCGTCCATCGCGGCCGCGGAGATCGTCCAGGAGGTGGAGGAGCCCGCGTCGGGCGGTGGTGGGACGGTCCGGCGGGAGGCGCTGGCCTGGTCCGGCCGCACCGCCGGGGACGAGCGGGCCACCGTCGACGTGCGGTTCGTGGTGACGGTGCCGGAGCAGCCGCCGGTGTCGGTCGGCGGCGCGAGCAACAGTGCCGGCGAGGCGGCGCGCTGCTACCGGTACGAGTTCGAGCTGTACCGCTACACGACGTACCACGAGATCGACTGTCCGAGCGGCGCCGCTCCCCCGCCGCCCACCGCCGCGCCGGTGCCGAAGGTGCCCGAGGACGGGCGGGAGCGGCTCACCGCCGTGCTGCGCACCGCCACCCCGGACACCCTCGCCGGCGCGGTGCGGGCGGCCTTTCCGCAGGACTGGATCACCGTCGACACGACGGTGCACGAGGGTGCGCTCGTCGCCGCCGTCGGCGTACCGGCCGAACGGGACTGCCTCCTGCTCGTCCGCACGCCGGCCGGGAAGATCGAGAGTCCCGGGTACGACCGGATCTGGCTGGAGCCGGGCGAGACCGGCTGCCGGACGGGCCTGTACGTGTCGCCGCCGCGCTGACGTTCCGGTTTGCCGCGCGGCCGCCGGGGCACCTGACGGTCATGACGGATCCGGAGCAGTTCCAGCGGCAGCAGGAGGACGCGCTCGAGCGCGGGCAGGTGTTCCAGGACGCCGAGGGGCGGCGTACCCGGGATCCGGGTGCCGGCGCGGAGAACGCGGAGAGCGAGGCCGACCGCAACGCCGAGCACCTGGCGCACGGCGAGGTGGGTCCGGGCCTCCCGGAGGACTGACGCGCTCCGGGGCCGACTGTCAATGTAGCGTTGACGGGTGACCCTGGCCCGCCTGTCCGAGATCACCGCGGCGCGGGTCCGGGCGTGACCGGATGCGGCCCGTCCCGGGGGATGACGGGACGGGCCGCACGATCGTCAGCGCCAGGTGTCGGTGACGGCGCGGGTGCCGCCGCCCGGCGTGGTGAGCGTCCGGTTGGCGCCTGATTCCCAGGTCACCGAACCGTCCGGGTTCTTCTTGACGTACTTGTACTCGACAGCGGTGTTCGCGGGCAGGTCGACGGTGGCCCGCCAGACCGGGTAGGCGGCGGACGAGAGGGCGACGGCGGCGGCCGGGTTCCAGCCGCCGAGCGCCGGGATGTTGCCGACCACGAACACGTTCTGCCCGTAGACGGTGGTCGCGGTGGCGGAGAACGTGGTGGCCACAGTCGTGCTGACGGTGTCGCCGCGGAACGTCTCGGTCACCGCGTACGTACCGCCGGCCGGGGTGCTGAGCGTCCGGTTCGCGCCGGACTCCCAGGTGACGGCGCCGGCGGCGGTCAGCTTGACGAACTTGTACTCCACCGCGGTGGACCGGGGCAGGCTGACGGTGGCGCGGTAGGTGCCGCCGCCCTGCGCGGCGAGCTTGACGCCGTTCGCGGGCGTCCACGAGCCCAGCTCGGGGATGCTGCCGACGACGTAGACGTCCTGCCCGGCGGCCACGTTCGCGGCGACGGTGAACGTGGTGGCGATCCGGTCACCCGGGCTGACGGTGGGCGACGCGGTCGGGGAGGCGGTCGGCGAGGTCGACGGGGACGCGGTCGGGGAGGCCGACGGGGACGGGCTCGCGCCCGGCCGGGCGTTCACGTGGATCGCGACCGCGTCGTTGGCCGGGACGGTCACCGTGGCCCGGCCGCCGGACACGGTCACCGTGCCGCCGGTGCAGCCGCTGCCGGTGGCGAGGCCGGAGATGACGTCGCAGTACCGGCCGTCGGCGAGCCCGGTGGTGAAGGTGGCGGTGGTGGCGGAGCCGGAGTCGTTGATGCCGATCCACGCCCGGTCGCCCCGGTGGAAGCCGATCACGTTGCTGTTCACCGTGGTGAAGTCCGAGACTGTCTTCACCGGGCGGGCGGCGTTGGCCCAGCCGACCATGCCCTTGACACCCGTGGTGCGGGTCAGGCAGTTCCAGGCGGCGCCGCAGACCGTGTCGGTGACGCGTCCGGTGCCGTCGTGCGGCGGGGACTGGTTGCGGTCGGCCCAGGTGAAGCTGTCGTAGACCGACGGCTTGCCGTGCGGGTAGGCCAGCGCGAAGTAGTTGGCCAGTACGTAGTCGGTGCCGTTCTTGTACGACAGCACCACACCGTCGCGCTCCAGGTCGTGGTTGGTGACCATGGCGAAGACGTTGGCGCTCGGCGCGTCGAGGTTCCAGTTCGGCACGTTCGCCAGCGCCGAGACGGAGCCCTGGAACGCCGAGCGGATGCCCTTGGCGTACGCGAAGTCGAGCACGTCGCCGTTGCCGATGAACGCGCGGGCCTGCAACGCCGGGTTGCTGGCCCCGTCGAAGATCTCCTGCGCGACGTACGGCCGCCGGCCCTCGGCGACGGTGTCGTTCAGCTTGCTGAGGATGGCCGCGAAGTCGTCCTTGCGGATGTGCTTGACTGCGTCGACCCGGAAGCCGTCGACGCCGAGCCCGATCAGGTCGTTGAGGTACGCCGCAATCTTGTTCCGGACCGCTTCCTTCTCGGTGTAGAGGTCGGACAGCGACAGCAGCTCACAGCTGGTCACCTGGGCCTCGTTGTTCCAGTCGCTGATCGCGCCGCCGGTCGGGCAGTTGTCGCCGGGGCGGTGGAAGTCACCGGCGCCGTACGGTACGGCCGGGTAGCTGTAGCCGGAGAACTCGGTGCCGGCGTAGCCGCGCGTGCCGGCCGGGTTGTTGGTGCCGGCCATGTGGTTGACCACCGCGTCGACGTAGACGCGGACACCGGCGTCGTGGCACGCGGTGACCATGGCGGCGAACTGCTGGCGGTTGCCGAACCGGCTGTCCAGCTTGTACGACACCGGCTGGTACACCTCGTACCAGGGGTACGCGCCGTCGGCGCCGGCGGGCAGCTTCACCGACTCCTGCGGCGGTGCCACCTGCACCGCGCCGTAGCCGGCCGGTCCGAGGTGATCGGTGCAGGCGGCGGCGACCGAGGTCCAGTTCCATTCCCAGAGGTTGGCGGTCACCTCGCTGTCGTTGAGCGTGACGGCGGCGCGGGCGGGGGCGGCGGCGGGGGCGGCGGCGACGGCCACTGTGCCGCCGGCCGCGACGAGCGCGGCGGCGAGCAGCAGGCGACCGGCGCGGCCACGGGGGTGTGGTCTGGTGGATGGCATGGTCGGGGGACCTCTTCCGTGGGTTCGAAAGGGTGAGCGGGGTGGGGCGGCCGTCCCGGGTAGCGAACACGATGCGCCATCCATGAAATTCTTTGCAAGAGCTTGCGGCAAAGTTTTCGAAACCAGCAGGCAACACGAGTGGCCTCGAAATCCCTTCAAGCAGTGGTGATCCACGCTGGACCGGGCGCTCGGGCGCTGGTGTGATTCCCAATGCTCGGGACGCAGTGACCCGCCTAGCAGGACGACCGCAACTTCCGAGCAGATTTTCCAACGTTTGCGAACCGGGCGCTCCACCGATCCGGACCTGCCGGAGACCGCTTCCACGTACCGTGTGGGTTAGATCCCGCTCACGCGGCGGCCGGCGCGCGCCGTGCTCGCGCGGGGCGGCCGGCCGGAGGGAGATGCCGTGACCGCGCCCGGTGTCCGCCGGTACGCCGTGGCCGGCGCGCCGCTGCGGTGCGACGCCCGGCACCACGGCCTGCTCGGTGACGGGGTGACGAACGATCAGCCGGCGCTCGCCGCGCTCGTCGACCGGCTCGGCGACGCGTACGACGCCGACGGCCGGGCCCGCGTGATCTACTGCCCGCCCGGCGTGTACGCCATCCGCGACGCCGCCACCGTCTGGCGCTGCGGGGTGTCGCTGGTCGGCGCCGGGGTGGGCGTGACCCGGTTCGTGCTGAGCAACGAGGGCAACCGGGCGCAACCGGTCCCGCTTGCGTTCCACACGGCCGAGCAGCACGGGGCGAGCCCGGACCGGCATCTCGCCCACTGCACGTTCGCCGACTTCGAGATCGACGGCTCTGGCGTCGCGTCGGCGGAATACAACCCGCTGGCCAAGGGCCTGGGGTTGCAGTACGTGATCGGCGGGACGTTCCGCAACCTGTTCATCCACCACACCGCCGCGACGGGGTTCGGCTGCGACTTCCTCCAGGACACCGTGATCGATGGCGTACGCGTGCTGGGGTGCGGCCGGATGGACGACGGCCTGGAGATGGGCGGCGCCGGTATCGGCATCGGCATCGGCGGGTGGGGGCCGGTCGAGCGGCTGACCATCACTGACTGCACGGCCGTCGGCAACGCCACGAACGGGATCTTCGTCGAGATGCAGTACACGGACCGGCCACAGCCCCGGGGTATCCGGATCATCGGTTGCCACGCCGAGGGCAACCGGTTCGGCATCTCCGACTGGGGCGCGGACGGGCTCATCGTCACCGGGTGCACCATGGTCGGCAACCTGGAGGCCGGCTTCCAGGTGTCGGCGAAGGGCACCACGGGCATCCCCGGGCGGGGCGGCCTGCTCACCGACTGTCTGATCGACGGCAACCTGCGCGACGGGGTGAACATCGGCAACACTCCGGGCCCCTACACGGTGCGGGGCAACCGGATCACCGGCAACGGCCGCTTCGGCTACCACCACCAGGATCTCGGGGAGGGCAACCGCGCCATCGCCGAGGAGATCGTCATCGAGAGCAACGACATCTGGGGCAACAGCCTGGACGGGATCCGCTCCGACCGCCCGCTACGGGACGCCGTGATCATCAACAACCGGATCCGGAACAACGGCCGGCAGTGCGCCCCGGCCGCCACCGGCGGTGGCGAGTCGGTGCGCTACACCGGGGACACCCTCGTCGACCAGCGCGCCGACTGGCCCCAGGACGGGCACCGGGGCAAGGTCCTGCGGGTCGGCCGGCGCTTCGCGGTGGTCGCCAGCAACGACGCGACCACGCTCGTGCTCGCCCCGAACCGGCCGGGCGTCTCCGGCGCCTGGAGCGCCGACACCCCGCCGCCCGGCACGCCGTACGAACTGCCGGCGTCCCCGGAGCACCGGGCCGGTGTCACGCTGAACGCCACCTGCGACTCGGTCACCGTGCGCGGGAACCTGATCCGGGACAGCGGCTCCGGCACGCAGACCGACGGCATCTGGATCACCGAGCGCGGCAGCTGCCTGAACTGCCGGGTGCTCGAGAACGACCTCGACGGCAACCACACCGCGATCCGCGCCGACACCCCGGCGGTCGGCGGGCACTGGGAGGGCAACCCCGGCGGCCAGTGACCGCCGAAAGCGTGGCGCGGCGGGTTCCGGGCCGGAGCGGGCGGCCGGCGGCTGAGTCACGACCGCCGGATCGCCAGCCGGTGGGCTTCCTGAGCCACAGCAGGTTCACCGCCCACTACCGGTCGGTGTTCGGCGTCCCACCCAGCCGTACGCTGCACGGCTGACCGGACGCGCCCGGTTCCGCGAACGGGGCGAGCCCCGGTCCGTCGCGGCGCGACGGACCGGGGCTCGCCCGGACACGGCGGATCAGGCCAGGTCGAAGCGGTCCAGCTCCATGACCTTCGTCCAGGCGGCGACGAAGTCGCGGACGAACTTCTCCCGCGCGTCGTCGCTGGCGTAGACCTCGGCCAGCGCCCGCAGCTGCGAGTTGGAGCCGAAGATGAGGTCGACCGCGGTGGCGGTCCACTTCACCTGGTCGGTCGCCAGGTCCCGGATCTCGTACACGTGCTCCTCGGACTCCGCCGCCTTCCACCGGGTGCCCGGGGAGAGCAGGTTGACGAAGAAGTCGTTGGTGAGCACGCCGGGCCGGTCGGTGAGCACGCCGTGCACGGCGCCGCCGGCGTTGTTGCCGAGCGCGCGCAGACCGCCGACCAGGACGGTCATCTCCGGCGCGGTCAGGTTCAGCATGTACGCGCGGTCGACGAGCAGCACCTCCGGCTGGGTCTTCTCGCCCGGCCGCAGGTAGTTGCGGAACCCGTCGGCGCGCGGCTCCATCCCCCGGAACGACTCGACGTCGGTCTGCTCCTGGGTGGCGTCGGTACGACCCGGGTGGAACGGCACAGTCACCTCGACGCCGGCGTCCCGCGCCGCCTGCTCGACCGCGGCCGAGCCGGCCAGCACGATCAGGTCGGCGAGCGAGATCTGGGCGCCGCCCGCGGCGTTGAACTCCTGCTGGATGCCCTCCAGGGTGGACAGCACGGTGGCGAGCTGCTCCGGCTGGTTGACCTCCCAGTTGCGCTGCGGCTCCAGCCGGATCCGCGCGCCGTTGGCGCCACCGCGCTTGTCGGTGGAGCGGTAGCTCGCGGCCGAGGCCCAGGCGGTGGAGACCAGCTGGGCGGTGGTGAGGCCGGACTCCAGCACCTTCGCCTTGAGCGCGGCGACGTCGGCGTCGTTCACCAGGTCGTGCGCGACGGCCGGCACCGGGTCCTGCCAGAGCTGGGCCTCCGGCACCCACGGGCCGAGGAAGCGGCTGACCGGGCCCATGTCACGGTGCAGCAGCTTGTACCAGGCCTTGGCGAACGCCAGCGCGAACTCGTCCGGGTTCTCCAGGAAGCGGCGGGAGATCTTCTCGTACGCCGGGTCGACGCGCAGCGACAGGTCGGTCGTGAGCATCGTCGGCTTGTGCTTCTTCGACGGGTCGTGGGCGTCCGGGATGATCGCCTCGGCGTCCTTGGCGACCCACTGCTTGGCGCCACCGGGGCTGGTGGTCAGCTCCCACTCGTAGCCGAAGAGGATCTCGAAGAACCGGTTGCTCCACTGCGTCGGGCGGTCGGTCCAGGTCACCTCGAGACCGCTGGTGATCGTGTCGCCGCCCTTGCCCTCGCCGTACGTGCTCAGCCAGCCCAGGCCCTGCGACTCCAGCGGCGCGGCCTCCGGCTCGGGGCCGACGTGCTGGTCGGCGGGGCCGGCGCCGTGGGTCTTGCCGAAGGTGTGACCACCGGCGATCAGCGCGACGGTCTCCTCGTCGTTCATCGCCATCCGGCGGAACGTCTCGCGGATGAAGTGCGCCGCCGCGAGCGGGTCGGCGTTGCCGCGCGGGCCCTCCGGGTTGACGTAGATCAGACCCATCTCGGTCGCGCCGACGCCGGCCACCATGTCCTTCTCGGAGGCGTAGCGCTCGTCGCCGAGCCAGGTGTCCTCGGGGCCCCAGAAGATCTCCTCCGGCTCCCAGACGTCCTCGCGGCCGAAGCCGAAGCCGAAGGTCTTGAAGCCCATCGACTCCAGCGCCACGTTGCCGGCGAGCACCAGCAGGTCGGCCCAGGAGATCTTCTGGCCGTACTTCTGCTTCACCGGCCAGAGCAGCCGGCGGGCCTTGTCCAGGTTGGCGTTGTCCGGCCAGCTGTTCAGCGGCGCGAACCGCTGCCCGCCGTCGCCGGCGCCACCGCGACCGTCCTCGATGCGGTAGGTGCCCGCGGCGTGCCAGCTCATCCGGATCATCAGGCCGCCGTAGTGGCCGAAGTCGGCCGGCCACCAGTCCTGCGAGGTGGTGAGCACCTCGGTGATGTCCCGCTTCAGCGCCTCCACGTCGAGCTTGGCGAACTCCTTGGCGTAGCTGAACTCCGGGCCCAGCGGGTTGCCCTTGGAGGAGTGGGCGTGCAGCACCGACAGGTCGAGCTGGTTGGGCCACCAGTCGCGGTTGCTGCGCGGACGACCGCCGGTCTTCGGGGTCGGCGAGTCGATCGCCGGGTTCTCGCTCTCGCTGCCGTGCGCGGTCACGGAGTCGTGCGCGACCGGGCAGCCGGCCGCCTCCTTGGCGTCCACGCCCTGCGGGCTGACGGGCCGGTTGTCCTGGGTGTCGCTCATCTGCTTCCTTCCGAACTGGCGGATCACTGGGCGGTGGGGTCGGCCGCGCAGCCGGGGCAGGTGCCCCAGTAGACGACCTCCGCCTCGTCCACCACGAAGCCGTGGTCGTCCGAGGCGGTGAGACAGGGGGCGCGGCCGACGGCGCACTCGACGTCGGCTATGGCGCCGCAGGAACGGCACACGACGTGGTGGTGGTTGTCTCCCACCCGCGACTCGTAGCGGGCCGTGGCGCCGGCCGGCTGGATGCGCCGGATCAGCCCGGCGTCGGTGAGTGCCCGGAGCACATCGTAGACCGCCTGGTGGGACACGGTGGGCTGCTCGGCGCGGACCAGGGCGATCACCGTGTCGGTGTCGACGTGCGGGTGGTCGCGCAGCGCGGCCAGCACCGCCAGGCGAGGCCGGGTCACCCGCAACGAGACCGCCCGGAGCTGCGTCTCGAAGTCGGCCGTCATGCGACGACCCTAGCCCGCTCTTCTGGAATGAATCAAGTTTTCGCCCCGGTGTGTCGGCAGTCACATAGTCAGCCGGGCGCGCGAGACGGGGGTGCCGCGCCTGGCGCGGCACCCCCGCCCCGAAAAGGGGCTCAGGCGGCGGAACAGCTCGCCGTCGGTGTGTTGCTGTTGCCGTTCCGGTAGAGCGTGATGCCGAAGTTGTTGCCGTTGCCGTTCGGACGCGCGGTGCTGTAGTTGGACCACAGGCCGAACCGGGTGACGTCGGTGCCGTAACCGTCGTACACCCGGTTGCGCCATCCGCCTCCTCCGGTCAGCCCGCGCCGGGCGCTCCGGCGTCGGCCAGGAGCCGCTGTCGCATCAGGAACTTGCGTACCTTCCCGGTGGGCCCCATGACCACGTCGTCGTCGGGGACCGTCACCACCCGGCGCAGCGTCGCGGACACCGCCGGGCCCAGCGCGGCCCGGACCCGGCCGGTACGGTCGTGCGCCGGATCGGCGTCGGCGGCGAGCAGGAGCAGCACGTCGGTGACTGTCGTGCCGTCCTCCCCCGCCGCCGCGAGGACCGTGCAGTCGCGGACGTCCGGACAGTGCCTGAGGATGCGCTCCTCGGACAGCGCGGTGTAGAGCCAGGTGCCGCCGCCCAGGTGGACCGCGTCGCCGGCCCGGTCGACGTGGTGGTAGTCACCGGCCGCGTCCCGGTACATCAGGTCACCGGTCAGGTAGTAGCCGCCCAGCCGGGTCCGGTAGGTGGTGACCGAGTCGTTCCAGTAGCCGAGCGCCAGCGTCGGCGACTTCAGGCCGACGTGCCCCACCTGCCCCGGCGGCACCTCCGCACCGGTGTCCACGTCGAGCAGCGCGATCTCGGCGAACGGGTACGGCTTACCGACGCAACGGTCGTAGCGGTCGCTGCCGAGCCGGTGGGTGATCCGGAACGCGCCGTGGCCCATCTCGGTGGAGCCGAGCATGTCGACGAACTTGGAGCCGGGGACGTCGACCATGCCGTCGCGGGTGTACGCGGGGTGGCTGCCGACCGCGACCAGCCGGCGTACGTGCGCCTCGTGCGCACAGTCACCGGTGTTGAACCAGTTGCGCACCGAGCTGAGGTCACGGGTGGTGAGGTCGACCCGGGCCAGCTCGGACCAGGTCACCGCGAACCCGAAGACGCCGGTGGGACGCCACCGCTCGATCGCGGAGAGGATCGTCTCGGCGCTGCGCTCGAACGGGCCGCCCTGCGCGGACAGGCAGAGCAGCTGGTAGCCGTTGCAGAGCGCCTGGTTGAGCGTGATGATGCCGGCGGCGTGCGCGGCCGGCAGCGCGGACATCTCCCGCACCTCGCCGTACGGCCGGGACTCGGTGAGCCGGACCGCGCGGATCGCGGCGAACAGTCCGTGGTGCGAGTGGACGATCGCGGCCGGCACCCGCGTGGTGCCCGAGGAGTGGGTGACGACCACCGGTTCCTCGGGGTGGTGCCGGTGGTGCGGCGGCGCCTGCGCCGGGTCGCCGGTACCGGTCTGCGCCGCGTCACCGAGGATCTCCACGCCGAGGTCGTGCTCGGCAAGGGCGGCGTGGTCGGCGTCGACCAGCACCCCGGCCCCGCGCAACCGCCTGACGAACTCCGCGGCCAGCGGGATCGGCATGTTGCCGTTCATCAGCGCCGGGATCGCGCCGAGCCAGGTCAGCGCCAGAAAGTTGAGGAACACGTCGGGCGCGGAGGTCACGTACACCGCGACCGGGTCGGCCCGGCGCACGCCCCGTGCCCGGAACCAGGCAGCCCGGGCCGCGACCCGGTCGGTGAGCGTCGCCAGCGACAGCGGCGTCCAGGCGGGGATGCCGTCGACGTCGGCGTCGAACGTCACGCGGGGGGTCTCCATGTCGGCGCCGTGCTCGGCCAGCCGGAGCAGCACGTTGCCCGCGCCCAGCTCCATGTCGGCCGCCAGCGCCGCCCGGAGGTTGTCGGCACCCAACTCCTCGCCTCCTCAGCTGACACGCGTCACGGCCGCGCCCCGTACCGGCCGCCGAGCGGGGACACGATCAGGCTAGAGCGCCCGCCACGCGCAGACAATGGTCGATGTACACACGGTCAGGAGACATCGCGGTTGAACAGGTGCGACGACCAGAACAGGCTGGCGGCGGCCAGCCCGGACATGATGAGCGCGCCCTGCCACACCACGTTCTGGGTGATCTGGCCGGCGAACAGCGCCCGCATGCCGTCGGTGGCCCAGGCGAACGGGTTCCAGACCGCGACCCGCTGGATCCACATCGGTGCCAGCACGAGCGGGATGAGCACGCCGGCGAGCAGCGACACCGGCTGGCCGACGGTGTTCACCAGCACGCCGAGACTGTTCTCGTTGCGCACCAGCAACGCGATGTCGTACGAGATCGAGGTGCTGAGCAGCACCATCACCGACAGCAGCGCGTACGACACCAGCAGGTTCGCCAGGTGCACCCGCAGGCCGAACGGCAGTGCCACCACGGTGACCACCACCGCCTGGACCACGTTGAGGCACACGTGCATCAGCGCCCGGCCCAGCAGCAGGCCGGTCCGGCTCACCGGCGTCACCCGGCACCTGTCGATGATGCCCGCGCGCAGCGCGCTGAGCAGGCCGTAACCGGCGAACAGGCCGCCGAACAGGCCCATCGCCACGAACAGGCCGGGCACGTAGATGCGGTACGCGTCGGCGTACGACGAGGCGCCCCGGTCGACCATCACCACCTTGAGGAACGGCGCGAACAGGATCAGGTAGGTGATCGGCTGGGCCAGGCTGAACGCCACCATCACCGGGTTGCGCACCATCAGGCCCGCCTCCTGCTGGAAGATCAGCCAGGTGTCGCGGACGAGTTTCACGCCGTACTCCTCTCGCGTCCGGTCACTCGGCGAGCGACCGGCCGGTCTTGGTCAGGAACACGTCGTCGAGGCTGGGCCGGCGGGCCTCGATCGCGCCGGGCTCGATGCCCCTGTCGTAGAGCGCGCGCATGATCTGCGGGATGGCGGTGGCGGCGCTGTCCACGTAGAGCCGCAGCGTGCCGTCGACCGGCTCGGCCGCGTGCACGTACGGCGCCTCGGCCAGCAGCTTCGTCGCGGCCGGCAGGTCGCCGCCGGTCTCGCCCGCGACCTCGGCGGCGAAGTCGACGGCGACCACGTCACCGGAGATCTCCCGTTTGAGCGCCGACGGGGTGCCTTCGGCCACGATCCGTCCGACGTCGATGATCGAGACCCGGTCGCAGAGGCTGTCGGCCTCGTCCAGGTAGTGCGTGGTGAGGAAGATGGTCATGCCCGCCTCGCGCAGCCGCCGTACCTCCTGCCACATCCGGACCCGACTGGGCGGGTCGAGCCCGGCTGTGGGCTCGTCCAGGAACATGACCTGCGGTGAGTGGATGACGCCGAGTGCCACGTCGAGGCGGCGGCGCTGCCCGCCCGAGTACGTCTTGATCTTGCGGTCGGCGAAGTCGTCGAGCTGGAACGCGCGGATCGCACCGGCGGCCAGCTCCTGCGCCACCGACTTGGACAGCCCGTGCATCCGGGCCTGGAGCACCAGATCCCGCCGGGCGGTGGAGTCGTCGTAGGTGCCGCTGGCCTGCGCCACGAAACCGATCCGCCGCCGGACCTGCGCGGGCGCGCGCAGCAGGTCGACACCGGCGATGGTGGCCGCTCCCCCGCTGGGCCGGATCAGCGTGGCGAGCATCCGCAGCGTGGTGGACTTGCCCGCACCGTTCGGGCCGAGGAACCCGACGATCTCGCCGCGCCGCACCGCGAAGTCGACGCCGCGTACCGCGTCGACTGTGGTGGCGCCGCGCCCGCGCCCGACCCGGAAGGACTTGCGTAGGCCGGTGGCCTCGATCATCGAGCCTCCTCGTGCGGCACGACGCCTGCGCGGATGCGTCAGGTCAGGCTAGTTCGGCCCCGACGGCTGGACAACGGTCGATGCGTCAGCCGCCGGAAGCCGTCCGCGCCAAGGCGGCGAGGCGCGCCGCCGCCGCGCGGGCGCCGCCGGCCGCGACGAACGACTCCCCGACCCGGCGCGCTCCCGCCCGGTACGCGGGTTCGTCGAGCACCGCGCTCAGCGCCGCGGTCAGCTCCGCCGGGGTCGCCGACGCGAAGGAGACCTCCAGACCGGCGCCGGCCCGACGCACCTGACGTGCCACCGCCGGATGGTCGTGCCGGATCGGCGCGACCACCACCGGCACGCCGTGGGCCAGCGCCTCGGAGACCGTGCCCAGCCCGCCGTGGGACACCAGCGCGTCCAGCCGGGGCATCAGCTCCAGCACCGGCACCCGCGGCGCGACCAGCACGTGCGGCGGCGGGTCGGGCACCAGGCCGGCGCCGGCGGTGAGGATCACCTGGACCCGGTCCGCGAGCGGCGCGGTCGCCGCCGTCATCCGCCGGTAGAAGTCGGCCGCGAGGTGCTCGGCCATCGTCCCGACGGTGACCAGCACGTGCCGGCGGCCGGGATCCCATTCCTGCCAGGCGAACGCCGGTGCGTTCGGCCGCCGTCCCAGTGCGGGCCCGGTGAGCACGCAGCCCGGCGGCAGCGGCGCCGGGCCGGTCAGCGCCGTCGTGGTCAGCCCGAGCACGAGGTACGGCGAGAAGCGCAGGTCGATCGTCTCGTCCACTGGTACGCCGGTCATCGCCCACACCCGGCGGACCTGGGCGCGCACCCAGTCGGTGAAGTCGGGCATCTGCTCGACCGGCGGCGTCAGCTCCAGCATGCCGACGCAGAACGTCGCCCACGGCAGCCCGCGGCGGTGCGCGGCGAGCGCGCCGGCCAGCGCGTACTGGTCGGCCACCACCACGTCCGGCCCGTACCGCTCGACCGCCGCGTCGGCGGCGTCGCGGATGAACCGGTTCGCGGGCAGCACGTGCCCCTCCCAGAGGCTGCGCACCGAGGCCGGCCCGGACGCGCCGTCGGGGCGGTAGTAGCGCTTGCCGGTCGGGAACAGGGTGGCATCGGGGCCGACGAGCGGGCGCAGGTCGCTGCGCGGCCCGACCCAGGCCACCTCGTGCCCGGCCGCCTCCAGTTCCTGGGCGATGGCGACCGGGGCGTGCAGATGGGACTCCACCGGCAGCACGACGAACAGGAAGCGAGCCACGTCGATATGATCGCACACGCGTTGACATCCACCGGCGTCACTGATCTGATCCGTGGCGTGACGGTACGCGTATGACGGCGATCGACGCCGTCTCGGTGTTCCTGCCGCAGCGCCGGGTACCGGTCGAGAGCCTGGCCGCGCCGCTGGGCCTGAGCGACATGCAGGTCCGCCTGTTCCGCCGCTTCCACGGCCTGACCGAGGTCCGCCGCGACCCCGCGCTGTCCCTGACCGACCTGCTGCTGCGCGCGGCGGCCGGACTCACCGCGCTTCCCGCGCTACGGCGGCGGGTCCGGTTCGTGGTGTACGGGCGGGCGTTCCCGGTGGTCACCCCCTATCCGGTCAACCCGCTGCACGAGGTGTGCCGCACGCTCGGGCTGGGCCACGCGCTCGCGTTCACGCTCACCCAGCAGTCCTGCGCGAGCGCCCTGGCCGCGATCGACGTGGCCGGACGGCTGCTCGCGGCCGAACCGGACACGCCCGACGGCCCGCCGCTCGCGCTGGTGCTCACCGGGGAGAAGGCGTTCACCCGCGACGCCCAGTTCATCCCGGAGACGTCGGTGTTCAGCGAGGGCTCGTCGGCCTGCCTGCTCAGCGCCGGTGGCGGCCGGGACCGGCTGCTCGCGTACGCCTGCCACCAGCGGGGCGAGTTCGACGTCGCAGGCGGCGAGTCTCCGGCGCGGTTCCAGCGGGTGTACCGGCCGGCGCTGGCCGAGGTGATCGGCCGCGCGCTGGACCGGGCCGGCACGACGCTGTCCGAGCTGCGGCTGGTGCTGCCGCACAACGTCAACCTGATCACCTGGAAGCGGCTGTGCCGGCTGATCGGGCTGCCGCTGGAGCGGGTGCTGCTGGACAACGTCACCGGGACCGGCCACGTGTTCTGCGCCGACGCGTTCGTGAACTACCGCACCGCACGGGAGCGCGGCCTGCTCCGGCCGGGTGACCGGTACCTGGTCGCGGCGGTGGGCGCCGGGGACGGAGCGACGTTCGCCGCCATGGTGTTCGAGCACTGACCGGCGGACGGGAGGCCACCATGGACGACGGGCTGCACCTGCTGCGGGCCGCGCGGCGCACGGTCACCGGCCCGGCCGCGCTGCTCGGCGATCCCGTGCTGCGCGAACGCACCGCCGGCTACCTGGCGGACCTGACCCGGCCGTACGGGCTGCGGATCCCCGACGGCCTGTTCGACGCGCCGCCGGGGACGCTCGGGCAGTCGTACGGGGAGATGGCCGCCGAGCTGATCCCGGTCGTCGTGCCGCCGGACGAGCCGGTGGACCTGCTGGTGCTGACATTCGCCGTGCACGACATGTTGCCAGGGCGGGCCACGGCGGCGTATCTCAGTCACGTCTGCCCCGGAGGGCCGATGTCGTTCGCGCTCTGCGACCAGGGATCGGCTGCGGCGTTCACCGGGCTGCGGATCGCCCGCGGATACGGGTGCCGCCGCGCCCTGCTGGTCACCGTCGAGCAGGCGGTCCTGCCGTACGACGCGGTGGTGCCCGTACCGGCCCGCCACCGGGCCGTCGCCATGCTCTACGGCACCGGCACCGGCACCGGCACCGGCGCACGGGTGACGGCGCTGCGCCAGCACGCGGGCGTCCGTGCGGACGACGTCGCCGCGCTCGCGGCGGCCGAGGTGCGGGAGCTGACGACCGGACGCGGCGATGCCGCGGTCGTGCTCGGCGCGGACCTCGCGGCGGCGTGGCCCGGTCCCGGCGGCGACGCGGTGACGACCGGTCCGCAGCGGCAGCCGTCGACAGGTCTCTGGTGGGCGCTGCTGGACCGCCTCGCCGCGGACGCGGCGCGGCCCCGGCCGGTGGTGGCGGCCGACTACGAGCCCGGCCTGGGCTACCTGAGCGTGGTCGCGCTGGAGCCGGTGGGCCGGTCAGAGCCCGTCGGCGAGCGCGGCGCGCACGAACGCGCACAGCCGCTCGTTCGCCTCCGGGGAGCCGACGGTGATCCGGACCCCGGCGCCGGGTAGCGCCATCACCAGGATGCCCGCCTCCCGGGCCCGCTCGGCGAACGGCACGGCCCGCTCCCCCAGCGGTAGCCACACGAAGTTGGCCTCGCTGGGCGCCACGGTGAGCCCGAGGCCGCGCAGCGCGCCGATCAGGCCGGTACGCGCCGCCACCAGGTCCGTGCACCGCCGGGTCAGCTCGGCGCCCACCTCCGGCGTCAGACTCGCCACCGCGGCCGCCTGGGCGAGCGCACCGGGGAAGAACACCGCCCCGGTGAGCGCGGCGGCCCGGGTGAGCCGGGGCGGCACCACGGCGTACCCGACGCGCAACGCGGCCAGCCCGTACGCCTTGGAGAAGGTGCGCAGCACACAGACGTTGCCGTGCGCCCGGTACAGGTCCATCCCGTCCGGTGAGCGCGGATCGGTGACGAACTCGCGGTACGCCTCGTCCACGATCACCGGGACGTCGGCCGGGACGCGGTCCAGGAACGCCTCGACGCCGTCGCGGCGCAGCGCCGTACCGGTCGGGTTGTTGGGGTTGCACAGCAGCACGCACCGGGTCCGGTCGGTGACCGCGTCCGCCATCGCCGGCAGGTCGTGGTCGTACCCGCGCATCGGGACCGGCACCGGGCGGGCACCGGCGTTGCCGATGACCAGCGGATAGCCCTCGAAGGACAGGGCCGGGTGGACGACGTCCGGGCGCGGCCCGAGGGACTGCAGGAGGTGCTGGCACAGCCCGGCCGAGCCGGGGCCGACGAGGATCGCCTCGGGGCCCACGCCGAGCCGCGCCGACAGCGCGGCCACCAGCGCCGCCGACGTGCGGTCCGGATAGCGCTGGAGCGTCGCGGCGGCGTCCTCGACCGCCCGCCGGATCCCCGGCAGCGGCGGGTAGGGCGTCTCGTTCATGGACAGGTCAGCCGGGGGTTGCGTCCCGACGGCGGTGGCAGGCGTCATCATCGCTCACTTTCCGACGGGACCGGTGGGGCCGGGGTGTGCGCGTGCCGGTCGGCCAGCAACCCCAGTTGGTAGAGCCGGTCGACGGCGGACAGCGGCCGGACGTCGGTGCCGGAGAGGTTCCCGGCGGTGAGCCCGAGCAGCCGGGGGTTGGCGGCGGTGCGGCGCATCATCCGCGCGCCGAGCAGCTTCGGCAGCCCGGACACGGCGGTGATCATGCGGGAGGCGTTGTGGCTGACGGTGGCGACGTGGTCCAGCCGGGGCCGCCGCGCCGCCTCGAAGGCCCGCAGCGCCCGGTCCACAGCCACCGGTTCCGGTGTGCCGCCCTCGGCGGCCAGGCAGGCGGCGAGCGTCTCGGCGTCACCGAGTGAGCTGTTGACGCCCTGCGCGGCCATCGGGTGCACCGCGTGGGCGGCCTCGCCGACGAGCGCGAGCCCCGGTACGGCCAGCCGAGCGCTGCGCAGCCGGTAGACCGCGAGCAGCTGGCGCCGGTGCAGGCTCGCGCGCACGGCCGGGCCCAGCGGGCGGACCGCCGGGACGTCGGCGAGCAGCCGTTCGCACCACGCCCCCAGGTCCACGCGGCCCCTGAACTCGTCCGGTGTGACCTGCACGTAGAGGCGGCACCGCCCGCCCGGCAGCGGGTAGACCAGGCAGAGTCCCCGGGGGGTGCGGTACGCGGACACCTCGTCGGCCACCGCGGCCTCCGCCACGTCGAAGGCGACCAGGCCGTGCGGGTACTCCCGGCGCTCCACGGCGATCCCGGCCGCCCGGCGCAGCGGCGAGGACATGCCGTCGGCCGCGACCACCAGCGACGCCGCGATCTCCCGCTCGGCACCGTCCGCGACGACCCGGACGCCGCCGACCCGGCCGTCGCCGTCGCGCCGGACACCCGTCACTCGCACGCCCCGCCGGAGGTCCACCGTGGCGGGCAGCCGGTCGGCCAGCACCGCGCGCAGGTCGCCGTAGTCGGCGCAGAGGATCTGCCGGTACGCCCCGGGCAGGCCCGCGTAGTCCAGGCAGAGCAGCGGCTCGCCGTACGCGTCGCGGATGGCCAGCCGCCCGACCGGGCGCGCGCCGGTGGCCCGCAGGGCGTCCAGCACGCCCCAGGAGTCGAGGATGCGTACCGTCTCGGGCTGGAGGATCTCGCCCTTGGCGATCGGCGCGGGGGCGCGCTGCCGGTCGAGCACGAGCACCCGCAGGCCGAGCGCGCCGAGCGCGTGGGCGCAGGCCAGGCCACCGGCGCCGGCACCGGCCACCACGACGTCGGCGGTCATCGGGCCACCGCCCCGGACGCGGTGCCGGATCGGGTGGCGGCGGCCCCGCGGTACTCACCGAGCGCCCGCAGCGCGAGCGCCTGGGTGATCACCGCGTTCGGGTACCGCATGTGGTGGCGGATGTAGTTGCACACCCGGGCCGCGGGCCAGGCGCCGTCCGGTCCGGCGGCGGCCACCAGCCAGGCGACACCCCGGTCCACCGCGCCGACGGCGGCCGGATCGCCGGTGGCGAGCAGGCCCTGTACCGCCCAGGACGTCTCCTCCACAGTGCCGCCGGTGCCGTCACCCGGGCCCCACGAGCCGTCGGGCAGCTGGGTGCCGCGCAGCCACCGGGCGGCGCGGCGCACCACCTCGTGCCGGGCGTGCCCGACCCGGGACAGCGCGGCGACCACCACAGCGGTGCCGGAGGTGTGGTCGCGGTACCAGAGGTTCTCGAACGTGCCGTCCGGCGCGGCCCGGGTCAGCAGCCAGGCCGCCGCCCGGACGATCGCCGGGTGGTCGTCCGGGTGCCCGGCGTCGTGCAACGCGAGGATCGCCTGGCTGGTGATGGCCGGACAGGGGCCGTCGTTGGCGAGCCGGGTGTCGCGCACCCACAGGCTCCACGAGCCGCGGCTGTCCTGGCGGCCGGCGAGCCACGCCAGTCCCTGGCGCAGCACCGGGTCGGTGCCGGCGTCCGGGAATCCGGCGAGCGCGGAGAGGATCTCGGCGGACTCCAGCGTGACCGGCCAGCCCCGGACGTTCGAATAGCTCCACCCGCCCGGCGGCACGGCCAGCACCTCGAACGCCTCCGTCTTGCGGGCGGCGTGGAGGAACTCCCGGGTGGCGTGCAGCCGGGGATCACCGGCGTAGCCGGCCGCGATCAGTCCGGTCGCCGCGTACCCGGACCGGGTGAGGTCGAGGTTGGCGACCGCGTCCCAGGAGCCGTCGGGGCGTACCGCCCGGCGCAGCCAGCCGACGGCGGCGCGGGCGATGTCGGGCGCCTCGCCGCTGCGGGCCAGGCCGAGCAGGACGAGCGCGGCCGGCCACGGATCCTCGCTCAGCGCTCCGGTGCGGCCCTCGTGGTCGTGGATGGACCGCAGCAGCCGTACCGCCGCCGGGCGGGCCCGGCGCAGCGTGGCCCGGCGCAGCCGGCCCGCCGGCAGCATGTCGGCCTGCATCAGGGCCAGCCCGACGAACGGTGCGGTACGGAACGACAGGCGCTGCCGGCGTACCCGGTCGAACAGGACGATCTCCAGCGGCAGGCGGCGCAACGGGCCGGCCTCGGCGGTCATCCCGGCCATCGTGAGCAGTTGCCGGCACAGCAGCGAGATGGCCGGATCGGTGATCGTGTCGACGCCGCCGAGGGCGGCCAGCCGGACCCGTCCCGCCGCGATCACGCCCGCGCTGTCGGCGGGCGCGGTCAGGGCCAGCGCCGCGACCGCCACGGCGGTGGGCACCACAGCGGTGCCGGCGCCCACGACGCCGCCCCAGCCGCCGTCGTCGTGCTGCGCGCGGCGCAGCCAGGCGGTTCCGGCGTCGACCAGGTCGGCGCAGCCGGACGGGTCGGCGGCGTGCAGCGCGGCGACCGCGCCGGCGGTGCCGAGCACCGAGGCGGGCGGGTCGTCGCCGAAGGCGCCGTCGGGGCGGCGGCGGCGGAACAGCGCCTCGGCGCCCGCGGTGAGGGCCTTCCCGACGGTCTCGGCGGTCACAGCGGTCATGGCGCGTCCTCCAGCGGCAGTCGACTGCGGGTGGCGAGGGTCAGGCCCGCGACCGGCGGGCCGAGTTCGTGCCGGACGCGCATGCGGCGCTGGGCCAGCCAGGTCAGCAGCACCATCGGGAGCGCGAGCGCGAGTTGCACGGCGACGCCGAGGCCGAGCCCGACCGCCGCCGAGGCCAGCACGACCCGCTCGACGACCAGGACCGAGTGGGCGCGCAGCGCGACCAGGACGGGCATCCCGTCGCGGCGCGCCACCAGCGGGGTCAGCGCGACGACGCCGGTGACCAGGACGACGACCACGGTGCCCAGGTACGCCCCGCGCGTGCCCGCCCCGGCCAGCAGCCCGGCGGTCACCGCGGCACCGATCGTGACGGCGTAGAGCGCCACCACGGTCCGCACGGCCACCGGCACACCACGCCCCACGGGCAGCGTGCGGTAGCCGCCGGCCCGGTCCCCGTCGATGTCGCGCAGCGCACCGACCAGGTTGGACATCGCGTCGTGCGACCAGAACGCGACGACGAGCGCGAGCAGCACCGGCACCGCCCAGGACCGGTCCGGCGCGAGGCCGGCGGCGAACGCGCCGTAGGCGAGCGCGACCGCGCCCAGCGCGCCGCGGACCAGGTTGCCGGCGATCCCCCGGGCCTTGAACCACCTGCTGTACGCGACGATGCCGCATCCGGCCAGCAGCGCCGCCACGGTGGTGCCCCAGCCGCCGGCCACGGCCAGGACGCCGAGCGCGGCGAAGCAGGCGATGCCGCACCACAGTGCCGTGCCCGCGCCCAGCCGGCTGGACGGGATCGGCCGGTGCGGCTTGCTGCCGGCGTCGAGGTCCCGGTCGAAGTAGTCGCCGAGATAGTGTCCACCCAGCCACCCGGCGGTGGGCGCGGCCCAGGCCGACAGCAGCAGCCACGGATCCCGACCACCGGCCACCGCGGCGCCGGCCAGGCCGACCAGCCCGACGTACCAGAGGGTGTAGGGCCGCCAGGTCTCCACGTGGGCCCGCAGTGCTCGCACGGCCCCGGCCGTGTTCACGCCATCTCGCTCGTCATCCAGGCCGCGATGCCGGTGAGCACGTCCGCGCTCGCGGACGGGGTGAGCACTGTCAGCTCGGCGCGGGCCCGCTCGGCGTGCTCCACCATCCGCCGCCGGGCGCCGTCGACCGCGCCCGCGTCGCGGAGCAGGGCGGTGACCCGTTCGACGTCGCCGGGGCCGGCGCCGCGGCGGTGCAGCACCGCCAGCAGTTCCACCCGGGCCGCGTCGCTGCTCACGTCGTACGCCAGCAGCAGCGGCAGGGTGGGACGGCCGTTGTTGAGGTCGCTGCTCGCGGGCTTGCCGGTCTGCTCCGGGGTGGACAGGTAGGACAGCAGGTCGTCGCGGATCTGGAACGCGGTGCCGACGTGCTCGCCGTAGCGGGCCAGCGCGGCGGACACCAGCGGGTCGGCGCCGCCGAGCAGCGCGCCGACGTGGCACACGGCGCGGAACAGCGAGCCGGTCTTGAGCCGGATCATCTCCGGGTACCAGCGGGCGCCCGCGTCCAGGTCGCCGACGAGGCGCGCCTCCAGCGCCTGCCCCCGGCACAGGTCCTGGCCTGCCTCGGCGAGCGCGCTGACGGCGGCGACGACCGACGCCGGGGGTACGGCCCGGCCGCCCTCCACGAGGGCCCGGAAGGCGTGGAAGATGAGGTGGTCGCCGGCCACGATGGCGCCGGGGATGCCGTACGCGACCGGGACCGCGGGCCGGCCGCGGCGCAGCGTGTCGGCGTCGATGATGTCGTCGTGCACGAGCGTCGCGACGTGCAGGTACTCGGTGCCGAGCGCGGCCGCGAGGACGTCCTCCGGCGATCCGCCCACCGCCTCGGCGGCGTGCAGCGTCATCATCGGGCGGAGCATCTTGCCCGCCGGCAGCAGCGCGTAGCGCACGATCGCGTCGAGCTGGTCGGGCGTCTCCGGCCACCGCCGCCCGAGTTCGGCGCGCAGCAGCCGCCCCGATTCGCTGCGGGCCAGGTCGTCGATGAAGCTCGGATATCGGGTGGAGCCAGCAACCGTCATGACGCGTCGACCCTTTCGCCAGGGATCGGCTAGCCGCCACGCGAGACGTTACCGGTCGGCTCTCCCGCGAACAACCATTGATAAATGCGCATGAAGATGGGTGGCCACAAATGTCGTGACAGCATTATCCAGCACATTGACCGATGCACAGAGGAATCCGCCGGTTGACCCATGGCCGCCATCTCGAAACATATGCGTCAATGTTCGGGCGCACGGGACGGCACCGGACAGGTGCGACTCGCCCCGCCTCGCTCAGGCGCCGGCGGCGAACTCCATGAGCGTCAGCCCGTCGGTGCCGTGATAGGTGCGCCGGGGCGCCAGACCCGCGGCGGCGGCCAGCGCGGCGAACTCGGGCAATCCACGCTCGCGACCACCCACGAGCACCAGCATCCGCAGGTCGTACGGGGACAGGTGCGGCACGTGCGGCACCGTCGGCAGCACCTCGACGACGAGCACCCGGCCGGTGGTCCCGGCCGCCTCGGCGCAGCGCCGCAGGATCGCGGTGGCGTGGGCGTCGCTCCAGTCGGTGAGCGCGCGGGAGACCACGTACACGTCGGCGCCGGGCGGCAGCGGGGCGAAGAAGTCCCCGACCACGGCCTCGGCCCGGCCGGCGAGGCCGCACGCGGCGAACGTGGCAGCGGCGGTGGCCACCGGCTCGTCACGGTCGACGAGCGTGCCCCGCAGGTGCGGGTGGGCGGCCAGCACCTCCCGCAGCAGCCCGCCCGCTCCCCCGGCCACGTCGACCACGTGCGCCACCTCCGGCCAGGGGTAGAGCGCCGCGACCTCCGGCGCGGTGAACCGCTGCTGGCTGAGCATCAGCGCGTCGAAGTAGGCCCGATGCTCCGGGTGGGCGTCGAGGTCGGCCCAGAAGTCACGCCCGTGCACCTCCCGGTAGCCGGGCCCGCCGGTGCGGATCGCGTGCGGCAGACCAGTCCAGGCCAGGTCCATCCGCGCACCGAGACCGGCGAGGTCGAGGTAGGCGCCGTGCCCGCCGCCGCCGCGGTCGCAGAGCAGCTCGCCGACGTCGGTCAGGCCGAACACGTCCGGCGAGACCTCGACGAACACGCCCCGGTGCACGAGGTAGCGCAGCAGGCGGCCCAGCGCGGCGGCGTCCGCGCCGCAGGCGCCGGCCAGCTCGCCCAGGCCGGTGACGCCCGCGGCGATCCGGTCCGGCACGCGCAGCGTCACCGCCGTGCGGACCGCGAACGGGGTGGCCAGATCGGTGAGCCGGTCGAGCCGCTCCCCTGCGTCACCCTCGATCGGGGCATCGATCGACACCGGCGCCTCCTCCCGCGTCGCGGGCCGGCACCGCCGCCCCGCCGGTGCGCATGCTTCCAGGCGTACGGCGGGTGAGTCAACGACGACGGCTGGTGAGGACATTCATGGCCGTGGAACAATTCGCGGGCCAGCCGAGGCGCGCAGACCGGAGGGATCATCGATGACCACATCCATCGCGGCCGAGGTCCGGCTCGTCTCCGGCGCGCTGGGCGCCGAGGTCCACGGCATCGACCTGAACACGCTCACCGACGAGGGCTTCGCGCTGATCCACGACCTGTTGCTCAAGCACCAGGTGGTCTTCCTCGCCGGCCAGAGCGGGCTGACGCCGCAGGCGCACGTCGCGTTCGGCCGGCGCTTCGGCGAGGTGGAGCTGCACCCGTACCTGCCCCGGCTGGACGGACACCCGGAGATCGTCGTCATCGACTCCGCCGACGGCGGCAAGGTCGACGTCTGGCACACCGACATGACGTTCCACCAGAGCCCGCCGATCGCCTCGATCCTGCACCTGATCCAGCTGCCCGAGGTCGGCGGCGACACCATGTGGACCAACCAGTACCGGGTCTACGAGGCGCTCTCCGCGCCGATGCGGGACCTGCTCGACGGGCTGACCGCCATCCACGTCATCCGGATCGGCACCGAGTTCACCAGCCGCGCCGAACACCCGGTGGTCCGGGTGCACCCGGAGACCGGGCGCCGCTCGCTGTACGTCAACCGGCTGTTCACCTCGCACATCCCGCAGTTGACCCGCAACGAGAGCGACGCGCTGCTGGAGCACCTGTTCACCTTCTCCGAGAGTCCCCAGTTCACCTGCCGCTACCGCTGGCGGACCGGGGACGTCGCGGTCTGGGACAACCGGGTCACCCAGCACTACGCCGTGAACGACTACGACGGCCCGCGGCGCGGGCAGCGGATCACCGTGCTCGGCGACCACCCGGCCGGGAACGAGCCCCGGTGGGAGCACTACGTCCCGGCACCCGGCCAGCGGTACTGGCCGGACCGGGTGAACGCGGTGGAGAGTTACTGACCGGCGGTCACCAGGTGACCGGGAAGGAGGCGATGCCGCCGTTCATCCGGTCGTGCCGCCACGGGATCTCCGCCAGCGGCACCGCCGGCGACAGCGCCGGCATCCGGGTCAGCAGCGCACCGAGCGACAGCTCCACCTGCATCCGGCCCAGCGCCGTGCCGAGGCAGAAGTGCGGGCCGAACCCGAAGGTCAGATGCGGCACGCCGGACCGGCGGTCGATGTCGAAGACGTTCGGCTCGGGGAAGAAGCGGGGGTCGCGGTTGCCGGCCCACGGGATCGCCATCACGCAGTCGCCGGCCCGCATCCCGACCCCGCCGAGGACCAGGTCCTCGCGGACCACCTGCACCCGGAACATGGCGCTCACCGACGTGTAGCGCAGGATCTCGTCGGTGGCCGCGGCGAGCTTGCCCGGCGCGGCGCGCAGCTTCGCCAGTTGCTCCGGGTGCTGGAACAACGCGCGCAGGCCCGCGCTCGTCGAATTGATCTCCAGCCCGCCGAGCAGCACCCCCATGGCCAGCTCGACCAGCTCGGCGTCGACCAGTTCGTGCGCGTCGCCGCCGCGGACCCAGGCCGAGAGCAGGTCGTCGCCGGGCTCGGCCCGCTTGCGCGCCAGCTGGCCGGCCAGGTAGTCCCGCAACTCGGCCTGCGCGGTCGCGGCGGCGGCCGAGCCGTACGCGGTGACCGAGTTCAGCCCCTCGATCCAGGCGTAGAACCGCTGCCGGTCGGCGGCCGGGACGCCGAGCACGTCGCACACCACGAGCACCGGCAGCGGCGCCACCAGCCCGGCCACCACGTCGGCCGGGCGCGGACCGGCGAGCAGGGCGCCGACCAGCTCGTCCACCAGCCGCTGCACCCGGGGGCGGAACGTCCCGATGCGCCGGGCGGTGAACGCACGGCCCGCCACCCGCCGCACCACCGCGTGCGCCGGGCCGTCCATGTTCAGCTCCCGGGGACCGCCGCCGTCCGGTGTCGCCGTCGCGCCCGGCGGCAGCCGGGAGAAGCGGGGGTCGGCCAGGACGGTGCAGCAGTGCTCGTAGCCGAGCACGAGCCAGGCCGCCCGGCCGTCGGGCAACCGCACCCGGCTGACCGGCTCGGCGACGACCATCTCCAGCAGCTCGGCGGGAAGGTCGCCGGTGAACGGTTCGAACGGATAGGAACGGAGCCCGGAATTGACCGTCACCGGGCCACCGGGAGGCTGATCGTGGTCCACCTCGGACATCGACCAAGAGTCCAGCATCGGTTAGCCCGGCGTCAATATCCGCCGCTTGCGTCCGCGACCTTCCGCGTACCGGTGCCGATCCCCTAGCATCGGTTCTCCAGGGCTGCCGTTTCGCCGTGCGGATTGGTGGGATTTGACTGCGCCGCTGCGAATTCTGATGTCGACGTGGGGCTGGCGGTCGCATTTCTACGGCCTGGTCCCGCTCGGCTGGGCGTTGCAGGCCGCCGGTCACGAGGTACGGGTGGCCAGTCACCCGTCGATGGCCGCCACGATCAGCGCGGCCGGGCTCGCCGCCGTACCGCTGGGTGCGGACGTCGACTTCGCCGAGGCGTTCGCCGGGCGGATCGGGGCGGTGGCGCCGCTGGCCGGTTCCGCGCCGGCCGGCACCGTCGAGCCGGCGATCACCGCCGACGGCGGGGTGGTCCGGTTCGCCGACGCCGTCCTCGACGACCTGGTCTCCTTCGGCCGGTCCTGGCGGCCGGACCTGGTCCTCTGGGAGCCGTTCAACCTGGCCGCGCCGGTAGCCGCCGCCGCGCTGGGCGTGCCGGGCGTGCTGAACCTGTGGGGGCCGGACTCCTCGACCACGCTGCGCCTCGACCCGGATGAGGTGGTCGGGCCGCTGGCCGCCCGGTTCGGGCTCCGCGCCGCCGACGTGCCGCTGGACGGCGTCCTGACGCTCGATCCGGTGCCGCCGCCCATGCAGGTGCCGATGCGGCGCCCCGGCCGTCCGGTGCGGTTCGTGCCGTACAACGGTCCCGCAGTGGTGCCGGACTGGCTGCGCCACCCGGCGGACCGGCCCCGGGTCTGCGTCACGGCGGGCACCATGATGGCCGGCGCCGGGCTGCACGACCGGCTCGACCTGGCCGGGGTGATCCGCGCGGTGGCCGGGCTCGACGTGGAGGTCGTCGTGGTGGTCGAACCGCGCCAGCACGAGGGGCTGGGCCCGCTGCCGGCCCGGGTCCGCCTGGCCGACGGGCCGCTGGCGGTACGCCTGGTGCTGCCCACCTGCGCCGCGCTCGTGCAGCAGGGCGGGGCCGGCACCACCATGACCGCGCTCGCGTACGGCGTGCCGCAGCTCGTCCTGCCCCAGGTCAGCGACCAGCACTTCAACGCGGAACGGCTGGCCGCCACCGGTGCCGGCACCTGGCTCGCGGGTGAGCAGGCCACCACCGCCACGGTGCGGGACCTCGTCGGCGAGCTGGTCGGCGACGGGCCCCGGCGGCGGGCCGCGGCGCTGATGCGTGACCGGGTCCGCGCCATGCCCGCGCCCGCCGACCTGGTGCCGACGCTGGCCGCCCTGGCCCGGGGCGGCCCGATCTGAGGAGTCGCAGATGACGCAGGAGCCACCGGCCATCCCGTACCCGCTCGCGCCGGCTCCGACGATCTACCACCCGTCGCCGGACTACACCCGGATGCGGGAGACGTGCCCGGTGGCCCGGGTGGAGCTGCCCGACGGGGCGTGCGCGTACCTGGCCACGAGGCACGCCGACGTGCGCCGGGTCTTCACCGACCAGCGGTTCAGCCGGGCCGCCGCGGCCGGCCCGAACCGCCCGACCCGGGAACTCGGCTCGCTCGCCGAGGACTCGCTGATCGGGATGGACCCGCCGCGGCACACCACCATGCGCCGGGCCGTCTCGCACGCGTTCACCGTCCGCCGGGTGGAGGAGCTGCGCCCGCGGGTGGCGGCGCTCGTCGACCGCATGATCGACGACCTGGAGGCGGCCGGCCCGCCGGCCGACCTGATCACGCACCTCTCCGGTCCCCTGCCGATCTCCGTGATCAGCACGCTGTTCGGCATCCCCGACCGGGACCGGGAGCGGGTACGCCGGTGGTCGGACGCGCTCGTCGGCGACTGGGACGCCGACCCGGATGCGCCCCGGGCGGCGCTGGAGGCGTTCCGCGAGCTGATCGACCAGCGGCGCCGCGAGCCCGGCGACGACCTGATGAGCGCGCTCATCGCGGTCTGGGACGAGCACGACGACCTGACCGAACGGGAGCTGGTGTCGGTCACCGCGGGGATCTTCGTGGGCGGGCACGAGACCACCACCAACCAGCTCAACCTGTTCCTGCTCGTGCTGGCCCGTCATCCCGAGCAGCTCGCCGGGCTGCGCGGCGACGATCCGGTGGCGGTCGCCCGGGCGGTCGAGGAGCTGTCCCGTTTCATCCAGCTCGGCGACAACGGGGTGCTGCTGCCCCGGGTCACGACCGAGGAGGTGGAACTGGGCGGCGTACGCCTGCCGGCCGGCGCCGCGGTGCTGCCCGCGATCGCGTCGGCCAACCGGGACGCCGCGGTCTTCCCGGGTGCCGACACGCTCGACCTGACCCGCGTCCACAATCCGCACCTGGCCTTCGGCGCCGGCCCGCACCACTGCCTGGGCGCGGCGCTGGCCCGGATGGAGTTGCAGGAGGCGCTGGGCGCGCTGCTGCGGCGGCTACCCGGGCTGCGGCTCGCTGTCGACGAGTCGGAGCTGCGGTTCCGGCCGGGGCTCGTGGTGCGCAGCCTGGAGTCGCTGCCGGTGACCTGGGACCGGTGACCGGTCAGCCGCTCGCCGACCCGGGGGTGACCCGGGTCGGCGCGGCGGGGTCCAGGGCCGCCTCCACCGCCACCTCCTCCACGCCGCGCAGCAGCCGTTCCGCCTGCTCCTCGGTGAAGCAGCCGAAGTCGAAGATCACCTGGAGGTGGACCGTCTCCGGCTGGTCCTCGACGGTGATGAACATCTGCTCGGGCAGGTGGTCCAGCGGGCCGTCCCAGACCAGGAACGTCTCGTCGGCCCGGCGGCGGATCCGCTCGGCGGTCACCGGGTCGTCGTGGAGCCCTCCGTCGGCCGCCTGCCGCGTGGTCACCCGCCGGTCGTTGATGCGGCAGCTGATCCGGGCCGGGTACCCGCGCTCCGCGTCCAGCCGGTCCGAGACCTCGGCAAGCTGGGCCGGGTCGTAGTAGGCGTACTTCCCGGCGGAGACCGCGGCGCGGCGGGCGCGCGCCACCACCTCGTCCACAGTGGTGGCGGCGGTGTCGACGCGCAGCACGCCGTTCTGGCTCAGCGGGGCGATGGCCTCGGCGAAGCCCGGCCGGAACCGGTTGCCGACGATGAGTTTGGCGGTGAGCGGGCTGACGCCGGTGGCCCGGCCGATCGCGATCGCGATGACGGCGAGCAGGACGCGCGAGGTGTCCGTGCGGGTCCGCGCCGCGACGGCCCGCACCGCCAGGTACGCCGCGGGTGAGTCGAACCGGCCGTGCCAGTACCGGTGGCCCCGGCGTCCACCGGCCGCCGGCTCGCCGAACGTGAGCGGCGGGACATCCCGCAGGTGCTCGGCCCAGTGGCGCACGGCCCGGTCGCTGACCCGGCGCAGCGGCGGCGTCTCCTCCCGCCGGCCCAGGTCGAGGATCTGCACGGTACGCGGGTCGACGACCCGGCGGACCGGCCGGCCGGCCAGACCGAGGTCGGCCAGCACCAGGGACGTGGCGGTGCCGTCCACCACGAGGTGGTCGATGGTCAGCACCCGGTGCAC
Source organism: Micromonospora sp. CNB394 (assembly GCF_000374985.1). Lineage (NCBI taxonomy): Bacteria > Bacillati > Actinomycetota > Actinomycetes > Micromonosporales > Micromonosporaceae > Micromonospora > Micromonospora sp. CNB394. The sequence goes on along the minus strand of NZ_KB895825.1, from coordinate 237,710 downwards.
CAGGGCGCCGCGGTGCCGGATCACCGCCATCTTCACCGACCAGTCCCGGTAGAGGTCGTAGTGGCTCAGCAGGCGGGCGTGGCCCAGGTCGTAGGCGAACGCGGCCACGTCGGCCGGGTCGGCGTCGTCGGGCACGTCCACCACGTCCAGGACCGTCTCGCCGCTGGCCGACACCACCTGGCACGGGCCGGCCCCGTCGCCGGGGCCGAGCCGCATCCGCAGCGCCGGGTGCCGGGCCATCAGCGTGGCGAACTCGGCCGTCACCTGCTCGATCGTGACACCCGCGGGCATCGGGTGGGCGCCGCTGACGTTGTGCGTCCAGCCGGTCTCCCGCATGTCCTGCATGATGGCCTTCTGCCCCCAGGTCAGGGGTGCGGTGCCGGCGCCGGGCCCGGCGAACGCCACGGGCACCTGGGCCTGGACCGTCTGCGCGAACACCCGTTCATCAGAGCAACGCGCATCGGCGTGTGTCAACGTGACGGCGCGCGGTTACGCTGCCGTCCATGCGGGACGCCGTCCGGGTCTGGATCCTTGCGGCAGCGGTGCCGGCGGACGCGCTGGCCCGGTACCGGGCGGTGCTCGACGCGGACGAGCGGGACCGGGCCGCACGCCTCGGCACCGGGGCGCTGCGGGACCGGTTCACCGTGGCGCACGGCGCGCTGCGCGTCCTGGCCGGGCGGGCCACCGGCGCGCCACCGGCGGCGCTGACCTGGCACCGGGGGCGGTACGGCAAACCGGCGCTGACCGGCCCGTGGAGCGGCCTGCACACGAGCCTGTCGTACTCCGGCGACCTGGTGGCGGTCGCGCTCAGCGAGGGCCGCCCGGTCGGCGTGGACATCCAGCACGTCGCGCCGGGTGGGGATCCGGTGTCGGCGTCGGCGCGCTTCTTCCATCCCCGGGAGGCGCGGCACGTCGCTGCCGGGCCCGGCCGGGCCGGCCGGGCGCTGCGGTTCGCCCGGCTGTGGGCGCGCAAGGAGGCGGCCGTCAAGGCGGCCGGGGGGCGGCTGTGGCCCAACCTCGGGATGCCGGTGCACCGGGGCGATGTGGTCGAGTGCGTCGACCCGGCCGGACCGTACCGGCTCACCGACCTGCGCACGCCCGCCGGGTACGCGGTGGCGGTCGCGCTCACCGGCGACCGGCAGTACACCGTCGAGTGCCGCACCGACCTCGGTGACGATCGGTGACGATCGCCGTACCCGTTGACACCCGACGATGTCCCCTGCTCTGATGACTCCATGCCGACGCGCATGATCGACTCGTGGGACGCCCGGTGCTAGGACACGACGCGCCGGTCGACACGCCGCCCCGTGACCAGGTCGTGGACCGCCTGACCGTGTTGCTGACCCGCATGCTCCGGCCGGACGCGCCTATCACCGAGCGGACCCAGCTGATGGACGAGCTCGGCCTCAGCTCCTCGCTCGGCCTGGAGTTGCTGCTGGCGCTGGAGGACGAACTGGAGATCCAGATCGACGTCGAGGAGCTGGACGAGGACCGGATGGCCACACTCGGCGACCTGGCCGACTACATCACCGCCAACTCCACCCCGCGCTGAGCAGGCCGAGACGTGGACCGGCCCGGCCTGAGCGTGGTGGTGCCCGCGCACGAGAACGGATCCGCGCTCGACGCGACGCTGCGCTCGCTGACCCGGCAGACGCTGCCGCCCGGTGACTTCGAGGTGATCGTCGGCGACGACGGCTCGGCCGTGGCGCTGGGCCCGGTGGTGGACGCGTACCGGGACCGGCTGCGGATCGACTACGTCCGCAGCGAGCGCAACCGGGGCCGCAGCGCCAACCGCAACGCGGCGGCGGCCCGGGCCCGCGCGGACACCCTGATGTTCCTGGACGCCGACACGGTGGCGCATCCCGGGCTGCTGCGACGGCACCGCGACTTCCACGCCGGGCGGGCCGGCCGGCCCGGGGTGCTGCTCGGCCAGCGGTACGACCTGGACTGGGCCGGCGCCGACGCGCTGCACCGGGACGAGCCGGTCACCCCGGCGATGCTCGACGCCGAACGCGGCGACCCGAGGCTGGAGGACATCGCCCTTCCGCAGCGGACGGCCGACTTCCCGAGCGCGCCCTGGGTCCTGGGCCTGACCCACAACGCCTCGGTCGACCACGAGTCGTTCCGACGGGTCGGCGGATTCGACGAGGCGATGGTCAAGTGGGGCTTCGAGGACCTCGACTTCTTCTACCGGGTGTTCCACCTGCACGGCGCCCCGCCGGAGCTGTTCCGGCTGGACACCGAGGCACTCTCCTACCACCTGCCGCACTTCCGCAAGACGTCGAACGGGCTCGCCTCGATGGACAACATGAAGTACCTGCTACGCAAGCACCTGCGCTACGACGTCGAGGTGCTGTACGGGCTCAACACGTTCGGCCGGCACCTGGGCCGGATCCGGCTCTACGGCCAGGCGATCGAGGCGTACCGGTCCGGCGGGCTGGGCCGGCCGGACGCGCTGCCCGCGTCGCTGCGCGACGAGCTGGCGGTGAGCGCGGCGCTGGTCGTGGGCAACGGCGTGTCCGCGCTGGACCTGGGCGCCGGGTCGCACACGTTCGACCACGACGCGCCGACCGGCGAGACGAACTCCCATCTGCTCGGCACCGTGCTCCAGCAGTTCAAGACCGGCGCGCTGGACCTGATCGTCAACGTCGACATGTGGCGGTGCCTGCTGCCCGAGGACCTGCCCGCGTTCCTCACCCGAGGGCTGCTCAAGGCCGACCGGATCGAGCTGGTCGCCACCCGCACCGGCCCGGACCAGCGCGCCCTGCTGCCGGTGCCGCTGGTCGCCGACCTCGACTACGTGGCCGACATGCTGCGCCCGCACTTCACGGTGGCCCTCGCCGGGTACGACACCGCCACCGTGATCACGCTGCGCTGAGGCACACCGCTCGGGCGGGCCGGCCGCTCAGGCGGGGCGCGCCAGGACGAGGCTGACATTGTGCCCGCCGAAACCGAACGAGTTGGACAGCACCGCGTCCACCGCCACCGCCCGCGCCTTGTCGCGGATGTGGTCGACCTCCCCGGCGCGCTCCGGGTCGTCCAGGTTGTGCGTGGGCGGCAGCAGGCCGCGACGCAGCGCCTCGACCACGATGGCCGCCTCGATCACGCCGGAGACGCCGAGCAGGTGCCCGGTCACGCCCTTCGTCGAACTCAGCGGCGGCGGGCCGGTGCCGTACACCTCGGTGAACGCGGCCAGCTCGGCGGTGTCCCCGGCGCGGGTGCTGGTGCCGTGCGCGTTGACGTACCCGATGTCGCCGGGCACCAGCCCGGCGTCGCGGACGGCCATCCGCATGCACCGGGCCGCGCCCGCGCCGTCGGGGCGCGGTGTGGTCGGGTGGTGGGCGTCGTTCGTGGCGCCCCACCCGAGCACGTCGGCGTGCCGGTGGGCGCCGCGCGCGGCGGCGTGCGCGGCGCGTTCCAGGACGAACACCCCGGCGCCCTCGCCGAGGACGAGCCCGTTGCGGCGGCGGTCGAAGGGGCGGCTCGCGGCGGCCGGGTCGGCCCAGCCGCGGGCGAGCGCGCGGGCGTTGCCGAACGCGTCCGCGAACGTCGGGAACAGCGGTGCCTCGGCGCACCCGGCGAGCACCACGTCCGCCTCGCCGGCGCGCAGGATGCGCAGCGCCTCGCCGACCGACTGCGCCCCGGCCGCGCACGCCGTGCCGATCGACGAGGTGTAGCCGTGGATGCCGAACTTGATCGCGATGCGGGCCGCGCCCATGTTCGGCAGCGTCCCGGGCAGCATGTACGGGCTGACCCCGAACCGGCCCCGCCCGGCGCGACCGAGCACCTGTTCCTCCAGGGTGGACAGCCCGCCGACGCCGGAGACGATGGCCGCCACCCGGTACGGGTCGACGTCGTGGCCGACCCGGAGTCCGGCGTCGGCGAGCGCGTCCTCGGCGGCGCGCAGCACCATCACGATCGACCGGTCCACGACGCGGGACTCCGGGCCGGGCAGCACGCTCGCCGGGTCGATCGCCGGAGCGAACGCGGCGACGTCGAGCACGCCGTGCAGCGGATGGCCGGCCGGCGGGCGGGAGAGCCCGGACCGGCCGTCGCAGACCGCGTCGAACACCTCCGCGGCGGTGGAGCCGACCGGGCTGACCAGGCCGATCCCGGTGACGGTGACCCGTTCGCGCACGCTCACCGGCCCCGGCCCCGGCCCTGGCCCCGGACCCGGACCCGGTGCCGCGCCGGCATCGCCGGGCCGCGACCCGGCCGGCTGTCGAGTCCCGGCATCGGTCAGTGCGCCGAAGCCGGCGCGATACGCGCCGCCACCGCCCGACTGAACTCGCCGACGGTCATCATCGCGAGTTCCTCCGCCTCGTCGTCGTCGAAGGCGACAGCGAACCGGTCCTCCACCCGCACCGCCAGCTCGGCCAGGCCGAGGGAGTCCACGTCGAGCCCGGCGGGACCGAAGACGGTGTCGTCGTCGACGTCGGAGACGTCGTATTTCATCTCGGTGAGTGCGGCGAGGAGGAACGCGCGGATCTCGTCGGTCATGTCCGGTGTTTCCCTTCCACGGTGTCCTGGCGGCGCGCTCGACCCGCTCGGCGGAACCTGTGAGGCGCGGAGCGGACACTCCGCGTAGCATCGACCTTACTCGATCGGGTTTGTTTGGCAAGACGCCCGGTCGGTCAGCCGTACCGGCAGCCGGTCGTACCCGCGCAGCATCAGCGCGCGGCGCGGCCCGGGTTCGACGGCCGGCGCCGGGAAGCGGTCCAGCAGGCGGGGCAGGACCAGCCGGCCCTCGGCGCGGGCCAGCGCCGCCCCGAAGCAGTAGTGCGGCCCGGCGCTGAACGCCAGATGCCGGTTGTCCGCGCGGGACGGGTCGAACCGGTCCGGGTCGGGGAAGCGGCGCGGATCCCGGTTCGCAGCACCGGTCAGCACCACCACCGTCCGGCCGGCCGCCACGGGCAGGCCGGCGACCTCGGTGTCCTCGGCGGCGTACCGGACCGCGAAGTGCACCGGCGGCTCGTACCGCAGGATCTCCTCGACGTACGAGGGTGCCAGCGACGGATCGGCGCGCAGCGCGTCCCGCGCGGCCGGCCGCTCCGTGAGCAGCACCAGCCCGTTGCCGAGCAGGTTCGCGGTGGTCCGGAACCCGGCGTTGTACATGATGATCAGGTTGGCCAGCAGCTCGTCGGCGCTCAGCCGGCCGGGTTCGGCAGCCAGGCCGCGCAGCAGCGCCGAGACGAAGTCGTCACGCGGCCGCGCCCGGCGCGCGGCGACCAGATCGGTGAAGTACGCGGTCAGCTCCGCCGCCGCGACGTTGGCGGCCCGGACCTCGCGCATGGACCGGCGGCCGATCTCCAGCACCGCGTCGAACGCGCGGACCCGGGACGGGAACCACTCCCGGTCCGCCTCCGGCACGCCCAGCAACTCGCCGATGACGTCGCTGGGCAACCGGAGCGCGAAGCGGGCCATGAAGTCGACCGGCCTCCCGTCCGCGCCGTCGGCGGCGAGCCCGGCGAGCAGGCGGTCGGCGATGCGCCCGATGGCCGGCTCCAGCGCGACGACCCGGCGCGGGGTGAGCGCCTGGGAGAACAGGTGCCGCGCCCGCAGGTGGTCGCCCTCGGCGGCGTTGAGCATCGACGACTGGAGGATCCGGATGACCTGGTGCTGGCGCCAGCGCACCCCGGCCCGGTCCAGGTAGTCGGCGCCGAGCACCCGGAAGACCGGGTCGCGCAGCACCCCGTTGACCGCGTCGTACCCGTGCACGACGAGCGCGTGCGGGTCGGCGGGCCGCAGCGCCACCGCCTCCCCCGCCTCGTGCAGCCGGGCGTAGAACGGGTACGGGTCGCGCCGCACCTCGTCACCGAGCAGCTCGTCGAGGGAGATGGTCATGCGCATGGCCCGTCCTCGCGTACGCCCGCGAGCATGTCGGCGGTGGTGTGCGCCCGGACGTGGGTCTCGGCGGCCTCGGCCAGGCCGTCGTAGACGGCCGTGTCCATCACCTCGGTCCGCGCCCGCACGGCGGCGGCGCCGTCGACGGTTGCGAGCCGCGACACCAGCGGCGTCCACCGGCGCAGGAACGCCTCGTAGTGGCCGCTGATCGCATCGACGTGCCCGGCGTCCACGAGGGCGCGCTGGCCGCGCGGCGCCCGGCGCTGCGTGCCGATCGCTGCGGACGGCAGCGCGGCGCGGGTACGCAGCGTGTCGTCGGTCAGGAGCGCCACCGCGACGCTCCGCGGCGAGGTGCCGGCCTGCCGCCGGGGCAGCCGCGGCGCCGGTCCCTCGTCCGGGTAGATCTCCTCGATGTCGAACGGGCTTGCCACACGCGCTCCGGGCTCGGCTCAGGGACGGTGCACCGACTGTAGACGAACGCCGCCGCAGTTCATCGGGAAACGTCGATGACACTTCGCTGCCCGGCCGGGATCTTGTGCGCCACACGGCGGAGCCGGGCCGGGCGAACCACGTCAGTGGGTGAGGCGCGACACCGCGGCGGCCCGGGTCGCCGGCGCGGGGCGATCGGCGGGCGGCGGCACCTTCCTGTTCACCGCCGACGGCCGGCGGGCCGAGGTAGACGCGGTGACCGGCGCGGGCTTCAGCGCGCTGCCGCTCGGCCTCACCGCCGTCGCCCTGTCCGCTCAGGGTGCCACGAGCGTGCCGGCAGGTGGGCGCCACCCGGCGGGCACCGCGGCGACGGAACCTGCGCCGCCCACCGCCGGATTCGCATTCCACAGCCGGACGTCGCCCCGGATCGCCGCCGGGCCGCCGATTTTCCGGCCGGCATTCCGGCGCGACCGAATCGCGTCGGCCGTTCCGGAACTCGCCGTCGTCGCCCGCTCACCCATTCGACCGGTCCCCGGCGGCACGATCGTGCGCGTATTCGCAGCTGAACACCGCTCCGGCGGGTCTCAACCAGGCGTCGACACTCGCCGGACCGGAGAGTGAAGAAAGACTTACCTAACCAAGGTTAGCCTTATCTTGGCCGTTAGGAATTCGGCGGGAAAGGGATACGTACGGCCGCGAAACCCGCATTCCCTTGTTAAAGTGAGGCAGATACTCAGTGGCGGCCGAGTGGTTTGAGGACCGGGCCGCCCGGCAAATACCAGATGGCATTCGAGCACCACCGAGGCCGGTCGCCACAGTCCGCCGGCCCGCATGACTTGGAGGCACCATGAAGACCCTGTTGCAGTCTCCGCCGGTACGTGAATGCGCCGCCACCGCGTGCAGCTTCAACGACAACGGCTGTCACGCTCCCGCCATCACCGTGGCGGCGTCCGCCGACGCGGCGTCCTGCGCGACGTTCGTCGAGTCGTCGCTCAGCGGCGGGATCGCGGAGGTCACCGGCGCGGTGGGTGCGTGTGCGCGGGCCGAGTGCGTGTTCAACAGCAACCTCGCCTGCACGGCCGAGTCGATCACGGTCGGTCCGGGCGCCACGGTCAGCGACTGCCTCACCTACCAGCCAGCCTGACGAACCGGACAAAACGCCCGTACGGGTCACGACGGTCACCGTCGTGACCCGTACCGTGTCTGCGGCACCCGACCCGCCGTTGCACAGGTAAGCCTTACCTACTACCGTCTGACCTCGGCCGACCTCACCCTTCCCGGCCGAGGAGACAGACATGGCGTTGCACCCCGCCGGGCGTCCGACCTCGACGGCAGGCGTCGCACCCGTCGCCGCAGGCCAGCCGGCAAGCGGTACGGGCACCTCCGCCACGCCCTGCGACGCCGTGGTCGCCCGGTGCGTACTGACCGCCGCAGCCTCGCTGCGGCTCACGCTCGGCGACACCACCGCCGACCTCCTCTCCGCCCACACCGTCCTCCCCGACGGCACGATCGTCCTCGCGGTCGACGCGATGAGCCGCCCCGGCGGCCTGCTGGTCGCCGCGCGCGGCCACAGCGGCGCGGTACGCCTCGACGTGACCGACCTCGCCCCGGTCGCCGTACGCTCCCGGGTGCGGTCCCGGCTGCGGATCCTCGGCACCGCCCGCCGGTTCGACCCGGCCGCCCTCGACGCCTGCGACCCGGCCACTGTGATGTCGCTGCTCGACCTGCCGCCGGTGGCGCTGTGGACGATCGAACCGGACGAGGTCGTCCTCGACCGGGCAACCGAGCCCGTCGCGGTGGACCTCGGCGCGTACCGCGCGGCCCGGCCGGACCCGATCGCCGTCGACGAGGCCGCCCACCTCGCGCACCTGACGCGCTGCCACCGCGACGTCCTCGACCGGCTCGGCGCGCTCGTCGACCCCGCCGGTTCGGCGCGCGTCGTCCCGGTCGCGCTCGACGCCGAGGGCGTGGTGCTGCGCGCGGAGCGGCCGGGCGACCACATCGACACCCGGCTGCCCTTCACCCGCCCGGTCACCGCCGGCTCCGGCCTGGCCGAGGCGCTGCGCACGCTGCTCGCCCAGGACGGCCGCGTCGATCTCGGAAGCCGGAGGTCGATCTCGGAAGCCGGAGGCGGTGGCTGCCTCATCAGTGACCTGCACGCTGATGAGACGACCTGACCGGACCGACGATCGCCCACCGTCCCAGGACGCTGCGCGAGGCGGGCCTGGTGGACGCCGAGCGGCGGGGCACCTGGGTCTACCACCGTGCGCGACCGCTTGACACCCGCCCTCATGGTCGCCCACCGCGCCACTGACGATGGTCCGGTCGTGGATGTACGGGCAGGTGGCGGCCTTTGGTGCAACGATGCAGGCGTGGGAACTGCGAAAACTGCCACCCCGGCCATCTCGCCGCTCGCCGGCGAGCCGATCAAGCGGGCCGACGCCGAACGGCTCGCGGGAGTCCTGAAGGCGTTCGCCGATCCGGCCCGGCTTCGCCTGCTCAGCCTGATCCAGTCAGCTCCGGAGGGCGAGGCGTCCGTCAGTGACCTCACCGCGCCGCTCGGGCTCTCCCAGCCGACCGTCAGCCATCACCTGCGGATCCTCACCGAAGCCGGCCTGATCGAGCGGGAGAAGCGGGGTGTGTGGGCGTACTACCGCCTGGTGCCGTCCGCGATCTCGGCGATCGCCGAGTCGTTGACACCGCCTCGTAAACGGCCGACGAAGAAGGTCCGCTGAGCAGGTCACTACCGGGCTGCCGCGTGCACCAGCCGACCTGCCGGAGTCGCGCCCCGGAGCCTCAGCCGGCCACCGGGAAGTTGGACCGGACGAGGCCGTCCGGGTCGTGGCGGCGCTTGACCGCCTGCAGCCGGGCCAGGACGGCGGGGGTGAACGCGTCGGCCACCGTCTCGTCCGGGTTGAGGAAGGTCACCGGCTTGCGCCCGCTGACCGGCAGGGCGGCGGCCAGGGCCCGCTGCCGCGCCGTGACCGCGGCCGGGTCGGTGGCGACACCGAACAGGTAGAGCGCGTACGGCTCGGTGAGCGGGCCGTGCGGACTGTCGGAGTCCCGGGCGAGGGCGCCGCCGAGGTGCCGGACCTGGACGCTGAGCAGCGGGGCGATCGGGTCGGCCAGCAGGGCCCCGGCCGCGTCGTCGTCGAGGCGGGTCAGCAGTTCACCGCGGGAGATGCCGGGGCTGGGGTCGGTGGGTTCGGCCGTGATGCCGCCGAGTTCGGTGACCGGCATGTTCCGCCTGCTGTCGGAGATCGGCTGGGTCAACCGGTCCAGCGGTGCGAGCAGGTCCCGCGCCGCGGCTCCGTCGCCGAGGTAGGTGACGTCGACGGCCACCATGGGATCGGCGCCGGGGAAGTGCAGCAGGTCCATCCAGACGGTCAGCTCCTCGGGCGCGGTGGCGGTGATCCGCCGGAACGCCCGCAGCACGTCCGGCGCGTGCGCCGCCGCCCACACCATGCGTCCGCCGTACAGGGCCGGCGCGGGGTACAGCGCGAGTTCGAGGGCGGTGACGATCGCGAAGTCACCACCGCCGCCGCGTAGCGCCCAGAACAGGTCGGGGTCGGTCTCGGCGGTGACGCGCCGGTGCCGCGCCTCGGCGTCCACGACGTCGAACGCGGTGACCGCGTCGGACACCCAGCCGTAGGCGCGGCCGAACCAGCTCAGTCCGCCGCCGAGCGCCACCCCGGTCACGCTGACCACGGGGGAGCTGCCGGGCAGCCCGGTGAGCCCGTACGGCGCGACGGCGGCCTGGAGCCGGCCGGACGGCACACCCGCTCCGACCCGTGCCCGCCGGGCGGCCGGGTCGATCTCCACGGTGTCCAGGCGGCCGGTCCGCAGCAGGATCGCGCTGTCGGCGCGGCCGGTGGCACCGTGCCCGTTGGGCTGCACGGCGATGCTCAGTCCGGCCGAGCGGGCGTACCGGACGAGCGCGGCGACGTCGTCCGCGTCGGCGGCCTCGACCACCGCCGCCGGTGACTGCGCGACGGCCAGGTTCCAGGCCCGGCCAGCCACCTCGAACCCTTCGTCGCCCGGCAGCAGGACCCGGCCCCGGACGGCGGATCGCAGCGGGTGCGGAGCTTTCATGATCGTGTCCATGAGCCCACACTAGGGGCGGGAAAGACCCGGACTAGGGTGCATTCGCATGACGCATTCGTGGGCCAATCCGGCGCGGCGGCTGGGCAACGACCTGCATCTGGAGCTGTCCGGCGCCGGCGGCCGCCGGTCCGCGCTCACCCGCGCGCTGCGCGACGCCGTCCGGGACGGGAGACTGGCGGCCGGCACCCTCCTGCCGCCGTACCGGTCCCTCGCCGCCGACCTCGGCCTGGCCCGTAACACCGTCGCCGCCGCGTACGCCGAACTGGTGGCCGAGGGATGGCTGGTCGCCCGCCAGGGGTCGGGTACGCGGGTGGCGCCGCGCGCCGAGCCCGCCCGGGTCGCCCGCGTCCCGAGGCAGACGCCCGCGCGTCCGGCCCCGGCCGTGCACCATCTGCGGCAGGGGCAGCCGGATGCCGCCTCCTTCCCGCGCGCCGCGTGGCTGGCGTCCGCGCGCCGCGCCCTGACCGCCGCGCCGAACGAAGCGTTCGGGCCGGGCGATCCGCGGGGCCGCCCGGAGCTGCGCCGGGCGCTGGCCGGGTACCTGGCGCGGGCGCGCGGCGTCCGCACCACCCCGGACCGGATCGTGGTGTGTTCCGGTGTCGCGCACGCGCTGCGCCTGCTCTTCGGCGGCCGTGTGCTGCGCGGCCCGCTGGCGGTGGAGTCCTACGGGCTCGCGTTCCACCGGGCGGTGCTGGCGGCGGCAGGTGTCCGTACCGTCCCGCTCACGCTCGACGCGGACGGCGCCCGCACCGAGGAGCTGGCCGACCTCGCCGGGGTACGGGCGGCGCTGCTCACGCCCGCGCACCAGTTCCCCACCGGCGGGCCGCTGCATCCCCGGCGGCGCCTCGCCGCGCTGGGGTGGGCGGAGGGCCGGGGCGGGCTGGTGCTGGAGGACGACTACGACGGCGAGTTCCGGTACGACCGGGATCCGGTCGGGGCCGTGCAGGGCCTGGCCCCGGAGCGCGTCGTCTACCTGGGCTCGGTCAGCAAGAGCCTCTCCCCCGCGCTGCGTCTGGGCTGGATGGTGCTGCCCGAACGGCTCGTCGGCCCGGTGCTGGACGCCAAGGGTGAACGGGAGGCGTGGACGGGCGTGACGGACCAGCTCACCCTCGCCGACTTCCTCGACTCCGGCCGGTACGACCGGCACGTACGCCAGATGCGGCAGCGGTACCGCGCCCGGCGCGACCGTCTCGTCGCCCTGCTCGCCGCCCGCGCCCCGCATGTCACGCCGACAGGCGTCGCCGCCGGGCTGCACGCCGTGCTGCGCCTGCCCGCGGGGACCGAGCACCAGGTGGTCGAGGCCGCCGCCGGACGGTCGATCGCGCTCGACGGGCTGGCCGTTTTCCGCCACCCGGACGCCACCATGCCCGCCCTCGACGGCCTCGTGGTCGGCTACGCGACGCCGCCCGAGCACGCGTACGCCGCCGCGCTGGAGGCGCTGTGCCGGATCCTTCCCTCGGGCCCGCTCCCCCGCCGGTGCGGCGGCCCGGCTCTTGAGGACCGCGGCTCGACCCGGTCGAATCGGCGGGGCCGACGGGAGAATCAGCCATGACCGATACCGACGCGCGGTTGTCCGCGACGCCGCGTGCGACCCTGCGCCGGATGAAGGAGAAGGGGCACCGCGACCGCGCCGCCCTGTTCGACGTGCTCCGGGCCGCCTTCGTCTGCCATCTCGGCGTGCTCGTCAACGGCGGTCCGATGGTGGGTGTCCACCGACCGGTCCTTGACACCGCGCCACCGAGGACGTTGCGACGGGCCACCTCCACGCCGATCAGGTCGCTCTCCCGCAGCGCGGCCTCCCGGTCGGCCAGATCCAGGACCGCGCCTGCGCCGCCGCCGATGTCCACGATGCGCCCGGGCTGCACGTACCGGCGCACCGAGTCCCACTTGCGGTGCGCGGCGGAGGCGAACGCCTCCACGTACGTCCGGTAGTCGCGGGTGACGGTGAGCCCGCCCTCGTCGCCGACGAGCGGGGCGTTCACCACCGACCGGATCGCCTCGACCAGGCGGTAGCGCTCGAACACGTCGATCGTCGCCGGGTGGGTGAGCGTCCGCCAGGTCTCGTCGCCGGCGGCCAGGCGCAGCAGCACGTCCCACGGCCGTTCCGGCGTTTCGCGCAGGTCCGGGTCGGCCTCGACCTGCGCGATCGCGAAGCCGAGCCGCTCGTACAGCTTCGCGACCTCCGGCGTGGAGCAGGCCACCACCGTGTCGGCGGGCGTGGTTCGAGCCCGGTGGCCACCGCGATGCTCTTGAGCGTGACCTCAGCGAACGCGTCGGTGTACGCGGTGTCGAAGATCGGCACGGCCAGCGAGCGCAACCCGGTCAGCACGCTGAACCGCTCGATGGCGGCCTCCCGCCTGTGGTACGCGACCGGGTTGCGCCTGGTGTTCTCGTGGTTGGCCGACGTCACCGCCCAGACCACAGTGGCCTCGTCGCCGGCGAGCCGGCTCAGGTAGTCGGCTTGGAACCGGGTCAGCAGGTGGTGCCGCCCCGGGAGGCACGAAGCGGGTCGGCAGGTCGGTCACGGGGTGCCTCGCCTGGGCGGCGGGGCGGTCGGTGGTCATACCGGGACGCGCCAGGATCGCCACAGACGGCCGTACCGGCCGTCGGCGGCCAGCAGCTCCTCGTGCGTGCCCTGCTCCACGATCCGGCCGTGGTCGAGCACGACGATCCGGTCCGCGCCGACCGCCTGGCTGAGCCGGTGCGCCACGATCAGCGTGGTCCGCCCCTGCGTGGCCGCGAGGGCCGCCCGGTCCAGGTCACGGGCCCCGGCGCTGCCCGCCTCGGCGGTCGCCTCGTCCAGCACGGCGACAGCGGGCGCGGTGAGCACCAGCCGGGCCAGTGCGACCTGCTGGGCCTGCGCGGCGGTGAGCCGGTGGCCGCCCTCGCCGACCGGCGTCGCCAGCCCGCCGGGCAGGGCCCGCAGCCAGGTGGTGGCGCCGACCCGGGCCAGCGCGTCGAGCAGCTCGGCGTCGGTCGCGTCCGGGGCGGCCAGGCGCAGGTCCTCGGCGAGCGGCCCGGCGAAGACGTGCACCTCCTGGCTGACCAGCGCCACGTCGTGCCGGGCGGTGGCCTCGCCCGTTCCGGCAAGCGGCACGCCGTCGAGGCGTACCGATCCGTCGGTGGGCGCGATGATCCCGGCGGCGATGCCGGCGAGCGTGCTCTTGCCGGCGCCGCTGGCGCCGACGAGCGCGACCCGCTCCCCCGCCGCCAGGCGCAGCTCGACGTCGGCGAGCACCAGCGGCCCGTCGTCGTAGTGGTGCCGGCGCACCGTGACGTCCAGCGCGGCCGGGCCGCGCGGGCCGGCCGCCGTGGTGGCCGGGCCGGACCCATTGGCCGGGCCGGACGCGGCGGGCGGCGCGCTGTCGGGCAGGTTCGCCACGCCGACCAGCCGGGCGAGGCTCGCGCCGGCCTGCAGCACCGAGTCGGACTCCAGCAGCAGCAGGCCGATCGGGTTGAACAGGCGGTGGAAGTAAAGCGCGGCGGTGGTGGCCGCGCCGACCGTCACCAGGTCGTCGCGGACCAGCAGGAACCCGGCCACGAGCACCGCGGCCAGGCCGAGGAACTCCGACCTGTTGATCCGCAGGCCGAAGCGGGTGTGCAGGTTGAAGATCTCCAGCGACAGGTCGCGCGCCACGCCGGAACGCTCGGCGATCGCCGCCACGTGGGCGTCCTCGGTCCGGTACGCGCGCACCGTCGCCGCGCCACGCAGCGCACCGGCCATCGCCTGCGTCCGCTCGCCGGTGGCGACTCGCTCGCGCGCGTAGTACGGCGCCGAGCGGCGCAGGTACCACCGCAGCGCCAGCGCGTACGCGGGCGCCGCGACCAGCCCGGCGAGGCCGAGCCGCCAGTCCAGCGCGACCAGCCCGAACACGGTGAGCACGACGGACAGCAGCGCGCCGACGAACGCGGGGCCGCTCACCGCGATCACGTTCGTCACCACGGCCACGTCGTCGCCGACACGGGCCAGCAGGTCTCCGGTGCCGGCCCGCTCCAGCGTCGCGGACGGCAGGTGCAGTGCCCGGTCGAGGACGCGTTCGCGCAGCCGGGCCAGCACCGTCTCGCCGAGACGGGAGGCGAGCGCCGCGCCGAGCGCCGTGAGCAGCCCGGTGAGCACGGCGGCGGCGGCGATCACCGCCACCCGGCCGGCGATCCGGGAGACCGGGGCGGCGGCGATGACGTCGTCGACCAGCCGGCCGAGCACCCAGGGCGCGACCAGGCCACCGGTGGCGGCCGCGACCAGCACCGTCGCGGCGGCGGCGCTGAGGCCGGGCCGGTCGCGGAACCGGGCGCCGAGCGTGGCCCAGGTCTGCCGGGCGGACGCGACCGGAAGCAACGTCCGGCCGGGGGTACGCGGTTCGGCGGTCACCGCAGCGTCTCCTCGCGGTAGCGGGCGTCGGCGGCCAGCAGGTGCTCGTGCGGTCCCTCGGCGGCCACCCGGCCGCCGGCGATCACCACCACCCGGTCGGCGATCCGCAGCAGGGCCGGGCTGCTGGTGATCAGCAGCGTGCCCCGGGGCGCCACCCGGCGTGCTTCGGCCAGCCCGTCGGCGAGCTGCGCCTCGGTGGCCGCGTCGACGGCGGTGGCGGGATCGTGCAGCACCAGCACGGGCGGGTCGGCGTGCAGCGCCCGGGCCAGCCCGAGCCGCTGACGCTGTCCACCGGAGAGGTTCGCGCCCCGCTCGACGAGCCGGTGGTCGAGGCCGCCGGGGTGCGCGTCCACCACGTCCTGGGCGGCGGCGGCCCGGACGGCGGCGTGCAGCCGCGCCCGGTCGGCCGGGGCGCCGGCGGCGACGTTGGCCGCCACCGTGCCCTCGAACAGCGTCACGTCGTGCGGCTCGACGAGCACGGTGCCGCGCAGCGCGTCGACGTGCAGGTCGTCGGCGGGTACGCCGTCGACGCGTACGGCGCCCCGGCGCGCGTCCGGCGGCACCCGCCCGGACAGCAGCGCCACCAGCGCCTCGGCGTCGGCCGGGTCGTACGCGAGCACGCCGACCACCTCACCGGGGCCGACGCGCAGGTTCACCCCGTCCAGTCCGGCGTGCCCCACGTCGTCGAGTGCCAGCCGTGGCCCGTCCGGGTGGGCCGGCAGCGGCACGTCGCCGGGCCGGGTCAGCGGCTCGGCGCCGAGCACGCGCGCCACCCGGGCGGCGGAGGCGCGGGCCATCGCGAACAGCTGCACGCACCAGCCCATCGTCTGCACCGGCTCGGCGACGAACTGCGCGAGTCCGACCACTGTCACCAGCTCGCCGATGGTGAGCCGGCCGCGCAGGGCGAGCCAGCCGGCCACCCCGGCGACCGCCGCGAGGAACAGGCCGTTGGCGGCGGTGGTGAGCCCGAGGTGCAGGCCCTTGGTGTCGGCGGCGCGCAGCGTGACCGCGAGCGCGTTACGACTGGCGGCGGCGTACCGGCCGGCGGCGTGGTGCTGGGCGCCGATGCCGCGCAGCACGCGCAGGCCGGAGACGAGGTCCACGGCGAGCGCCGTGGTCTCCGCGAGGGCCTCCTGCTGGGACGTGCTGCGCCGGGACAGCAGCGGCGCCATCCGTTGCAGCACGAGCACCAGCACCGGTACGCCGACGAGCACGCCGAGCCCGAGGGGGACGTCGATGACCAGCAGCGCGGTCGCCGCCACGGTCAGCGCGGTCACCGCGGCGACACCGAACCCGGCGACCCGCACGACGAGCGCGGAGAGTTCGGCGTCGGAGGCGGCGACCGAGAGCAGTTCGCCGTCGCGCAGGCCGGAGCGGTGCCCGCGCGGGTCGAGCGCGCGCTCGGCGATCTCGACCCGCAGCAGGTGCGCCTCCCGCTCCACCGCCGCGTACGCCTGGCGGGCGCCGTTGCGGTAGGCGAACGCGAGCACGGCGAACAGGGCGGCGAGGCCGGCGACCGAGTACGCCAGCGCCCACGGGTCGCCGGTGACCACGGCGCGGTCGATGATGACGCCGATCGCCACCGGCACGAGCGCCTCGGCGACCTGGTGCAGGCCGAGCAGCGTCACGCCGACCAGCACCGGCCGTCGCTGGCGGCGCAACGCCTGACGCAGCACGTACCGCGCCGTGACGGCGCCGCCGGGGTGCGGGGACACGAGGGGATGCCTCCAGTGCTCGAAGTGAGGACAGCCTAACCTCAGCCTCGGTGGCCGGGTCGGGTGGCACGGCTCACCACGGCCTCCGCCAGCGGAGCCCGGTGACCGCCGGTAATGTTGATCAGGCCGAGAGTGCACCCATATGTCCGCTGCCCCGAGGAGCGACCATGCTCGATCACGCGTCCGGCCGCATCGACATCGCCCGCCTTCAGGAGACGCTCGACGGGCCGTGGGCCGAGGTCCGCCAGGCTCACCGCAAACACCTCGACGAACGGTTCCTCCCGGTCTACGGCGAGACCGGCGACCAGGCGCGCGAGCGGATCACCCGGCTGCTCGGCGAGCTCCCGGTCGAGCTGGGCATCGCCGCGGGCTTCCCCGCCGAGTACGGGGGCCGGTCGGACGTGGGCGCCTCGATCGTCGCCACCGAGATGCTGGCGCAGGTCGACCTCTCACTCATGGTGAAGGCCGGCGTGCAGTGGGGCCTGTTCGGCGGCGCGGTCGCGGCGCTCGGCACGAAGCGGCACCACGACGCCTACCTACGGGACATCGTCTCCGGCCGGATGTTCGGCTGCTTCGCGATGACCGAGACCGGTCACGGCTCGGACGTGCAGCAGCTACGCACCACCTGCGAGTACGACCCGCAGACGCAGACCTTCGACCTGCACACGCCGCACGAGGCGGCGCGCAAGGACTACATCGGCAACGCGGCCCGGGACGGGCGGATGGCTGTGGTCTTCGCCCAGCTGATCAGCGGTGGGCGCCGCCACGGGGTGCACGCGTGGCTGGTGCCGATCCGCGACGAGCACGGCAACCCGATGCCCGGCGTGACCATCGGCGACGCCGGGCCCAAGGCCGGCCTGCTCGGCGTGGACAACGGCCGGCTCAGCTTCGACCACGTACGCGTACCGCGGGACATGCTGCTGGACCGGTACGCGCAGGTGGCCGAGGACGGGACGTACTCCAGCCCGATCGAGAACGACTCCCGCCGCTTCTTCACCATGCTCGGCACGCTGGTGCGCGGCCGGGTCAGCGTGGGTGGCGCCGCGTCGGCGGCCACCAAGGCGGCCCTGGCCATCGCGGTGCGGTACGGCGACATCCGCCGCCAGTTCAGTGACGCCGAGGGCGACCGTGAGGTGCTGCTCAACGACTACCTGGCCCACCAGCGCAAGCTGCTGCCCGCGCTGGCCACCACGTACGCGCTGCACTTCGCCCAGACCGAGCTGGTCGCCGCGCTCGACGAGATCCAGGGCGGCGACGGGCCGGTCGACGAGCACCGGCAGCGGGAGCTGGAGTCCCGGGCCGCCGGGCTCAAGGCGGCGCAGACCTGGCACGCCACGCGCACCATCCAGACGTGCCGGGAGGCGTGCGGCGGCGCCGGTTACCTGTCGGAGAACCGGCTGCCCAGCCTCAAGGCCGACACCGACGTGTTCACCACGTTCGAGGGCGACAACACGGTCCTGCTCCAGCTCGTCGCCAAGGGGCTGCTGACCGGCTACCGGGACGAGTTCGGCTCGCTGGACGGCTGGGGGCGCGCCTCGTTCGTCGCCGAGCAGGTACGCGAGATGGTGCTGGAACGCACCGCCGCCCGGGCGCTCATCGCCCGGCTGGTCGGCGCCGTGCCCGGCCGGGACGACGAGGTCGCCGTCACCGACCGGGGCTGGCAGCTCAAGGTGTTCGAGGACCGGGAGGAGCACCTGCTCGACAGCGCGGTCCGCCGCCTGCGCGGTGGCGCGTCCAGCAAGAAGGACCGTCCGTTCGACATCTTCAACGACGTCCAGGACCACGTCCTCGCCGTCGCCGCCGCGCACGTCGACCGCGTCACGCTGGAGGCGTTCGTCGCCGGTATCGACGCCACCGCCGACCCGGCGGTCAAGGAGCTGCTGTCGCGGGTCTGCGACCTGTACGCGCTGAGCGTCATCGAGGCGAACAAGGGCTGGCTGCTGGAGCACGGCCGGCTCACCCCGGCCCGATCGAAGGCGATCACCGGCGTGGTGAACGGGCTGCTCAAGGAGCTGCGGCCGTACATGCGCACGCTCGTGGACGGTTTCGCCATCCCGGATGCGTGGCTGCACGCCGCGATCCTGCGCGAGGAGCCGGGACGGCAGGAGGAGATGGCCGCCCACGACGCGGCATGACCGCACACGAGCCCGGCGTCAAGTCCGATCGCTCTCCCCCGCCGGACCGGCCGGGGAGTGCCGAGCGGCACGCCCGGCCGGTGGGTCACGGGCAGGGCCCGCCCGCATCGAAGGGGCGGGCGCTCAGCCGGTGGCGGCGCGTTCCCTCGGGACCTCCGGCTCCTCCTGCCCGAACTGGGTGCGGTACAGCTCCTGGTACCGTCCGCCGGCGGCGAGCAGGTCACCGTGCCGACCGCGTTCGACGACGCGTCCGCCCTCGATCACGAGGATCTCGTCGGCGGCGCGGACGGTGGACAGCCGGTGCGCGATGACGACGCTCGTCCGGCCGGTCAGGGCCTCGGCGAGGGCGTCCTGCACCGCGGCCTCCGAGGTGGAGTCCAGGTGCGCCGTCGCCTCGTCGAGGACGACCACCCGGGGGCGGGCCAGCAGGAGCCGCGCGATGGTGAGCCGTTGGCGTTCCCCGCCGGACAATCGGTATCCGCGCTCACCCACGACGGTGTCGAGCCCGTCCGGAAGGGACCGGATCAGGGCCTCCAGGCGGGTCCGCCGCAGGACGTCCCACATCTCGTCCTCGGTCGCGTCCGGCCGGGCGAACGCGAGGTTGGCCCGGATGCTCTCGTGGAACAGGTGCCCGTCCTGCGTGACCACGCCGAGTGCCGCCCGGACCGACTCGGTCGACAGGTCGCGGACGTCGACGCCGGCGAGCTTCACGGCGCCGTGCTCGACGTCGTACAGGCGCGGCACGAGCTGGGCGATCGTCGACTTGCCGGCCCCGGAGGAGCCGACCAGGGCGACCATCCGCCCCGCCTCCACGCGGAACGACACCTCGTGCAGCACCTCCTCGCCGCCGCGCGTGTCGAGCTTCGCGACGTCCTCCAGCGACGCGAGCGACACCTTGTCGGCCGAGGGGTAGCCGAACCGGACGCTGTCGAACTCGACGGCCACGGGCCCGTCGGGAAGCGGACGTGCGCCGGGCCGGTCGAGGATCAGCGGCTCGAGGTCCAGGACCTCGAACACCCGCTCGAAGCTGACCAGCGCGCTCATCACCTCGACGCGGGCGCTCGCGAGCGACGTCAACGGCGCGTAGAGGCGCGACAGGAGCAGCGCGAGCGCGACCACGGCGCCGGCGTCGAGGCCGCCCCGCAGGGCGTAGACGCCACCGAGCCCGTACACCAGCGCCAAGGCCAGGGAACCGACGACGGTGAGCGCGGTGATGAAGACCCACTGGAGCATGGCTGCGCGGACGCCGATGTCGCGGACCCGCCGCGCCCGGGCCGCGAACTCCGCCGACTCCTCGGCCGGACGCCCGTACAGCTTGACGAGCGTCGCGCCGGGCGCCGAGAAGCGTTCGGTCATCCGGTTGCTCATCGCCGCGTTGTGCTCCGCAGCCGCACGCTGCAGCCGGGCGAGCCGGGAACCCATCCGGCGTGCGGGAAGGACGAACACCGGCAGCAGGACCAGCGCCAGCACCGTGATCCGCCAGGAGAGGGTCAGCATGACCGCCAGGGTCAGGAGCAGCGTGACGGCGTTGCCGACCACAGTCGACAGGGTGTCGCTGAAGGCCCGCTGCGCGCCGATCACGTCGTTGTTCAGGCGGCTGACCAGCGCGCCCGTACGGGTCCGGGTGAAGAAGGCGACAGGCATGCGCTGGACGTGGTCGAAGACCGCCGTCCGCAGCCGGACGATGAGGCCCTCCCCGATGGTGGCGGACAGGTACCGGGTCAGCAGCCCCAGACCGGCCTCGGCCAGCGCGATCACGGCGATCAGCACCGCCAGCCGCACCACGACGCCGCTGTCGGCGCCGCCGACGATCGCGTCGACCACCCGCCCGGCCAGGACCGGCGCCGCCACGGTGAGGACCGCCGTCACCACGCTCAACAACAGGAAGGCGGCGATCAGGGTACGGTGCGGCCGGGCGAACCCGGCGACGCGCCGTAACGTCGCCCGGGACAGCGGCCGCTCGTCCTGCGCGTTCAGGGCGTGGTGCAGAGACGTCCACGCTGTCACTTCCATGCTCATGCCGTACCTCCACCGGGAGGCTAGAACCTCACGTCCGCTTCAGGTCAAGCCGCCGCACGGCCACCCGCCGCCCCGGAGAAGGAGGGCGGCGCGCCGAGGGCGGCCGACAGGTCCCGCCCGGCCCGCTCGATCCCGCCGGCCACGACCAGGGCGAACACGAACCGGTCCGGTCGCAGCACCACCAGGTCGGCGCCGTGCCGCCGCAGCCACCCGCCGAGCACCCCGTCGGCGTCCACCACGTCGATCCGTTCGTACCCGCAGTCGCCGGACTTCTCCGGCAGGCCGGCCAGCGGCGTACCGGCCGGGTGGACCGCGACGAACCGCACCGGCGGTCCCTGCCACCGCGCGCCGTGCGGACCGGCCACGCCGGCGGTGCCGAGCACCACGAAGCCGTCGCCGAGCGCCTCGTCGAGCAGGCGCCCGCCGGGCGCACCCGGGACGAGGACCCGCGGCTGGGGGAACATCGTCCCGACCACGCCGTCGCGCCGCCCGCCGGCCATCAGGCCCCGCCGGTACGCCGGCACCGGCTTGAACTCGAACCGCTCCACGAACCGCCGTACCCGGGGAACCGTCTGGACCGCCCGCAGCGCGGTGTCACGCATCCACGCGGCGATCCGGTTGCGGGCGAGGAAGACATGTCCCAGCCGGACGCTGGTCCGTGCCATCTCCACCGTGTGCGGGCGCCGCTCGGTCTCGTACGTGTCGAGCACGGCCGGGCCGGCGGCACCGGACAGCACCAGCGACAGCTTCCACGACAGGTTCGCCGCGTCGCGCAGGCCGCTGCACAGGCCCTGGCCCATGAACGGGGGCATCTGGTGGGCCGCGTCGCCGAGCAGGAACACCCGTCCCGCCCGCCACCGCTGCGCGACGAGGTGGTGGAAGGTGTAGACCACCGCCCGGGTGACGGCGAACCGGTCCGGGTCGACGTACGGCGAGACGAGCGCGGCGACGGTCTCCGGCCGCCGCACCTCGTCCTCGGTCTCGCCCGGGCGGAGCATGAACTCCATCCGGTAGCTGCCGGCCGCGCCGGGAGAGACGAACGCCGGTCGCCGCCAGTCGCAGACGAACCTGGTGTCCGGCACCCGCACCGCGTCGGGCGGCACGTCGCCGGAGACCGCGAGCCACGGTTCGGCGTAGCTCGCCCCGGACAGCGGGATCCGGACCGCGGCGCGGGTGGCGCTGCGGGCGCCGTCGCAGCCGAGCACGTACCGGGCCCGGACCGCCCGCCGCCGCCCGGTGGCCACGTCGGACAGCAGCACCGTCACGCCGTCCTCGTCCTGGGTCAGGCCGACCAGCTCGGCGCCGAGCGCGAGCCGGACGTGCGGGAAACGGTCCAGCCCGGCGCGCAGCGTGTGCTCCAGTCGTGGCTGGTCGAAGAAGCGCAGCGGCGCGTGCCCGTACCCGAAGTCCGTCTCGGACAGCTTCATCCGGGCGAACACCCGGCCCGCCCGGTTGACGTACTCGACCAGCGGCGGCGCGATCGTCTCGTCGCGTACCTCGTCGAGCAGGCCGGCCTGCTGGTAGATGCGCAGCGCCTCGTCGTCGCAGGAGAAGGCCCGCGGCTGGCCGTGCGGGGCCGCGCTGCGCTCCACGACGAGCGTGGTGACGCCGCGGGCGCCGAGCAGGTTGGCGGTGAGCGCGCCCACCGGCCCGCAGCCGACGACGGCGACCTCGACCTCTTGGACCTCCTGGTGAGCCGGCGGCTGAACTGATCCCATGGTGGTGCCCCTTCGGAACATGGTTCCCGGACGGCTCCGGCCGTCCGGCACCGGTCAGGGCACCAGGCCGGTGTGGAAGGGGTGTGGAGACGGCGTGGAGGCGGGCCTCCACGCCGGTCAGAAGGCGGCGAACCGGGGCAGCAGCAGACCCGCGCCCTGGTCGGCGGCGATCCGCG
Source organism: Micromonospora sp. CNB394 (assembly GCF_000374985.1). Classification (NCBI taxonomy): domain Bacteria; kingdom Bacillati; phylum Actinomycetota; class Actinomycetes; order Micromonosporales; family Micromonosporaceae; genus Micromonospora; species Micromonospora sp. CNB394. Next base: position 215,201 of record NZ_KB895825.1, on the reverse strand, counting down.
CGCCGAAGTTCCACTCCGCGCGGTCGCGCCGGGCCGCGCCGCGGATCCGGTGCAGCTCCGCGACGAAGACGCGCTCGCCCACCCGGTCCGCCACCGCCAGCGCCTCCTCGGCCAGCGTCGCCGCGGTCTCCGGACGGCCGGCGGCCAGGTACGCCTCGGCCATCGCGCAGAGCGTGATGGTCCGGGTGGACCGCAGCCCGGGACGGTAGAACTCCTCGGCGGCGGCGCGCATCGCGTCGAGCCGGCCGCGGTCGCCGCCGCGCGCGGCCGCCCACTCCAGGAAGTACTCGCCGGTCGCGGCCATGTGCGGCAGGCCGGTGACCCGGCCGACGTCCCGGCACCGCCGCCCCGCCGCGTCGGCCGCGGCCACGTCGTGCTCCTGCATCGCCAGCCAGGCGGCATAGAGCGCCGCGTTGGCCCGGCCGTACGGGTCGTCGAGGGCCTCGGCGAGGTCCTCCGCGGCGGCGATGTCGGCCCGCGCGCCGGCCGGGTCGCCGCGCATCGACCGCACGAGCGCCCGGAAGTTGTGGCAGGCCAGCACCGGACGCCGCCCGGCCTCACGGCGCAGCAGCGCCCGGTCGACGGTACGCAGCCGCTCGATCCCCGCGGTGAGCCGCCGCTCGCTCTCGGCGTGGCGGCCGGTGAAGTAGGCGACCGCGCCCAGCAGGTATTCGCCGGCGACGGGGATCAGCCCGCTGCCGTCGTCGGGTGCCCGCACGAGCCGCCCGGCGAGGTCGGCGCAGATCGCGAACTCGGCCCGGTTGGCGGCCAGTTCGCCGAGCGCCCAGAGCGCGTGTCGGAGGTCGGCGTCCGGCCCGGCGAGTGTCAGCAGCTCGCGGGCCCGGGCACAGACCCGGTCGACCGCGTCGCTGCCGACGCCCACCGTCATCTGGAGCAGCGCCGCGCGGTGCAGTTGGACGGTCAGCTCGGTGGCCGCCGCGCCGGGTGCGAGCTGCGCGGCCGGGGCCAGCCGGAGCGCGGCGCGCTCCAGGTGACCGAGCGCGTCCTCGTAGGCGACCCGGCGGGTGGCGTCGTCGGCGGCGCGCAGCGACCAGCGCAGGTGGTCCTCGCCGTGGCCCAGCCCGGCCGCCTCGCCGTAGTGGTGGGCCAGCTCGGCCGGCGCGGTGCCGGCCGTCCGCTCGTACGCGGCGGCCAGCCGGGCGTGCAGCGCGGCCCGGCGCGGCGGGACCAGCTCGGCGTAGGTGACCTCGGCGATCAGTGGATGGCGGAACGCGACAGCGCCCGGCCCGGTCTCGACCACCAGGGCGGCCGGGTACGCCGGGGCGAGGTCCTCGGCGACCGCCTCGGCGGTGCCGTCCAGCGCCGCGGCCAGCACCGACAGGTCCAGGTCGTGTCCGGCGACACTGAGCAGGTCGAGGCAGCGCCGGGTGGGACTGGGCAGCCCGGCGAGGCGCAGCCGCACGGTGTCCCGGATGCTCGGCGGCAGCTCCACGGCGGCGTCCGCGTCGGTCCCGGACCGCAGCAGTTCGGTGAGGAAGAACGGGTTCCCGCCGGTGCGGGTGACGAGCCGGGTCACCACCGGCTCCGGCGGCGCCACGCCGGTGCGGTCGCGGACCAGGTCGGCGACCGCACCGGCGTCCAGCCCGGCGAGCCGGACCTGAGCGGAGCCGGGTCCGCGCGCCAGGCCGGCGACGGCCGCCACCAGGGCCGGGTCGTCGTCGTACGGCCGGAGCGTGGCGACCACGAGAGCCCGGGACGCCGGCAGGGCGGTGGCGAGGAACCGCAGCAGCAGCAGCGAGTCCGGGTCGGCGGCGTGCAGGTCGTCGAGGACGACGAGCAGCCCGCTCTCCCGGGCCGCCGCGTGCACCAGTTCCGCCACCGCCTCGTACACCTGGAACCGGGCCGTGGGGTCGAGACCGCTACCGCTCGGCGCGCCCGCGGCGAAGCCGTCCAACCGGCCCGCCGAACCGGTGACGCGGGCCTGCGGCATCGCCGCCAGCGCGCGTACCACCTGGCTCCACAGCCAGAACGGCGGCGCCTGCCCGACGTCCGGACAGCGGCCCCAGACCACCGGGACGCCGGTCGCGGCGGCCCGCGCGCCGAGCGCCGCGGCGAGACTGGTCTTGCCGATGCCGGCCTCCCCCACCAGGGTCAGCACCCGCCCGCCGTGCCCGGTGGCCGCGTCCAGTGCGACGCGCAGCCGCTCCAGCTCCGCGTCCCGGCCCACGAGCGGTCCGCCGGCGCGCTCCGGCGGGGCCGGACGTCCGGCCGCCGCCGGGCCGCCGGGCTGCTCCGGGCTGCTCCGGTCCGGCGGTACGGACTGCTCCAGGATCAGCCGGTGCACCGCCCGGACCTGCTCACCGGGGTCGATCCCGTACTCGCCGGCCAGGATCCGGCGCCCCTCGTCGAAGACGGCGAGCGCCTCGGTCTGCCGCCCCGACCGGTACAGGGCCAGCATCAACTGCGCCCGGACGCCCTCGCGCAGCGGGTGCGCCGAGACGAACCGGCGTAGTTCCGGCAGCAGCGCCGCGTGCCGGCCCGCGGCGACCGCGGCGGTCAACCGTCCCTCCTCGGCGTTCAGCCGCAGCTCGGCCAGCCGGGCCGCCTCCGGGCGCAGCACGGCCAGGTCGGCCACGCCCGCCAGCGGCTCGCCGCGCCACAACGCCAGCGCCTCGGTGTACGTCCGTCCGGCGGCCGCCGCCTGCCCGGCCGCGAGCGCGTCCGCAGCCCGGTCCACCAGCGCGGCGAACCGGATCGCGTCCACCGCGCCGGCGTCGGCCCGCAGCTCGTACCCCCCGGGGTGGCCGCGCAGGATGCGCGCCGGCTCGCGGTGGGACCGGTCCGGTTCCACGGCCCGGCGCAGCCCGGCGACGTACGTGCGCAGCGTGGTCCGGGCGCTGGCCGGCGGCCGTGCGTCCCAGAGCGCGTCGACCAGCCAGTCGGCGGCGACGACCCGGTTCGGCCGCAGCAGGAACAGGGCGAGCAGTGCCTGCTGCTTGGGCCCGCCGAGGGGCACCACCCGCCCGTTCCGGACGACCGCCGGCGGACCCAGCACCCGGAACTGCACAGTCACCTCGACGACGACCCCATCGTGCCGAGTATCGCAGCGCCCGGTCCACTCCGGACCCCGACGATCGGTCAGGGGACGGTGAGCGGGGTGCCGGCTCGGCGCACCTCCCCCATGAAGTGCAGGATCTCCTCGTGGTTCGTCGACATGACAGCGGTCATGGCGCCGGTGCGGTAGTAGATGTCGACCCGGACCGGTTCCGGCTCCAGCGACACCGGTTCGTCGGCACGCATCCGCGCCAGGACACCCGGCACGTCGTACGCCAGGGACACGTCCGGGCGGTGGAAGTACTCGACGCCGCCGATCTCGACGACAGGGAGCCCGTCCGGTTCGCAGACCGGCTGGGTCAGCAGGTCGTAGCGGTACACCTCGTCGAGGAACGGGCGGACGTCGGCGGCGAGCTCCCGCGAGACCACCTCCTGCCACCACAGCTCCAGCGCCCGCCGTCCATCCGCCTCGGTGAAGAGGTAGCCGATGGCGGCCGCGTACGCCGGCGCACCGCCGCCGTGGCCCCGCATCGCGGCCTCCCGCAACGGGATCGCCTCCCGTGCCGTGGTGGTGTCCGCCCAGTCGGCGATGCTGTTGAGGACCCGTGACTGCTCCCACCCGGCGAGCCGCCGCAGCGGCAGCCAGCAGTGCCGCAGGACGGCGTTCTCGGCCATCACGCGGGCCCAGAACAGGAACCGCTGCATCACCGCGTTGTCCTCGAACGTCATGGTGCGGTGGGCGAGCACGTACTCGAAGTCGTCGTTGTCGCCGCGCAGCGCGACGATGCCGTACAGCTCCTTGTTCTCCGCGTACTCGGTGTTCGGCAGCAGCATGATCGGGTAGACGGCGATCCGGGACACGTGCTGGGCGAGTTCGTCGTACCCGGCCAGGAACGACTCGACGGTGTCACCCGGCGCGCCCCAGATCAGCTCGGCGTAGCAGTCCAGCCCCTCCCGGTTGAGCCACCGCACCAGGTCACGCCAGTCGTTGACCTTCATGTTGCGCCGGCGCATCAGCGTCAGGGCGTCCGGGTTCAGCGACTGGAGGGCCAGGGTGAAGGAGCTGCGCAGCCCGGCCTCCTTCATCCGCCGCACGATCTCGTAGAACACCTTCGACTTGTTCTTGGCCCACGAGCTCTCGAACGCCAGCGGGAACCCGTGGCGCCGCTTGATGTCGATGAGGTCGTCGACGAGTTCCAGGTCGATCGGCAGCATGCCGAAGTTGGCGTCGCAGGCGACCACCGTGTGCACGCCGCACCGGGCGAACAGTTCCAGTTCGGCGCGCAGCCGTTCCCGGGAGAACGCGCGTACCCGCTGGCCGACCGCGCCGCCCCAGTAGCAGAACGAGCACTTGTACGGGCAGCCGCGGTTGGTCTCGAACAGCGCGACGTCGTAGCGGAACCGGCCGCCGGCGTCGAGCAGTTCGACGGCTCCGGTGAGGAACGGCGACGGGATGATGTCGAGGTCCTCGATCCGGGGCCGGTCCGGGTTGGTGACCACTGTGCCGTCGGCGCGGTGCCAGGAGATGCCGAGCACCTCGCCGAGGTCGTTCGCGGCCACGCCGGCCAGCCGGGCACGGAGCAGGTCGAGGAAGGTCAGTTCGCCCTCGCCGTTGACCACCACGTCGATCTCCGGGTAGAGCCGGAACACCCGGTCGGCCTGCGCGCTGACGTGGGTTCCGCCGAAGAGCACCCACCCCTGCGGGTTGAGCTGCTTGTAGGTGGCGGCGAGCGCCCCGAAGGCGCGCTGGTTCCAGCCGAAGACGGAGAATCCGATCACGTCGGGCAGCGGGCCGGCGAACAGCCGGGCGGCCATCTCGCCGTGCGTCACCCGTCCCCGGAAGTTGCAGATCTCGACCGAGACCCGGGCGTCCAGCTCGGCGTCGCCGGACACCATCGCCTTGAGGTACGCCGAGGCCAGCGGCAGCGACTCCAGTGGCATGTCCCAGACGCCCTGCTGCACCAGGACCACCCGGAGGCGCCGGTCCGCACCACCGGCGCTCGTCTGGCTGTGCTCCACCGATCCGCCGCCCTACTTGCGGTAGACGGTGATGTGCCGCTCGTCGGAGTCGCGCAGTGGTCGTCCGTCCCAGTGGCCCCAGCGCGACTCCATGGTGAGCCCGCCGAGGCGGGCCATCAGGTCCATCTCGGACGGCATGACGGTGCGGATGCGCATCGGGAAGAACCGGATGCCGTCGGGCCGCAGGACCGCGAACTGGATCGACGAGCACTGGGAGATCCGCTCGCGCCGGGTGAACGTCATCACGACGTGGTCCTTCTCCACCCGTACGGTCTGGGTGCGCTGGTTGCGGTCGTACCGTGCCGGGTCGGGGATGGACGTCTGGATCACGAACCGGCCGCCCGGTTCCAGGACGTCGGCGACCTTCTGGAAGCAGCGGATCTGCTCCTCCTGGTCGGTGATGAACGGCAGGGTGTCGAAGACCGCGTAGGCCAGCGAGAACTTGTACGGCAGCGTGAAGTCGGTGAAGTCCTGCACGTGCACGTGCACCAGCTCGCCGCCGGGCTTGTCGCGCAGCTGCGTCAGCATCCCCTCCGACGCGTCGATGCCGTGCACCTCGATGCCCCTGCGGGCCAGCGGGACGGCGACCCGGCCGGTGCCGACGCCGAGTTCGAGGACGGGCCCGCCGCCGGCGTTCTCGGCGAGCCACTCGATCGTCTCCTCGGTGTCACCCGGGTCGCCGGCCCATCCCGTCCCGTCGAAGACGTCGGCGACGGCGTCTCCGTAGGTGAAGATCTCGAAGCCTTCCACCGTGTTCTCCTCCACGCCGGTCATTGGGGTACCGGCGAATCGTGGCGGACGAGTGCGTCCGACGCTGCGCTGTTGTGAGCACGAAGTGAGGGCAAGTCGATTGGTGTGACGGTGGCGCCGCCGACGGTTCAGCCGGTATGCTGACCGACCTTCGGGGCCCGCCGTCCATTCGGAACGGTCTAATGAGCGGGCCGGCCGCGACACACCCGGCAACCGTGGCGTGGACGACGGCGGATTGCTAGGCTCGGGCCACGCTTTCGATCGGACGACAAATCTCCAGGAGACACGAATGGCTGTCGGTCGCTTGGCGGCGGTAACACTGGATTGTTCCGAAATCGCCCCGCTGGTGGCCTTCTACCGGGAAGCGGCTGGCCTCGAGCCGGTGCACGAGTCGGAGTCCGGGGCGTTCCTCAGCAACGGCGACGGCGTCGCCGTGGCGTTACAGCGGGTGGAGAACTACCGGCGTCCGGAGTGGCCCGGGCAGTCGGTCCCCCAGCAACTGCACCTCGACCTGGCCGTCGACGACATCGAGACGGCCGAGACCGAGCTGTTGCGCCTGGGTGCGACGAAACCCGCCGACCAACCCGGCGACGCGAAGTGGCGGGTCTTCCTCGACCCGGCCGGTCACCCGTTCTGCGCCTCGGTCTGGGACTGAAAAAGAACCACGGAAGGAATGAGACAAGGTGAGCACCGCGACCGCTTCATTTACGCTCGACTCCTGGGACGAAGACGAGTGGCAGCAGACCCCCGACGGCATGAAATTCTCGCGGGCCTCGGTCACCAAGACCTATTCCGGTGAACTCGAGGGCACCAGCCGCGCGCAGTTCCTGTTCGCCTATGGCAAGGGCGGCGCCGGATACGTCGGTCACGAAGTGATCGAGGTGTCGATCGGCGGTTCCAAGGGCAGTTTCATGCTCCAGCACCAGGCCGTCGGGTTGATGAGCGACGAGGAGGGCGGCGCCGAGTGGCACATCGTGCCGGGGACCGGCACCGAGGGGCTCGCCGGCATCCAGGGCACCGCCACCATGCGTAAGCTGGAGGACGGCAGCCACACCTTCACGCTCAACTACGAACTCCTCGACGAGATCGTCTGACGCGCTGAGACCGAGGCGGAGGGCCGTTACCGGGAAGCCGGGAGCGGCCCTCCGCCTCGGACGCTCACGGCACGTCCGCCGCCGCGGTGACGGGCCGCGCCGCGTCCAGCAGCACCCTGCTCGCCTCGTGGCGTGGATTGCCGAACACCTGCTCCACAGTCCCCTCCTCGACGATCCGCCCGCCGCTGAGCACGGCCACCCGGTCCGCGTTGCGGGCGATCACACCGAGGTCGTGCGTCACGATGAGTACCGCCAGGCCGAGGGTCCGCCGCAGCGAGTCGAGCAGGGCCAGGACCGAGGCCGCCACCTGGGCGTCGAGGTTCGACGTGATCTCGTCGCAGACGAGCACGTCGGCCCCGGCGGCGAGCGCGCGGGCGATCGCGACGCGTTGCCGCTGCCCGCCGGACAGCTCCCGCGGCAGCCGCGACGCCAGCTCCCCCGGCAGGCCGACGAGCCCCATCAGCCGGCGGGTCTCCGCCGCGACCGCCTCGGCCGTCATCCCACCGGCCAGGCGGGCCACCCGCCCGATCGCCGCGCCCACCGGCCGCCGCGGGTTCAGCGACCCGCCGGAGTCCTGCGGGATGAGCTGCATGCGGCGACGCTGGTGCACCGGACGGCGCCCCAGCGTCGGCTCCAGGACCTCGCCGGACAGCGTCACCCGGCCCGAGCTGGGGCGCAGCGTCCCGACGACGGCCCGGGCGAGCGTCGTCTTGCCGCAGCCCGACGTGCCGAGCAGGGCCAGCGCCTCGCCCGCGCGCAACCGCAGGGACACGTCGTCCAGGACGATCCGCCCACCCCGCGGCACGGTCAGCCCGGACACGGTCAGGACCTCCGCGCCCCGCACCGGCGTGGCGGTGCGGCGGCGCATCTCGGCCGGCAGGTCCGGCACGGCGGCGAGCAGGTCCCGGGTGTACGCGGCGGCCGGGCGGGCGAGCACCCGGCCGGTCGGCCCCTCCTCCACCACCACGCCGCCCCGCAGCACGATCAGGCGATCGGTCATCCGGGCGGCCGCGGCGAGGTCGTGGGTGACGAACACGACCGCCAGCCCGCGCCCGGCGGAGAGCCGGTCCAGCTGGTCGAGCACCTGCTTGCGCACCAGCCCGTCCAGGCCCGTCGTCGGCTCGTCCAGCACCAGGCCGCGCGGGTCGCCGGCCAGCAGCCGGGCCAGCGCCAGGCGTTGCTGCTGACCGCCCGAGAGCTGGTGCGGATACCGGCGCAGGAAGGCCCGGTCACCCGGCAGGCCCACCTCGACCAGTCCCCGGCTGACGGCCGCATCGGACCGGTCCGCGGCCAGTTCCCTGATCTGCGCCCGTACCCGCAGCGTCGGGCTCAGCGCCGACGGCGGATCCTGCGGCAGGTACGCCAGCACCCGCCGCCGGACCCGGCGCACCTCGGTGCCGGAGGCGGTCAGCACGTCGTGCCCGTCGACCGTGACCGTGCCCCCGGCCACCCGGAGTCCGCGCCGTACCGCGCCGACGAGAGCCATCGCCAGCGTCGTCTTGCCCGCCCCGGACTCGCCGACGACGGCGACCCGCTCACCCTCGGCGACCCGCAACGACAGGTTCTCCAGGACGGCCCGGCCGGCGGTGTCCTCGACCCGCAGCCCACTGATCTCGATCATCGCAGCACCCGCCCGACGATCCGGTCGATGCCGAGGTTCGCGGCGACGGTGAGCACACCGAGCAGGATCGCCGGCACCGCGACGCCCCACGGGGTGAGCTGGATGCCCTCGACGTTCTGGCTGATCATGGCCCCCCAGTTCGGGCCACTGGAGCCGAAGCCGAGGAACGCCGCCGCAGCCGTCAGCGTGACCGCGATGGCGAGGCGGGTGCCGAAGTCGGCGAGCACCGGCCGGACGATGTTCGGCAGGATCTCCCGGACGATCACCGACAGGTGCGAGTCGCCGCCGGCGTACGCGGCCACCACGTACCCGTCCTCGACCGCGCGGAGCGTCTCGGCCCGGGTCACCCGGGACACGAACGGCGTGCCGGTCAGCACCACCACGATGATCATCGTGGTGGCGCTGTACCCCCAGCCGTGCAGCAGCACCAGCAGGATCAGCACCGGCGGCAGGCCCAGCAGCAGGTAGTCCAGCCGGGACACCACGGCGTCGGTGATCCCGGCGAAGTAGCCGCCGAGCAGGCCCAGCACCAGACCGAGCACCGTCGCCAGGATCGTCGCCACCACCGGCACGGCCACCAGCGGACGCCCGCCGGCCAGCACCCGGTCCAGCACGTCCCGTCCGGCGCTGTCGGTGCCCAGCGGGCTGCCCGCCGCCGGAGCGCTGTAGGGCAACCCGACGATCCGCTCCGGCTCGCCGGCGAACAGCGGGCCGAACAGCGCCACACCCAGTACGAACAGCACCACGGCCGCGGCCGTCCCGGCGAGCAGCCACCGCGCGGCCCTCATCGGCTGGCCACCCGTAGCCGGGGGTCGACCGCGAGGACGAGCAGGTCGGCCACGACGAACGAGACGAGGATGATCGCGGCGAGCAGCAGCCCGACCCCCTCCAGGACCGCGGTGTCGTGGTTGCGGACCGCCGCCACCAGCGTCTGCGACAGGCCCGGGTAGTTGAAGACCACCTCGACCACTGTGGTGCCGCCGAACAGTCCGGACAGCAGCCACGCGAACGTCTGCGCGCACGGCGGCGCCGCCGCGGGCAACAGGTGCCGCGCCACGACGACCCGCTCGGGCAGCCCGGCCAGCCGGGCCGCCTCGACGTGGGGCATCGCGTCCGCGTCGATGACTGTCGCCCGCACGATCCGGCTCGCCCACGCCGCGCCGAACAGCGTCAGCGCGGCCACCGGCAGCACCAGGATCTCCGGCCGGTCCAGCGGGCCGCCGCCCAGCGGTGGCAGCGAGATCGCCGGCAGCAGCGGCCACAGGTCGGCGAAGACCAGCACGAGCAGACCGGCGGTGACGAACTGCGGGATCGACACCGCCACCACCGCGACAGCCGACACCACCCGGTCCACCCGGCCGCCGGGACGCAGCCCGGTGAGCAGACCCAGTCCCATCGCCAGCGGCACCGTCACCGCGGCGGTGAGGCCGACCAGGAGGCCGGTGGCGGCCAGCGGCTCGGCCACGACGTCCACCACCGGCCGGTGCATCGAGGTGCTGGTGCCCAGGTCGAGGCGCAGCGCCGCGGTCCCCCACTCGACGAACCGCACCGGCCAGGGCCGGTCGACGCCGAGTTCGGCCCGGCGCTGCGCGACCTCCTCGATGGTGGCGTCGGGCCCGAGTGACGCCGACGCGGCGTCACCCGGGAGCACCTCCGAGCCGGCGAAGAGCACCACCGCCACCGCGAACAGCGTGGCCACCGTCGCCAGCAGCCGTCGGGCCAGGAACCCGAGCGCGGTCACGCCGACCCGGTCGCCCGGTCGAACAGCTGGACCGACTGCATCGTGCGGACCCCGCTGATCCCCTTACGGGCGGCGTCGAGCTGCTCCTGGAAGCCCCAGAGCAGGTCGCCGCCCTCCTTGTAGAACTCCTCCTGCAACGCCTTGAACACCTCGGCGCGGGCGTTGTCGTCCACTGTCGCCTGGGCCTTGGCCAGCCGCGCCTGGTAGGCCGCCGACGTGCCGGTGACGTTGAACGGCGCCTTGCCGTGGGTGACCGCCGACAGGTGCACGGCGGCCGGCCGGTTGACGTAGTAGAACGCCTGGAACGGGTGCGTGGCCAGCGTCATGAGGTCGGCGTAGTAGGCGTCGGGCGAGATCTCCTGGAGGGTCAGCTCGACGCCCGCCTCCTTGAGCTGCTGGGCCATCAGCCGGCTGGCGTTGAGCATGCCGGGGACGATCTCGCCGGTACGCAGCGTCAGCTTGGTGATCCCGGCCTCGGTGAACAGCCGCTTCGCCTGCTCCAGGTCCCGGGCGCGCGCCGGCAGGTCGGCGTAGCCGGGCAGGCTCTTGCCGACCACGTCGTCGGCGGTCGAGCCGAGCCCGAGCAGCGCGTTGTCGACGAGCGCCTGCCGGTCCACCGCGAGCCGGACCGCCTGGCGGACCCGGACGTCGTCGAACGGCGCGAGCTTCTGGTTCATCGCGAACGACAGCGCGTTGGCGTTCGCCGCACCGCCGCGGACGACTGTCAGCTCGCTGTTCGCCTCGGTCTTCGCGCCGGTTGAGCTGATGCTGACGGCGTAGTCGACCTGTCCCGCCTTCAGCGCCGACAGCCGGGCGCCGGCGTCGAGGATGCCGACGATCTGGAGTTCGGCCACGCTCGGCTTGCCACCCCAGTACTGCTCGTTGGCGACCAGCCGGGTCGTGGTGCCGTTGCGCTCGGCCAGCCGGTACGGGCCCGAGCCGATCGGCTTGCTGAACTCGGTCATGCCGGCCGGGAAGACCGGTGAGAAGACCACGAGGACGGCCTCCTTGAAGTCGCCGCGCGGGGTCAGCAGCGGGACCGTGACAGTGCGGTCGTTCACCGCTGTCACCTTGGCGAGGTCGACGTTGGCGTAGACGGAGGCCCGGTTGCTGGGCTTGGCGCCGAGCGTACGGATGCTGTGCACCACGTCGGCGGCGGTGACCGGCTTGCCGTCGTGGAACGTGACCCCGGAACGCAGGTTGATCGTCCACACGCTGCCGTCGGCGTTGGGCTGCACCGACTCGGCGAGCTGGTACTTGTACTCGCCGTTGTCGAGCACCATCAGCGAGTCGTACACGTGCCGCATGACGATGAGCGTCGCGCCGATGCTGGTCAGCAGCGGGTTGCCGGCCTCGGCGTCGGTGACCGCGTTCGGCGCGCCCACCTTCAGCACCGCCAGCGACCCCCCGCCGGCCGCCGCCGGCGACGGCTGCTCGTCGTCGTCGCCGCAGGCCGACAGCAGGGGCACGCCGGCCACCGCGGCGCCCGCGACGAGGCCCATCCGGAGCAGCGCGCGGCGATTGAAGGGCGAGTCGTACGGGGTGGGCGACATGGTTCCTCCACAAAAGGTCGTGCCGGTGAAATCGGATCGCAAGACGTCTGCGGATCTGACGGTCGCCGATCATCGGCACGGGTGTCTGCTCAATAGGGCGCGGTGTCAGGGGGCCGTAGGGGCGGACATCAGCGCCATCAGGTCCGGGGTGTACAGCTCCCGCAGCGAGACGATGCCGGCCACCGCGTCGAAGTAGCGGGTGGTCAGCTCGGGGCTGCTGCCGACGGCGCGCAGCAGCGCGCGGCGCTTGTCCCGCGCCTCGGCCTGGGCCACCAGCAGGGTCGCCTGGTAGTTCTCCATCAGCCGCTGCTCGCGTTCCCGGTCGTAGTCGGCCAGCGCGGCGTCGAGCCGGGTCCGGTCGCCCAGGTGCTCGCCCACCGTCTCGGCGAGCAGGTCGGCCTGCATGAACGCGTCGGCGATGCCGCGCGCGGTCAGCGAGTCCTTGTGGTGACCGGCGTCGCCGACGAGCGCCCAGCCGGGCCCGTGGGCGCGGCGGAAGAAGTTCTGCTGGTCGCCGGTGCCGTGCAGGCCGCCGATCTGCCGGCCGCGTTCCATCTGCTCGTACAGCCGCGGCGCGTTGGTCCGGACGTTGTCGAGGTAGGCCGCGCGCGCGTCGTGCCGGACCTCGTCGAAGCGCTGCTGCGGACAGTAGGCGGCGATGAGCACCGCACCGTCGTTCGTCGGCACCGCCGACACCCAGCCGGTGTCGCCCTCGTACATCTCGAAGTGCGTCTTCGGGCCGTTCCAGAACGCGTAGTACGCGCAGGTCAGCGGCGGGTGGGACGTCGTCGTCGGCGCGCCGGTGAGCCGGGCGACGGTGGAGCGCATCCCGTCGGCGCCGACGACCAGCGCGGCCCGCTCCTCGCCGCGGTCGGTGCGCACCCCGACGACCCGGTCGTCCTCCCACAGCAGGCCGGTGACCCGGCAGTCGTCGCGGAACTCGGCACCGGCGTCGGCCGCGGCACCGGCCAGCAGCGGGTCCAGGACCGAACGGCGGGGCGCGTACGCCGCGCGGATGCCGTCGATGCCGCTGCAGCAGCCCTCGACGCGCACGTCACCCAGCTCGTAGACGACGTGGTCCAGCGGCGGGCAGCCGCTGGCCCGCAGCGCGTCCAGCAGACCCCAGCGGGCCAGCCGCGCGACGCCCGGCTGCTGGATGTACAGCGTGGAGAGCTTGTCGGCCGGAAAGGCGCTGCGGTCCAGCAGCAGCACCCGGTGCCCCTGGCGGGCCAGGAGCATGGCGGTCGGCGCGCCCGCGCAGCGGGCCCCGACGACGACGACGTCGTACATGATCGTTCAACCTCCATCGGCGGTACGGGCGAGGACCACGGCCGTGTTGATGCCCCCGAAGCCGAAGCCGGTGGACAGGGCGTACCGCAGCCGGGCGGGCTCGGGCCCGGGGCCGGCGAACCGGATCCGGGCGTCGATCGGTCGGTCCAGGTTCGGGTTGGGGTGCACGAAGCCGCCGGTGAGCTGCGCGACTGTGGCGACGGCCTCGACCACCCCGGCCGAGCCGAGGCAGTGGCCGGTCAGCGCCTTGGTGGCGTTCACCCACGGCCGGCCGGCGGCGGCGCCGAGCACGTCGTGCAGCGACGCGAGTTCCGTCTCGTCGCCCAGCCGGGAACCGGTGGCGTGGGCGTTGACGTAGTCCACCTCGTGCGGGGCCAGCCCAGCGGCGGCCAGGGCGGCCCGGATCACGCGGGCCTGCCCGGCCGCGTCGGGGTCGGCGAGCCGGTTGGCGTCCAGGCCGAGCGCGTACCCGGCCACCGTGGCCAGGATCGCCGCACCGCGCCGGGCCGCGGCGGCCGGGTGTTCCAGCACCAGCGCCGCGGCGGCCTCGCCGGGCACGAAACCGCGCCGGTCCCGGTCGAACGGCCGGCAGGCGGCGGCCGGGTCGCCACCCGGTTCGGCGAGCGCGCCGAGAACGGCGAAGCCCCGATGGTGCATCGGTGTCAGTTCGGTGACCGCGCCGACCAGGACGCAGCAGTCCACCGCGCCGGCCGCGACCAGCCGGGCGGCGTGCACGATGCCGACGTTTCCGCTGGCCGAGGCGCCGCCGACGGTGAACCCCTCGCCGGTCGCGGACAGCACCTCGCTGAGCGTCCCGACGTGGTCGGTGTCCTGGACGTGCAGGGCGAACCGCGCCGGCAGGTACGCCGGCCGCTCCTGCCAGGTCCGGTACAGCTCGTGCGTGTAGCGCGCGGTCAGGTTGTGCCCGGCCACCACGATCCCGACCCGGTCGCCGGGGATCCCGGCGCCGGGCAGGCCGGCCCCGGTCCACGCCTGCAGCGCCGCCGCGACCGCAGCCCGCACCGGCTGCGGCGCGCGGGCCGCGGCCCGGACCGCCCGGCGGCGCAGCGGCTCGGGCACGCCGGCCACCGCGTCGTCGAACGACCACCCGGTGATCGGCGCGGCCAGGCCGTCAGCGGTGCCGACGACACCGGTGCGGCCCGCCCGCAGCGCCGTGGTGAACGACGGGACGTCCGCCCCGATCGCGCAGACGATTCCGGTGCCGGTCACCGCGACCGTGCTCACATGTGCGTCCGCAACAGCTCGACGATCCGGTCGAGGTCGTTGACGTCGCGGAACTCGGAGATCGGCACCACGATGCCGAGCCGCTCCATGGCCAGCGTCACGACCTCGGCCCGGTCGATGCTCGTGCAGCCGAGGTCGCTCAACGTGCGCCCGGCGGTGACGCTCGCCGGGTCGACGTCCGGGACGACCTCGACGAGGCTCGCCTTCACGACCTCGAAGACGGTCATGCCGGTGACACCCGCGTCCCGGGGCGGTCCCGCCTGGTGAACCGGTGGCCCCGCGTGGTCCCGGTCGCCATCCGGTTGTGCGGGTTGCCGTTGTGTCCCGCGACGAGCACCGAGCCCCAGCGGTCCAGCGACACGGCGCCGCCGTACTCCTCGATGACGTCGGTGTCCGGGTACACGTCCACCGAAACCGGCACGTACCGGCCGGCGAAGCCGAGCCGCATCTCCTCGGTGCGTCCCGCGTGCGGCAGCGACGCGTGCATCAGCGTGGACCAGAACATGATGGCCTCGCCGGGCCGCATCACCATCGACACCGCCTTGGACTCGTCGGGCTTCCAGTCCGGGTCGATCTGCAGCTCACGGTAGTCGTAGCCGAAGAAACCGCGGCGTACGCCGTCCTTGTCGGTGCTGTTGATGGAGGTCGGGTCGTAGTGCATCTTCTTGGTCTCGTCGTAGAACATCGTCCGGTGGGTGCCGGGGATGAACTGGAGGCAGCCCGTCTCCTCGTTGGCCTCGGTGAAGGCCGTCCAGACGGTGATCGTGCCGCCGAAGTCCTTCGCGTCGCCGGGCCAGAGGATCTGCGGCTTGCCGGAGGCGTTGGCGAACGTGTCGGCCTGGTGCCAGTCGGTGCCCTCGTCGCCGGGGTACTTGGGGAAGAACTCCGACCGCCAGCACTGCACGTCCGGTCCGAGCACGCTGACGACGCGGTCGACGATCCGCGGGTGGCAGATGTGGTCGGCCAGGAACTCGTTGTCCAGGTGCCGGTCGTAGTTGGAGATGTTCGTGTTGCCGGACAGCGCGGCCTCGTCCTGGTAGACCGCGTGCGAGCGGTCCAGCAGGCGCAGCCGTTCCCGCCGCCACCGCCGCTGCATCTCCTCGACCTCGTACACCGGGAACGGGCCGAAGTACCCGTTGCGGTGGAAGTCGGCCAGCTCCTCGTCGGTGAGTGTGTAGTCGTCCTCCATGTCATCCTCCTACCTGTTGCAGGGAATGGTGGCGTCGGGACGCGTCCACCACCTCGGCGAGGCACCCGACCGTGGGCTCCTCCATCTCGGCGCCGGTCAGCGCGATGCCGAACCGGTCGTTCACCATGGCCACGATCCGGGTGAGGGCCAGCGACGTGGCGCCCAGGTCGAACAGGTCGCCGTCCACCGGCACGTCGCGGCGCAGCACCTCGTCGGCGATCGCCTTCACCCCGGACACGACGTCGTCGCCGGCCGGGCCCGCCGGGTCGGCCGGGCCGGCCGGGCCGACCAGGCGGTCCAGGACGGCCACGTCGGCCTTGCCCTGCGCGGTGAGCGGGATGTCGGCGACCACGTGGAAGCGGGACGGCCGCAGGTAGCCGGGCAGGTCCGCCACCGTCGCGGCGAGGTCCGCCTCGGTGAGTCCGGCCGGGTCCGCGCCGGGCGGGGGCGCGACGTAGGCGACCAGGCGTACGTCGCCCTCGCCGAAGTCCCGGGCGGTCACCACAGCGGTGCCGACGCCCGGGTGGGCCAGGACCGCCGCCTCCACCTCGCCCGGCTCGATCCGGTAGCCGCGGACCTTCAACTGCCTGTCGACCCGGCCGAGGTAGACCAGGTCACCGTCGGTGCGCACGGCCCGGTCCCCGGAGCGGTACCAGCGCTCACCGCCGGAGGTGACGAAACGCTCGGCGGTCAGCTCCGGCTGGTGCAGGTAGCCCCGCGCCAGCCCGGCGCCCGCCACGTACAGCTCCCCCGGCGTGCCGTCCGGCACCACCGCGCCGGACTCGTCGCGCAGCTCGATCCGTACGCCGGGCAGGGGCCGGCCGATCGGGCTCACCGCCGGCCGGTCGAGGTCCGCCGCGACGATCCGGCGGGCGGTGGCGTGCACCGTCACCTCGGTGATGCCGTACATGTTGACCAGCTCAGGGCGGTCGTCTCCGCGCCGGGCGATCCACGGCGCCAGCACCGCGACGTCGAGCCGCTCGCCGCCGAACACCACCAGGCGCAGCTCGTCCGGGCCCTCGTCGGCCAGGTAGGCGGCGGCGAGCCGGCGGAACGCCGACGGGGTCTGGTTGAGCACAGTGACCTGTTCGCGCCGCACCAGGTCCAGCATCAGCGCCGGGGTCCGGGCGACGCGCCCCGGTACGACGACGAGCCGCCCGCCGGACAGCAGCGCCCCCCACAGCTCCCAGACCGAGAAGTCGAAGCCGATCGAGTGGAACAGCGTCCACGTGTCGTCGCCGCCGAAGCCGAACCGCTCGGTGCCGTGCTCCAGCAGCGCCACGACGCTGCGGTGCGACACCTCCACGCCCTTCGGCGCCCCGGTGGAACCCGACGTGTGGATGACGTACGCGGGGTCGTCCGGCCCGGCCTCACCGGCCGGCTCCGGTACCGCGTCCGCGTCGACGGCCCGGTCCGCCGGGCCGGCGCCGGCCGTGGCCCCGCCGTCGCCCGGCTCGCCGTCGGCGTCCTCGTCGTCGGCGTCCTCGTCGGTGTCGTCGTCCTCGCTGTCGTCGGCCCACAGCACCGGGCCCGACCACTCCGCGAGCGAGTCCGCGGTCCGGGTCACCGCCACCGTCACCGGAACCCGGCTGCCGGCCAGCACCGCGGCGACCCGCGCGGCCGGATGCTCGGCGTCCACCGGCACGTAGGCGCCGCCCGCCTTCACCACCGCCAGGACGCACACGACCAGGTCGACCGAGCGGTCGACGCACACTCCGACGTGGACGCCGGGGCGGACCCCGTACCCGCGCAGCCGCTCGGCCAGCTCGCCGGACAGGCGGTCCAGCTCGCTGTAGGACAGCCGGTGGTCGCCGCAGGTCACCGCGATCCGGTGCGGCTGTTCCGCCGCCCGCCGGGAGAAGATCGTGTGCAGGCAGTCAGTCACGGGCATCGGTCACCGCTCCGTCTTGGTGGCGTACATGCCCCAGTGCTGGGGCGTGAGCGACAGGTCGGACAGGCTGGACTGGACGAACATCCGATCCCAGCCGCCGCCGCCCTTCTCCGCCGGGATCCACTGGCGGGTGAACACCTCGCGGGTGGCCGGGTCACTCATCGCGCGGACGCCCATCAGGGTGTAGTACGAGCTGAGCGACTTCAGGTGGATGAAGTGGTGGATGCGGTCGGACCGGCCGAACGCCTCCTCGTACAGGTAGATGGTGGCGTGGCCGGCCAGCGCCCGGTTCCAGCTCTCGCACAGGGCCCGGGCGAACGCGCGTCCCTCGGCGCGGAACTCGTAGCGCAGCTCGCCGGTGCGGTGCATGAGGATGCCGCAGGTGGCGGAGTTGAGCTGCTCCTCGACCGGCACGTCGGTCTGCAGCTGCGCGGTGGGTACGGCGAACGTGGCGGCGCCCTCGGTGGTGCGCACCGAGTCCGGCGTCTCGTCCGACGTGCCGTACATGCCGAAGGCCGACGGGATGAGCACCGTCTCGTGCAGGTCACCGTCGAGGAACATCCGGTCCCACGTGCCGCCACCGCGGGCGGGGTCGATGCGCTGGCGCATGATGATGTCGCGCCAGCCGGCGTCGCGGCTGCCCATCTCGATCAGCGTCTCGTACGCGTGCAGCGACTTCAGGTGCATCAGCCAGTGGAGGCGGTCCTTCGTGCCGAAGGTCTCCTCGTAGACGAACACCGTGATGATGCCGGCGTAATTGGTGTTGAGGTACTCCGACAGCTCCCGGGCGAACTGCCGGGCCTCGGAGCGGAACTCGGCACGCAACTGACCGACCCGCTCGACGATCACGCCGGCGTTGCCCGAGTGCAGGATCGCGGCCGGGTCGACCGAGGTCTGGGCCTGGGCGGTCGGCAACACGAACGGCGGACTCGATGTGGTGGTCATCGGAGACTCCTTCGCTTCGGCTGGTTCGGTGGGCGCCCGGACACGCTAGTCAGCATCGGAGCAGCCGCTCTGCTCACTAATGGCCACGGGCGGACAGTGCCGGCGCAGGACGTCGGCCGCCCCGCGCATCAGCAGTTCGGCGATCACGTCGACGTGCCGCAGCCGCCAGTCGGCCAGTTCGGTGCCGCGCACGTACCTGTTGAAGGCGCCGATCGCCGGTCCGGTGTGGATCTGGAAGTTCGCTCGTTCGGTGATGTCGCCGCGCAGCGCCACCTCCGTGGCGCGGGCGAAGTACCACTTGAACGCCAGGGCCATCCGCCGTCGCGGGCCGGCCCGCTCCACCTCCGCGGCCCGGCCGGTGGCCCGGTAGTGCCGCTCGGTCTCCCGCCACACCTGCGCGAACGACCGGCGGAAGGTGGTCCGCTCCACGGCGTCGCGGATCGCGGCGGGCACCTCGTCCCAGGTGTCGTAGCGGTGGTAGAGCTGGAGCAGCTGGGTGGCCCGCGCCGCGAACATCGTGCCGCGGCGCAGCACCTGCACGCGGGAACCGAACTCGAACGTGTCACCGGCCGGCGCGTACGCGGTGTCCTGGATCCCGGCGCGCGCCAGCAGGTCCTTGACCTCGGGTGACGTCCCGGCCTCGGGAGTCGCCTGGTTGATCGAACCGGTGACCACGAAATCGGCGCCGAGCACGAACGCCGCGGCGACCGCCTCCGGGGTGCCCAGCCCGCCCGCGGCGCCGACCCGGATCCGCTCCGGGTAGCGGTGCCGGAGCATCTCCGCGTCGCGCAGCAGGGCGAGGTCCGGCACGAGGGTGAGCGCGGACCGCGCGTCGGTGTGCCCGGCCGAGTCGGCCTCGGCGCACAGGTCACCGCTCACCGGCAGCCGCGCCGCCGCGGCGGCCTCCCCGGCGGACAGCGCACCCTCGGCCACCAGGGCGGCGAGCATCGCCGCCGGCGGCGGGGCCAGGAACGCGGCCGCGACCTCGGGCCGGGACACCTTCGCCACGACGTGCCGGACGGCGACCGGGGTGCCGTCGGCGCTCAGGTGCGCGCCGGCGAAGCGGAACCGCACCAGGGCCGCTGTGACAGCGGTGTACCCGGCCGCCTCGACGTAGCGGACGTCGTGCCGGACGTACAGCTCCGCCAGCGCCGACTCCAGCGCCGGGTTGTCCGGCATCGCCAGCAGGTTCATGCCGAAGCGGCCCGGACCGGGATCAGCCGTGAGCGAGCGCAGGACCGCCTCGACCTCGTCGCGGCGGAAGCCGCCCGCGCCGAAGAAGCCGAGCAGGCCCGCCTTGCCCAGGCGGGCGACCATCGCCACCGAGCTGATCCCGCGGTACATCGAGCCGGCGAGGTAGGACCACGTGACGCCGTAGTCGGCGCGGAAGCGCTGGCAGCCGAGCGCCGCCGGTCCCGGGTCGCGCCCGTCCGGCCCGGCCGGCACGGCCGGCCCCGCGGCGAGCACCGGGCGGAACAGGTCCGTCAACACCCGGCCCGGCCCCAGCTCACGTACCGTGCGCACACCGCGGCCGACCAGGTACGCCATTGTCTCGCGCCACCGCACCGGGCGGCGCAGCTGCACGGCGAGCAGGTCGGGCAGCAGCAGCGGGTCGTGCGGCCGGGCGGTCACGTTGGAGATCACCGGCACCCGCGGCGGTGCGAACCGGACCTGCGCCAGCACCTCGGCGAACTCGCCCGCCGCGGCGCGCATGTACCGCGAGTGGAACGCGGCGGCCACCGGCAGCGGGACGCAGCGGCCCAGACCGGCGGCGGTGACCGCCCGCGCCGCCGCCGACAGCGACTCGCGCGGGCCGGAGAGCGTCACCTGGCCGTCGGCGTTGTCGTTGGCCACGTCCACGTCGTCGACACCGGCGGCGGCGAGCACCCCGGGCAGCCGGTCCATGCGTTGTCCGACGACGGCGAGCATGCCGCCGCCGGCCGCCCGCGCCATGATCTCGCCGCGGCGGCACACCAGGCGCAGCGCCTCCTCGAAGTCCAGGCAGCCGGCTGCGAACAGCGCCGCGTACTCGCCGAGGCTGTGCCCGGCGAGGTAGTCCGGCGGCGGCTGCTCGTCGCGCGCCGCCAGGTAGGCCAGCGCGCCGACGACGAACAGCGCGGGCTGCGCGTACCGGGTGTCGCCGAGCAGGGTGTCGTCGCGGCACAGCCGGGCCACCGGTACGCCGATGATCCGGTCGGCGGCGGCGCACTCGGCCGGGAAGCGGTCGAACAGGTCTCCGCCCATGCCCCGGCGCTGCGCGCCCTGCCCCGGGAACACCCAGGCGGACTTCGGTCGTGAGGACACGTCTTGGACTGTCCGGCCCGCCGGACCGGGCGTGCTGCCCAGAGTTGAGCAGCACGCCCGGTCCGGCGCCGCTTAGGTTGCGGCGAAGGCCGGCCTTCGGAGCGGGGAGCGTATGAACGAGCAGACCGCCATCCCGGACCGCGTCGAGATCGTCCTGGACGTCCTGTCGGGCGTGCTGCCCGCCGGGGTCACCGCCGACGCCGACACGCCCCTGGGCGATCTGGGGCTCGGTTCCCTCGCCGCCGCGCGGCTGCTGCTGGAGGTCGGCGCCGCGTTCGGCACCGAGCTGCCGACCGACGCCCTGCGCCGCTGCGCCACCGCCCGGGAGCTGGCCGAGCTGGCCGCCCACGCCGCGCCCGCCGGTGCGGGGCTGCGTCCCGAGGTACGCCCCGAGCCGGCACGGCGGCACGAGCCGTTCCCGCTCACCCCGCTCCAGGAAGGGTACCTGCTGGCCAAGGCGACCGGCCTGCCCGGCTGCCACCTCTACCGCGAGTACGACATCCCCGAGCTGGACGTGGACCGCCTGCGCGCGGCGTGGGGGCGGCTGGTCGGGCACCACGAGGCGCTGCGGCTCGTGCTGACCCCCGACGGGCGCCAGCGGGTGGCCGAGCGGCCGCCGGACTGGACCATGCCGGTCGGCGCCGACGCCGAGGACGCACGCCGACGTCTCTCCCACCACGCCTACGGATCGGCCGACGAGCCGCTGTGGACGGTCGAGGTGACCCGTGCCGCGGACGGCGGCGGCGTGCTGCACCTCAGCGTCGACGCGGCGATCGTCGACGGCGCCGGGCTGGAGCTGATGGTCGAGCAGCTCCGGGCGCTCCACGACGACCCGGGGCACGAGCTGCCCGCCCCCGGCGCCGCGCTGCGCGACCTCGGCGTGGCGCTCGCCGCCCACCGCGACGGCCACGGGTACCGCGCCGGCCTGGAGTACTGGGCCGCCGCGCTGCGCGACCTGCCGCCCGGCCCCGCCCTGCCCACCGCCGGCGCGCAGCCCGGCCCGGTCCGGGTGCCGTACACGGCGGCGCTGACGCGGCGCGAGTGGGCCGCGGTGACCGCGTACGCGGCCGACCTCGGCGTGTCCCCGACCGCTGTGGCGCTCACCGCCTTCACCGAGGCGCTGCGGCGGGCCGGCGCCGACACGGCGTTCTCGCTCGTGCTCACCACGAACAGCCGGCTCTGGCTGCCCGCCGAGGCGGCCGCTGTGCCCGGGCCGTTCACCTCGACCACCGTGTTCGTCGCCGAGTCGGCGACCGGGCGGCCGTTCGCCGAGGCCGCCCGGGCGGTCCACGACCGGCTGCGCCGCGACCTCGAACACGCCGACGTGCCCGGCGTGGCCGCGCTCCGCGAGCTGCGGTCCCGCCGGCTGCCGGTCCCGGCGCAGCTGCCGGTGGTGTTCACCAGCCTGCTCGACGTGGGCGGGACCGGCGCCGACGGCCGGTACGCGGTCAGCCAGACCTCCGGCGTCACGCTCGACGCGCAGATCGGCGAACGTGACGGGGAGCTGCGCGTGCGGTGGGACGTGGCGCCGGACGCCTTCGGTCCGGGCGTGGTCGCCGCGACCTTCGCCTGGTTCGTCAACACGCTGCGCTGGCTGCGGCCCGTGCCCGACGACGCCGGCCGGCCCCTCAACGACCTCCAGCAGGCGTACTTCGTGGCCCGGACCACGGGCGGCACCGGGCCGTGGAGCGGCTGCCAGGTGGTGCACGCCTTCGCCGTCGACCGGCTCGACCTGCCCCGGCTGGAGGCGGCGTGGCTGGGCCTGCTCGCCGCGCACGAGCCGCTGCGGACCGTCGTCACCCCGGACGGACGGCTGGTCACCCGCGAGGACGTGCCGGACCGGTGGCACATCCCGGTGACCGGGCCCGGCGGGCCGTCGTGCGACGCGGTGCAGCGGGACATGGTGGGGCGCGCCTTCCCGCTCGGCCGGCTCCCCCAGGGTGAGCTGCGCGTCCAGGTGGACGAGGCCGGCGCGGCGACCGTGCACGTGGCGCTGGACCTGCTGGTGGCCGACGGCCGCAGCATCCACCTGCTGCTGCGCGAGCTGATGCGCCGCTACGCCGAGCCGGGCACGCCGGTGGCCGGGCCGCCCCGCGCGCCGCAGGCGGCACCGGACCCGCACGCCCGCCGGTACTGGCAGGACCGCCTGGCCGACCTTCCGCCCGGCCCGCCGATCGAGGCACGCACCGGGCCGCGACGGCGGCGTACCGCCCGGGTGCCGGGCTGGACGCGCATCCGGCGGCTGGCCCGGGAACGCGGCCTCGCCCTCGACGCGCTGCTCATGGCCGCGCTCACCACCGCGCTCGGCACCTGCCACCACGACCGCTTCGCGGTGCCGCTGGTGCGCTGGACGCCGCGGTCCGAGCCGTTCCGGCCCGCCGAGCTGACCGCGCTGAGCTGGCTGGCCGCCGGCGAACCGGGCGAGGGCCTGCTCGACCTCGCCGAGCGCTACGACCGGCAGATCACCGCCGACGCGGCGGCCGACGGCGCGTCGGGCCTGGCCGAGCTGCGGCGGCTGGTGCTGCGGCGGATGCGCGACGGCGGCGCCGGCTACCCGGTCGTGTGCACCGGGCTGCTCGAGCTCGGCGACGTGCCGCTGCCCGACGGCGTGCGCGCCGGCCCGTGGCTGACGTGCACGCCCGACGTGGCGCTGGACTGCATCGCGATCGACGAGGGCGACGGCACGCTGCGGCTGTTCTGGGACGCCACCGAGGACGCGATCGGCGACGACGACCTGGACCGGATCTTCGACGCGTACCGGTCGGCGCTGGCCGAACTGGCCGACCGCAGCGACGTCGTGTACGGGTGGAACGACACCGCCGTCGAATTCCCGCACGCCGGGCCGGTGCACCTGCTGTTCGAGGCCCAGGCCCAGGCCCGGCCCGAGGCGGTCGCCGTACGCGGGCGCGGCGGGACCACGTCCTTCGGTGAGCTGAACGCGGTGGCGAACCGGATCGCAGTCCGGCTGCGCGCCGCGGGCGTCGGTGCCGGATCGGTGGTCGGGATCAGCCTCGCCCGGGGGCCGCTCATGGTCGCCGCCGTGTACGGCGTGCTCAAGGCCGGTGGCGCCTACCTGCCGGTGGAGCCGTCGCTGCCACCGGCCCGGGCCGCGCTGATGCTCGCCGACGGGGGCGCGGTCGCGCTCGTCACGACGAGCGACCTGGACCTGCCGGCGCCGGGCCGGCCGGAGGGGATCGCCGTGGTGCACGCCGACCGGGTCGGCTCGGCGGCCGTACCGGACCCGGAACCGTGCACCGGCGAGGACGACCTCGCGTACGTCATCTTCACCTCCGGCAGCACCGGCCGGCCCAAGGGCGTCGCGGTCACCCACCGGGCCGTGCACAACCTCCTGCACTGGGCGCGCCGGACGTTCCGCTTCGGACCGCAGGACACCGGGCTGTGCGTGACGTCGCTCGGCTTCGACCTGTCCGTGTTCGACATCCTCGGGCTGCTCGGGTACGGCGCCTCGATCTACGTCGCCGACTCCGAGCAGCAGAAGGATCCGGCGCTGCTGCTGGACGTCCTGCTGCGGGAGCCGGTCACGTTCTGGAACTCCGCGCCGACCACACTGGCGCACGTCGTACCGCTGGCCGCCGCGCACCGCGGCGGGCCCGGCACGACCGGCCTGCGGCTGGTGTTCCTCAGCGGTGACCACACGCCGCTGTCCCTGCCGGGCGAGCTGCGGGCCTGCTTCACCGCCGCCGAGATCGTCAACCTCGGCGGGGCGACCGAGGCCACCGTGTGGTCGAACTGGTACCGCGTCGGGACGGTCGACCCCGGGTGGCGCAGCATCCCCTACGGCCGGCCCATCGACAACGCCCGCTACTACGTCCTGGACGACGACCGGCGCCCGTGCCGGCCCGGCGTCGAGGGCGACCTCTACATCGCCGGGGAGGTGCTCAGCGCCGGCTACCACAACCGGCCGGACCTCACCGAGGACCGGTTCGTGCCGTGCCCGTTCGGGCCACCCGGAGACCGGATGTACCGCACCGGCGACCGGGCGGCGTTCCTGCCGGACGGCAACCTGACCTTCCTGGGCCGGGCCGACCACCAGGTGAAGATCCGCGGGTTCCGGGTCGAACTCGGCGAGATCGAGCACCGGCTACGCGGCCATCCGGGCGTCAAGGACGCGGTGGTGGTGACCCGCGAGGAGGGCGGCGAACGCAAGCTGGTGGCGTACCTGCTGTCCTCCGGTGGCGTCGCTCCGGCCGTCCGCGACCTGCGGGCCTTCGTCGCCGAGACGCTGCCGGACTACATGGTGCCGAGCCACCTGGCGGTGCTGGAGCAGTTCCCCGCCACCGACAACGGCAAGCTGGACCGCGCCGGGCTGCCGTGGCCGCTGCCGCCGGTCCCGCCGGACGCCGCACACACACCGGTCGCGCCGCCGGAACCGGCGGACGCCCCGCCCGCGCCGGGCGTCCGTCAGGTCCTCACGGACCTGTTCGCCGACCTGCTCGGCGAGACCGTCGACCCGGCGGCCGACCTGTGGGACCAGGGCGCCACGTCGTTCACCATGGTTCAGGTCTCGGCCCGGATGCACGAGCGTCTCGGCACCCGGGTGCCGGTGGCGGCGCTGCTGGAGCACCCGACGATCGACGGCATCGCCGCGCACCTGTCGCCCGGCCCGCCCGAACCGGTGCCCGCGGGCGCGCCCCCGGCCACCGCGCCGCCGCCGCGCACCGTCGACGTGCTCTCCCCCGCCGAGCGGTCCGCCTTCGCCGCGGCCCGGTTCGACCTGCGCGACGACGGCGAGGCCGTACCGCTGCCCGGGGAACGCCCGGCGCGGCGGCGGTACCGGCGGCGGGCCTCGCGCCGCGACTTCCTCGACCGGCAGGTGCCGCTGCCCACCGTGGCGGGCCTGCTGAGCCTGCTGCGCCCGCTGGCCGACGGCGACCGCACGCGGCGGCTGTACCCGTCGGCCGGCGACACCTACGGCGTGCAGGTCTACGTCCACGTGCCCGGCGACCGGGTCACCGGGCTGCCGGCCGGCGTCTACTACCACCACCCCGACGAACACGCGCTGCGCCGGGTCGGCGACGGAACCGCCCTGGACCGCACCGCGCACTTCGTCTACAACCGGCCGGTGTACGACCGGGCGGCGTTCCAGCTGCTCCTCGTCGGGCAGGCGCGGGCGATCCGCCCGCTGTACGGCGACGACGCCGAGCGGTACCTCGCGCTGGAGGCCGGCTACCTCGGTCAGGTGCTGATGGGCGCCCAGGCCGACCACGGGCTGGGGTTGTGCCCGGTCGGCGCGGTCGCCGAGGCGCCGGTCCGCGCCGCGTTGCGGCTGGACGACGACCACGTGTTCCAGCAGGCGTTCCTGTGCGGCCCGGTGACGCGCGACGACGAGGCCGACACACCCGCCGCCGGGCCGCGCGAGATCGCCGTGGTCGGGGTGGCCGGCCGCTACCCCGGCGCGGACGACGTCCCGACGCTCTGGCGCAACCTCGACGCCGGCCACTGCGCGATCACGCCGCCCCCGCCCGGGCGGGGAGACGGACCGGCCGGCGGCTACCTGTCCGGCCTGGAGACGTTCGACAGCATGGTCTTCGGGATCACGCCGGCCGAGGCCGCCGTCCTCGACCCGCAGGTACGCGTGCTGCTCGAAGTGGTGTGGGCGTGCCTGGAGGACGCCGGCCACACCCCGGCGTCCCTCGGCCGGGTCGGTGTCTTCGTCGGCGTGATGTGGCACGACCACCGCCTCGCCGGCACCGACCGGTGGCGCGACGGCGACCCGGCCCGGATCTCCGGCACCGGGTCCGAGATCGCCAACCGGATCTCCCACGCCTTCGACTTCCGCGGCCCGAGCGTCGCCGTGGACACCTCCTGTTCCTCCGCGCTCACCGCCCTGCGCCAGGCGGCCGAGAGCCTCGACCGGGGCGACTGCGACGCCGCCCTGGTCGGCGCGGTCAACCTGCTGGCACATCCGTACCACGCGGCGGTGCTGCGCGGGCTGGGCCTGGTCGCCGAGACGCCGCACCCGGCACTGGACGCCGCCGCCGGCGGCTGGTCGCCGGGCGAGGGTGCCGGTGCCGTGCTGCTGCGTCGGCTCGGCGACGCGCGCCGGGACCGCGACCGTGTCGACGCCGTGGTGGAGGGCACCTGGGTGGGGCACAGCGGCGCGACGAGCCGGTTCGGCACGCCCGACGCGGCCACCCTCGCCGGCTCGCTCGCCGAGACGGTCCGCCGGGCCGGGCTCACCGCCGCCGACATCGGGTACGTCGAGTGCGCGGCCTCCGGGGCCGCCCTGTCCGACGCCGCCGAGATCGAGGCCGTGGGCCGGTTCCTGGCCGCCGCCGCGCCCGAGGGGGTACGCGTGCCGATCGGCACCCTCAAGCCGAACCTGGGCCACGCGGAGGCCGCATCAGGGCTCGCGCAGCTGACCAAGGTGCTCCTCCAACTGCGGCACCGCCGGCTCGTACCGACCCTGCTGGCGGAGGCGCCCCACCCGCTCGTCGACCTCGACGCGCTTCCGGTGCGGTTCGTGCACCGGTCCGAGCCGTGGACCGGCGGCCCGCTGCGCGCGCTCGTCACCGCCGTCGGCGCGACCGGCACGGTGGGGCACGTGGTGCTGCGGTCCGACGAGGAGGAACGATGAGCAACCCGTGGATCAAGAGCCCGGCCGACCCGGACGCCCCGATGCTGCTGTACTGCGTCCCGCACGCCGGGGGCGGCGGCTCGTTCTTCCGGCCGTGGCGCGCCGCGCTGGAGCCGTACCTGGGTGTCTGCCCCGTCGTGCTGCCCGGCCGGGAGTCCCGCCTGCGGGAGGCACCGCACACCAGCATCGACAGTCTCGTGCCGCCGCTGGCCGCGGCGATCGGCGCGCACGCGGACCGCCCCTACGCGTTGTTCGGGCACAGCATGGGCGCGGTGGTCGCCTACGAGACCGCCCGGCGGCTGTCCGCCGGGGCGGGCGGCCCGGCACGGCTGTTCGTCTCCGGCCGGCGCGCGCCGCACCTGCCGGCCCGCCGGCCGGACCGGCACACGCTCGGCGCGGACGAGTTCCTGCCGGCGGTAGCGGCGCTCGGTGGCACGCCGGACGAGGTGCTGCGGCGACACGACCTGATGGCGTTGTTCCTGCCGGGGCTGCGCGCCGACTTCGCGGTCAACGAGACGTACCGGCAGTTGCCCGGCCCGCCGCTGCGCTGTCCCGTGTCGGCGTTCACCGGCGACGCCGACCCGGAGGTCGACGTGGTGGAGATGCGTTCCTGGGCCGATGTCACGTCGGCCGGCTTCAGCCTGCGGGTGTTCAGCGGCGGGCACTTCTACCTGGCCGGTCCGCCCGCCGAGCTGGCCGAGGCGCTGCTGGCCGATCTCGCCGTACGGTCCTGAGCCGGTCCGGAGACGACGGAACGGGACGGGCCCTGCGCCCGTCCCGTTCCCGTTTCTCCGTTCCTCAGGCTGGCAGCGAGGCCACGACCTCCTGGGTCGCCTGGAGCAGGATCCGCGCCATCGTGCGCAGTTCCTCCTCGGTCATCACCAGCGGCGGCACGATCACGATGGTGTCGCTCGGCGCCGAGTGGATGATCATGCCGAGTTCCCGGCACCGCTCGGTGATGCGCGTCGCGACGCCCAGCTCCATCGGGAACGGCTCGCGGGTCTCCACGTCGGCCACCAGCTCGACGGCGGCCAGCAGGCCGCACTGCCGGACGTCGCCGACGTGCGCCACGCTGCGGAACTTGTCCAGTTCCTCGGCCAGGACCACGGCCTGCGCCTGGCCGTGCCGGATCAGGTCGTCCTTCTCGAACAGGTCCAGGCTCGCCAGCGCCACGGCGACGGCGAGCGGGTTACCGGAGAACGTGTGCCCGGACAGCAGCATCTTGCCGTCACCGCGGAACGCGTCGAACACCTCCTTCGACGCCATCGTCGCCGTCAACGGCATGTACCCGCCGGTCAGGCCCTTGCCGACGCACAGGATGTCGGGCGACACCCCGTCGGCCTGGCAGGCGAACATCGGGCCGGTACGGCCGAAGCCCACACCCAGCTCGTCGGCGATGAGCAGGACGCCGTACCGGCGGGCGATCTCGGCGACCCGGGCCAGGTGACCGTCGCGGGCCACGATCATGCCGCTGACGTTCTGCACGCGCGGCTCGACGAGCACGGCGGCCACCTCGTCGCCTTCGCGCTCCAGCACCTCCTCCAGCGTGTCCGCGCAGGCCAGGTTGCAGTTGTTGTGGCACAGCCCGCAGCGGTACGCGTACGGCTGGGCGAACGAGCTGGTCTCGCGCAGCAGCGGCTGGTAGAAGTTCTTCAGGATCGTCATCTGGCCCACCGACAGCGCGCCGATGGTGTCGCCGTGGAAGGCCCCGCCCATGGACACGAACTTGTTGCGCTGCGGCGATCCCTTGAAGACCCAGTAGGAGTACGCCATCTTCATCGCCGTCTCCACGGCGCTGGAGCCGGACTCCAGGAACAGCACCTTGTCGATGCCCTCCGGGGCGAGCCGGACCAGCCGGTCGGCGAGCTCCGCGGCGCCCGGGTGGGTCATGCCGTAGAGCGTGGTGTGCGCGATCTTCGCCGCCTGCGCGGCCAGCGCCTCGTTCAGTTCCCGACGCTGGTGGCCGTGGATGTTGACGCCCAGCGAGGAGCCCGCGTCGAGATAGCGGTTGCCGTCGCTGTCCACCAGGTAGACACCCTCGCCGTGGGTGATCACCAGGGGCTTGGCGTTGAGGTAGGCGTCGGTGGGGGTGTACGGGTGCCACACGCGCTGCTGGTCCAGCGTGCGCAGGCGTTCGGTCTCCGTGGTTTCGAGGTCCATGCGTCGGCGCTCCGTCATCGAAGGGAACCAGGACAACAGCACGCAGTCCACCGGAACAGGGCCGGTGACGTCTGCGCAGTAGTGCGCAGGGTGGCCGGTGCTCAACTCTGAGCAGAGGTGTCGCCGAGGCCCGGAAATGCTCATCCGGAGCCGGCGCCGACCGGTGCGGCCGAACGCTGGAGAGGGGACGCCGCCGTGACGACCTCCGAACAACCGGACCTGATGTCACCAGCCGCACGGGAGATGGCCTACGACACCTACGCCGCCCTCCGCGACACCAACCCGGTCTCCCGGGTCCGGATGCCCACCGGCCAGGACGTCTGGCTGGTCACCGGCTACGACGAGTGCACCAGCTTCCTCACCGACTACCACCGGTTCAAGACCAGCCCGACCGTGATGCCCGAGGGCATGGAGGCGCCGGCGCTGCCCGAGGCCGTGGTACGGCTGCTCGGCGGCAGCATGGGCAGCGTCGACCCGCCCGAGCACACGCGGCAGCGCCGGCTGGTGCAGCAGGCGTTCACACCGCAGTACGTCGAACGGCTGCGCCCCGGCGTCCAGCAGATCACCGACCAGCTGGTCGACGGGCTGCTCGACCGCGAGGAACGGACCTTCGACCTGGTCGAGGACTTCGCGGTGCCGCTGCCGCTCACCGTCATGTCCGACATGCTGGGCATCCCCCGCGCCGACCGGGACCGGTTCCGGCTCTGGTCGGAGCTGCTGCTGTCGCTGGACCCGACCTCCGCGCAGTCCGCGCCGCAGGGCATGAGCCCGGCCGAGGTGATGGCGGAGATCGAGGAGTTCGTGCGCTACCTGGACGCGCTGATCCAGCGCAAGCGCGCCGAGCCCGGCGACGACCTCATCTCCGGGATGGCCCTGGCCGAGGCCGACGGCGAGCGGATGAGCGACGACGAGCTGCTGAAGATGGTGGCGCTGCTCGTGGTCGGCGGTCTCGGCACCACCCAGCACCTGATCGGCAACATGGTCCTGGCGCTGTTCCGCAATCCCGACCAGTTGCGGCTGCTGCGCGACAAGCCCGAACTGGCGCCGGGCGCCGTCGAGGAGATGCTGCGCTACCACGGCCCGATCGAGATCAGCTTCCCGCGGTTCGCCGCCGAGGACACCGAGATCGGCGGCGTGCCGATCAGCCGCGGCGAGATGGTCATCGGGGTCCTCGCGGCCGCCGACCGCGATCCGGGCCGCTACCCGGAGCCGGACCGGCTCGACATCGAACGAACCGCCAACCGGCATCTCGCGTTCGGCCGGGGCGCCCACATGTGCCTGGGCGCGCCGCTGGCCCGCGTCGAGGGGCAGGTCGCCATCACCACGCTGATCGCCCGGATGCCCGACCTGCGCCCGGCGCAGAGCCTCGACGAGACGCCCTGGCGGCCCGGCCTCACGCTGCGCGGGCTGACCGCGCTCACGGTCGAGTTCTGACCGGGCCGGCGCGACCGGCTCCCACTGCGGTTCGGCCGGCCGGCCGGTGCGTATCCCGACCGAACCGCAGAGGGAGGAGACGACGTGGCGAACGCCATCGTCGCTGACGGACTACGCAGACAGTTCGACAAGGTGACCGCGCTGGACGGCCTGGACCTGGTGGCGCCGGAGGGCACGATCACCGGGATCCTCGGGCCGAACGGCGCGGGCAAGAGCACCGCCGTCCGGCTGCTCACCACACTGCTCACCCCGACCGGCGGCCGGGCCGAGGTGGCCGGATTCGACGTGGTCACCCAGGCCGCCGAGGTACGCCGGGTGATCAGCCTGTCCGGGCAGCACGCCGCCGTCGACGAGAACCTCTCCGGGTTCGAGAACCTGGAGATGCTGGGCCGGCTGCTGCACCTGGGCTCCCGGCGGAGCCGGCAGCGGGCCGACGAGCTGCTGCAACGCTTCGACCTCGTGGACGCCGCCGGGCGCCGGGCGAAGGAGTACTCCGGCGGCATGCGCCGGCGCCTCGACCTGGCCGCCGCGCTGATCCGTACGCCCCGGGTGCTGTTCCTGGACGAGCCGACCACCGGCCTGGACACCCGGAGCCGGACGGCGCTCTGGGACACCATCGGCGAGCTGGTCTCCGGCGGCATGACGCTGCTGCTGACCACGCAGTACCTCGAGGAGGCCGACCGGCTGGCCGACCAGATCGTGGTGATCGACCACGGCCGGGTGGTCGCCGACGGCACGCCGGACGAGCTGAAGCGACGGGTCTCCGGCACCAGCCTGGAGATCACGGTCGGGCCGGACGCCGACCTGACCGCCGCGCAGGCGGTGCTCACCTCGCTCGGCACCGGTCCGGCGAGTGTGGACGAGGCCGCCGGCCGGATCTCCGTGCCGGCCGGTGACGGTGTGGACACGCTGCTGGCCGGCGTGCGGCTGCTGCGCCAGGCCGGCATACCGGTCCGGGACGCCGCGCTGCGCACCGCGACGCTGGACGACGTCTTCCTCGCCCTCACCGGCGGCCCCGGCCCGCGCACCGGTGACGAGCCCGTCAAGGAGACCGTGGAGGAGAAGCAGTGAACGCCGTCGTACTGGCCTTCGGTGAGGGCGTCGTCGTCGCCAAGCGCAACCTGCGGATGATCCTGCGCGTACCCGAGATGCTGCTCAACGCGGCCATCGCGCCGGCGATGATGACGCTGCTGTTCGGCTTCATCGTCGGCGGCGCGATCGACGTGCAGGGGGTGCCGTACCGCGAGTACCTGCTCGGCGGCATCTTCGTCCAGGCGGTCCTCTTCGGCGCCGTCAACACCGGCACCGCGATCGCCGCCGACCTGCGCAACGGCATCGTCGACCGGCTCATGTCGATGCCCATCTCCCGGTCCGCGGTGCTCGTCGGCCGCACCACGAGCGACCTGGTCAACAGCGGCGTGGTCATCACCGTCACCGCGCTGCTCGGCCTGGTCGTCGGGTGGCGCAGCCGCACGTCGCTGCCGGAGGCGGCACTGGGTTTCCTGATCCTGCTGGCGTTCGCGTACGCGCTGTCGTGGCTGATGGCCGTCGTGGGACTGGCGTCCCGGGCGCCGGAGGCGGTCAGCAGCACCGGCTTCACCATCGCCATCCCGCTGGGCTTCCTCTCCAACGCCTACGTGCCGATCGACTCGATGCCGGGGGTCCTGCAACCGGTCGCCGAGTGGAACCCGGTCTCGGCGATCGTCCAGGCGGTCCGGGTCCAGTTCGGCAACGTCGACCCGGCCACCGCGCCGGACGTCTGGCCGCTGCAACACCCGGTCGCCGCCTCCGGGCTGTGGATCGGCGCGCTGCTGGCCCTGTCGATCCCCCTGGCGATCGCCCAGTTCCGCAGGTCCGCCGGGCGCTGAGAACGACGACTCCGCCCGCGCCCTCGGCGTGCGGGCGGAGTCGTCGTCGGTGAGGGCCTACTCCACCAGGACGCGGTCCGGCGCGCGGCGGCGCAGCCGGCTGGAACGCCGCAGCGACCGCAGCCACATCAGGGTGCCGCCGCCGTCGAGCAGGAACGACAGCATCGCCAGCGCGAGCACGTCCGCCCAGGTGAACTGGCCGGTCATCTCGTCACCGCGGAAGAAGCCGACGACCCGGACCAGGTAGAACCACAGCAGCGGGATCGTCGCGGTGAACAGGACGGCCAGGGCCACCACGCGGCCCAGCACCCAGACCACCGCGTAGATCCGGATGGTGCGCATCTCGCCGCGCCCGACCCCGGACTGGTCGATGAGCCGGCGGCGCAGCACCCGCCGGACGAGGTTGCGCAGGTAGGCGCCGGTGTCGGCCATCAGGCTGCGGGTGTCCAGCGCCGTCGTGATCAGGTAGTAGAAGTCGGTGCGCAGGAACAGGAACGTCTGCCAGAGCAGCCGGATGAACGAGGTGAACAGCACGCCGGCCACCACCAGCCGTACCGGCTCCGGCAGGCCGAGGACACCGGCGTCGTTCAGCCACAACGTGATGAACAGCAGCGCCGCGCCGATCACGTCGACGAGCGGCCCGACCAGCACCGCGACGAAACGTTCCCGCTTGGACGCCATCCACATCCCGGACAGGTCGGTCTGCGCGACGATGGCGTACATCTGGTTGCCGACCGTCATCCGGGCCGACGTGCCGGCGGCGCGTGCCCCCACGACGTGGGCCAGCTCGTGCAGCCACACGCCGACCACCGCGATGCCCAGGACGACCAGCAGGTAGGCCCAGAAGTGGGAGTGGAACATGAGGCTGGACGGTCCGGGCACCAGCCCCGGCCGGTCGACGGCCATCCCGACCGCGACTCCGACGATCACCGCGCAGACGGCGAGCACCGGCCGGCTCAGCAGGCGCCGCGCGGCCCGGGGGGACAGCCACTCCAGATGCCCGCCGCGTCGCGGCCGGCGCGGGCCGGCCTCCGGCGGCGGATCCGGTACGCCGGCCGGGGCGAGGAACCCCTCGTCGGCCAGCGCCTGGAGGAACGCGTCGGCGTCCGGCGACGCCTCGTGCGTCGCCTCGAAGCGGCGGACGGCCGCACCGACCGTGGCACCGTCGCGCAGCCACTCCAGCAGGTCGAGGCCCTCGGCCGGGATGGACAGGTAGACCTGACGACTGTCGTCCCCGATCACGGCGAAGTCACCGTCCCTGCGGGCGGTGTACGGCCGGACCAGGACCGGTGCGTCGAGGGCGAAATCGGTCACTGTGGGACCTCTCCTCTGACGGTGCGGGACTGGGCGCAGGGGCGGGGGTCCGGTAACCGGCCCCCGCCCCCGTCTCAGCGGGCTCAGCTCAGCGCGGGCGCGCACGGGGCGACGGTGCTGGCCTTGATGGACTCCAGCTTGCGCACCGGAAGCGGCTTCTTGGCCGCGGTCTCCTTGGTCATGGGAACACCTCCTCTCCACCTCTCGTCGGAACCGGGGGCACCCGCCGGCCGGCTTCGGCGGGAGATCGTGTGCCGAGGGCGACCTCGCCGGCGACGAACCGTGCGGCGAGGTCGACGAGGCTCTCCTCGGCGTGGAACAGGGACAGGTGGTCGCCGTGCCCGGCGACGTGCAGGACGGACCCGCCGATCCGGGCGGCCACCGCCCGCGACCCGGCGGGATGAGCCGTGTGGTCGTCCTCGCTGGTGACGACGAGCGTGCGCGTGGTCAGCCCGGCGAGGTACGGGCGCAGGTCCGTGCCCATGATGGCGCCGTTGAGCCGGCAGTACCGGCGCAGCAGCTCCGGCGTCGCGTACGGGTACGTGACCAGGTGCGCCAGCCGGGGCGGGGCGACGCCGAGCATGGTGTTGGTGAGCACCGCGTGCACCGCCGCCGCCTGCTGCGGGCTGCGGGCGGCCATCGCCATCAGGGCTTGCAGGTTCTGCTGGTGGTCGGTCTTCGGGCTCTCGTCGCCCAGGTCGAAGTCGCCGTGCCAGAGGCTCAGCGACGACACCCGCTCCGGGGCCCGCGCCGCCGCGACCACCGCGAGCACCGCGCCGCCACACAGACCGATCAGGTGCGCGCGGCGCAGCCCGAACCGGTCCAGCACCGCGAGGAGGTCGCCGGCCTGGGCCACCACACCGGTGTCGCCGGAGAAACCGTCCAGGTCCGCGAACAGCCCTCGCGTCTCGGGCACGAGCACGTGGAAGTCGCGGGACAGCCGGTCGGCCCAGCCCTCGGCGAGCCGGGCCGGCATCCCGCACGCGGACACCATCAGCACCGGCGGCCGCTGCGGATCCCCGGCCGCGTACGTGGGCAGCACCGCCCCGTCGCCGGTACGCACGTCGGTGCGCCGGAACCGGCGGGTGAAGTCCCGCTCGCGCGCCTCGGCGACCACCCGCGCCTCGTCCGCCGGCGGCGGAGCCGGGTTCGCGTCGAGGTCCAGCAGGCCGCTCAGCACCCGCTCGAACGGGCCGAGGTCGGCGGCGCCGGCCACCGGCACCGGCGCCGGCACGTCCAGCCGGTCGCACAGCCGGGCCAGCGCGGCCGCGGTGGCCGGGTCGGCGCACCGCACCCGCACCGGTGGCGGCAGCACCCGCAACAGCGGCCCCGCCGCCAGCAGCGCGGCGGCCAGATCCCGCCCCGGCGTCACGCGCCCGCTCCGATCCACTCGTAGCGGCGGTGGTAGGCGCGGACTCCGGTGCAGGCGAGCAGGGTGCGCGGGCCGGTCACCCGGTCCAGCACCTCGGCGTACCGCCCCGGGTCGATCCGCTTGTCCGCCACCGGCACCAGGCAGTCGGCGTTGTCGGCGAGGATCCGCTTGTACTCGTCGAACGTCAGCTCGCACCGGCCGGCGAGGTGCTCGCCGATGCGCATCCGGCCCACCTCGGCGGTGGACCGCGCATCGACCAGGCCGCTGTAGAACTCGGCGGCGCAGCCCGAGCCGTACGAGTACATGCCCACCCGTACCGGCTCGTCGGGCCGCAGGTGGTCGATCAGGCTGGCCAGGGCCAGGTAGACCGAGCCGGAGCAGAGGTTGCCGACCAGCCGCGGGTATTCCAGACCGGGCGCGACCCGGCGGGCGAAGTCCACGTCGGCGTCGGGCAGCCGGTGCTCGCGGGCGAGCTTGCGGTGCGCCGCGCGGACGATGCCGGCGAACGGCGTGTGCATGGCCAGTCCCGCGAACGTGGTGACGAAGTCGACGTCGGCCACCTTCTCCGCGTAGTGGGCGTAGGCGTTCGTCAGGCAGTCCAGGTAGGCGAACAGCGAGCGGTCGGCGTCGGCGACGTCGAACGTCGGACCCGGCCGGGCCGAGTCGAACGTCTCGTAGCTGTGCGTCCCGAACGCCCCGAGGTCCACGTCGAGCACCCGCGGGTCGTCGCCGAGCAGCACCGCGGCGGCGCCGGTGCCCATCGCCGGCTCGGTGTACGAGGCGTTCTCGTTCACCAGCGACACGTCCGTCGCGATCACCAGCGCCTTGGCACCCGGCGACAGGCCGGCGGCGAGGTAGCCGCAGGCGAGTTGGAGCGCGCCCGTCGCGGCGTAGCAGGCCTGTTTCACCTCCAGCATCCGGCAGCGGCGGCTCAGCCCGAGGTGCCGGTGCACGTACGAGGCGATCGACTTGCTGAGGTCCAGGCCCGACTCGCTGGAGGTCACCAGCAGTTCGATCCGGTCGCGGTCGGCCTCGTCCATCGCGTCGAGGATCGGCTTCGCGGCGTTCACCGCGTGCGTGACCGGATCCTCGAACGGCAGCGCGACCGACTTCGCGGTCATCATCAGGTTGCCGAGGCGGGTCGCGTCCAGGCCGCGCCCCTCGAACAGGACCGGCACCGCGACGGAGGTCACCCCGCAGTACACGTTCAGGGCCTCGATGCCCACGTTCATGCCGTCACCTCGCAGAGGTACGCGACCAGGTGGTCGATGTCGGGCAGGTCACTGAAGCCGGCGAGCGGCGCGTCGACGCCGAGCCGCTCACGGAGGGCCATGATGATCTCGACCCGGTCGATCGAGTCGGCGCCCAGGTCGCGCAGGTGCGCGCCGCCGGGGATCCGGTCGGCGGGGACCGCCGGCAGGATCTCGGTGATCACCTCGTGGACCACCCGCCGGACCGCTTCGTCGCTCACGCCCACGTCCCTCCCTCCGTCCGGGTCTGCGCCAGGGCCACCGCGAGCGGCCGCCCGGTGTCGCGGTCGGCGAGCACCACCCGGACCGTCTCGTCGGCGCCGGGCACGCCGCCGCCCGGCCGCCGGGACACCCGCACCCGCAGCACCGCACCCACGTCGGCGTTTCCGAGGTAGCTCATCCGCTGGTCCAGCACGATCCGCCGGAGGTAGCCGGCGTCGGTGCCGCCGCGGTGCCGCCACAGCCGCAGCGCCGCCCAGTCCACGATGGAGAAGTAGGACGCGAAGTAGAGCAGCCCCACCCCGTTGAGGTCGCGGCTCGGGTCGACCGGATAGTCCAGCGCCAGCCGGTCGAGCGGGTCGGACGGGTCGGGCTCGGCGCCGAGGGCGCGCAGTTCGGCGTACGCGCGCCGGGGCGAGTGCCGCGCGGGCAGCGCGGGCAGGTGCCCGTGGCGGAACCCCGGTGGGGACGCGCTGCGCAGGTCGCCGTTGCCGCCGGACGGGCCCCGCACCACCCAGCGGTTGAAGTTCTGCGCGTACAGGCATCCCGGGTCGGGGTGGGCGTAGAACTCGTCCGGGTCGACGACCCGTCCGGGCCGGTCGCCGCGCCGGATCTCGTGCAGCGTCAGCACCGACTCGCTGCCGGAGGCGAAGGAGCGCGAGTCCACCCGCAGCACGTCGCCGAAGGTCATGCCGCGCACGTGCAGGTCCGCACCGCCGCGCAGGTGGATGTAGTGGAACGCCAGGTAGGTCGGCAGCCCGTAGGCGTCGCGGGCGGTGTAGACGTTGGTGTCGCAGAGCGCGCTGACGGTGTCCCAGGTCCAGTCGCCGACCTGGCCGACGAACAGCGATCCCGGCCCGCACATGCCGGGCCGCACCACTGTCGTCCGGGTCGTCGCGTCGGGTCCGAGCAGTTCCAGCTCGGGAGTCAGGACGGTCACGACCCCTCCCCTCCGGCGCCGCGCAGGAAGTCGGTCAGGATCCGGTTGCACTCCTGCGGGCTGGTCAGGTACGGGAAGTGGCCGGCGTCGGCGATTTCCGCGTAGCGGGCGCCCCGGATGCCCTGGTGCAGCAACCGCGCCGTCTCCGACGGGATGACCGTGTCGTGCCGGCCCTGCACCACGAGCGCCGGCAGGTCCAGCTCGCCGAGCCGGTCGCGGAGGTCCGGCCGGGCCGCGAACACGTCCAGGTAACGCAGTCCCGTCTGGGGGTCCATGCTCTCGCAGCGCAGCAGCAGCGCCTCCACGGCGGCCCGCTCGCGCCGTAGCCGGTCCGCGCCGGCCCCCTCGATCGTGCGGTCGAGGTCCTGGGCCGCGACGACAGCCAGCCGGTTGATCTCACCGACCCGGTTGCCGATCTTGTAGGAGCTGCCCAGCAGGATCAGCGAGGCGGTGTCCCCCGGATGGTTCAGGGCGAACGTGAGCGCGACCAGGCCGCCGAACGACGCGCCCGCGACGTGGACCGGGCCGTCGACCCCGATCTCCCGCAGCACCCGCAGCTGGAGGGCGGCGATCCCGTCGAGGGTGAGGTCGGCCGAGGCGGTGCTCGCCCCGACGCCGGGGTGATGGACGCTGATCACCTGGTACCGCCCGGCCAGCGCCTCGAACTGCCGCGCGAAGACGCCCGCGCCGATGTTGAACGGGTGCGCGAGCAGCAGCGGCGGCCCGTCGCCGGCGGTGAAGACCTCCACCTGGGCGCCGGCCACCGGCACCACCCGCCGGCGTACGGCCGGCTGGTGTTCCCGCAGCACGGTGCCGTTGTCGTCGGCCGGCGCCTCGTCGCGCAGCGCCTGCCGGACGTCGTCGGGCACCCGGTCGGCGGGCTGGTAGACCGCCCGGGCCGCCTCCCCCGCCGTGCGGACCCCACCGGTGACCAGGTCGGGCATCTCCCCCGGTGCGGCGGTGAGGCCGGCGACGGCGGCCACCACCGCCTCGGCGTCGCCGGGCCCGAAGCCGACCGGCACCGCCAGCCGGACGGTGCCGGCGAGCGGCCCGCCGACCGCCAGGTGCGGCCCGCCGCGGACTCCGGCACCGGCGTAGAGCCAGGCCAGCCCGGACATCGTGGGATGCTCCCGACCGGCCAGGCCGGGCATCCGGGCGAGGTCGAGCAGGACGCAGTGGGCGCCGTCGACGTCCACGACCGGCAGGCCGGCCGCCCGCAGGCCGTCGCGGAGCACCGCGACGGCGGCGACGCGCCGCCGGACCAGTTCCGTGACGCCGTCGCGGTCCGCCAGTGCGGCCCGCAGCGTCATCCGGGTGGCCCGGTCCACCTCGGAGCCGCGCCGCGCCACGTGCTCGCGCAACCGCGCCGCCAGTTCCGGGTCGCGGGTGGCGACCAGCCCGCCCGCGGTGACGCCGAAGTCCTTGGACAGGCTGAGCGTCGCCGTGTCGGCGACGGCGAGCAGGTCCCGCACCACCGGCCAGGGATCCCCGCCGGGGCCGGCGAGCTGGACCGCGTTGTCGACCACGCGGCTGGCGTCCAGGACGAGCGGCACCCCGTGCGCGGCCGTGACGCGGCGCAGCTCCCGGAGGACGCCGGGTGCGACGGGTACGCCACCGGCGGCGTTGTTCGCCGCCTCCACCACGACGAACGACACCGACCCGGTGGGCCGGCGGGTCAGCTCCGCCGCGAACGCCGCGATCGTCTCCGGGTCGAGCCGGCCGATTCCGACGGCCACCGGTTCGAAGCCGAGGTCGGCGAGCGTGGACAGCCAGGTCGGGAAGGCCGCGGCGTGCAGCACGACACCACGCGGGCCGGGGTGGCAGCGGCACAGCAGTTCCTCGGCCGTCCGCCCGGACCGGGTCGGCACCACCTCGGGCACGGGCAGCCAGTCGTGCGCGGTGAGCTCCGGTGGGGCGGGCCGCTCGGCGAGCAGCCGCGTCCGGGCGGCGACGAAGCCGTCCGCCCGTTCCGCCCAGGAGTCGGTGAGCAGGTCGAAGGGGACCAGCTCGGTGGGCAGGGCGAGCGCGTTGTACCCGTGCGCGGCCAGCAGAGCCGTACGTCCCGGCCGCAGCGCCGGGTCCGGCGGCGGTCCCGCGCTCTCCGGCGGCGCGGCGTCCTCCGGCGACTGGTCGACGCGCGGCGGCGGCGCGGCGGCGCCCGACAGCGGTGCGGGGTCGGCGGGGGCGCCGTCCACGAGGTCCGGATCGGCGATCATCAGGATGATGTCGGTGACCGAGGTACGGTCACCGGTCGACGGCTGGCACAGGTAGATCGGCGTGTTCTCCGGCCGGAACTTGTTCTTGAACTGGAAGTTGCCGGGCCCGAACACGCCCACCGAGTGCAGCTCCGCCAACGCGTCGGCCACCGCCGGGTCGGCGTTGCGCGACTCGGTGATGGCGACGCCGAAGCTCGCCCCGAAGCTGAACGACGTGCAGCCCTCGGCGGCGGTCAGCTCGATGATCCGGACGATCGCCCACTCCAGCCCGCCGGCGGGCATCTCGTCGGCGTAGAACTCCAGATCGAGCAGGTATCCCCGCTCGGACGGGATCCGGGTCACGATGACCGCGTTGACGAGGACGCCGTCCACCCGGGTGAGGAAGACCCGGTGCCGGGGGTCCAGCGTGCCGCCGCCGATCTCCTCGCGGACCACGCCGACGTACGGGTTCACCATCTGCTTGCGGCGGCCCCAGGAGTCGATCAGGCCGACGATCTGCCGGTCGGTCTCCGGCGACGCGCCGGCCCGGTACTCCTCGATCCGGCAGTCGCCGGCGCGCTCGAACCGGTGCAGGAGGCTGCGCAGCCGCTGCATCCGGCCGCCCCGTACGGTGAACGAGGCCAGGTCCGTCAGGCGTTGCACCGCCCCGAACGGGGTCGCGGTGACCGGTTCCCCGGCGACCTCGGTCAGGTGGGCCAGGGACAGGAAGTTCGGCCGCAGGCCGTGCCGCCGCGCCCACGCGATCCACTCCGCGACGAGGTCGTGGAAGTGGTCGTGGTGCCCGACGAAGCTCCAGGCGAACACGTCGTCGCCGCGGACCGAGAAGTTGACGTAGCCGGCCCGCGCCGAGTCGACGAAGGCGTACGGCGCGATGTCCCGGCCGGCCAGCCCGCCCTCCTTGGCGTGGCGGCGGTCCAGGTCGGCCAGGAGGTCACGCAGCGCCGGACGGCCGGGCAGGGTCCGCTTACGGACGACGACGGGCTCACCGTCGACCTCGGCACCGCTCTCGATCGTCCGGCCGGTGACCTGCGGACCGGTGCCCGGCTCGGTCCGCACGCCGGTCCCGGCGGACCGCCCGGCCAGGAACGCGGTGAGGTCGGCCATCGTCGGGTGGTCGAACAGCAGCGTCTTGGGCAGCGCGCCGTAACGCTGTTCCAGGGCGCCGACGACCCGCAGCATGTCGAACGAGGTGAGGCCGCTGTCGGCGAACGTCCGGCCGGGCTCGACGGGACGTTCCAGCACCCCGGTCACGAGCTCCTCGACGCCGTCGCCGAGTGTGGCCGGCCGGGGGGC
This sequence comes from Micromonospora sp. CNB394, assembly GCF_000374985.1. Taxonomy (NCBI): domain Bacteria; kingdom Bacillati; phylum Actinomycetota; class Actinomycetes; order Micromonosporales; family Micromonosporaceae; genus Micromonospora; species Micromonospora sp. CNB394. The sequence goes on along the minus strand of NZ_KB895825.1, from coordinate 173,880 downwards.
CCGCGTGCCGGCGGCCACGAGTGCCGCCACCGCCTCGACCGTGTCGTGCTCGTACAGGTCGGCGGCGGTGACCTCCACGTCGAACGTGGCCACCACCAGCCGGGCCAGCTCCATCCGGAAGATCGAGTCGAGGCCGAGGTCGGCGAACGCCCGGTCGGCGGTGATCTCCGTACGGTCGGCGCCGAGTACCCGCGCCACGCAGTCGCGTACCGCCTCGGCCACCTCCGCGGGCGCCGGCGGAACCGCGGCCGCGGCCTCCTGGACGGCGACGGCGGCGACCGGCCGTTCGGCGGGGCCGTGCGATTCGGCGGGGTGCTCAGGTGCGGCCGGTCGCTCGGGAGCGACCGGTGGCGCTGCCGCTGCCGGACCGGCTCCGGCCGGGTGGGCGTCCGGCCGGGCGAGCACGCCCACCGACGACGCGCCGTTCGACGCGCGTCCGCCGTTCACCGCCACCGCGTCGGCGGCGGTACGCCGGCCCGTGCCGTTGCGGCGCAGCGCCGACGGGTCACGCAGCACGATCCGGCCGGCACCGATGCTGCGGACCGGGGCGGGCGGCTCGGCCGGAACACGCGGGGCGGGCGGCTCCGCCGGGGTGGGCCGGGCCGGTGCGGTGGCGCGGGCCGGGCCCTCGTCGAACCAGAACGGCCTGGCTGCCAGCGGCGGGGCGGGCACGGAGATCCGGGCCGGCCGGTGGTCCCAGGTCGCCGCCCAGTCCACGTCCCCGCCGGCCAGCCAGGTCTCGGTCTCCGGGTCACGGCGGGGCGGCGCCTCGCCGCGCAGCACCGCCACCGCCTCGGCGGCGTCGGCGACCACCGCGGCGAACCGGTGGGCCAGGGCCTCCCGTCCCACCTGGAGGGTGTACGCGACACGGGCCATGTCGGCGCCCTCCACGAGGCGGTCCGCGACCCGGCGCCGGTACTCCGCCAGGGCCGCGGGACCGGACGCGGACAGCACCAGGCGCCAGGGGCCCGCCGCCGGGGACGCCGGCAGCGGCGGCGGCGACTGCACGACCACGTGGGCGTTGGTGCCGCCGAATCCGAACGAGCTGACCCCGGCGACCCGCTCGCCGGTCCACGGCACGTCGTGGTCCAGCACCGTGAACGGGGTGCCGTCCAGCCGCAGGTACGGGTTGCGGCGGTGCTGGTGCAGCGTGCGCGGCAGCCGTTCGTGCCGCAGGCTCAGCAGCACCTTGAGCAGCCCGGCTATGCCCGCCGCGGCCTCCAGGTGGCCGATGTTCGTCTTCACCGCCCCGACCGCGATCGTTGCGTCCACGCCCTCGAACGCCTTCTTCAGCCCCTCGATCTCGATCGGGTCGCCGAGCCGGGTGCCGGTGCCGTGGGCCTCGATGTAGCTGACGCTCGCCGGGTCGACGCCACCGGCCCGGTACGCCCGGCTGACCACCTGGGCCTGTGCCTGCGGGTTCGGGGCGGTCAGCGACGGCCCGCGGCCGGCGTGGTTGACCGCGCTGCCCCGGATGACGGCGATCACCTGGTCCCCGTCGGCGACCGCCGCGCGCAGCGGCTTGAGCAGCACCACACCGCAGCCCTCACCGCGGCCGTACCCGTCGGCGGACGCGTCGAACGTCTTGCACCGGCCGTCGGCGCTGAGCATGCCCGAGGACTGGAACGCCACGAACAGGCCGGGGCTCAGCAGCACGTTCACCCCACCCGCGAGCGCCGTCGCACACTCCCCGGCCAGCAGCGCCCGCACCGCGCGGTGCACGGCGACGAGCGAGCTGGAGCAGGCGGTGTCCACGGCCTCGCTGGGTCCGCGCAGGTCCAGCAGGTAGGAGACCCGGTTGGCCAGGATGCAGTCGGCGAGACCGCTCGCGGTGTGGGCCTCGACCGGCACGTCGTGCGCGCGGAGCAGGTCGTCGTAGTCGCAGGCGGACACGCCGACGAAGATCCCGGTGTCGGTGCCGGCGAGGTCCGCCGGCCGGTATCCCGCGTCGGCGACAGCCTGCCAGGCGGTCTGGAGGAACAGCCGCTGCTGCGGGTCCATCAGCGCGGCCTCACGCGGCGCGATGCCGAACAGGTCGGCGTCGAACGAGCGTACGTCGTCGAGGAAGCCGGCGCGGACGCCGGTGGTGGCGGGGTCGTCGAGCAGGTCGGTGCGGTCGGCCGGGACCGCCCGGACGAGGTCGTCGCCGGCGGCGAGGTGCCGCCAGAACGCGTCGAGGTCCGGCGAGCCGGGCAGCACGCCGGCCATTCCCACCACGGCGACCGCGTCGGCCGGCAGGTCCGCCGGCGGCTCGGCGGCGTCCGCCGCGGGCCGGTCCGCCGCGGGCCCGGCGTCCACAGTGGCAGGGACCGGCCGGGCCGGGAGTACGGTGCGCAGGTACGCGCCGAAGGCGGCGAGCGTCGGGTGCTCGTAGAGGACCGTCGGCAGCAGGTCCACGCCGAACCGCTCGTTCGTCTCGTTCACCAGCTCGGTCAGCGAGATGGAGTCGAAGCCCAGGTCGAGCAGTTGGATGTCCGGGTCGACCTCGTCCGGTTCGACGAGCAGGAACCCGGCGGCGAGCGCGCGCAGTTCCGTGTCCGGATCCGGTCCCGGCTCCGGGCCGCCGGCCGGGACGTCCGAGGACTCCGGCGCGGTCTCCGCCGGGAGCTGCACCGCGACCACCGGTTCGGTGCCGGACACGACACGGTCGAACGCCCGTACCGCCTCGGCCGTCGGCAGCGGCGCACTCCCCCAGCGCCGCGCGAACAACCGGCGGGTGGCGTCGTCGACGGCCATGCCGCCGTCGGCCCACAGCGGCCAGCAGACGGACACCGTGCCGGGCCGGCCGGCGGCGAACTCGTCCAGGAACGCGTTGGCGTAGGCGTAGTCGACCTGCCCGAGGTTGCCGGTCCGCCCGGCGATCGACGAGCACAGCGCGAGGAACTCCAGCGGCTCGGTGCCGAGCGCGTCCACCAGATGCCGCAGGCCGGACACCTTCGGGGCCAGCACCGCGTCGACGGCGGCGGGTGGCTTCGTCAGGGCGCGGGCGTCGTCGTGCACGCCCGCGGCGTGGACCACCCCGTCGATGCGCCCGTAGCGGCGGCGGATCTCCGCCACGGCACTGCGTACGTCGGACTCGGCGGTCACGTCCGCGCGGACGAACGCGAAGGCGTCGTCGGCCGGCGCGGTCCGGCCGACCAGCACCACCGCCGACGGCGCGCGGGTCGCGGCGAGGTGGACGGCGAGGTGCCGGCCGACGGCGCCGGTGCCGCCGACCACGACGTACACGCCGCCGGTGCGCCGCAGGACCGGGCCGGGCCGGAACGGCACCATCCGGCGGACCTCACGGACGCCGCCGATCCAGCGGACGTCGTCCACCCGCTGTTCCGGCGGGCCGGAGACGTGCCACAGGTCCGCCTCGGCGGTCACGCCACCCCGGACCACCGCCCCGGAGAAGCCGCTGTGCTCCAGGGCGAGCGTGCGCAGCGCCGCCGTCACGGCGGTGTACGCGGGCCGCTCGTCCGGGCAGCCGACGACGATCCGCAGCGGCGCGGCCGGATCGGGGGCGAGCACCTCGGCGGCGGTCCGCAGGACCGTGTGCAGGCTCTCGCGCACCTCGTCCGCCAGCCCGCCGGCACGAGCCGGCAGGTGCACCACGACCACGTCCGGGTCGGCCTGGTCGTGGCGGCCGCCGAACGTCGGTCCCTCCCCGATCACCCGGATGCGGGCCGGCGGTCGCCCGCCCGCCGGCGGCGGCTCGGCCCGCCACTGCGGCCGCAGGTACACGCACGGATCGTCGTCGGGCACGGCGGTCTCCGGTGCCGCCGCGTCCGGCGCGACGGTCTCCGGCACGGCATTCGCCCGCGCCACCGCCTCCGGGCTCGGCGGCACGGCGTCTCGGCCGTCGGCGGTCCGGTCGCCCTCCGGTACGGACGGCGGCACCGGCGGCCGTGCGGTGCCGGCGGGCTCGGGCAGCCACAGCCGCTGCCTGTCGAACGGGTACGGCGGCAGCGGCACCCGTCCCGGCCGTACCGGCCAGCGGCCGGCCCAGTCGACCGGGACACCGCGTACCCACAGCTTCGCCGCCTGGTCGAGCCGGCCGCGGCGCAGCAGGTCGGCGGCGATCTCGGCGCCGCCGTCGCCGTCGAACAGCGGATCGGTGCCGGTGCCGGTGGTAACCTCGCCGGACCGCAGCCGGCGGACCAGCTCGTCGACGTCGGACACGACGACGGCCAGGCGGTGGTCGAACTCCGCCCGCCCGACCTGAGTGCTGTACGCGAGCTGGTCGAGGCGCGGGCGCGTCCGCTCGACCAGGTCGGCCACGGCGGCCGTGAGCGTCCGCAGCTGCTCGGGGGTCCGCGCCGACAGCACCACGACGTGCGGCCCCGGCTGGACGGGTGCGGGCGGCGGCGCGGGATGCGCCCGGACCACCAGGTGCGTGTTCGCGCCGCCCGCCCCGAACGAGCTGATCCCGGCCCGCCGGGGCGCGGTCCACGGCTGCGCGCTCGTCGGCAGCAGGAACGACCCGGACAGGTCGATGCGGGAGTTGACTGTGGACAGGTTCGCGCAGGGCGCGATCGTGCCGTGCGCGAGTTGCAGCAGCACCTTCGTCAGGCCGGCGATGCCGGCGGCGCCTTCGAGGTGACCGATGTTGGCCTTGACCGAGCCGACCGGGATGCGCCGGCCCTCCGGCAGCGCACCGCCGAGCGCCCGGCCGAGGCCGGCGATCTCGATCGGGTCGCCGAGGGCCGTGCCGGTGCCGTGCGCCTCCAGATAGCCGACGTCGCCGGGTGCCACGCCGGCCGCGGCGAGCGCCCGGACCACCAGGTCGGCCTGGGCCGTTGGGTTGGGCACCGTGTAGCCGGCGGTCCGGCCGCCGGAGTTGACGAAGCCGCCCTCGATGACGCCCCAGATCCGGTCGCCGTCGCGCAGGGCCGCGGACAGGGGTTTGAGCAGTACCGCGCCGACGCCCTCGCCCGGCACGAACCCGTCGGCACGCTCGTCGAACACCTTGCACGCGCCGTCGGCCGACAACATGGTCATCGACGACAGCGCGATCAGGTGGGCCGGGTGCAGGACCAGGTTGACGCCACCGGCGACGGCCGCCGAGCACTCCCCGCGGCGCAGGCTCTCGCAGGCCAGGTGGACCGCCGTCAACGAGGAGGAGCAGGCCGAGTCGACGGCGAAGCTCGGCCCGGTCAGGTCGAGCGTGTACGACACCCGGTTGGCGATCGACCAGTACGCCGAGTGCCCGTCGGTGTAGCGGCCCGCCGGCCAGCCCTGCGCGGCGGCGATCCTGCCGTACGAGCCGTACATGGTGCCGACGAAGACGCCGGTGTCGCGCGGCAGCACTCCCCCGAGGGCGCCCGCGTCCTCCAGCATCAGCCAGACGGTCTCCAGGAACAGCCGCTCCTGCGGGTCCATCGCGGCCGCGTCCTTCGGCAGGATGCCGAAGAAGCCGGGATCGAACCGGTCGACGTCGGTGAGGAACCCGGCCCACCGGCTGTACGTGTGCCCGGCCCGGCCGCGGCGCGGGTCGAAGTGCTCGCGCCAGTCCCACCGTTCCGGCGGCACCTCGGTGATCGCTGTGGTGCCGGTGACCAGGTTCTGCCAGAACCGCTCCAGGTCCGGCGCGCCCGGGTAGCGGCCGGACAGGCCGACGACGGCTATCGCGTCCGCGTCGCCCCGGGCGGCGGAGGCCGAGGCAGCCGGCACGGCGGGGGCGACCGAGGTGGACGGGGCGACCGAGGCGGCCGGGTGGACGGGTGCCGGCTCGGCGTCCACCGCGGCGATCCCGAGCGTGCCGGCGAGCGGACCCGGCCGGTCCCGGGCCAGGTGGTCGGCGAGCTGCTCGATCGTCAGGTGCTCGAACAGCAGGGTGGCCGGCAGGTCGCCCAGATCGGCCGAGAACCGGCGTACGAGGTGCTGGCTGACCAGCGAGTCGACACCGAAGTTGTCGAATGTGACGTCGTCGTCGAGCTGGTCCGGGCGGTACTTGAGGACCTCCGCGAAGACCGCGCGGACGTAGTCCCGGGCGGCGCGGGCCGGCACCCGGTCCACCGGCGGCGCACCGGCCGTCGCCACGAGCACGCACTGCTCCTGCTCGTCGTCGGGGACACCGGGCATGCCGAGGATCCGGCCGGTCAGGCCCGCCTCGGCGAACGCCGCGCGCCACCCGGCCGGTGACAGCAGCGGGGAGTGCGGCAGCCGCCGGTGGGCGTCGGTGAACCGCCACCAGCCCGGCAGGAGGCCGAACGTCGCGGTGAGGAAGTCGGAGGCGCGGGTGACCTCGTTGAGCAGCAGCACACCGCCGGGGCGCAGCAGGGACCGGGCGTGGCGCAGGCTGCCGACCACGTCCGCGGTGGCGTGCAGCACGTTCGTGGCGAGCACGACGTCGTACGAGCCGGCCTCGAAGCCCTGACCGGCCGGTTCCCGTTCGATGTCGAGGACGCCGAACCGCAGGCCCGGATGGCGTCCGCCGAAGCGGTCCTCGGCCTCGCGGAGGAACGCGGTCGAGACGTCGGTGAAGTCGTACCGGACTCCCGGGCAGGCGTCGAGGACGAACGCCGAGCCGGCGCCGGTGCCGGCGCCGATCTCCAGCACGCGGCCCGGACGGCCGCCGGTCCGGCCGAGCGCGGCGGCGGCCTGCGCCGCCACCAGGCGGTGGTAGAAGTCCGCGGCCCGCTGCCCCTGGTAGACGGCGGCGACCAGATCGGTGCTGCCGCCGGGGAAGAGCACCTCGGTCGGTGCGGTCCGGCCGTCCAGGACGCCGGGCAGGGCGTCGACGCACCGGGCCAGCAACGCGACGTGCGGGGCGAGGTCGGGGTGCCGGGTGAGCACGTCGGCGGTGGACGGGCCGGCCGGCGGCCCGGCCACGGCGGCGGCGACGGCGGCCGCCAGCGGCCCGGAGGCCGGCCCGGGACGGTCCCGGAGCCGGTCGCGCAGCAGGTCGCGGGCCAGCCCGTCGAGGGTACGGAAGGCCGCGCTGGACCGGTCCAGCGACGGGTCGGTGTCCGCGGCGGCGCCGACCGTCGCGGGTGGGGCGGTGGTGACGGACTCGTCGGCGGGCGGGGACGGGTGGACGCCGAGCGCGGCGAGCCCGTCCCTCGTGCCCTTGAGCACTGCCACCTGAGCGTGCGGGCCGGCGAGGATCCGTTCCAGCGCCGCGACGCCCTCGGCCGGCTCGATCGAGCCGATGCCCAGCGCCGCGAACCGGGCCGCGTGTCCGGGGTCGGCGACCACGCCGACGCTGCCCCACCAGCCCCAGTTGACCACGCGTACCGGTTGTCCGCGGCGGTGCAGTGCCAGCCCGTACGCGTCCTCGTACGTGCTCGCGGCGGCGTAGTTGGCCTGCCCCGGGGCCGGGGCGAACGACAGCGCCGAGGAGAACAGCGCGAGGAAGTCCAGCGGCTCACCGGCCAGCGCGTCGGCGAGCACGCCGACACCGGCGACCTTCGGCCGCAGCACCTCGGTGAACGCCGCCTCGTCCATCGCGGACAGGGCGCGGTCACGGAGCACGAGCGCGGCGTGGAACGCGCCGTCTACGGGGCCGAACCGCTGTCGCGCCTCGGCCACCGCGCGACCGACCGCGACGGCGTCGGTGACGTCGGCGCGCAGGTAGACGGCCTGCCCGCCCAGCGCCTCGATCTGCGCGACCAGGGACCGGACGCGCCCGTCCTCCGGCGAGCGGCCGAGCCACACCAGCCGGGCACGCCGGGTCCGGGCGAGGTGACGGCTGACCTCGAACCCGATGCCACCGGTGCCGCCGACGACGAGGTAGACACCGCCGTCGCGCAGCGGCGCCTCGCCCGCCGGTCCGGTCACCGGCTCCAGGCGGCGGACCAGGCGGCGGTCACCGCGCAGCGCGACGAACCGGTCGGTGCCGCCCGCACGGCGGATCGCCTCCGCCGAGGTGGCGTCGCCGGGGCCGGCGTCGACGCAGGTGACCCGCCACTGCGGGTACTCGGCGGCGATCGCGCTGGCCAGCCCGGCCAGCCCGGCGGCGTGCGGGTGGACCGGCTCGCCGGGCAGGCCCGCCACCCCGGACACCACGAAGGTGAGCGTCAGCGGTCCCCGGTCCGCGCCCAGGTCGAGCAGGCGGCGCAGCAGGCGGAACGCGTCGAGCGTCGCGGTGTCCTCGTGCGGCGGGGCGGCCGGATCGGCCGTGCGGGCGAGCACGTACACCGTGTCGTAGCGGCCGGTGGGCAGCTCGCCGAACGGCAGTCGGTCGCCGGCGCCGAGGGCGGCGGCCAGCGCGGCGTCGGCGGGGGTGTGCACGGCGAGGACCCGTCCGGCAGGCGGTTCGCCGGGGAGTGCGTCGACCGGCCGCCAGGTCGGCACGTACAGCAGGCCCGGCTCCCCGGCGGCCGGCGGCGCGGCCACGACCGGCCGGCTCTCGGCGGCGGACGGGGTGCCGGGCGCGTCGTAGGGGCGCAGCGTCACACCGCCGAGCCGGGCCCTGACGTCACCGGTCGGGTCGGTGAGCACCACGTCGAACCGTCCGCCGTCGCGGCGCACCACGTGGACGCGGGCGGTCGCCGGCAGCCGGTCCGCGACGAAGACGGACTCGACGGCGAACGGGACGAGCATCCGGTCCGCGGGATCGACCAGCCCGGCGACCGCCTGCAACGCCCCGTCGAGCAACTGGACGTCGCCGTCGGGTCCGGCGGTGAGCGTGCCGAGCGCCTCACCGGCGCCCAGCCGCAGCTCCGTCAGCACCCGGAAGGACGGCCCGTAGCGCAGACCGGCCCGGGCGAACCCCGCGTACAGGTCGTCGACCGGACGGCGGACGGGACAGCGGGCCTCGACCGATGCCAGGTCCACCCGCTCCGGCGGCGCCGGGTCGGCGGCGCGGCGGGTGGCGACGGCGTACGGCGCGCCGCCGACGGTGAGGGTGATCCGGTCGTCCCGGGTGACGACAGCCGTCACCGGCTCGCTGACCACGACGGGCCGCAGCCAGGTCACGTCGGCGGCGCGGGCGGTCCCACCGGCGGTGGCGTGGCGCAGGAACGCCGCGCCGGGCAGCACCGGGACGCCGTGCAGCGGGTGGTCGGCCACCAGAGGGTCGGCCGGGGTGAGGGCCGTCTCCCGCCGGTCGCGGCCGGTCCAGAAACGGTCGCGGGCGAAGGGGTACGTGGGCAGCGGGATGCGACGCCCGGCCGGCATCGCCGTCCAGTCCACGTCCGCGCCGGCCACCCAGCGCTCGGCGAGCGCGACCAGGTCGGCCGGCGCGTCGGGCGCGGGCGGTCCACCGGCCAGCTGCCGCACCAGGTCGGCGGTGTCGGCGGCGACGAACGCGGCCCGGACCGCCAGGTGCGCGCGGCCGTGCGTGAGAGTGGCGGCGACGTCGTGGACGTCGGCCGGTTCGGTACGCAGGCGCTCGGCCAGCCGGTCCGTCAGGTCCCGCAGCGCGGACGCGGTCCGGGCCGAGACCGGCACCACCACCGGCCCGGTGCCGGTGCCCGCCGTCGGGGCCGGTGCCTCGGCGACCACGAGATGGCAGTTGGTGCCGCTGAAGCCGAACGAACTGACGCCGGCCACCAGCCGGTCGGCGTGCCAGCCGGTGAGTTCCCGCACCACCGGCAGCCCGGGGATCGGCTCGGTGGCGTGCGGGGTCGGTGGCAACTGCCGGTGCCGCAGGCTGAGCAGCACCTTGATCAGGCCGGCCACGCCGGCGGCCATCGTGGTGTGACCGATGTTCGCCTTGACCGAGCCGATCCGGCAGTGCGGGCCGACGACCTGGGCCAGCGCCTTGACCTCGATCGGGTCGCCGAGCGCGGTGCCGGTGCCGTGCGTCTCGACGTACCCGGCCTCGACGCCCGCCCGGGCGTGCACCTCACGCAGCAGACGGACCTGGGAGACCGCGCTCGGCGCGGTGATGCCGTTGGTGCGGCCGTCGCCGTTCACGCCGCCGGCCAGGATGACGCCGTGGACGTGGTCGCCGTCGGCGAGCGCCCGGTCCAGCCGCTTGAGGACGACCACGCCGACGCCCTCGCCGAGCACGATGCCGTCGGCGGCGGCGTCGAACGGCAGGCACCGGCCGGTCGGCGACAGCATCCCGGTCTGGCTGGTCCAGACCTGCATCTGCGGTGTGCACATCACGGCGACGCCACCGGCCAGCGCCGTGTCGCAGTCACCCGAGCGCAGGCTCTCGCAGGCCAGGTGCACCGCCGTCAACGACGACGAGCACGCGGTGTCGATCGCCATCGTGGGGCCGGTCAGGTCGAGCAGGTACGCGATCCGGGCCGGCAGGATCGAGCTGGCCCCGCCGAGGAACGCCTCGCTGGTGTCGCCGCGACCGTGCCGCTCCAGCAGCCGGGGATAGTCGCCCGCGCCGCAGCCGACGAAGACGCCGCACCGCATCGGCCGCCCGGCGTACCCGGCGTCCTCCAGCGCCGCCCACGCCTGTTCCAGGAAGACCCGCTGCTGCGGGTCCATCGCCTCGGCCTCGAGCGGCGAGATGCGGAACAGCCCGGCGTCGAACGCGTCCACGTCGTCCAGCAGCGCGGCCCACCGGCTGCGGGTACGACCGGGCGCGGCCGGGTCCGGGTCGTAGAGTCCCGTCAGATCCCAGCGCTCGGGCGGGACCTCCCGGATGGCGGACCGGCCGGCGGCGAGGTTGTCCCAGAACGTGTCGAGGTCGGGGGCGCCCGGGAACCGTCCGGCCATTCCGATCACCGCGATCGCGGTGGCCGGGTCCGCAGCCGGCGACACCTCCGCCGCCGGTGCCGGCGTCACGGTCGCGGCCGGTGCCGGTCTCGGCTCCGGGTCGGGCGGCGACGCCGACGGTGGGCGGACGGCGAACGTCAGCGGCGGCGGGCCCGGCGCCGCGGCGGGCGCGGCGGCGGGCGCGGGCGCGGCGGCGGGCGCGGGCGCGGCGGCGGGCGCGGGCGCGGCGGCGGGCGCGGGCGCGGCGGCGGGCGCGGTCAGGACCAGTGGCGGCGGGCCCGCGGCCCCCGGCGAGGTGACGGCCGGCCCGGCGGCCTCGGCGGACGCAGGCGCCTCGGCCGCAACCGGTCGGTCCACGCCGGACGGTGCCGGGGGCGTGGTGGCCTGGGCACGCAGTGCGGCGGAATCGGCCAGGTCGCGCAGCACCGCGCGGGCGAGGTCCGGCACGGTGGGGTGGTCGTACACGGCGGCCGAGTCCAGGTCGGTGCCGAACCGCCGGTTGAGGTCCCGCACCAGCTCGACGGCGCCGATGGAGTCCAGTCCCAGGTCGGCGAAGGTACGCGACGGCAGCACCTCGTCCGGGCGCAGGTACAGCAGGCCGCCCACGATCTCGGTCACGGCGTCGGCCACCGCGCCGTCGTCGGGGCCGGGCTCGGGCTGCGCCACGGGCGTCGCCCGGCCACGGAACCCGTCGACCTTGGTGAAGTGCTCCCGCACCAGGGCGGCGGACTCCGCGCCGAGGACGTTGCCGTGCATGCGGACCTCGCTGGCGATGACGTCGGGCAGCCGGTCGAGGATCCGGCCGGCGAGTTCGTTCTTGAGCGACCGGATCACCGCCGGCGGCTTGTCCGCCATGGACCGGGCCAGGTCCAACGCGGCCGGTACGACCTCGTGCGGCGGCAGCACGGTCACGCCGGCGCCGCGCCGGCTCAGCTCGGCGCCGGTCATCGACCGTCCGGTCAGCATCATCTCCGCGGCCAGGGCGGGGCCGAGGCGTTGCTCCAGGATGTACGTGGCACCCATGCCCGGGGTGAAGCCGTAGCGGGTGAAGTTCGCGCTGTAGACCGACGTGTCGCCGAGGACGACCACGTCGCCGTAACAGGCGAACGCCAGTCCCCCGCCGGAGGCGTGCCCGGCCGCGGCGGTGACGACCGGCCGGGTGCAGCGCAGGATGCCCTCGTACACGAGCGCGGCGTCGGTGAACGTGCCCTCGCCCTCGGCCAGCGACCGCAGGGCCTCCGGCGTGCCGCCCATGCTGAAGACCGAGCCGCGGCCGGTGATCACGACCGCGCGTACGTCGTCGCGCCGCTCGATCTCCGCGAACGTGTCCGCCAGCGCCGTGAGGAGTCCGTCGGTGAACATCGGCGCGCGCATCGACACCAGCGCGACGCCCTGGTCCAGGACGCGGAACTCCAGTTCCGGACCGTCCGGAGCGACCACGTCGCCGTCGGCGTCCGCCATCGGGCCCGCAGGCGACGCGACGGTGTCACCGCCGCTGCTCCCGGCGCGGTCGGCGCCGATTCCGGCGCGGGCGGCGCCGATTCCGGCGCGGGCGGCGTCCCAGCCGCCGAGCCAGCACGGCTCCTCCGGCAACGGGCAGGCCGGCAACGGTATGCGGCGGGGACGCCCGTCCGGGTAACAGGCGGACCAGTCGACCGCGCCGCCGCCGACCCAGTGCCGGGCCACCTCGTGCAGGTCGCCGGCCCGGAACGCCGCCACCGGATCGCCGGTGACGGGCGCGCCGGTGGTCACCACGTCCCCGGTGTCCCCGTCCCGGGCGAAGCGTTCCAGCGCGCTGCGCAGCGCCTCGGTGCCCGACGTCACGACGGCGATGCGGACCGGCTGCGCCGCCCGTCCCACCTGCGTCGTGTAGGCGATGTCACGCACCGCGCGGTCCGCGGCGAGTTCGTCGAGGCGCGTGGCCACGGTCAGCCGGCCGATCGCCTCCACTCCGACCAGGTCCGCCAGCCGCGCCGGGTCGAGCCCGAGGTCGCCGAGGGTCGCCGAGGGTTCCAGCGCCTCCTCGGGTACGCCGAGGAGGTCGGCCACCGCCGTCGTCGGGCCGGTCGCCACCGGCAGGCCGGCCGCCATCGCGCCCGCGTACGCCCGCAGCGTCTCGGCGGTCGGCGCGGAGAGCACCACGAGCGCCGGCCCGTCCGGCGCGGGCGCGGCGGCGGGGGCGAACTCCTCGACCAGCACGTGGGCGTTGGTGCCCCCGGCGCCGAACGCGCTGACGCCGGCCCGCCGCGGGACGCCGGGCGGCGGGGTCCACGGTTCCAGCCTGCGCTGGACCCGCAGCGGCACGGCGGCGAAGTCGATGTGCGGGTTGAGTTCCTCGGCGTGCAGCGACGGCACGAGCGCGCGGTGCCGCAGTTGCAGCAGCACCTTCGTCAGGCCGGCTATCCCGGCGGCGCCCTCCAGGTGCCCGATGTTCGACTTGACCGAGCCGATCGCGCACGCCCCGGCCGGCAGGTCCACACCGTCGAACGCCTGCCGCAGGCCCTCGACCTCGATCGGGTCGCCGAGCGCGGTGCCGGTGCCGTGGGCCTCGACGTAGCCGACGGTGGCGGGGGTCCAGCCGGCCGACTTCAGGGCGGCGCGGACGAGCGCGGCCTGGGAGCCGGGGCTCGGGACCGTCGCCCCGGCGGTACGTCCGGTGTGGTTCACCGAGGTCGCGCGGATGACGCCGTACACGTGGTCGCCGTCGGCGAGCGCGCGCGACAGCGGTTTGAGCAGCACCGCGCCGACCCCCTCGCCGGGTACGTAGCCGGTGCCGTCGGCGCCGAACGCCCGGCACCGGCCGTCGGTGGACAACCACTGCCCCTGCGCGAGCTGGAGGTACTTCTGCGGGTGCACCGTCACGTTCACGCCGCCGGCCAGGGCGAGCGTGCACTCGCCCCGCCGGATGCTCTCGACCGCGAGGTGCACGGCGATCAGCGACGACGAGCAGGCGGTGTCGACGGCCAGGCTCGGCCCGGTCAGGTCGAAGGTGTGCGAGACGCGGTTGGGGATCGCGCAGTGCATCGCGGTCGGCGCGACGCCGTCGGTGGCCCCGCCGACGAGCTGGTAGTGGTTCCACATGACGCCCGCGTAGACGCCGACGACCTCGCCGCGCAGGGTCTCCGACGGATGTCCCGCGTTCTCCAGGGCGTGCCAGCAGGTGGTCAGGAACAGCCGTTCCTGGGGGTCCATCCGCTCGGCGTCGCGCCGGGACACGCCGAAGAAGGTCGGCGCGAAGCGGTCGACTCCGTCGAGGAACCCGCCCCACCGGCCGTAGGTGCGTCCTGGGGTGCCCTTCTCCGGGTCGAACAGCGCCGCGTGGTCCCAGCGGCCGGGCGGCACCTCGGTGATCGCGTCGACGCCGCCGGCCAGGTTGCGCCAGAACGCGTCCAGGTCGTCCGCGCCGGGGTAACGCCCGGCCACGCCGACCACCGCTACCGCGTCGTCGTCCGGCCCACCCGGGGCCGGTCCGCTCACGGCCTGCTCACCTGCGGCCGGTCCGCCGTCGGCCCGGCGCGGGACGGCGGCAGCACCGGCGGCCGGGCTCGGGGCGACGGCTCCGGTGCTCGCAGCCGCGCCGGCGGACGGCACGAGTTCCCGCAGCCGGTCCGGCTGCCCGTGCAGGACCAGGACCGCGTCGTACGGGCCACGCAGCACGTCGCGCAGGACGCCGAGCGCGGTGTCGGTGGGCATCGGCTCCTGGCCGGTGCGTTCGGTCGAGCGGCGCAGGGCGTCGGCGGGCGCGCGCATGCCGCCCTGCGCCCAGTACGGCCAGCCGATGACGACGGTCCGGCCACGGCCGCGCCGCTCGACGTGCCGCAGGCCCGCGTTGGCGTACGCGTAGGCGGCCTGGCCGGGGTTCGCCACGTCGGCCGACGCGGAGGAGAAGGCGACCAGGAAGTCGAGCGCGTCACCGGCGGTGGCGGCGTCGACGTGGCGCAGGCCGTCGAGCTTGGGGGCGGCGACGGCGGCGGGGTCGCCCGGATCGCCGCGGAAGAACAGCCCGTCCCGGGTGACGCCGGCGCAGTGCAGGACCCCGTCGATCCGGCCGAACCGTTCCCGTACCCCCGCCACCGCCGCGTCCACGGCGGCGGCGTCGGTGACGTCGGCGATGGCGACGTGCACCTCGGCGCCCGCCGCGCGGCACCGGTCGGCGAGCGCCGCCGCTGGCGCGGTGCGCGACAGCAGGGCGATCCGGGCCCGGTGCCGCCGCGCGAGGTGCGTCGCGAGGACGGCGGCGAGACCGCCGGACCCTCCGGTGATCAGGTAGACGCCGCCGTCGCGGAACGGCTCCCCGCCCGTGGCCCCGGCCGCCGGGTCCACCTCGCGCCAGCGCCGCACGAGACGCCGCCCGCCGACGTGACGGACCTCCGGCTCGGTGCCGGCCGACCGCAGTTCCGCGCGTACCGCGGTGGCGAGGTCGCGGGCGTCGTCGACCTGGACGTACCGGCAGCGCAGCCCGGGAATCTCGGCCGTCACGGTACGGGCCAGCGCCGCGGTAGCCGCCTGCTCGGCGGTGGGTTCGCCGGTGTGCACGACGAGCAGGTCGCGCGGTCCGGCGTCGACGAGTGCGGTGGCGGCGCGCCACAGGTCGGCGGCCGGGTCGTCGGTCAGCAGGACGACGGCGGGCGGCAGCTCACCGGCGTCGCCGAGCCGGTCGACGGAGTCCACGTGGGTGGCGGTGAGCCCGGCGGGCAGCGTGCCGCCCACGACCAGTGCCTCCGGGGTACCGGTGCTCGGCGGCGCCGGGTCCGCGGGCACCCACGCGTCGACGAAGGCCAGCACCGCGGAATCGGGGGCGGCCGGAGCCGCGTCGGCCACCGGCGCGTCCGACGACTGCGGTACGGCCGGGGCGGGCCCGGTGGACAGGTGCGCGGCGAGCGCGTCGATTGTGGTGTGCTCGAACAGCAGCGTCGGATAGAGCTTGCGGCCCACGAGGTGCTCGACCCGCTCGGTGAGCCGGAGCAGCGCGACCGAGTCGAAGCCGAGGTCGTAGAACCCGGTGCCGGTCGGCACCTCGGCGGCCGGCCGGCCGAGCATGTCCGCGACGGCGGCGCGCAGCGTGTCGGTGAGTCCGTTCGTGGCACCCGGCGAGGACACCGCCGGCTGTCCGGGCGCCGTCGCCGCCGGCCCGGACCAGACCGGTGCGGCGTCGGGCGACACGTCGGCGAGCAGCCGGCGCACCAGGCCGGATTCGCGGATACGCTTGCAGGTGAGACCCGTGAACCCGGCCAGGAACCGGCCGTCCGCGTCACGGATCGTGTAGTCGGTGGTGATCACGTCGCCGGACGGCGCGAGCCGTTCCGGGCGCGGGACGTGGACGTGACACACCGGCGGCAGCGGATCGGGTGCCCGGAACTCCTTGACGAACATCGGCACGAACGGGTCGTCGGTGGGCATCTCGGCCTGCCCGAACCCGGCCAGCGTCGAGGCGTCCAGCGAGGCCGGGTGCAGGTGGAACCCGGCGGCTGTGGCCCCCGGATGCTGCTCGCGGGTCAGGTCGGCCAGGAGTGCGCCGCCGCCGATGTGGAGGGTGCCGTGGCAGCGCATCGCCGGGCCGTGGCGGATGTGCTCCCGTA
Source organism: Micromonospora sp. CNB394 (assembly GCF_000374985.1). Classification (NCBI taxonomy): domain Bacteria; kingdom Bacillati; phylum Actinomycetota; class Actinomycetes; order Micromonosporales; family Micromonosporaceae; genus Micromonospora; species Micromonospora sp. CNB394. Next base: position 157,693 of record NZ_KB895825.1, on the reverse strand, counting down.
CCGCCCGCCGGTAGAGCACGTCCACGTCCTCGTGCCGGTCGGCGGCGGCCCGCAGCCCGGCCAGGTCGAGCGGCGGCGGGACCGGCTCGTCGGTGACGCAGATCAGCCCGTGCGCGTTGTCGTGCCAGCCGGACACCGGGTCGTCACCGCGAAGCCAGCGGCTGCGGACGGTGAACGGGCGCCCGGCGTCCTGCGGTTCCCCGATGGAGAGCACCACCTCGCGGTCGAAGCCGTCGGTGGTGACTATCGCCTCGGCGAGCACGGTGTCCCGCAGGCAGAGCCGGCGGTGGTCCCAGCCCGCCGCGACGGCGGTGCGGTAGACGAGGTCGAAGAAGACGACGCCGGGAAGCACCGACACCTCGTGCAGCCGGTGGTTCCGCATGACGAAGTCGTCGTGGGTGAGCCGGAACCGGCTCTGGACGTCGGCCATCGGGAACCTGCCTCCGGTCTTCTGGTCAGTCGGTGGTGACGAGTTGCAGCCGCAGCAGGGACGCCGTGAGCGGCTCGCCCGGGTCCGGCCGGGCCGGGGGTGGCGCCTCGGCCGGCGCGTCGCCGTCGAGCCACAGCCGCCGGCGCCGGAACACCGGCCGGGGCAGCGGCGCCCGGCGGACCGGACCCGGCGGCGCACCGCTGAGCACGAGGTGGGCGTTGGTGCCGCCGAGGCCGAACGAGCTGACGCCGGCGACGCGTTCGGATCCGGCGGGCCAGCCGACCGGTTCCGTGGTGGGGTGCAGCGGCGAGCGGTCGAAGTCGAACCGCGGGTTCGGGGTGTCGCAGAACAGGGTCGGCGGGATCGTGCCGTGTTCCAGGGCGAGCGCCGCCTTGAACAGCCCGGCCATCCCGGCGGCGCTGAGCAGGTGGCCCAGGTTCGACTTCACGCTGCCGATCTCGATCCGGCCGCCGGGCCGGTCGCCGAAGACGTCGTTGAGGGCACGCAGCTCGATCGGGTCGCCGATGAGCGTGCCGGTGCCGTGCGCCTCCAGCATCGTGATGTCGGTGGGGCGCCGGCCGGCGGCGGCCAGCGCCTGCCGGACCACGTCGGCCTGGGCGGCCGGGCTGGGGGTGGTGACGCCCATGGTGTGCCCGTCGTTGTTCACCGCCACACCGTCGATCACGGCGTGGACACGGTCGCCGTCGGCGAGCGCGGCCGCCAGCGGTTTGAGCAGCACCACACCGCAGCCCTCGCCGGGCACGAAGCCGTCGGCGCGTTCGTCGAACGTCCAGCACCGGCCGGTCGGGGACAGCGCCCGGGCGGCGCTCAGGTCGAGGTACGTCTCCGGGTCGAGCAACACCTCGACGCCGCCGACGACGGCCAGCTCCGACTCCCCCGCCAGCAGGCTGCGGCAGGCGACCTGCACCGCGACGAGCGACGACGAGCAGGCGCTGTCCACGACCAGGTTCGGGCCGCGCAGGTCGAAGTGGTGTGCGACGCGGGCGGCGATGAAGTTCTGGTCGGAGCGCAGGACGTCGGTGCGGATGGGCACGCGCCGGCCGTAGTCGGACAGGCGCGCCCCGGCCACGACGGCGACGCGCCGGCCGCGCAGTTCGTCCGGGGCGTACCCGGCCTCCGCCAGGCACTCGGCGGTGCCTTCCAGGAACATCCGGATCGCCGGGTCCAGGCAGCGCGCCTCGTCGTCGCCCATGTCGAAGTAGCCGGGATCGAACCACTCGATGCCCTCGACGAAGCCGCCCCACTTGCTGATCGACCGTCCGAGGCCGGGCTCCGGCGAGTACCAGCGGCGGTGGTCCCACCGCTCGGCCGGCACCTCGGTGACCGCGCAGCGCCCGTGCAGCAGGTTGTCCCACAGCGTCGCGACGTCGGTCGCCCCCGGGAACCGGCAGGCCATGCCGATCACGGCCACCCGCCGGTCATGGTCCGGCCGCGCGCCGCCGCCCGCCGCCGCCGTCGGCACGGGCTCGTCAACGGGTACGGGCGAGGTCACGGGTACGGGCACAGTCACCGCCTCGGGCGCAGTCACCGCCTCGGGCACACTCACCGGCGCGAGCCCGGGAGTCGCCGCCTGCACGCCGAGGTGGGCGGTGAGGCGCTCCAGCGTGGGGTGAAGCAGCAGCGTCGCCGGGTCGAGATGGGTGCCGAGCCGCTCCTCGATGCGGACCAGCAGCTCGCCGAGCAGCACGGAGTCCACGCCCAGGTCGCCGAACTCGACGGTCGGGTCGAGGTCGCGCTCGGGAATGCCCAGTGCCGCCGAGAAGATCCCCACGAGCCATTCCGGCGGGGCCACCGGCCCGCCCGACGCCACCGCGATCGGGGCCGGGGCGGGGGCCGGGGCCGGGGCCGGGGCGGGGGCGGGGGCGGGGGTGGGCGTACCGGCAGGCGGAGCGCCGCCCACGACGGGAGGTGACGCCGGCGCCGGACGGCGCGGGCGCAGCCGCAGCAGGGCGTCCGGGTCGGGGGCGTCGCCGAGCGGCGGGCACGGCAGCACCACCGCGCCGGACGGCAGGGCTAGCACGCGGTCGACGACACGTAGCCCGGCGGCGTCGTCCAGCGGGGCGAGACCGGCCGGCGCGCACGGGTTGGGGCGTCCGCTCGTGGATCCGGTCTGTGCCCACTGCGGCCAGTCGACCGCGCGGAACTCGGTACGCCCGGCGGCGATCGACGCGCGGACCAGCTCGTCGACGGCGATGTTCGCGGCGGCGTAGTCGGAGACCCCGGCGGCCAGCCCGGTCACCGTGGCACACACCGAGGAGAACACCAGGAAGAAATCGAGCGGGTCGGCGGCGCACAGCGACACCAGGGTCTCGAAGCCGTCCAGTTTGGGCGCCAGCACCGCGCGGACATCCGTCAGGTCCTTGTGCAGGAACGCCGGGTTGCCCCGGCTCTCCACACCGGCGCAGTGCACCACGCCCCGCAGCGGGCCGAGTTCGGCGCGGACCTGCCGCAGGAAGTCCTCGACGCCGGGGAACCCACCGGCGTGCTGGAGCACACGCACGCCGCGGGCGCGCAGGTCGTCCGCGACGCCGGTGTCCGCGTGGACGCCGACCAGGGCGATCGACCGGGCGCCGTGACCGGCCAGGTGCCGGGCGACGAGCGCGCCGACGCCCCGGGTGCCGCCGGTCACCAGGTAGGCCGCGTCCGGGTCGCAGCGCAGCGGCGCATGGGGCGCCGGTACGAGGTCCAGGCGCGGCCGGTGCCGCCGGCCGTCGGCGTACCGGACCTCGCCGTAGGCGTCGCCCCGTGTCCACTCGGCCAGGATCCGGGCGGCGAGATCGGTGTCGTCGCCGGGCCGGTCGGTGTGCAGCACGGTGGCGGTGACGCGGGCGTACTCGGCGCCGAGGACCTTGACGAAGCCGGCCGTGCGGACGTCGCCGACGTTCGTGTCCAGGATCCGCAGCGGCGTGCCGGGACGCTCGGCCAGCAGCCGCTGGATGATCCGTACCCGGGTCTCCCAGCCGGGTCCGCCGGGCAGGCCGACCAGCCCGCCGACCTCGGGCACGCGGGACAGCACGGCGGTGAGGTCCGCGACGTCGTGCACGGCCAGGCCGCCGAGGCGGGCGACGAGATCCGGACCGCCGCCCACGCACAGCATCACCCCGGCCACCGGCGAGGCGGCCGGTCCGGGATCGTCGTCCGGCTCCCACCCCTTGACGTAGAGCGGGACGTCGGCGGGTGGCGGCGTCGTCGGCCCGACGATCGGCGCCTGCGTGCCGGACGGCCCGGCGCCGGCCGGTACGTCCTCGGGCACCCAGCACCGCATGCGGGCGAACGGGTACGCCGGCAGGTCCACGACGGTCCGGCCCGGCTCGTGGAGCGCGGCCCAGTCGACGGCTCCGCCGGTCACCCAGTGCCGGGCGAGGTCGGTCAGGTTCGCGCCGGACGGCGGCACGGCGTTCGGGTCCGGCGCGGCGGGGGCGCGGCCGCGCAGCACGGCGGGGTCGGTGCGGTAGGCGGTGAGGCGTTCGCACAACGTCGCGACGTCCTCGACCACGACCGCCAGCCGCTGCCGCAGCGGCTCCCGGCCGACCTGGAGCGTGTAGGCGATGTCGGCGAGCGCCGGCCCGTCGTGCGCCAGCAGCGTGGCGGCGTGGTCGGCGGCCGAGCCGGGGTGCTCCCCGGCGGCGATCCGCCGGACCGCCGCGACGAGGTCCGCCGGGCTCGGTGCGCGGTCCCGGCGCAGGTACGCGACGAGCCGCCGCACCATCTCGTCGAGGCGGTCCTCGTCGTAGGCGGACAGGACGACGAGCTGCGGGCCGGGCGGGGCGGCCGGGCGGGTACGGGCCGGTGGCGCGGCGACGATCGCGTGGGCGATGGTCCCGCCGGCACCGAACGAGCTGACGCCCGCGACCCGGGGGCCGGTCCACTCGGCCCGCTGCCGCTGCACCCGGAACGGCACGGCGTCCCAGGGGATGTTCGGATTGAGTTCGTCGGCGTGCAGCGACGGCGCGAGCACGCCGTGCCGCAGTTGCAGGATGACCTTGGTGAGACCGGCGAGTCCGGCGGCGGCCTCGGTGTGCCCGATCGTCGACTTCACCGAGCCGATCGGGATGCTGCCGGGCGGCAGGTCGGTCCCGGCCGCGTCCCGGTAGGCCCGGGTCAGCCCGTCGATCTCGACCGGGTCGCCGAGCGCCGTGCCGGCGCCGTGCGCCTCCACGTAGCCGATCTCGGCGGGTCCGGTGCGGGCGTCGCGCAGCGCCCGCCGTACCACGTCGGCCTGCGCGACCGGGCTGGGCACGATGTAGCCGTTCGTCCGTCCGGCGTGGACGACGGCGGTGCCGCGGATCACGGCGTGCACCGGGTCGCCGTCGTCGAGCGCCCGCCGCAGCGGCTTGAGGATCAGCGCGCCGGCCCCTTCGGCCGGTACGAACCCGTCGCCGCCGGCGCCGAAGGTCCGACTGCGCCGGTCACTGGCGGTGAGCTTCATCCGGTGCTGCTGGATGAACTTGTTCGGGTGCAGTGACAGGCTCACCGCGCCCGCGACCGCCAGTTCGGCCTCGCCGCGGCGGAGGCTCCGCACCGCCAGGTCGAGCGCGACCAGCGCGGAGGAGCACATCGTGTCCACGGTCAGGCTCGGGCCGTGCAGGTCGAAGCAGTACGACACCCGGTTGGCGATGCCGCCGAGCGTCGCGCCGGAGTCCTGCGGGACGCCGCGCAGCGTGCGCTCCGCCCCGAACAGCGGGTACTCGTTCCACATCGCGCCCGCGTACACGGCGACCGAACAGTGGTGCCGCTCCCGGAGCCGGGCGCGGGTGTATCCGGCGCTCTCCAGCGCGGCCCAGGTCACTTCGAGGAACAGCCGTTCCTGCGGGTCCATCAGGGCGGCGTCGCGGGGGGTGATGCCGAACAGCAGCGGGTCGAACCGGTCGACGTCGTCGAGGTATCCGCCGTCCATGAGGTGGGTCGGCCATCCCGGTCGCGCCCGGTGCGGCGGGTGCGGGGTGACGCAGTCGCGGCCGCCGGCGAGGTTGTCCCAGAACGCGTCGAGGTCGGGCGAGCGCGGGTAGCGTCCCGCGACACCGATCACCGCGATCTCCGTCTCGCCCTCCTCCCCCGGCGCCGGCTCCACGGTGACGGCCGGAGCGGGCACGACGGCCGGAGCTGGCGGTGCGGCCGGAGCTGGCGGTGCGGCGGACGCGACAGGTGCGGAGGGCTGGGCGGCGGGTGCGAAGGGCTGGGCGGGTCCGGCGGGAGCCACGCCGGCGGGTGCCGTACGACCGGCCGCCGCCAGCGCCGCGGCGACCTCGGCGAGCGTGGCGTGCTCGAAGAACAGCGTTCGCGACCGTTCGCCCAGGTCGCTCTCCAGCCGGGCGGTCAGCCGCGTCACGAGGAACGACGACAGACCCAGCTCGGTCAGCGGCAGGAGCGGGTCGACGGACTCGGCGGGCAGGCCGGACACCTCGGCGTACACCTCGACCAGGTAGGCCCGCAGCGACCCGGCCGCATCGCCCGGCCGGGTGACGGGTGGGGCCGGCGGCGTCGCACCGAAGGGGTAGCCGGGCAGCGGCACCCGCGGGCGTGGTTCCGGCCAGTACCGCCGCCAGTCGACCAGGCCGCCACCGACCCAGTCCGCGGCGGCGTCGGCGTCGGTCGGTGCGGCGGCCGGCGCGGACGGCGCACCGGCGACGCCGTGCAGCACCCCGTCGCGGGCCTCGCCGCGCAGGTAGGCGTCGAGTCCGCCGACCAGGTCCGCGACGCTCGCGCACCGCACGGCGAGCCGGTGCGGCAGCGGCATCCGGCCGACCTGCGTGGTGTACGCCACGTCGGCGAGGTCGAGTGCCGCGGTGGAGACGTGCTCGCGCAGCCGGTACGCGGACCGGCGTAGCCGCTCCGGATCGGCGGCGGAGAGGACGACGGCGTGGGCTGGATCGGTCTGTTGCGTCACGGCACCTGCCCGCCTGGGAAGGGTCGACGGCCGAGGGGCCCGGCCGAGTCCTCACGCTAGGCAGTCGTACCCGCTTCGCCTGCTCAACGTTGAGCAGGCCGCTCGCTTGCGGCGCCCGCTCAACCGTGAGCAGACACGCCGTCGGCCGTCCCCGTAGAAACGGGCCGGAACCGGCGATCTCACCTGAGGAGCGAACCGATGACCACGACGGTCGAGCCGTACCGCGCGCTGAACCAATCGTCGCTGCCGCTGGAGCGGGTGCTGCACACGCTCAACTCCGGCTTCATCCTGCACCGGGTCGGCCAGATGGCCTACGGGTTCGCCGCCGAGGGGCGCCAGTTCAGCGTGGACCTGCTGCAGTACATAAACACCTCGCAGGAGGGCGTCGCGACGTCGTTCGCCTTCGAGGAGGTGTTCGGCGGCCGGGACCGGATGCACTGGTTCATCCACCTGAAGTCCCCGCAGGACTACCGGATCCTGCTCAACATGGTCGACCACGACCTGGAGTTCCGCCGGATCTCCGACGAGGACCGGCTGCCGCACAAGGGCGGCGGCAACTGGGACCGCATCTTCGTCCACCGCAGCCTGCACGAGGACGTGCTCGTACCGCAGCACGGGATGGACCACGACGGCGGCGACGCGGAGCCGACGACCTTCGTGCCGCCCGCCTCGTCCCAGCTCAACCAGCCGGCGGAGCAGCAGATCAACTCGGCGACGGCCGGCGCGATCGTCATGCGGACCTCGGACGTCAAGTACGAGTTCCGCGAGGAAGGCCGGATGTACGCGGCCCACTGGCAGCACTTCGTCAACGAGCGGCTCGCCGGCCGGGTCACCGCGACGTTGTACGAACAGACCTGGGGCCAGCAGGACCACCTGTTCCAGCTGATCCACCTGCGCAGCGTCGACGACTACCACGAGCTGGCCGAGCTGGAGCGGAGCAAGGAGATGGCCACCGAGGTGTTCGGCCGGCGCCGGCTGCACGAGTCCAAGGGCGGCGGCGCCTGGGACCGGCTGTTCATCGAGGGCAGCATCCGCGACACGCTGCTGCTGCCGCAGGTGCCGAGCGGCGCGGCCTGAGCACCGATGGCGTACCGCACGATCGAGCTCCGGCGTGAGCCCGGGCTGTTGCGCGTCACGCTGGCCCGGCCGGAGCGGCGCAACGGGATCGACGACGAGACGCTGCGCGAACTGCACGCGGCGCTCGACGAGGCCGAGGGCGACGCCGCCTGCCGGGCGGTGGTCCTGGCCGGGCGGGACGGCGTGTTCAGCACCGGCATGGACTTCCGGAGCGCCGCCGGTGACGGTGGCGCCTCCGACGGCGGCGCGGCGTTCTTCGCCCTGCTGGAACGCTTCACCACGATGCCGCGGGTGGTGGTGGCGCAGGTGGACGGGCAGGTCGCCGGCGGTGGTGTCGGGTTGGTCGCCGCCAGCGACTTCGTGCACGCCACCGCCCGCAGCACGTTCGCGCTGCCGGAGGCGCTGTGGGGGTTGCTGCCCTGCTGCGTGCTGCCGTTCCTGGTGCGGCGGGTCGGGTTCCAGAAGGCGTACGCCGCGACGTTGAGCACGCAGACGATCGCCGCGGCCGAGGCGTACCGGATCCACCTCGTCGACGAGGTCGCCGAGCGTCCCGAGACGGTGCTGCGGCAGCTGCTGTTCCGCCTCAACCGCCTCGACCCGGTGGTCGTCGGCGACGCCAAGCGGTACTTCCGGGCGTTCTCCGGCGTCGACGACCGGCTGCGCGAGCACGCGGTGACCGAGTTCGGGCGGCTGATGTCGGCGCCCGCGGTGCGGCAGCGGATCACGGAGTTCGTCGCGCACGGCCGCTACCCCTGGGAACGGTGATCGCCGTGCGCGCGTGGGTCTTCCCGGGGCAGGGCTCGCAGCACCCCGGCATGGGCGAGGGGCTCCTGGACCGGTTCCCCGCCGAGTGCGCCACCGCCGAGCGGATCATCGGCGTGCCGCCGGCGCGGCTGTGCCGGGACGCCGAGGGCGAGTACCTCGGCCGCACCCGGTACGTGCAGCCCGCCGTGTTCCTGGTCAGCGTGCTGGCCGCCCGAGCCGCGCTGGCGGACGGCCGTCCGCCACCCGAGGTGGTGGCCGGGCACAGCCTCGGCGAGTACGCCGCGCTGCACCTCGCCGGCTGTCTGGACTTCGACAGCGCGCTGAGCCTGGTCGTGCGCCGCGGGCGGCTGATGGAGAGCGTGACCGGCGGTGGCATGGTGGCGGTGCTCGGCCTGCCGCTGTCGCGGGTGACGGAGCTGCTGGCCGAGATCCCGGACGTCGACCTCGCCAACCACAACCTGCCCGACCAGTTCGTGCTGGCCGGCGGCACGGCGGGCGTCCGCGCGGTCGTCGACGCCGTGCGGCGGCTCGGCACCGGCCGGTGCGTGCCGCTGGCGGTCAGCGTCCCGGCGCACTCGCGGTTCATGGCCGGTGCCGCGGAGGCGTTCGCGGTGGCCCTGCGCGACGTCGCGCCGGGACCGCCGTCGATCCCGGTGGTGAGCAACGTGACCGCCTCGCCCCATGTCCCGGGCGAGATCCGGGGCACGCTGCTGCGGCACTTCGTCGAGCCGGTCCGGTGGTGGGACACGATGTGCCTGCTGGCGCGGTCGGGGGTCACCGAGCCGGTCGAGGTCGGTCCCGGTGAGGTGCTGACCAAGATGTGGCGCCGGGCCGCCGGGAGCCTGCCGCCGCCCGCCCCCGGCGGGCCGCTCGCCCTCGCCGCGCCTGTTCCGCCGCCCGCGCCGTCCACCCCGGCCACACCGCCCGCACCGTTCTCGCCGGTCGCACCGGCCACGGCCGTCGCGCCGCCCGCGCCGGCCGCGCCTCCGGTGGCAGCGCCGTCCGTGTCGGTGGCACCCGGTCCCACTACCGGGCCGCCGCCGGCCGCCGCGTCGCGTCCGCGCCCGCCGGGCTCGTCCGGGCTGCGGTCCGACTACGGCATCCGGTACGCCTGCCTGGCCGGGTCGTCGCCGTTCGGCGTCACGTCGCCGGCGTTCCTGCGACGGCTGTCGGAGGCCGGGCTGCTCGGCTTCTTCGGCGCGCAGGGCCTGGCGCCGCCGGAGATCCGGGCCGCGCTGGCCGAACTGCGCGGCGTCCGCCGGTACGGCATGGCCTGGCCGTCCGGCGGCGACGAGCGGGCGCTGTGCGATTTGTACCTCGCGCACGACGTCCGCCATGTGGAGGTCACCGGTCCGCTCGCCGTGGTGTCGCCGCAGCTCGTGCGGTTCCGGCACGGCGACGGTCCCCGGCAGCTCCTGGTCCGCGCCCCGGACCTGGCCACGGCGGTCCGGTTCCTGCGCCCCGCCGACCCGGCGACGGTACGGGCGCTGGCCGCCGCCGGGCACCTGGACGGCGTGTCGGCGGTCGCGGCGGCTCGGGGACCGGTCGCCACCGACGTGGCCGTGGAACGGGACGCCCACGCGCTGGTGCCGGCCCTGGTGGCTCTGCGCGACCGGGAGGCGCCGGGGGCGCGGATCGGGGTGGCCGGGGTGGGCACCCCGGCGGCCGTCGCCGCCGCCTTCGCGCTCGGGGCCGACTTCGTCGTCACGACGACGCTGAACCAGTGCACCGCCGAGGCGGCCACCTCGGACGCGGCGAAGGATCTGCTCGCCGCGCTCGACGTCACCGACGTCCGTGAGGCGCCCGATCCGGACCTGTTCGAGCTCGGCGCGCGGTCTCCGGTGGCGCACCGGGGCACGCTGTTCGCGGCTCGTGCCGAGGAGCTGTACCGGATGTTCCTGCGCTACGACCGGCTGGCCGACGTCGGTCCGCGGCGCCTGGCCGAGTTGGAGCGGACGCACTTCGGCCGTCCGCTGGACGAGGTGCGCGCCGATCTCGGCGTCGCGGGGCGGGACGACCGGCGCGCGCTCGCGTCGGTCTGCGCCGCGTACTGCCGGGAGGCCACCGCTGCGGCCCTGCGCGGCACGGCGGGTCAGCGGCTGAACTACCGGGTGCCGGCCTCCACCGACGTCGGGGCGTTCAACCGGCTGGTCGCGGCGGAGCCGCTGGCCGGCTGGCGGGCCCGGCACGCCGAGCTGGTCACCGAACGGCTGCTCGGCGAGGCAAATTGACCTAAATCCTTAAAAAGGCCAGCCGACTCCCATTCCGCTGACAATCACCCGCTACGAACCGGACGGAGGTGGAAAAATGCCTGGTCATTGCTCTGCGTAGACACCTGTCACCCAATTAGTTACGATGACGGCGGCCATTAACACCGCTCAATCAAGCGGTGTGCGCACCCCTCACCCGCGCCCTCCGAAAGGCCCCTTGCATGCATTTGCTTCACTGGATGAACGCGCGCCGAACCCGGGAGAAACCAGACACTGCGGATGGATGGACAGCGCAGGCCGCGTCATGATGCCGCCCATCAGAAACGTCTCTGCCTGGGGAAACGTGGGCGGCTCGCCACATCGGAGGGTGCACGGCTTGCCGAGCGCAACCAACGGCACGAACGGCCGGCACGGGCCGCATTGCAATTCAGACAGAATGCCGACACCCGGCTAAAGACTATTTGCCGGTGTTGCGGCTGCCCCGTCAACGATTGATAGCGTCACGCATTTCACCAGCGAACGATCAGGAACCTGACAACACGCCCGAGCCACGACATCGGGTGCCAGGAGGCCTCCTTGCGAATCGCCGGCGCCACCACAAGTTTGCGTAACGAGCTGCATCGGCTGATCCGGGACGACCCGACTTTCGCCGTCCGCACACACGTCCCGCGAGGCGGGGCCGCGTACAACTCCGGCGACCACGATCTGCGGATGTACCTCGTGGAGGTCGGTCAGTTCAAGACCATCGCGTCCTCCGCCGACGGCAAGCAGTGCCTGCTGTCGATTCACACGCGGGGCGACATGTTCGGTGAACTCGGCCTGCTCGGCGGGCCACGCCACGACACCGCCCGGGCCATGCGCGACAGTGTGATCAGGAGAGTCAACTCGGCGAAGCTGTTCGACCTGCTCAGCAGCGACGAGCAGCTCAACTGGCACTTCACCCGGTTCCTCATGGCCAAGCTGCTCGACCAGCAGCAGGCCATCACCCAACTGGTCACCATGGACAGCGAGCACCGGCTGGCCGCGACCCTGCTGCGACTCGCCCGGAAGGTGGGCCGGCGGCTCAACCTCGGCATGCAGATCGACGCGAAGATCACCCAGGAGGAGCTGGCCAGCATGGTCGGCACCACCCGGTCCCGCGTCGGGCTGTTCCTCAAGCACTTCCGCGCGGCGAAGCTGGTGGATCAGCTGCCCGGCGGATATCTCCTGATCAACGAACCGGCGCTGACCCGCTACGTGGAGTGCGGCCAGTACGAGCCCGTCCGGTGGGGCGCCGACCCGATCCGGCCGGTGAACGGCGCACGCCTGCTGCGCGGCGACCGCGAGCTGTCCGCGTGAGCACCGTCCTGCTCCTCCTGCACGGAGCCGCCCTGCTCGTGGCGCTGCTGCTCGTCGGCGGGATCGGACGCGCCACGGCGCGGCTGTTGCGGCAGCCGCCGGTGATCGGGGAGATCGTCGCCGGTCTCCTCGTCGGCCCGGCCATCGTCCTGTCCGCCGGTCACGACGGGCTGGCGGCGGTGCTGCCGGAGGACGTACGCGCACTCCTGCGCCTGGTCGCCGAGGGCGCGCTCGTGCTCTTCCTGGTGGGCCTCGCGCGGGAGCTGCGGGTCGGGCCGGCGCGCGACGACCGCAGGCTGGCCTGGGTGACCGCCGGGGCGCTCGTTCCGGCGCTGGTCTGCGGCGTGCTCGTCGCGCTGTGGGTCCAGTTCGTCGCCGGCCCGGCCGTACGCGGCGACGCGCCGATGCCGGCCTTCGTGCTGGGCGTCGCGGTCACGCTGTCCATCACCGCCGTACCGGTGCTGGCGCGGCTGCTCACCGAGCGGGGCCTGGCGGAGACGGCGGCCGGGGCCCTCGCGCTGGCCGCCGCCGTGGTCGTCGACGTCGTCGGCTGGCTGCTGCTGTCCCTGGCCGTCGGCCTGGGCGCCGGGGATCCGGCGACCTTCGGGCGCGCGATGGCCGTCCTCGCCGGAGCGTTGCTGCTGGCCGGCGGGATCCGATGGGTGCTGCGCCGCGGCCGGCCGGCACTGTGGTGCGGCCGGTGGCCCACCGCCGGCGCCGTCGTGCTCGGCGTGGTGGCTCTCGTGGTCGGCTTCGGCGTCCACCAGCTCGGACTGACCGCGGTGTTCGGCGCGATCCTGGTCGGCCTGGCGGTGCCGCCCGGCGAGCCCTGGGACGCGCCGACCGCCGCCGTGTCGCGGCTCGGGCGGTCGCTGCTACCGATCTTCTTCGTCAGCGCCGGGCTCACCGCGCTGACCGGCGCGGTCGCCAGCACGCCGTGGTCGCTGGTGGTCGTCGTCCTCGTCCTCGGCCTGGCCGGAAAGATCGGCGGCGGCTATCTCGGTAGCCGGCTCGGCGGCTGCTCGCCCGCGGAGGCCATCCGGATCGGCATCCTGCTGAACACGCGCGGGCTCACCGAGCTCATCGTGCTCCAGGTCGCGTTCCAGGCCGGCATCCTCAGCCCGCCGCTGTTCCTCGCCCTGCTCATCATGGCGCTGGTCACCACGCTTCTGACCGGTCCGCTGCTGTCGTCGGCGGACCGGTTCTGGCCGGCCGCCGACGCCGGCGACAGCGCCTCGGGGGCCGTGTCCGGCCCGTCGGTGGTGAGCCCCCGATGACGGGTACGCGGTCAGGCCGCCGCCATGTCGCGCAGCTTCAGCACCGAGCGCCAGTTGCGCGTCGTCCCGACCACGCCGGTCCGCTTCTCCACGAAGGCATTGCTGAGCTTGCTGCGCCCGTACCCGTCGGGGACGTGCACGAACACGTCCCGGCCGAGCAACGTCAGCGTGCCGGTCTCGCCGGGCGGAGCGGCGAGCGCCGCCTGCTTGTCCGCGCCGGGATCGCTGGCGAGCATCGTGACGAGCAGCTTCGTGTGATCCGTCTGGACGTCGAGATACGGGTTGGCGGCGATCATCGCGTCGAGTTCGGCCAGGCTGCGCAGCAGCACCGGCACGTCACGGCCCCACCGCTGCTTGATGCCCCTGTCGATCTCGGCCAGGATCGCGACCTCGTCGGTCTCCGGGCAGCCGAACACGACGTTGCCACTCTGGATGTACGTGGCCACGCCGTCGAAGCCGCAGGAGACGAAGACCTCTTTCAGCTCCGTCATCACCATCGAGCTACCGCCACCGATGTTCACCGCGCGCAACAGAGCGACGTATCTCGTCATGACCCGGGATGGTAACCGGCCGGGCCGATCGCGGGCGCTCAACTCTGAGCAGACACGCCCGGCCGTCGGTCGTACAACGTCAGGGACCGCGACGGTGAGGGATCCACGAAGAGGAGAGGACCGAGGATGATCACCACGGCGGTCGGCATCGAGGATCTCCACGTCTACCCCGGGCGGGCGTACGTCGACGTGCCCGGCCTGTTCGAGGCGCGCGGCCTGGACCCGTCGCGGCTGCCGAACCTGATGATGCGCAGCCGGTCGGTGAGCCTGCCGTGCGAGGACCAGGTGACCCACGCGGTCAACGCCGCCCGCCCGCTGGTCGACGCGCTGTCGCCGGAGCAGCGGGAGGCGATCGAACTGGTGGTGGTCGCCACCGAGTCGGGGCTGGACTTCGGCAAACCGATCAGCACCTACGTCCACGACCTCCTCGGCCTGCCGCCGCGCTGCCGGTCGTTCGAGGTCAAGCACGCCTGCTACGGCGGCACCGCCGCCCTGCAGAGCGCGGCGGCGATCATCGCCGCGAGCCCGGCCCCGGACGCGCGGGCGCTCGTGGTCGCCACCGACATCGCCGGCGTCGCGGCGGCCGGCAGCTACTTCGAGCCGTCGGAGGGCGCCGGGGCGGTCGCGATGCTGGTCAGCCGTACGCCCGACGTGCTGCGGCTCGACCTGGGCGCCAGCGGTTACCACACCCAGGAGGTGATGGACACGCTACGGCCCCGCCCGGACGTCGACGTGGTGAACTCCGACCTGTCCCTGCTCGCCTACCTCACCTGTCTGGAGCGTTGCTTCGCCGCCTACCGGGACCGGGTCGAGGGCGCGGACATCGTCACCACGTTCGACCACCTCGTCTTCCACATCCCCTTCGCCGGGATGGTCAAGGGCGCCCACCGTACGCTGCTGCGCAAGACCACGCGCATGCCACCGGCCGACATCGACAGGGACTTCGCGGCGCGGGTGGCCCCGTCGCTGTCGTACACGAGCCAGATCGGCAACCTCTACTCCGGTTCGCTCTACCTCGCGCTCTGCTCGCTGATCGACCACGCCGACTTCACAGTGGCCCGCCGGATCGGCCTGTTCTCCTACGGCTCCGGCTGCGGGTCCGAGTTCTTCAGCGGAGTCGTCACGGAGCGGGCCGCCGACCGGCTCGCGGCCCGCCCGCTCGCCCGCGCCGTCGAGGAACGCCGCCGGCTCACCGTCGCCGAGTTCGACGACTGGAACCGGCACACCGCCGACCGTGCCTTCGGTGTCCGCGACGCCGTCCTGGACACCGCCCCCTACCGTTCCGTGCTGGACAGCCACGTGGCCGGCCGGGGCCTGCTGCTGCTCGACCGGATCGAAGACTTCCACCGCGTGTACCGGTGGAGTTGAGCGCACCATCCGAGGGAGGACCCATGAGTGTGCCCACGTCCGCGGTCGTCGTGCCCGACCTGCTCCGGCACCGCACCGGCCTGATGCCCGAGCAGGAGGCGATAAACGTCCGCGGCAAGACGGCGATCACCTACCGGGACTGGGACCGGCGCTCGAACGCCGTCGCCCGCGCGGTGCTCGACCGGCTCGGCGGCACCGGCCGGGGCGCCCGGGTGGCGCTGCTGTTCGGCGGCGACGACTGGATCGACTACGCCGTCGCCTACCTGGGCGTACTCAAGGCCGGGGCCACCGCCGTACACGTGAACGACACGATGCCGGCGGTGGAGCTGCGCCGACGGTTCGACCAGTGCGCGGTGGCCGGGGTGATCCGCGGCGCGGCGCTGCCGCCGTGGCGGGACGACGCCGGACGCTGGTCGGTGGTCGTCGCGGACCTCGACCAGGGCGACACCGGCGACATCGACACCGGCGTCACCCCCGACGACATCTCCGACATTCTCTACACCTCCGGCACCACCGGCCCGGCCAAGCCGTTCACCAACCCGCACGGCAATCTGACGTACGGGCGCGGGTCCGCCGCCCTCGGGCAGCTGGTCGACCCCGCGCCGCTGCTCGCGCCGATGCCGCTGGGCACCACGTCGAGCGCGACGACTGTCGCGGTGCTGGCCACCACGACGCCGTCCCCGCTGATCGTGCGCTCCCCCGACGACCCGGAGGAGATCGCCCGCCTGCTCGCCACGCACGGCTGCGCGACGCTCATCCTCACGCCGTGGACCGCGATCCGGCTCGCCGCCATCCGCCCGCAGGACCGCTACGACCTCAGCTCGGTCAAGACCATCGGCAACGCGTCGGCGATCATGCCGCCGCGCATCGCCCGCGACCTCCTCGCGGCCATGCCGAACGCCACCATCGCCAACGCGTACGCGCAGTCCGAGGCGGTGCCGGCGATCATCCTGGGCAACGTCGACCCGGATCGGCCGATGTGGCTGGGGCGCCCCGGACGCGGCACCGAGATGCGTGTCGTCGACCCGCAGGGCGAGCCGCTGCCGCCGGGCGAGCTCGGCGAGGTGTGGCTGCGCTGCGAGGCGCCCAAGCGGCTGTACCTCGACCAGGCACTCAACGCCCGCGTGCACGCCGGTGGATGGACGCGTACCCGTGACCTCGGACGCGCCACCGCCGACGGCGAGCTGTTCCTGTTCGACCGGATGACCGACGTCATCACCACCGACGGGAAGCTCGTGTCGTCACTGGAGGTCGAGGCCGCGCTCTACGACCACCCCTCGGTACGCGAGGCCACAGTCCTCGCGCTGCCCGACCCGGAGCACGGCGAGGTCGTCGCCGCCGTCGTGGCGGCCGACCCGGCCCTGGACGACGCGACGCTCGCCGCGTTCCTCGCGCAGCGGCTGGAGCCGCACCAGGTGCCCGCCCGCATCCACCGCCTCGACGCGCTGCCCCGGGGAGGCACCGGCAAGGTGCTGAAGTACCAGTTGCGGCAACGTTTCGGCGGCTGACCTCGACATCCTCTCCGGCCCGGAAGGACGGAGAGGATGTCAAAACGTGGCGCACTCGTACACGCTGCCTCGGCGTGGTGGCAGTGGCGGCGGCCGCATCCGGCGACCGGATCGACTGGCTCGGAGTCCTGGCCGTCGCGTGGGCGCTCCACATCGCCGTCGATCGTGCCCTGGGTTACGGCCTCAAGACCACTCGGGGGTTCGAGCACACCCACCTCGGCCGGATCGGTAGGGCGCGGCGTGCCGGCGCGTCCGCCGACGGACGCTGACGGCCCCGGTCACGGGCGGGCCGACGGGCAGTTCGCGCTCGTCAGCCGCACCGAGTACGCACGGTCGTCGGACGTGATCCCGGACGGTACGCCGTCGAAGTACGCCTCCACCTTCTCCCAGCCCCGGCGCTGCTCGTAGTGCAGGTGCGGCGCGCCGGAGTTCCCGGTGCTGCCCACCCGTCCGAGCTGGTCCCCCCGGGCCACCCGCTGACCGGCCTGCACCGACGGCGGTTCGAGCAGATGCAGGTACTGCGTCTCCCACTTGCCGCCGTGGTCGATCTTGACCCAGTAACCGCCGCCGCGGCCCCGCGGCCCGTCCGGATCCTGCGGGGTACGGCCACCCAGCGAACCGTTGATCCCCGCCACCGTGACGGTGCCGTCGGCGGAGGCCAGCACCGGCCGTCCCCACGCGTTTCCGGAGGTCGGGAAGAAGTCGACGTCGTAGTCGTCGTGCCCCGGGTAGGTCGACAGCCGCCACGTCTCGCCGCAGGCCACCGGGAGCTGGAAGTCCGGTCGCGGGCCGGGTGGCCACAGCAGCGGTACCACGACCGCCGCACCGGCGGCGAGCACGGCGATGATCAGCAGGACGCGCGGGGCGCGGCGGCGCGGGCGGCGGGAACCATGGGGACGCTCGGTGGTCATCGCCTCGAGCATGACAGGTGGCGCTGTGGGCAGGCTGACCGCTCCGTGTCGCCGGCTACGGGCGCGGCCCGACCGGGCCGCTCCACCGACGCGCGACGAGCCGGCGGCGCACACCGGGGCTCAGCCCAACTCGATGACGGGCCGGGTCAGGATCTCGTCGGCGTGCCCCTCGTCGGAGGCGGACCACCGGCCGAAATCCTCGTCGCGGAACGCGGTCGCGATGGTGAGCTCCGCGTACGCCCTGTCGCCCGTGCCGACCACCGTCAGCTCGTGCCGTGCGGCGATGTCCTCGGCGATCCGGCCGGCAGCACCGTCGGAGAGATCGTTCCACTGGGCGGAACTCAGATCGGCGAACGACACCGCGAAAGGATAGCCACGGGCTCCGACATTGTCGGCTCGCCGGCCGGCGAGCAGCGGAGCCGGACCGCCGGCGGTCAGGCGGCGCGGCGGGCGCGGCGACGGGATCGGAGAAAGGCTGTGTCGCCGCGGCCGAGGCCCCACCAGGACCACGGAACGCTGGTCGTGTACCGGCCGATCGACGCGAACACCGGCGCGGCCTCGGCGTCGCGGCCGGTGCGCACCAGCCCGTACGCCAGGAAGTTGGCGTCGTCGAGCCAGTCGGCGTGTCTGGTCGCCGGCTGGTGGAACCACCGGGACAGCGCGTTGTCGAGATCCGACTGCATGACCGGATCCTCTCGCCACCGCCGGCTGATCTCATCGGCGGTGCCGGCCGGGGATGCGCGCTCCTGCTCCCACAGCGCCCACTCGGCGGCGGCCCGCACCGGCAGCACGAGCAGCGGTGAGCCCGCGGGTGCCGTGGCGGCGACCGAGCGGGCGAAGCCGAACATCGCCTCGTGCGAGCCGCTCCACTTCCGGCAGTGGTAGGTGAGCCTGAGCACGTGGCCCTGCTGATGCCAGGGATCCCGCTTGGTCAGCTCACGCCACGTCTCCTCGACGTCCTCCAGTGGCGCGCTCTCGTCGATCATGAGGTCCAGCCGGTTCACCCACGGCGTGGGGTCCTCGGGCGCGAGCCGCATCGCCCGATCGTTCACCTGCCGGGCCAGGTCCAGCAGGCGGTGGAACTCGGCCCACTGCTCCGGACGGACGGTGGCGGCCCAGTCGCCGCCGCGCACCCCCACGCCCGCGCCATCAGGGACCGGGCACGGACGAGCTGGGCGTCCGGATCGGCGGGCGCGCGCGAGGCCCAACCATCGGTCCAGGCGGCGTCGGTGTCGACCCGACCGGTCGTACGGTCGACCCGGGATCCCAGCCCACGAGCAGTCGACTCGGCCAGCACACGGACGTACCGTGCCCGGCGGTCGTAGTCGTCCCGGGTGGCGGCCAGAGCCTTCCGGGCCGGTCCGATGTCGGAGCCGTACCGCGCCTGCGTGCGCGCCTCGCGCAGCACGGCGTCGTCCTGCGCCGGGTTGATGTCGATCTGGCGGGTGAGCAGCCGCCACACGGTCAGGATCATGATCAGGGATGGTAGATGCCGGCGGGCCGGCGTGCGTACCGCCGCCCGATCGACCGGACCGTCGAAGCCGGGCGAGCGTTGCCGTCGGTGGAGGTGTTCTGCCGCGAGCTAACCCGCTTGTCGTGTCGCGGGGCGCTGGAGAGGATCGGTGAATGGATCTCCGTGCTGCGGAACGGCGGCTCCAGGCCGCTCAGCGTACCGCCGATGTCGAGTCTCTCGACGCACTTCTGCACCCCCGGGTCGTGGGTGCCGGACCGGACGGCACGGTCTTCACCAAGGAGGAGGACCTGGAGAGCTACCGCTCGGGGGCCCTGCGGATCACGGCCCTGGTGGAGGAGTCGCTCGACGTCCAGGACGACGGTGAGACCGGAGTGACCCGCACGGTCGCTGCGGTCGATGCGGTTCAGGGCGGTGCCGTCGTGTCCGCGCGGTTGCGCTACACCCGGCTGTGGGTGCGTGAGGACGGCACGTGGCGGGTGTTGGCCGCCACCTTCGTTCCGGTCCAGTGAGCGCTTCACCTGCCGTGCGTGATGTACGAGTCGGCGGGTTCGTCTACCTGCCGGTGGCGGGGGCGACTCGGGGCCGGGGTCAGCGACAGGTTCGGCGGCACTGCTGGCCGGGTTGCCGCCGCCACCGCCGGTGAACGGCTGAGGATCAGTCCGGCCGAACGGGGGTCGCCGTTGTCAACACTGCTTGTCAATAGGCGGTGGCTATTGGATGCGGGCCGGTCACCCGACCGGTCGTACCGTCACACGACCTCAGCCGACCCGCCTGGGCCGTACACCTAGGTGAGCGCGTGCACCAGCGCGGTCGCCGCCCCGGCCAGGAGGGCCATGCCCGCGCCGGCACCGACGACGGCGCTGGGAGCGAGGTCGAACCGCCGGGCGACGGCGACGCCGACGAGCGCGACCAGGGTGACCAGCGCGGCCCAGATCGCGAGGGCCGGATACCTCAGAAGTGGTGCCAGAGGGAAGAAGTGCAGGCCGACGATCAGGGCGATCCAGGCCGGAACCAGGGGCGTGCGGCCGGCCCGCCGGAGCCAGATCGCGCCGGCGGCACAGAGGACCACCGCGATCAGGACGATCACACCGAAGACCGGCCCCGTCCTCTCGTCCACGGAGCTGCCCTCGCCCCAGGTGCGTGCGGTGACAATGCCGCCGACGATCGCTGCGGCCAGGGACAACACCGAGCCGACGCCGAGCCACGGACGCCATGCCCTGGGCGGCGCCTCCTGCGCCCAGCCGAACCAGACGATCCCGAAGACTCCGAGGATCGCGGCGGTGGCCGCGGCGGTGGCCGCGAATGGTCGGCGCGATGGCCGCCGGGACGCGGCGGCTCGTGTGCCGGCTCGATACGGCCGGTTTGGTGGCGCGCTACCGCGAGGTCTGACCGGCCCTGCCGGCCGTCCACTCGGCGGCGATGCGGTACGGGTCGCCGGTGCGGAAGTCCGGCGGCTCGTGCAGCAGGAAGTCGCGGTGGCTGATGTTCCAGGCGTACGCACCGGCCATGGCGAAGACCAGCACGTCGCCGACGCCCACCGGACCGGCCTCGGTCGAACGGGACAGCACGTCCTTCGGGGTGCACAGCTGCCCGACCACGGTCACCGGTCCCCCGTCGGTGCACGGGCCGTCACCACCGTGGCGCCGGTGCACGGTGAACGGCTGCGCATGGCCCTTGGCCGCCGGGGTACGCAGGTGGTGGGTGCCGCCCGCGACCACCGCGAACCACTCCCCGTAGGAGCGCTTCACGTCGATCACCTCGGTCAGGTACGCGCCGCAGTAGGCGGTGACCGACCGGCCGGGCTCGACGCGAATCCGCACTCCCGGGTACGCGTCGCACACGCCGGCCAGCGCCCGCCCGTAGCCGGCCCAGTCGAACCGGGCCGTCGGGTCGGCGTAGTCGACCGCCATGCCCCCGCCGACGTCCACCTCCCGCGCGCCGACCTCGGCGACCGACCAGCTGACCACGGCCCGCGCCACCGTGGCGGCGAGCGGCGCGTCCAGTCCGCTGGCCAGGTGGACGTGCACGCCACGCACGTCGACCCCGGCCGGTGGGCGGCGGGCGCAGGCCATCGCGTCGGCCGGGTCCATCCCGAACGGGCTGGGCCGCCCGCCCATCACCAGACTCGCCCCGGGCGCGTCCAGCGGGAGGTTCACCCGCAGCAGCACCCGCGCCGGCACCCCGGCGGCGACCGCCAGCGCGCCGAGGCGGCGCAGCTCGGCCGGGGACTCCACGTGGATCCGCGCCACCCCGGCGGCGAGCGCGGCGGCCAGGTCCGCGTCGGTCTTGCCGGGACCGGCGTACGCGGCAGCCGGGCGGCCGGGCAACACCTCGGCGAGGCGCCGCAGCTCGCCCCGGCTGGCGGTCTCGAACCCGTCCACGACCGGAGCGAGGGTACGCAACACGTCCGGCTCCGGGTTCGCCTTCACCGCGTACAGCAGCTCGGCCTGTGGCGGCAGGGCGGCGCGGATCGCCCGGGCGTGCCCGGCCAGCGCGTCGAGGTCGTGGACGTAGACCGGCCGGGTCATCCGCGACCGCCGAAGGGGTTCGGCACCGGCACGAACGTCGCGGCCCGGTCCGCGTCACGCCGCCACCGCACCAGCAGGTTCGCCTTGGCCACCAGGTGCTCGCCGGCCAGCAGCGCGCGCAGCTCGGGCGGCTCGTCCAGGGCGGCTGTCACGTCGGTGACCACGTCCCGCACCTCCCGCCACAGGGCCGGTTCGATGCCCGGCCGGGCGTCGGCGAGCGCGCCGCTGATCCCGGCCAGGTTGTTCACGAACAGGCAGTAGAGGACGCGCCGGCGGGCCTGCCGGGCGTCGTACCCGGCCTGCCGGGGCAACCCCCGCGGCCAACTCGCCCACCGGCTGGTGTCCAGCTTCACCCCCTCCAGATCGCGCAGCAGCATCCGCGCCGGGCGCCCGTCGGCGTCGCACACCACGACGACGTTCTGGAGGTGCGGCTCGTGCACCACGCCGTGCCGCAGCCACGCGCCCAGCACGGCCGGCACCAGCAGCCCGACGTAGCGCCGCCACCAGTCGAGCGGGTCGGGCACCGGCAGCGGCCCGCCGGCCAGCGCCGCCGCCAGCACCGGCGTCTGGCCGGGTCGCAGATGGGCGCGCAGCCCGGTGCGCAGGATCGTCCCGTACGCCTCGTCAGCGCCGGCCGCGTCGACGGTCCGGTACGCGGGTTCGGCGAGCAACGACACGCCGTCGGACAGCGGTATCCCGGCGAGCAGCCCGGTCAGCGCGACCGCGGAGGTCAACTCGTACCGGGCGTTCTTCCGCAGGCAGTTCGTGATCCGCACGTGCAGGCTGGTCTTGACGAACAGGTCGGCGTCGGGAGAGTAGAGCGTCCGGACGCTCGCGGTGGGGCGTACCGGCACGCCGGCCGGGCCGAGCCGGCGCACCCGGGGATGCGTCGGCGGCACCAGCGCCAGCTGCCACGGATGCACCGGCAGCACCCGGTGCCCGGCCGGTGGGCACGGGGGTTCCAGGGCGGCCAGCGTCTCATCCACCGGACCGGCCTCGGCCACCAGGTCGTCCGGCACGGCCAGCCAGTGCAGCCGGAACGCGGTGCGCAGTTCCGGTGCGTACGCCCGCCAGTCGTCCGGGCCGCCGCTGCGCCACTTGGGTGTGGGGTGGTGCGGGTGGCCGAGGACGAGCGACTGCTCGGACGCCACGTAGGCGTCGACGGCCGGGTCGCCGGTGGGCGTGGGGTCGGCGGCCGGCCGCCCGGCCAGCAGGAGGGCCACCGTGTCCCGGCTGGCCCGCACCTGGTCGAGGAACTCGGGATTGTCGTGCCCGGTGCGTGCGGTCAGCTCCGCGGCGACCAGCCCGGCCAGCCCTTCGGCGTCCAGGTCGCGCCACGGGCCGCCGTCGGGCCGGTGGCGCACCGGCCCGGTGTAGCGATGCGTGCCGGCCGGGGACAGCCGGGCCGCCGTGCAGCGCAGCGTCACCCCGGTGGACGGCAGCTGGACCTGCACCACGTCGCCGGTGACGGTGACGTCACCGGCGGGGGTGGCGACCTCGCGGATCAGGCAGCCGAACACGGCGTGGGCGGTGGCCAGGTCCGCCGGGTGGGTGTGCCCGGCGGCCCGGGGGCGAAGGCCGGTGCTCGTCATCGCGTCTCCCGCAGATAGTTCGGACCGGTGTGCCGGTAGAACTTGTTCACGTCGGCGCATCCGAGCCGCTGCTTCGGTAACAGGGTGCCGGCGGTGACCATCGCCTTGACCGGCAGCCGTTCGGCGTGC
The DNA here is from genome assembly GCF_000374985.1 of Micromonospora sp. CNB394. NCBI lineage: Bacteria > Bacillati > Actinomycetota > Actinomycetes > Micromonosporales > Micromonosporaceae > Micromonospora > Micromonospora sp. CNB394. The sequence continues at coordinate 134,627 of NZ_KB895825.1, read as the reverse complement.
AGCACCCGTTCGGTGAACTCCCGCACCGCCGGCCCGTCGCCCCACCGGTCCCGGGCCGCGACGAGCCGCGGGGTCAGCGCGGCGGCCGGAGCCGGCACCGGCACCCCGCGGGCGGCGAGCGCCAGCAGCGGCGCCGCGGCGGCCAGGTGAAGGGTGATGGTGACGAACACGTCGGCCAGTTCGCCCGGACCAGTCACCCACATCCGAGCGTCCCGCAGTGTCACGGCGCCACGGTGGCGCGGGTCGAGGCGGGCGCCGTCGTCGTCCTTGTAGAGCAGGCCGACCGTCCCGTCCGGCGCGAGGACCAGGTGGATGTTCTGCGGGTGGGCCTCCAGCGCCACGCCGTACCGGAGCCACAGGCAGACGTGCCAGTCGAGCAGTAGGTCCAGGTAGGCGTCGAGCACCGCCTGCGGACGTCCGCCGCCGATGCGCTCCAGCACCGTGCCGGATTCCGGGTCCGGCGCGGCGAGGGCCGCCACCGGCACCACCCGGGTGCCGGCCGGATCCCGGGGGAACCGGCGGAGCAGGAAGGCCCGCCGGTCGTCGTCGCCGGCGTGACCGAAAAAGCGCTCGTCGGCATGCCGGATCCGGCCCGCGAAGGCGGGTTCGGCCGCGGCGATCCGGTCGAGCAGCCCGGCCATCACCGCGCCGTCCGCCAGCGTGCCCGGCCGCAGGCCGCGCCGGTTGCGTGCGCCCAGCGTGGCGGTGGGCAGCGGTAGCTTCAGGTGCGTGTACGGGTCGTCTGCGAGCGCCACCGTACGCATGGAGAGCGTGGGCCGCACGGTCACCGCCGGCCGGTCGGTCACCGGTAGCGCGTGCCGCGCCGCGGTGAGCGGGTGCACCGGCAGCAACACCTCGCCGGCCCGGTCCGCGGACGGCCACCACGCCGGCAGCGGACCGGTGAGTCGCACCGCTGCCCGGGGCGCGACGTGCCAGCGCAGCGCGAACCGGGGTGCGTGCTCCGGGGCGTACCGGAGCAGGTCGTCGTCGTCGAGACCGTGCCGGCACCGGTCGGTCGGGTACACCGGATGCCCCGCGTGCGCGGCGAGCACGTCGTCGAGCAGTGCCGCCGCCATTCCGTCCGGCGTGGTCGCCCGTTGCGCGGCCACGGCGGCGAACACCGCCGCCCGGTTCCGGGCGGCGAGCCGGCGGGCCCGCAGGTCGGCGTGGCACTCGGCGGTGAACGTCTGCCAGCCGGCCTCGGCCTCAGGGTCGCCGACCGGGGCGAGTGCCGCGAGCAGAGCGTCGAGGGTGTCCACCCGGCGTTCGCGGCCGTCGGCGTCGCGGACGTCGAGCGTGGCGGTGGCGCAGCGCAGCGTCGCCTGGAAACCGTCGGCGCGGACCGGGATGCGCAGCAGGCCACCGGCGTGTGGCACCTCCCACCGGCCGGTCCCGGTGAGCCGGCCGCGCCGGAGCAGGCCGATGTGGTCCTCGCGCAGCAGCGCGTCGAGCACCCGGGTGAAGACCTGCCGCTCGCTGTCGTCGGTCATCAGGTGATCGTCCAGCTCAGACCGTCCCGGAACGCGGTGAGCGCGGCCCGCACGATATCGGGGTCGGGTCCGATGCCGTGCAGCGCCGCCAGGTAGTCGCGGTTGGTGCCGGTCCGCTCGGCGACGCGGCCCACCTCCCGCATCGGACGGCAGGAGAGCCGTACGCCGTCGCGGACGGTGTCCACGGGTCCGGGTGCCGCCGTGAGCCGGCCGGACCGGTCGGCGCAGACGTACTCGACCCGGGCGTGCCGGCCGGGCGCGGCCGGGCCGGGCCGGGCCAGCGCGGCCAGTGGCTCGCCGAGGTGCAGCCGGATGACGTCGGCGAACAGCGGCGCCCCGAGCAGGTCGGTGAGGATCAGGTCCATCCGGTCACCGATGAGCCGGTCGTTCACCTCGATCAGCCGGATTCCGTCCGGCCGCACGACGTACTCGGTGTGGCAGGCGCCGAAGCCGACGCCGAGCGCGTCGAGCAGGACGCGTATCCGGGCGTCGTGGTCGGCGGGCGGGGGCGCCCAGTCCAGGCTCACCTCGGTGAAGGTCGGCGGCGGGCCGAGGCCGGTGCGCCAGCCGCCCAGCACCGCCAGCGATTCGCCGTCGCCCAGCGTGTCGTAGGTGCGCAGCTCGCCGGCCAGGTACTCCTCGACGACGAGGGCCACCTCCGGGCGCCGTCGCCGGATCGCGGTGACCCGGGCGGCCAGCTCGCGCCGGTCGGTCACCAGGTAGGCGTCCTCGCTGGCCACACCGTCGCGGGGCTTGAGCACGGCGGGGAAGACGTCGGCCGGGACGACCGGGGTGGCGCCCGGGTCGACGGTGACCGCGCGGACCGGGTCCAACCCGGCGGCGGCGAGGGTGCGGCGCATGGCGGCCTTGTCCTTGCAGCGCCGGGCCGCCTCCGGGTCCTTGCCCGGCAGGCCGAGCTTGCCGGCAGCGACAGCGGTCGCCTCCTGGAGGTGGTCGCTGTTCGACAGCAGCGCGGCGGGCGGCTCGGCGGCGGCGGCCGCGATGATGGCGGCCGGGTCGCGGACCGCGCACTGCCGCACCGGGACTCCGGCCGGCCACTGGCCGGGCCGGTCGGTCAGCACGGTGGCCGGAAGGCCGAGTGCGTCCGCCGCCGGGAGGAAGCCCTCCAGGACGGCGTCGGTGGGGTTCAGCGCGGTCAGGTAGAGCCGCATCCAGCCTCCTCGACCGATCGACCATTTAGGCCAGCCTACCCTAAATGGCTGTTTCGTTGAGGATTGACCGGTGTCAGCCCCGCCGCACCAGCCGGTCGGCGCGCCACAGCAGGGCGGCGGCGACCAGACCACCGACCAGGACCGCGGCCGCGCCCACCGTCTGGCCGGTCCGCAACGCCTCGGCGAAGGCGGCGGTCACCACCTCCCGGTCGGGGCCGGCGGCGGCCAGCGTGGCCGGGAACGAGCCGGCGCCGGCCAGCGCAGCCGGCAGCAACGCGCCGAACCGGGCGTTGAGCACCGCGCCCAGCACGGCCACCCCCAGACTGCTGCCGACCTCGGTCATGGTGCCGTCCACACCAGCTCCGGCACCGGCCTTGTGGGTGGGGATCGCACTCATCACCGCCTCCACGATGGCCGGGTTCGCCAGCGCGCATCCCGTACCCATGACCAGCAACCCGGCCAGCAGCGCGCCGTAGCCGTCGGACCGGACGTGCGTGACCAGCGCCAGGCCGCCGGCCAGCAGGGTCATGCCGGCCGCGATGGCAGCCGGCAGTCCGAGCCGACGGATCACCAGCGCGGCCACGCCGCTGACGTTGAGCGCCACGATGGACAACGCGAACGGCACCATCCGCAGCCCCGCCTCCCAGGCCGGGTAGCCGCGGACGAACTGGAGCTGCTGGGTGAGCAGGAACAGCGCCCCGGTGGCGCCGAACGTGATCAGCACGACGCCGCAGACCGCGCCGACGAAGCGGCGGTCCCGGAAGAAGTGCATGTCCAGCATCGGGTGGGCGCACCGCCGCTCCCAGCCGACGAACAGCACCAGCAGCAGCGCTCCTGCCGTGCCAACGCCGAGCACCGGCGCCGAGGTCCATCCGCGCTCGGGACCGGAGATGATCGCCCAGACGATCGCGGTCAGGCCGGCGGTGGACAGCGTCATCCCGCCCAGGTCGAGGCGCCCCGCTGCCGGATCCCTCGACTCCGGCACCAGCATCCGGCCGGCGAGCAGGCAGACCAGCACGATCGGGACGTTCAGCAGGAAGATCGCACCCCAGGGCAGGTGGGCCAGGACGAACCCACCGATCGGCGGTCCGGCGGCGAAGCCCAGCGCGCTGGTCGCCGCCCAGATACCGATCGCCCGGGAGCGCTCGGCCGCGTCGAAGACCTGCATGGCGACGGCCAGGGTGGCGGTGGCGAGCAGCGCACCGCCCACACCCATGCCGGCACGGGCGGCGATCAGCTGCTCGGCTGTGCGGGCCAGCCCGGCCGCCGCCGAGCCGAGACCGAACAGCACCAGTCCGGCGAGCAGCATCCGCCGCCGCCCGTACCGGTCGGCGGCGCTGCCGGCGGTCAGCAGCAGCCCGGACAGCATCAGCGCGTACGCGTTGATCATCCACTGGACGTCGGCCGTTCCCGCGTCCAGTTCGACGGTCAGCACCGGCACGGCCACTGTCAGCACCGTGTTGTCCAGCACCACCACGAGCTGGGCCAGGCAGAGCACCGCCAGGATCAGCCAGCGGTGCGGTACGGCGGCCGGTGCCGTGGCGGCCCGGTCCGCGCTCGCGGCCGGCGCCGGACCGACGCCCGTGGGGTCGAGCGTCACGGTGCCGGCACCGGCGCCGGTACGAGACGGGTGAGCCGGACGGCCGGGCTCCCGATCGAACTCATGCGACTTCCCAGCGGTAGTGCGGACGGGACGCGCGGCGACTGCCGCGGCGATCAGATCGGGCGGCCTTACCCGGCGAGCAGGTCCGCCCGCGGGTGAGCGGCTCGGATCGCCGGCCCGGACGGCGGGAACCGGCGCTGGTGCGTCACGCCGACCGCCACCCCGGCCGCGACGAGCACCAGCGAGGCCAGCGCGACGGCCGGGTAGCCGAACCGCTCGGCGGCGGCGAGCCCGATCGAGGCGGCCACGAACGAGCAGACCAGCCCGAACGACGACAGCACGGTGAAGTCGGTGCCCCCGCTGCCCGGCCGGGAGTAGTCCATGTTGACCGTGTAGAGCACCACGTTGGCGATCGTGTACGCGGCCAGGAAGGAGCAGAGCGCGGCGACCGTGCCGGCGAGCGGCGCGCGGCCGTTCATCAGCGGCAGCAGCGCCACCGTGGACAGCGCGAGGGCGACCCCGCCGGCCACCAGGACGCCGGCGCGGCCGAAGCGGCCCACCCCGAGACCGGCGACCAGGCCGGCCGCGATCGCCGGCACGCTGGTCACCACGCCGGTCACCACACCGATCCGGCCCAGCGACCAGCCGGCGTCCACCAGCGCGGGCGTCACCAGCGCGTACGCCATCCCGGCGCCCACGTAGACCAGCGGCACCACGCCGAAGGTCCACCACCGGCAGCCGGGCTGCCCGAACACCGACACCAGCGCCCGGTAGGCCGTGCCGATGCGCACGACCCGGTCGGTGCGCTCCGGTTCCCGGAACTGCCAGACCACCAGCAGCCCGACGGCCGTCAGCGCGGCCAGCAGGCCGATTGCCGCGGCCCAGCCGAAACGGTCGTAAACCAGTACGCACGCGCCGCCCCCGAGCAGGTTCCCCAGGTAGCTGGCGGCCACCTGGATGCCGTTGCCGGTGCCCCGCTCCGACGCGGCCAGCAGGCGCACCGCGACGGCGTCGGCGGCGATGTCCTGGGTGGCGGAGAAGAACACGAACGCGGCGCAGACGCCGATGACCGGGCCGAGTTGGTCGGCCGGCCGGGAGAAGGGCAACAGCGCCAGCAGGGTCAGCACCAGCGCGGCCTGGAGCACCAGCAGCCAGGAGCGGTAGTGGCCACGGTGCCGGGAGCCGTAGCGGTCGAGCAGCGGCGCCCAGAGGAACTTGATCGGCCAGATCAGGCCGACCACCTGGAGCAGCGCCAGCGTGTCCAGCGAGGTGCCGCCGTCGCGGAGGATCGCGGTCAGCCCGACCGTGATGAAGCCGATGCCGAGATACTGCGTGACGTAGAGCGAGGTGAGGATCCCGAGGCTGCCCATCAGGTGGCCCGCCAGTACGCGAGCGCGGTGAGCTGGTGCTTGCCGACACCGAGCGTGCGTCGCAGGTGCCGGGTGATGCTGCGGGTACTGGCCGCCTCGCAGGCCACCCAGTAGTGCGCGGCCGCGCCGCCGGGCAGCCCCGCGCAGACGGTGTCGACCAGGTGCCGGCCGTCGTCGCGGCGGGGCACCCACGTCACGTCGTGGTGGGCGCGGGTGCGCAGGCTCAGCGCCTTCTCGCCCTCGTGGGCGAACTCCAGCCAGACCGTCGCGGGGATGTCCGCGCCGGCGTCGAGGAGGCTGTTGACCGCCGGCAGCGAGGCCGCGTCGCCGACCAGGTAGAGGTGCTCGGGCGCCGGGTCGGGCAGCGCGAACGCGCTGCCCTGTACGGTGGCGTCGATGGTGTCGCCCACCCGCGCGGCGACCGCCCAGCGGGCGGCGCAGCCGTCGTGCACGGCGAACTCGAGTGTGAACCGTCCGGTGGCCGGATCCGGGTCGACGAGTGTGTAGGCCCGCTGGTGGGCCCGTCCGTCGTTGTCGAACCAGAGCCGGATCCACATCGTCGGGTGCGTGCCGCAGGCCGCCAGCAGCCCGCCGTCGTCGAGGAGCAGGCGCTGGTAGTGCCCATCGACCGACTCGGTGCCCAACACGGTGAGCCGGAAGTCCCGGCCCCCCATGGCCTTGAGCACCAGGCCCTCCCAGTTCCGTTTCACGAGCCCCTCCAGGTAAGGTCTGCCACAGCCGGGTTAGGTTAGCCTAAGTTTGCCGCTTGGGGAACCGCCATCCCGGGGTGAGCCTCGCCGATACGACCGCCCCGAAAGAGGAGACCGTGACCTACCAGGAACAGATTCCCGGCCTCGGCGACCTGACGCTGGTGCCGGTGCGCCCCGACCAGCACGCCGAACTGCTGCACGGCTGGGTCACCCTGCCCCGCAACGCGTTCTGGGGAATGGGCGGACACAGCCTCGACGACGTGCGCGAGATCTACACCTTCCTCGACGGGCTGGACACCCATCACGCGTACCTGGTCCTGCTCGACGGTGAACCGGTCGGCCTGTTCCAGACCTACCGCCCCGAGGCGGACCCGGTCGGCGAACGCTACCCGGTCCAGCCCGGGGACATCGGGATGCACCTGTTGCTCAACCCGCCCCGGCGCTACGCCCGCGGCCTCACCACCGCCATCGTTCCGGCACTGGCCCGGTTCCTCCTGCGGGATCCCGCCGCACGGCGCATCGTGGTCGAGCCGGACGTGCGCAACGAGGCAGCGCTGCGACGGCTACGGACCGAGGGCTTCACCTTCGCGTCCGAGATCGACATGCCGGACAAGCGGGCACAGCTGGCGTTCCTGACCCGCGAGCGGTTCGAGGCGAGCCACTCGCCGGCCTGAGCCGGGCACCCCGGGCGGCCCCCGTACGACGGCGGCGCCGGCCCGGCGGCCGGGAGGCCGGCGAGCCCCAAGACCCGGCCCTGTTGGTGCGACGCGTCAGCGGCTCGTGCGTCGCCCCCGTTCTCGGCGAGCGGAACCCTCCCGCAGTTCCACCGCGAGATCCCCTGGACCTCGTCGGTGATCACGCGGGCGAGGGAACTCGAACGCGACGACTGGGGTGCCGAGGCTGCGGCGCAGGCAGTGCCCGCACCGTGACGGCCACTGTCGTCAACGGCGTCGTCGTGGCCGTCACCGTGCTCCGCGAAGCTGGTGCCGAGTGGGAGACCACGCCGCGCTGCGCAACATCATCGGCGTGCAGGCTCTCTGTAGACCCGAGTTCGTGGTGGAGACCGAAGCGACAGCGATCATCGGGCTGAGTGCCGCGTCCGCGCCAGGTGGTCCGGCTCGTGGCGGATAAGGGCCGGACCACCTGGGTAGCTCCACGCAATGGTGTGGAAGAACCCCGCGGACCTGCTGCGTCTGCTCGTCGTCGCACTGCTCGTCTATCCGGCCCTGGTGGCGATCCTGCGGGTGTCCGGAAAGCGGACGCTGTCCAAGCTCAACGCTTTCGACTTCGTGGTCACCGTGGCGCTGGGTTCGACCCTGGCGACGATCCTGCTGTCCCGGGACGTCTCCCTGGTCGAGGGGATCCTCGCGCTGGTTCTGCTGGTCGGCCTGCAGTACGGAGCCGCGCTGCTCGCGGTCCGTTGGCCGTGGTCGCAGCTGCTGCTCAAGGCACGCCCGACCCTGCTGCTGCGGGACGGGCAGCTCCGGTACGAGGCCATGCGCGGCGTCCGGGTGGCGGAGAGCGAGATCCGGCAGGCCGCACGCAGCCAGGGCACCGGCGATCTGGGTGACCTCGCGGCGGTGGTGCTGGAGACCGACGGAAGCCTCAGCGTCATCACCCGCGGCCGGCTGGGCGACGGCAGCAGCCTCGCGGACGTGCCCGACGCGACGGCGCGGCCCGATGGGTGACCACGCGGCAGCCGGGGAGGCGGATCCCGGTCCCCTCAACGTCACCGGGCCCGTGGCCCGCGACCTGGCGGTCGCGGAGGTGGTGTCCGGTGTCGTCGTGGTGACGCTGCTGTGGTGGTGCTGGACCGGCTTCGTCGCGCTCGGCAACGTGGTCCGCGCCGCCGAGGAGGCCGTCAGCGCGTGGCGGAAGGAGTATCTGCGAGGCGGTCCCGCCGCGACCGGAGGTTCCCGGACCGGCGCGCGGGTAGGCTGCGGCAGGGTGAGCGACGATCCCGGCCGGCGACACCGCGAGGAGGACGCCCGCCTCAACGGCCTCGCCCGCCGGCTGGACAAGCCGATGGGCGTCCTGGGGCTGATCTTCCTGCTGCTCGTCCTGGCCCAGGCGGTCGTCCACGACGAGCCGCTCAGCACCGTGCTCACCGTCACGAGCTGGATCCTGTGGGCGGTCTTCGTCGCCGAGTTCACGCTCCGCGCCTGGCTCGCCCGTCACCGTGCCGGCGAGTTCTGGAAACACAACTGGTGGCAACTGATCTTCCTGGCGGTGCCGTTCCTGCGGTTCCTGCGCGCCGCGAGCGCATTGCGGGCGGCCCGGGGCGGCGGCGTCGTCGCGGCCGCGATCCGCGGATCCCGCTCCGCCGGCCGGCTGCTCACCGACCGGCTGGCATGGCTCGCCGTGGTGACCATCGCCGTGATCCTCGCGGCCGGGCAGTTGCTCGTCGTCACCGGCTCCTACCGCAGCCTCCCCCGGGCCCTGCACGACGCGGCCTTCACCACCATCACCGGTGAACCGCTGCCCGGGGACGACACGTTCGCGCAGATCCTGGAGCTGGTGCTGGCCGCGTACTCGGTAGCGGTGTTCGGCACGCTGGCCGGCGCGCTCGGCGCGTTCTTCCTCAGCCGGGAGCGCGCCGAGGACGAGCGCCGCCAACCGGACGAGTGAGCGCCGCCGTCGGCCGGGTAGCGGACCGGGAACCCGCCGACGCAAGCGCCTGCAGAGCGGTGATGATGCGGTCAGCCCTCGCGCGTCTCCGCGAGACGACGGTGGTACGTGCGCACCACGTCGCCGTCCGGCGCGTACCGCGCCGTGCCGGCTGCCCAGCCCAACCGCTCGTAGAAGCTGGTCGCGCCGTGGGATCCGGTCGAGGTCTCCGCCTCGGCCCGGATCGCGCCCGCGCTGCGGGCCGAGGTGAGGAAGTGAGCCACCAGCGCCACGCCCACCCCGCTGCGGCGCCACTGCGGATGCACGGCCAGCGCGCTCAACACGGCCACCTGCCCGGCCGCAGCCGGCCCGTCCGGCGCCGACGCGGGCACCCGCCGGCGCAGGAACCGGCGGGTCCACGGCCGTACCCGCGACCGCAGCAGACGGCCCGCCACGCGCGGCCGGACGGCCATCGCCATGAGGCCGGCGAGCGCCAGGGAGCAGAGCGCCCGCCGGTCGGCGGCCAACCCGCTCGCGTACGCCACCTGGTCGCTGGTGCCCAGAACGAACCCGACCACCGCACCGTTCGATCCGGCGTCGACGGCGACCAGGCCCAGACCGTGCCGCGAGTTCAGGTAGGTACGGTGCCATCGCCGGACGAACCGGGCTCCGAGGGACGGAAAGAGCCCGATCGGGAGGAGGTCGACGTGTGCCCTGGACATGCCGGCGAGATCCTGATGCTCCGCCGCGCGTACGAGGAGTCGCCCTGCCGCCACCTCGTCGACCGGTGGCGGCGCCACCACGTCCGACCGCAGGTCGTCGACGATCCTGCCAGGAAGCCTCATGGCTCACCACCTCCCGTCCGATGCTGGCGCATACCCCCGCCGCCCGCCGATACGCGGGATCGGGGCGCCTCGCGACGGTTCACCGGGGAGTGCGCTCAGTACACCCAGACCGGGGTCCTCGGCAGCACGTCCTGCGTCCACAGCCAGTCCATCGCCGGCAGCGTGACCCGCGTGCGTCAGGTCGAGGTCGCCCCTCGGGTAAACAGACCCGTCGGCAGGCATGCAAAAGGCACGCGCCGGGGAACTACGGCGGCATGAGCAGCGCTCCGCGTACCCTCCGGTCCCGCCTGGCGGCGGCGTGGTCGGGATTCTGGCTGGTGCCGGCGGCGTTCGCCGCGGGAGCCGTGTTGCTGGCCCTCGGTCTGTCGGTGGCCGAGCTGCGACTGGGCCTGCCGACCGGCGGTTTCCTGCCCAGCAGTGTGGCCGGTGCCCGGTCGTTGCTGTCGTCGATCATCACCGCGATGATCTCGTTCACCGCGCTCGTCTTCTCCATCACCATGGTGGCTGTGCAGCTGGCCAGCAGCCAGTACTCCCCCCGGGTGCTGCGGACCTTCCTGCAGGACCGGATCACGCAGGCCGCACTGGGTACCTTCCTGGCGACCGCGCTGTTCGCCATGGTGGTGCTGGCGGCGCTGCCGGCCGACGCCGATGCCCGGCTGCCCGAACTGTCCCTCGCCGTGACGATGACGCTCGTGCTCGCCAGCAGCGGGCTGTTCGTCTACTACCTGCACCACGTCACCACTGTCATGCGGGTCTCGCACATCATCGCTGCGGTCGGCGCCCAGTCCCGCCGCGTGATCGAGGAACAGTATCCGGTCGGCCCGGCCGCCGCGCCCGTCACGCCGCTGCCACCGCCGGTGCAGGTGATCGCCGCGGCCCAACCCGGCATGGTCGAGCACGTCGACCTCGACCGGCTCGCCGCGCTGGCCCGCGAGCACGACTGCGCCCTGTCGGTCCTGCCCGCGCCGGGCGACTTCGTGGTGGCCGGGCAACCGCTGATCGCGGTCCACCCGCTGCCCGGTGATGCCTTCCCCGGGACCGTGCCGGAGGTACGGGCATGCGTCGCGGTGAGCCTCGACGTCGAACGGACCCTGGGCCAGGACGTCGGGTTCGGGTTCCGGCAGCTGACCGACATCGCCGAGCGGGCCCTGTCACCCGGAATCAACGACACCACCACCGCGGTCCGCAGCGTCCAGGAGATGCACGACCTGCTGCGCCGCCTGGCCGGCCGGCCCGGTCACCGCATGTTCGTCGACGATCCCGACGGCACTCCACGCGTACGGGCACGGACGCAGGACTTCGACGGCTTCCTCGCGGTCGCTGTCGACGACGTCCGGCGGGCGGGACGCGACCAGCCGCGGATCACCCGCCTCCTGGACGACGTGCTGGCCGACCTGCGTGCCGTGGCGTTGCCGGAGCATCTGCCCGACATCGCCCGCAGGATCGTGAACCGGGACGCATGAGTCGCCGGTAGCGGGGAAGGCGGCGGCTACGAGTCCGCGCCGCACGGCGTACCGGAGGGAGTGCCATGACCGCGTCCAGCGAACCCGCCCGAGGCACGGGCGCGTCGACCCGCGCCGGCCGAACCGGTACGACGGCCAAGACCAGCACCGCCGCCGCACTCGCCCTCGTGTTCGGCGTGGCAGCGCTGTTCAGCGTACTCACCGCCATCCTCGCCTGGATCGGCGTGGTTCTCGCCATCGTCGGCGTCGTCCTGGGCATCGTGGGGCTCAAGATGGCCGCGAGACCGGGGGTCACCGGCCGCGGGGTGGCCATCGGTGGCCTGGTGCTCAGTGTGCTCGCCCTGCTGCTCGGACTGGCGCTCGGCGCGGGCATCACCACGTTCCTCAACGACGACAGCGCCGTGGACCGGCTCCAGCAGCAGGTCGACGACCTACGCGACCGACTCGACAACTAGCGACCCGTCACTTCCACACGGTCACGTCCTCGGCGACGAGCGCGCGGCCGCCCTCGAAGTCGCGGTACGCATCCGGGGGCCCGAGTTCGTAGCGGCCGGACAGGTCGCGGTACGAGAAGTCGACGACGGTGCCGACCACTGTCACCAACTGCGGGGGTTCCGCGGTGGCCTTGCCGGCGGACAGCACCAGCAGCTTCCCGTCGGTGAAGTCGACGTCGCGCACCACGAAGGCGGTGCCGGTGACGACACGGTCGACGGTGGCGGTCACGGTGAGCCGCGCACCCACCTCGGCGCGGGCGACAGTGCCCAGCCGGACCGTGGGGGTCGGCTCCGGGGTCGGCTGGGGGTCACGCGGCTGACTGGCGCAGCCGGTGACGAGCAGCGCCGCTGCCGAGAGCGCTGCCAGCACCGATGGGATCGACTGCCATGACCTGCTTCTCCTGTCGTCCTCACCTGCCGGCGTCACGCGACAGACACCCTGACGTTGACATCGTGCACCCCGGGCACGGCCCACGCGAGTGCGCGCGCACGGGCCAGCGCCTCGGCCGAGCCGACCCGGCCCTCCAGGATCACGACCCGGTTCTGCGCCTCGACACAGATGTGCTGGTGGCGCAGCAGCGGGTCACGACTCATCTGCTCGACGACGTGGCACGCCAACCGGGTGTCGTTGGTGGCCGGGCCCTCGTGGAACAGCGGCGGCATCCCTTCCGGAAAGAACCACGGGTAGGTCATGGCGGGTCTCCTCACACATCGATGTCGGGTTCTTCAGGCCGTACCCCGAGGGTTCGGCCGGGAACACGACAGAACCGTGACGATTTGCACCCGCCGGTGTGACAGTTCGCCGCCTCGCTCGCCCGATCGTCCCATTCCGCGCCGGCCGCGGTATCTCCTGCTGGCCCGGGGCAGGGGTACGGCATGCGGCAACGCTTGTGACTGTGGATCGCGTGAGTGATCCCCGGGGCGCCCCAACCCTCGTCGCCCCGGCAAGGGCCGGCCGACGTGCGTTCCGCAGAGGGGCGCCGCGCCGGCCGGGTCCGCCTCACCTGAGGTACCCCCTACCTCGCGGACACCGTCACGATAATGAGTTCCGCTTCGATTGTCATCGGCCGCACGACCGCGGCACGGCCCCCTGCGCCCAGCCCCGGTGACCTGAGTCCGATCACCTGTCACCGTCGGCGACACCGCGTCCGGCATACGCCGCCAGATCACCCGGCGGGACGGAGTTCAGGCGGCGCAGGTGCCGCAGGTACCGAAGATCTCCATGGTGTGGCCGACGTCGGTGAAGCCGTGCTGGCTGGCGACCTGGTCCGCCCACCGCTCCACGGCCGGCCCGGCGACCTCGACCGTCCGGCCGCACCCGCGGCACACCAGATGGTGATGGTGGCGGCTCTGGCTGCACCGCCGGTACAGCTGCTCTCCGCCCGGCAACTTGGTGGAGTCGAGTTCACCGGTGTCGACCAGCAGCTGCAGTGTCCGGTAGACGGTGGTCAGGCCTACCCGCGCCTGGCGATCCAGCAGCATCTGGTGCAGCTGCTGCGCGCTGTGGAAGCCGTCGACTTCGCGCAACAGCGCCAGCACCTCGGCGCGTTGGCGGGTGTTGCGGGTCATGCCGGTCGTCGCCTCGCTCACCGTGTGCCGTCTCCGTTCCGCTCCATGGCCGGCCCGCTGCGGCTGGTCGGTGGCGCGCGCTCACGCCTCGCTGCGGGCATTTCGACATCCGCACCCATTATGCATTACGCATATGTGCAAGGATCGCGCTGACCGTCTCGGTGCTGCACCGATGCTCGCCGAGCCCGAAACGCGGCCTGGGCTGGCATCGCGCCCACCGCCATGCCGTGACTCAAGCGCCGGTGTGACGCCGAGGTACGGGTTGGTCACGGCCTGATCACAACGTCTCGCGCACTTAGTGACAATGGCTTTCGATGAGCGGAAGATCCCCTTCAGTCGCGCCCGTCACCGGGCGCTCGCTCTGGGAGGAATCCGCCCGTGAGACATCCATCCTCGTGGGGGAGGCGGGGCTTCGCCGCCCTGCTCGCCTCCACCGTCGCCACCAGCGCGGTCGCGCTGACCGGCGCGCACCCGGCAGGGGCCGAGCCGGCAGCACCCGCGCCGGAGGCACCCAAGGAGGCACCGGCCGAGGCCCTGGGCAGCCACGACGCCGGGCTGCTCGCCGACGCCCGGGCACAGCGCAAGCCGGCGGTCACCGTCATCGTCGCCACCGACAAGGGCAGGGCCGGCCAGGTCACCGCCGAGATCCGCAAGCTCGGCGGCACGGTCACCCACCGGGTCGACCAGGTCGGCTACGTGCTGGCGCAGATCCCGACGGACAAGGTCGTCAAGGCCGCCGGGCTACCCGGTGTCGCGGCACTGGACCTGAACGAGTCGATCACGCTGCCGGACCCCCGCGCGGAGTCCCTGCCCGGCCGGCGGGCGGCCGCGCAGGCCGCTCCCGGTGGCCCGGGCGAGTCGACGCCGGCCGACAACCCCTACATGCCGACCGGGGAGACCGGCGCGGTGGCGTTCAAGAAGGCCCACCCGACGTGGGACGGCCGCGGCATCACCATCGGCATCATGGACTCCGGCGTGGACCTGGACAATCCCGCTCTGCAGACCACCTCCACGGGCGAGCGGAAGATCGTCGACTGGGTCACCGCCACCGACCCGCTGCTGGAGGGCGACCTGACCTGGCGGGCCATGCGCACCCAGGTCACCGGCCCGTCGTTCACCGCTGCCGGGCGCCAGTGGACCGCGCCGGCGGGCACCTGGCTGTTCAACGTCTTCAACGAGAAGATCACCGAGGGTAGCGAACCGGGTGGCGACGTCAACCGCGACGGTGACACCTCCGACAGCTTCGGGATCCTCTACGATCCGGCCAGCCACGACATCCGGGTGGACTCCGACCAGGACGGTGACTTCACCGACAACCCGGTGATGCGCCCCTACAGGGAACGCTTCGACGTCGGGCACTTCGGCACCGACGATCCCGCCACCCCCGTGCGGGAGCAGATGCCGTTCGTGGTCGAGTACCGCGAGGACGTCGACCTCGGACCGGCGGGCCTGCCCGGTCAGACCGCGGACTTCGTCAACATCGGCATCGTCGAGGACGCGCACGGCTCGCACGTCGCGGGCATCACCGCGGCCAACGACATGCTCGGCAACACCCGCTTCGACGGCGCCGCACCGGGCGCGAAGCTGGTCTCCTCCCGGGCCTGCACCTGGGGCGGGGGGTGCACCGCGGCGGCGCTGACCACCGGCATGGTGGACCTCGTGGTCAACCGCAAGGTGGATGTGGTGAACATGTCCATCGGTGGCCTGCCGGCGCTCAACGACGCCAACAACGCCCGCGCCGAGCTGTACGACCGGCTGATCAACGACTACGGCGTGCAGATGTTCATCTCCGCCGGCAACTCCGGCCCGGGTGTCAACACCGTGGGTGACCCGTCCGTCGCCGACGACGTCGTCAGCGTCGCCTCCAGCATCAGCCGGGAGACGTGGCTGGCGAACTACGGCTCGGTCACCCGCCGGCCGTACCAGCTGCACCCGTTCTCCTCGCGCGGACCGCGTGAGGACGGCGGCTTCAAGCCGACCATCAGTGCGCCCGGCTCGGCGATCTCCACCATTCCGCTGTGGCAGGCCGGCTCGCCGACCCCCGAGGCCGGCTACTCGCTGCCGCCGGGCTACGCCATGTTCAACGGCACCTCGATGGCCTCTCCGCAGGCCGCCGGCGGTGCGGCGCTGCTGCTGTCCGCGGCCAGGGCGACCGACGTCGGGGTCACCCCGGCGGCGTTGCGCCGGGCCCTGGTCAGCTCGGCCTCGTGGATCAAGGGCGAGCCGGCGTACGCGCAGGGCAACGGCCTGCTCGACGTGCCGGGTGCCTGGAAGCTGCTGGCCAAGCCCGTCACCCCGCGCGGCTACACCGCGAGCGCGCCGGTGTGCACGCCGATCTCCGACTTCCTCGCCACCCCCGGCCGGGGCACCGGCGTCTACAACCGCTGCGCCCCCGGGCAGGGCGGACAGAAGGTCGGGCAGGCACGCACCTACCAGGTGAAGGTCACCCGCACCAGCGGCCCGGCCGGCGTGATCCGCCACAAGCTGCAGTGGCGGGGCAACGACGGGACGTTCCGCGCCCCGAAGTCGGTGGACCTGCCGCTGAACAGGGCCGTCTCCATCCCGGTGACGGCGACCCCGGCGGCCGGCGCCCACGGCGCCATCCTGCGCATCGACGACCCGAAGACCAGGGTGGTCGACTTCGAGGTGCTCAACACCGTCGTCGCCGCCGAGCGGCCCACCAAGCCGGCGTACGCGTTCTCCGGTTCGGGCAGTGTGGACCGCAACTCGACCACCAGCTTCTTCGTCTCGGTCCCCGAGGGTGCGGCCGCGCTGCAGGTGAACCTGTCCGGTATCGCAACCGGCTCCCAGACCCGGTTCATCGCCGTCAACCCCTGGGGCGTGCCGGTGGAGAGCACCGCCAGCACCGCCTGCTACACCAACTATTCCGACGCCGCGGTGTGCAAGCCGCAGGAGCGGGACTACGCCAACCCGATGCCCGGCATCTGGGAGATCGAGGTGGAGGCACGGCGTACCTCGCCGTCGCTGAACAACCCGTTCCAGCTCACCGCGCGGGTGCAGGGCGTCAAGGTGGAGCCGGCCCTGGTGACGCTGCCCAGCGTGACCGCGGGTGAGTCCACTCCGGTCACCTGGACTGTCACCAACCTGTTCGGCCCGGTGGTGATCACCGGTCAGGGCGGTCCGTTGGGCAGCTCGGCCTCCTCCCGGGACAGCATCGCCGACGGTGAGCGCAAGACCTACACCGTCGAGGTGCCCGAGGGCGCCACCCGGCTCGACGTCACCATCGGCAACACCAGCGACCTGGCCGCCGACCTGGACCTGACCGTCCTGCGTGACGGCGTCGAGATCGGCCAGTCCGCCGACGGCGACTCCGAGGAGTCGGTGTCCGTCCCGAACCCCGAACCCGGCACGTACACGGTGCAGGTCGACGGGTACGCCGTGCCGGCCGGCACCACGCAGTTCGACTACCGGGACGTGTTCTACTCCCCCGCGCTGGGCCAGGTCACCGCACCCGGCACCACGGTGTCCCTGCCCAACGGCGCCAGCACCACCATCACCGGCGCCGTGACCGTCGACGCGGCCCCGGCCGCGGGTCGGCAGTTGTTCGGCGAGCTGAACCTGGTCACCGACGAAGGCGCGGTCGTCGGCCGCGGCGCGGTGTCCGTCGGCACCGTGAACTGACCGGAACGTGCGATGCCCGCCCTCGTCGCCGCCGGGGGCGGGCATCGCCGCACCATAGGCGCAATGCGATCAGCCGATCACGGTAAGATTCGGCCGTTGACGCTGGAAGGTGATCCGTCTGAGCACCACCGATCCTGCCGCGCCCGTGCGGCCCGAACCGCCGGCTCCCGCCGCGCCGGCCGCCGAACCCCCGACGTCCGACCGCGAGCGGTGGGTCGGCTCCACCGAGGTTCTGTGCTTCCTGCTCATTCTCGTCGGCGTGCTGCACCGGCAGATCGCGGCGCTGGTCACCGATCCGCGACTGCAGACCTGGCTGACCGTCTTCGTGTCGGTGATGGTGCAGGCGGTGCCGTTCCTCGTCTTCGGCGTGGCGCTCTCCGCCGTCATCGCGGTGTTCGTGCCCCGCTCGTTCTGGGCGCGGGCCCTGCCCCGCCATCCCGCGCTCGCGGTTCCGGTGGCGGGCATGGCCGGAGTGGTGCTGCCCGGCTGCGAGTGCGGGTCGGTGCCGATCGCGGGGTCGCTGATCCGTCGTGGTGTCACCCCCGCCGCCGCGCTGGCGTTCCTGCTCGCCGCGCCGGCGATCAACCCGATCGTGCTCACCGCCACCGCCGTCGCGTTTCCCCGCAACCCGGAGATGGTCGCCGCCCGCGGCGGCGCCAGCCTCCTGGTCGCCCTGCTGATGGGCTGGCTGTGGCTGCGGCTGGGCCGCGCCGACCTGATCCGCCTGCCGCACCGCGCCCACCTCGACGGGCTACCCCGGATGGCCGCGTTCTGGACGGCCTGCCGGCACGATGTGGTCCACGCGGGCGGATTCCTGGTCGTCGGCGCCATGGCGGCGGCGACGATCAACGTGGTCGTACCGCAGCCGTTCCTGCACGACCTCGCGGCCCGGCCGGTGCTGTCGGTCCTCGCCCTCGCCGCCCTCGCGGTGTTGCTGTCCATCTGCTCCGAGGCCGACGCGTTCGTAGCCGCCTCGCTGTCCCAGTTCTCCCTGACCGCCCGGCTGGCCTTCCTCGTGGTCGGTCCGATGGTCGACCTCAAGCTGATATCCATGCAGGCCGGGGTCTTCGGTAGGCGGTTCGCCGTCCGGTTCGCCCCGGCCACCTTCGTCCTCGCCGTGCTCGTCGCGGCCGGACTCGGGACGGTGATCTGGTGAGTCGCGGAACGCAGGCGGTGGTGCTGGTCTTCCTCGGCGGCGCGATCCTGCGCGCCAGCCTCACCGACCTCTACCTGCGCTACGTCAAGCAGGGACTGCGTCCGTTCCTCATCGCCGCCGGTCTGCTGCTGGTCATCACCGCGCTGGTGGCGCTCGTGCAGGAGGTGCGTCATCTGAACCGGCCCGAGGATCAGCCGGACGACGACGGCCACGGACACGGCCGTTCCGGTCCCGCCGTCGGTTGGCTGCTGCTGCTTCCGGCGCTCGCGCTGGTCTTCGTCGTGCCGCCGGCGCTCGGCGCCGACACCGTGACCCGCGCCGGTTCCGCCCTGACCGACGACCGGGACATCGCCTTCCCGCCCCTGCCGCCCGGCGACCCGGCCGAGTTGTCCCTTCTCGAGTACGGCTACCGGGCCGTCTACGACCACGGCCGTACGCTGCAGGGCCGCCGCGTCCAGTTGACCGGCTTCCTCGCGCCCGGCCCGGACGATGAGCCGATGCTCGCCCGCATCATGCTGTCCTGCTGCGCCGCCGACGGCATTCCCGTCAAGGTCGGCCTGCGCGGCGACATGCCCGAAGGACCTGCCAACACCTGGGTACGCACCACCGGGCGGTGGATCCCGCACACCGCCAAGGATCCCATCAACGATGCCGACCTCCCCTACTTCCAGGTGGAGACCTGGGAGAAGATCCCCGCACCCGCCGATCCGTACGAGTAGCCGGGGAGATTGCAGGAGTGCAGATATCAACATGTGACAGCTAGACGACGCTATTGCACATGACTACCGTTGCGTTCACTTCCAGGAGCGCAAGGAGCGGTCGAGCATGCGCAGAGTTCCGCGCCATTCCGTTCCGGCGGTGTCGTGACCCCCGGCCACGGCCCCGGCACCGGCACCGGCACCGTCGAGGAGATCAGCGACCTCCTGCGCACGATCGCCCATCCGACCCGGCTTCGCATCCTGCAGTGCCTCAGGGACGGCGATGCCTGCGTCACGGAGCTGAGCGCCATGCTGGACGTTCCCATGCCCTACGTGTCCCATCAGTTGCGGCTGCTCCGCAACGCCCACCTCGTGCGCCGTTACCGCAGCGGCGGCCGCATGTACTACGCCCTCACCGGCATGCCGGCCGTCACTGTCGTACTGGAGATCCTCAGGTTCTGCCCCTGACGGCGCTGAGGAGGCCGCACCCGCCGGGCGCCGGTGCGCCGAGTCCCGTCGGCGGCCGGCGCGGAGCCGGGTGGGCAGGCTCCGCGCCGGCCGCGATCACCGTTCGGTGGCGCCCCTACCTCAGGGAAGGATCGAACCGGTGACGGACCTCAGGCGGGTCAGGGCAGCACCTCGAACGTGAAGGTCTTCGGGCCCGAAGTGATGGTGCTTCCGGTGGCGGCGAGCTTACCGGTGACCTCGAAGGTGACGGCATAGGTGCCGGCGGCGTCGAAGCCCCAGTTCGCGTGGGAGTGAGTGTTGCGGTTGACGTTCAGGCTGTCCGGCAGCCCGTTGCCGCTGTCGAACAGCACGCTCGGGGTGCCACCGGAGACGGTGTAGATGCTGAAGCCCGCCGGTCCGGAGACGTTGGTGAGCTTGAAGGTGACCCGGTTGTTCTGGAAGACGCCGGTGGGCACCTCGGTGGTGTTCCAGCCGGCCCAGAGCAGCCCGGCCGTGTTGGACTGCGGCAGCACCCAGGCCTGGCCGCCGGTGCCGAGGAAGGTCCAGGCCGATCCGCCCGGCACGCTGACCTTGGCCGTGTTCGGCACCCGGAAGACCACGTCGGCGGGGTTGCGCTCGACGTCGGTGGGGCCGGTGCCGTCCAGGACGGCGACGGTGAGTGCGCCGGCGGCGTAGTCGACGTCGATGACGTCGACGTGGCCGCTGGTGAGCACGAGCGGCGCGGCGGCGACGGGCGTGGTGGTGCCGGCGAGCAGTGCGGCGGTCAGGACCAGACCGGCGAGGAGGCGGTTGCGGATGCGCATCGCGCTCAGGCCTTCACGACGAAACGCAGCGTGGCGGGTGCGGAGGTGACCCGCTGGCCGGTGGCGGCCAGGGTGCCGGTGGCCCGGACGGTCACGCAGTAGGTGCCGGCCTTGTCGAACGCCCAGTTGGCGTGCGTGTGGTCCCCTGCGGTCAGGGGCAGGGCGTCGGGGAGCCCGTCGCCACTGTCGGCCAGGATGCTCGGCTGGCCCACGGCGTTCTCGGTGTAGATGGCGAGCTGGCCCGGGCCGGTGACCGACCGGACGGAGAGCGTCAACGAATCGCCGGTGAAGACGCCGGCCTCGACCTCCTCGGCGGCGATGCCCGGCCAGATCAGATTCTCGTTCTGGATCTCCGGCAGGATCCAGACCTTGGACACGCCCGGCGTGCCGAGGAACGCGAAGGCGGGGTCGGCGGGAACAGTGACCTTGGCCTGGCGCTTGACGACCAGCTTGACCTCGTCGGCGCCGTACTCGATGTCGTTGTCCTCGTCGTGGACGCCGATCTCCAGCGAGCCGTCCTCGTAGGCGACGTCGACGACGTCGAGGTGGCCGGCGTTGACCGTCAGAACCGACGTGGTGGCGGCCTGCGCGGGCAGTGCCGTCGCGACCAGCGCTACGCCCAGGACACCCGACGCCAGCAGATGACGCACGGTGCTACGCACGTAAAGACTCCTCTCTCGGCAGTCCTCGATGGACTGTCACTTATTGGAAATGGTAGTCGTTTCGCTGAGGCGGGGAAAGGTGTCACGCCCGACTGATCGGCGTCCCCTGGTCACCAGGCCGTGCCGGGGGGCGAACAGCCATGCGGTGAGGAAGACCGCGGTGGCGACCAGGACGATGGTGCCGCCGACCGGCGTGTCGTAGCTCCAGGACAGGTACAGCCCGACCAGCGCCGAGATGCCCCCGATCAGCGGAGCGAGCAGCATCATCACGGCAAGCCGGTCGGTGAGCAGGCGGGCCGCCGCGGCGGGGGTGATCAGCAGCGCCAGGACGAGGATGTTTCCGATCGTCTGCAGGGAGATCACCACGGCCAGGGTCACCAGGACGTAGAGCGCGATGTCGAGCCAGAAGACCGGAAGCCCCATGGAGCGGGACATCTCCCGGTCCAGGCAGACCGCGACGAACTCCTTGTGCAGCGCCAGCACCAGACCGAGGATGACCAGACCCGTCCCACCGACGACGTAGAGGTCCCGGTCCGGGATGCCGGTGATCGAGCCGAACAGGAACTGCTGCAACGACCCGGCGTACCCGGGCGCCCACGAGATGATCACGATGCCGAGGGCGAACGCGCCGACCAGGAAGACACCGATGATCGAGTCCTCCTTGACGCGCCGGTTCTGCGAGAAGATCGCGATCAGCAAGGCGGTGGCGACGCCGGCGACGGCCCCACCGAGCACCAGGCTGCCCTGCAGCACGAAGGCGACCGCGATGCCGGGGAAGACCGCGTGGGCCACCGCGTCGCCGATGAACGCCATCCCGCGCAGGACGACGTAACAGCCGACGACCCCGCAGACGATGCTGGACATCACCGCGATCGCCAGCGCCTTGGGCAGGAACGCCAGGTCGGGATTGAACAGGTCGGTGAGGAATTCGGTGATCGACATCAGGCCGCCCGCACGAGCTTCAGCAGTGGAGAGGTCGCGCTCACACCGAAGGTCTCCGTCCACAGCGCGGGGTCCTGGAGGTCCGCAGGCCGGCCGTCGGCGACGACCCGCCCGTTGAGCAGGACCAGCCGGGTACAGGAGTCCACTGCGGCGACCAGATCGTGGGTGGTCATCAGCACCGCCCGGTCCTCCCGGGCCAGGCTGGTGAACAGGTCGCCCAGCAGTTCCTGGGTGGGCATGTCGAGTCCGGTGAACGGCTCGTCGAGCAGCAGGATGCTCGGCGCGAGCGCGAGCGCCCGCGCGACCAGGACGCGTTGGCGTTGCCCACCGGACAGTTCACCGGCGGGCCGGCGGCGCAGGCCGGTGAGCTGCACCCGGTCGAGCGCGTCGCCGACCGCACGCCAGTCGGCCACACCGGGACGGCGGAGCGGACCGATCCGTCCGGTGCGCCCGCTCATCACCGCCTGTTCCACCGAGATCGGGAAGTCCCAGTTGAACTCGTGACGCTGGGGGACGTACCCGATCCCCGACCGTCCGGGGCGGGTCGGCTCACCTTCCACCAGCACCCGGCCGCCGCGGGTGCGGATCAGGGCCAGGACGGCACGCAGCAGGGTGGTCTTGCCGGCACCGTTGGGCCCGAGCAGTCCCACCAGTTCGCCGCGATCCAGATGCAGCGTGACGTCCCGCAGGACGGGCCGGCCGCCGAGATCGACGTCCAACCCCTCGATCTCCAGTGCTCTCACCGCCGGCCCTCCGGCGAGGCGACGGCGCGTTCCCGCTCGGCCCGCCGTCGGGCGCCACGTCCGCGCAGCAACAGGACGACCAGGCCGGCAGCGAGCGCGACCGCCGTCCCGGCCAGCGCCGCGATCAGCAACGCCGGGGCGCCGCCGGCCCGCTCGCCGGCATCGACCGGGTTCTCGGCGGGCGGCTCCGGACCGGCGGGTACGGGCGTGTCCGCCTCGGCGGCGAAGGCGTCGTCGGCGCTGGTCGCATCGCCCACCGCGAAACGCAGCGTGCCGGTCGCCGACACCTTCTTCCCGTCGACCAGGTCGGCCGAGACCTGCACCGCGACCAGGTAGACCCCCGGGGCGGAGAAGACCCAGTTGGCGTGGGTGTGGGTGTTGACCTCGGCCCAGAAGGGTTGGGCCTTCGACTCGGCGGATCGCCAGAGCGGCTGCGGCGCCGCGAAGTTGCCCGACTGGAGGTAGGTGGTGAGGGTTCCCGGACCACGTACACCGAGCAGGGTCAGGGTGGCGCCCCGGTCGATGGTCTGCATCACCCGGGGGTCCTGGGTGTTCCAGCCCAGCCAGACGACATTCCGGTCCTGGACCTGCGGTACCACGTACGCCCGCTTTCCGGCCTCGATGCCGAGGAAGGCGTACGCCGGGTCGTCCGGCACGGTCTGCAGCGCGGCGTCGGACACCCGCAACAGCGTGTCGTCGGGGTCACGCCACACCGGTTGCGCCTGCGTGCCGTCGTGGATCAGCAGCGTCCACCGATTGCCGACGTAGCGGGGACCGATGTCGACATGTCCGGCGGCGAGCGTAGCCCGCCCGGTGGCGAGGGGCTGGTCGGCCGCGATCGACTGGCTGAGGTCCGGCGTCGGCTCGGCCGCCCGCGCCGGGGTAGGCGCTGTCGCCAGCACGAGCGACGCCGAGAGTGCCCCCAGCCGGATGAGTGTGGTCGCGCGGGTGCGGCGGCGCGCCCGTCCTGGCGTCACTGGTTCCTCCATCACGTGTCCTCGGTCAGGCAGTCGCGCAGCGATTCGGCGTTGAACCGCATCATCTGCACGTAGGTGGTGACGTCGCGGTCGAACGCGTCGCCGTAGATCGGGCACATCCGCAGGTCCTCCTCGCGGGCCACCTCGGTCAACGTGGCGGACCGGGCCGCCAGATTCGGCTCCAGGAACACGGCGGGAATCCGCAGGTTGCGGATCGTCTCGGTGAGCTTGCGGCGGTCGGCGAGGCTCGGCTCGGTGGCCGGGTTGGGTGTGACGAAGCCGGAGATCTGCACCCCGTACGCCTTGCCCAGGTAGCCGAAGGCGTCGTGTGTGGTGACGAGGTGACGCCGCGTGGGTGGGATCTGCGCGATGGTGTCCCGGACGTACGAGTCGAGTTCTTCCAGCTGCCGGATGTAGGCCGTGGCGTTCGCCCGGTAGGCGGCGGCGCCCTCGGGGTCCACCCCGATCAGGGTGTCCCGGATCAGTTGCACGTAGGCGATGGCGTTGCGGACGTCCTGCCACAGGTGCGGGTCAATCTCACCGTGTACGTGCTTGCCGAGGACCGCCTGCGGTAGCTGGTAGACCTGGGTGCCGGGCCGGCCGAGGAACCGGAACCGCCGGTCGCCGGGTACCTCCAACAGTGCCTTGTTCGGCACCCCGATCACGGTTCGCGCCGGGTCGTACACCCGCTGGGTCGCCTCGCCGCCACCCTCCGGGTCGGCGAGCAGGTACAGCCGCCGCTGGTCGAGGTCGACGGTGACGTCGGCGTGCCCGCCGGTCAGCACCTCCGACATCCCCGGCACCGAGTGCGGGTCGACCCCGACGGCGAAGGTGAACACCTGCTCTCCCATCGGTACGGGCGCCGTCTGCGGATCGACGGCCAGCCGCGCCTGCATGGTCAGCCGGTAGATTCCCGGCTCGGTGAACGCCCAGCTCATGTGGGTGTGCGCGTCCGGGGGCAGCGTCGCGGTGTCGTCCCGGTACCCGTTGGCGGCCTCGAAGCCGTCGCCGGAGTCGACGTAGAACGACGGGTTGCCGAACGACTCGGTCAGGTACGCGTACATCCGGCCCGGCCCGTCCACGGCGGTCGCGCTGAGCAGCACCTCCGAGGAACGGTTCGCGCCCTGCTCCGCACCGGTGCCGCGTACCCGCATGCCCAGCCAGATGGTGTCCAGCGAGACGTCCTCGACCAGCGGAATGATCTCCGCCGCGTACTTCACCGCCCCCTCGGCCAGCGAGATGTTCGGTACGCCGTCACGCAGGTTGGCGTCCAGCGCCTTGATGAGTGCCTGCTCCTCCAGCAGGAGGTAGTTGCTGAACGCCACGTCGGCGTAGACCACGTCGCGGATGTCCCGCAGCGACGGCTCGTAGCTGTGCGGATCGGCCCCGTCCGGCACCATCGAGGTCACGGTCACCCGGTCGCCGCCGACGTTGCGGGCCAGATCCCGCAGGATTCCGGTGGTCGTCAGGACCTGGACCCGCTCGTCCTGCGAGCTCAACGCCACCTCCGACCGGCAGCCGCCGACGAGCACCGCGGCCAGCAGGAGCGGCAGCAGGAGCAGCCGCTGCGCGCCGAGCCGGCGGCTACCAGTCTTCGGCACCGCCGTCACCCGGTCCGCAGGACGCCGCGGCGGCGGGCCAGCAGCAACAGCAGGGCTCCGACCGCCACCAGGACGACACCCAGCGCAGCGGCCGTGAGCACCCAACCGGCTCCGGTACGCGGCAGCGGGCCGCCGCCGCCCTGATCCGAACCGCCGTCGCCGTCGCCGTCGGAGCCGGACCCGGAGCCGGAGCCGGAGCCGGAGCCAGAACCAGAACCGGACCCGGGGCCGAACCCGACATTCGGATCGGTGCTGTCGCCGACGGCGATGGTGAGCGTCTTCGTGTCGGTGACCGCCTTGCCGCCGGTGGTGGTGCCACTCATCTGGACCGCCAGGCGGTACAGACCGGGCTTGCTGAACGCCCAGTTGCCATGGGTGTGGGTGTTGAGCGGGATGTCCAGCTTCTGCGGGAACGGCTTGGCCGAGTCGAACAGCACGTCGGCCTTACCGAACGAGCCGGTCAAAAACAGCGAGAATCGACCGGGTCCGTTGACCCCCTTCAGCGTCCACGTGACGCTGCCCTTGACGCCCGACACGACGGACGCGTGCTGGGTGTTCCAGCCCGGCCAGACGAGACCCGCCTGCTGGGTCTGCGGGAGCACCCACACGGTGTCGCCCTGCTTACCGAGGAAGTCGGCTCCGGCGGGCACCGTGATCTTCGCCTTGTCCTTGGCGTGCAGGACCACGTCGGCGGTCTCCCGCCAGACCGGAGGGCTGCTGCGGTCGTCCTTGATCCGGATGGTCCAGGACTCGCCGTCGAGCTGCGGGCCCATGTCGACGTGCCCGTCGCTGATCACCTGACGGTCCGGGGCGGGGGCGGCCGCCGCCGGCGGCGCGGCGGCGGCGGGCTTCGGCGCGGCGGCGGGCTTCGGCGCGGCGGCGGCAGCCTTCGGAACGGCGAGGGCCCGCGCGTTCGGCTGCACGGCCGGCTCCAGCGGCGCGGGCGCCGACTGGCCGGCCGGAGTGATCGTCGGCACCGTCACCCGGTACGTCGCCTCGGCCCGTGCCGTCGCGCCCGGAGGCAGGACGGCCGACGCGGTCAGCGTGAGCCGGTATTCACCGGCGGCGTCGAAGGCCCAGACCACGCCACCGGTACGCGTGCCGGCCGGCAGCCGCGTCGAATCCGGTGCGCCCGGACCGTTGCCGAACAGCGGGGTCGCCGCGCCGAGGCCGGACACCGTGTAGGCGGTGAACGTCCCCGGCCCCTCGACGGAGTCCAGCGTGAGGGTCACCCGGTCGTCGGCGACGGCCCCGGGGCGTACCCCGGTGGTGTCCAGGGCCGGGAACCCGGTGTCACCGGCGGACAGCGCCCACAGGGCGTGGCCCGGCCGTCCGAGGAAGGCGAAGGCCGGTCCGTCCGGCACCCGGCCGGCCAGTCCGCCGTCCGGGCCGAGCACCACCTCCGCCGGATCGCTTCCGGCCGCGTCGCCGGCCGCCTGCGTGGCGTTCCGGAACCGCAGCGACATCCTGTCACCGTCGAGCGCGACCGAGACCAGGTCGGCGCCGGCCGCGGTGACGGCATCCGGTACGGCGGCGGCCGGCGTCGCCGCTGGGGTCAGTGCCAGCACGACGGCGGCAAGGCTCGCGGCGCCGGCGCGCATGCTGCTCATCCTCATTGGTCGTTCTCCAGGCGTAGCCGCGTCACTTCTCGTCGTCCTTCCCCGTGTCGTCCTTGGTGGAATGTCGGTTGTCCTGAGCCGGGCCGACACGATCGACGTCCGGCGTCGAGCGGTCATCGGCTGCTGACCCGCCGCTACCGGCGACCGGGCGCTCTCCGTCGGCGGCCACAGTCCCGTCCTGGCCGTCCGGTGCCCGACGAGCCTGCGCGCGGCCCTCCTCCCGGGCTGCGGCCACCGCCTGTGCGACCTGCGCCGCCCGCCGGCGCCGGGCCGCGACAAGCGCCCAGCCGGCGAGCAGGAACAGGGCGAGCAGGGCCAGCTGCGGCCAGGGCACGGCCCAGACGGCGGCCCGGTCCGTGCTGGCCCGCGGTGGTGGATCGAGGACCTGGTCGCCGACGGCGGCCGGCGTGACCGTCGCGTCCGCGGTGAGCCGGAACAGCGGCGGGACACCCGGCATGCGTACGGTGGTGGTCAGCTCGCCGCCGGGCAGGATCTCCGGCAGAGCCGCACCGGTGACGGACTTTCGGGCCAGGCCGAACGGCCCGGCCACGCCGAGCACGGGCTGCCCGGCGAGCCTGACGTTGCCGGTGTTGCGGACGGTGAACGTGGCGATGACCGTACCCCCGGCCAGCGGGTTGATCGACCCGGTGTGCCGCACCCGGAGATCCTGGATGGTGAGCGTCGGCTGCAGCTCACCGGTCACCCGCAGGTAGATGCGCGCACCGACCCGGTGGTCGACGGCGACCTGGTTGCCCCGCGCGTCGCTTCCCACGTCGGTCAGCGAGGCGACGATCCCTCCGGCGTGGTCTCCCGGGGTGGCGTTGCGCGGCACGGTGAGCGTGAACGGCACGTCCAGGCGGGACGCCGAGGGGATGGTCACCGTGCGGCGCGGGAGGCGGACCCAGGAGCCCACGTCGGTGGGCTTCTGGTCGGCGGCCAGCAGGTCGAACCCGCCCCGCGTGGTGGTGACCGCGTCGCTGGCGTAGAGGTCGAGGGTGAGCGGGCGGTTGGAGTGGTTCGTGACGCCGACGTAGTCGGTCAGGACGGCGCCCGGGTCGAGTTTGTAGCTGAATGCCGGCCGGCCGTTCGGTCCACGCGCGGTCGACGGAGCCACGCCCCAGGTCGCGGCGGCGGGCGACGGTGCCGGCGACGTCCGTTGCGTGGCCGGCGGGGTGGAGGGGGCGGGTGCGGCCAGCGCGGAGGCAGGTGGTGCGGGGACCACACCGAGCAGGCCGATCCCGGCGGCGATCGTGGCGAGCAGGCGCATTGCGGGGACGGGTCCGTTCCTGGGGTGCGAGGGGAGGTGCGGGGTGGGCGGGTCGCGGCGACGACGCACCCACCCCGCGCGGTCGTCCGGTGGCCGGGCTCACGGCCCGACCACCGGACGGGTTGGTGCGATCAGATGGCGGTGAGGGTCAGGGTCGCGGTGTAGGTCCCTGCCGCCGTCTCGGTGGGCAGACTCAGCCGCAGGTCCGCGCCCAACTGTGCGGTACCCCGTCCGGCGCCGTCCGGCGCCGAGCCCAGCACCGCACTGTTGCCGAGACCGCCGCCGGCTCCGACGACGTACGGCGCCACCACCGGGCCGGGCACCACGCCCTGCCCGTCGGCCTGGGCCAGGACACGCGGGGTCCAGCCGAGGTAGCCGGCGCTGAACGTCGCCCCGTCCGGGCCGACGAAGTCCGCCGGGATCTGTCCGGAGGCGCTCCATCCCGGCTGGCCGGCGCGGGTGTCGGTCACCGTGACCGGCCGTAGCTCACCGTTGCTCTCCCACCTGTCACCGGCCGCGTTGAGCTGCGCGGACGGCAGCACCACGGCCCGGTCGTCGGGGTTGACGCTGATCACCAGCGAGCCCTGCGTCTCGGCGATCGACGCGGTGATCGTCTGCGAGGCGCCCGGCTCCTGGGGTGGGAACGCCACCCACAGGGTCACCGGCTCGCTGGTCGCCACGACCTCGTGGTCGTCGTCGTAGAGCTTGGCCACGTACTCGCAGGCGTTCAACTCCCGGGTCGCGGTGAACGAGTAACTCGCGCCCGCCTCACCCGGGATGATGCTCCAGTCGGCAGCGTCCGGACACTTGCTGAACCAGTGGTAGTGGTCCAGCTCGGTCTGCGGCGTCTGCACCGCGGTGAGCGTGACCGTGTCGTTGGGCTGGTACTCGTCCGCCATCCCGCTGACCGACAGGCTGACCTCCGGCCCACCGCCGGACAGCTCGCCGACGACGAACGAGTAGTCGACCGCCCCGGTGCTGACCGTGGTGCCGTTGGTCAGCGTCGCGTCGGCCTGGAACTTCAGCGTGTAGTTGCCCAGTGCGCTGAACGCCCAGTTCGAATGCGCGTGGGTGTGCACCGGCACGTCGATCGCGTCCGGCAGCCCGTCCTCGCTGCGGAACTTGACGATCGGTCCGCCGAACGAGTCCTGCGTGAACAGCGTGACCTTGCCCGGTCCCTCCACGCCGACCAGACTCAGCCGCACCTTGTTCCCCTCGAACACACCCGAGTCGAGCTCGGTGGTGTTCCAGCCCGGCCAGAGCAGATCCGGGTCCTGCGTCATCGGCAGCAGCCAGATCTGTGAACCGGCCGGGCCCAGGAACGCGAACCGGGGGTCATCCGGCACCTCCATCGCCGCCTGCGGCAGCACCTGGAACGTGACGTCCGCCGGATCCCGGATCACCATCGGGCTGCCCGTGTCGTCCCTCACCTTCAGGGACAGCTCGCCGTCGGCGTAGTGCACGTCGACCGCGTCGGTGTGGCCCTTGGACAGCACCACCTTCTCGGCCGCCGACGCCGCGGTGGGCGCCAGCACCGCGCCGGCGGCCACCACCGCCCCGGCGATCAGGGCCGCGAAACCGCGAGCCCTCAATGTCGCATTCATACCTCCCCTTTCCACGCCGCGCGCGTCCGCGCGCGGTGGTACATGTCGCCCGGTGCGGGCGGCAGCCGGCGCGGGGCGGTGGCCCGCACCCGACCGGTGACGGCGACCGTCACCAGGACGCCTTGCGGACCCCTGGCAGCTCGCCGCGCAGGGCCAACTCCCGGAACCGGACCCGGGACAACCCGAAGCGGGTCAACACGCCTCGCGGACGGCCGTCGATCTGGTCCCGGGAGCGCAGCCGGACCGGGCTGGAGTCGCGCGGGAGCCGGCCGAGCGAGCGGACCGCGTCAGCGCGTACGGCCGGGTCGGTGTCCGGGTGGGCGATCAGCCGCTTCAGCTCCGCCCGGCGGTCGGCATGCCGGGCGACCAGGTCCTCCCGGCGGGCCTGACGGTTGCTCAGGCTCTTCTTCGCCATCAGCGGGCCTCACGGAACTCGACGTGCCGGCGCACGACCGGGTCGTACTTGCGCAGCACCAGGCGGTCGGGGTCGTTGCGGCGGTTCTTGCGGGTGACGTACGTGTAGCCGGTACCGGCGGTGCTGCGCAGCCGCACGATCGGACGGACGTCGGTCTGCTTGGCCATCAGAGCTTCACTCCCCGGGCGCGCATCTCGGCAACGACCTTTTCGATGCCCTTACGGTCAACCGTCTTCAGCGCCTTCGCCGTCAGGGTGAGGCTGACCCACCGTCGTTCCGACGGCAGCCAGTAACGGTGGCTCTGCAGGTTCGGGTTCCACCGGCGACGGGTGCGCCGGTGCGAATGGGAAACGGCGTTGCCGAAGCTCGGCTCCGCCCCGGTGACGTCACAGCGTCGGGACACGACTCAACTCCTCTTGGTTCAGACGAACGGTAACGACAACGGTTTTCGTTTCTACATCAGCCGATCGGACACCGTTCAGCCGGGGTCGTCCACCACCTCGACCGACATGGCGGATCCGAGCCGGTAGCCGACGCCGCGGACGGTGGCGATCACCGGCAGGTCGGCGCCGAGCTTGACCCGCAGGCGCCGCACGTGGACGTCGACGCTCCGATTGCCGGTGAAGGGGTGTCCCCACACGCGATCGAGCAACTGGTCCCGGGTGAACACTCGTCGGGGATGGTCGGCGAGGTGCCGGATCAAATCGAACTCGCGCCGGGTGAGCGGGATCTCGCGGCCGTCGCAGTAGACCGCGCGCGCGTGCGGGACGACCCGCAGCAGGTGCCTGTCCCGCTCGGCAGAAGGCTCGACCCCACCGCCGGCCTGGCGGGCGGCTATGCGGCCCACCAGCCGGAGCAGGCGGGTCGCGTCGGTGTCAGGAGGCCCCGTCGAGCCCCCCAGCCGGATGGTGACCACCACGGCACCGTCGTCCTCCATCGAAACCCCCACCCGCTGGTCGGCCATCATGTGCCTATAATGACAACCGTTTTCAGTTCGTGTCGAGAGGATTGTGATGTCGACGTCACCGCTCGCACCCGCCGAGCCCGGCGCTACGACGGCTGACACCCGCCCGTCGTTGACGGTGCTCAGCGGCTTCTGGCCATCCGCGACGTACGCGGTCGCCCGCACGCTGCTGGCAGCGGACCCGGCGCTGGTGCTGGTGCGCCACGATCTCGCCGACCTGGCCGCCGGCACCGTGCACCGCATCGTGCGCGACGCTGCCGGCGTGCTCGAGGACGAGCGGATCACCCTGGCGCACGGATGTGTCTCCTGCACGCTGCGGGAGGACGTGCTACCCACCCTCGCCCGGCTGGCCCGCGCCCAGCCGCACCGCGACCTGCTGCTGATGCTGCCCGAGGTGGTCGAACCGGAGGCGGTCGCCGCCGTCTGCGCGCACTGCCTCGTCGACGGCGCCCCGATCACCGACCTGATCCGGGTCGACTCCTACGTCACAGTGGTCGACGCCGAGCACCTGCTCGACGGCCTGGCCAGCACGGACGACCTGACCGCCCTCGGCATCGCGGCCGCCGAAAACGACGACCGGGCGCTGGCCGACGTCGTGGTCCGGCAGATCGAGTTCGCCGACACGCTCGTCCTGTGGGGCGAGTCCCGCGAGGGCGCCTACGACACCAGTCGCCTGTCCGTGCTGCTGCAACGCATGGCACCGTGGGCGGCGCAGGTCCGCGTCGACGGTGACCTCGTCGATGCCGGCACGCTGACCCGGCACCTTCGCCACACCCACCGGCACCGGCCGGAGACCCCGGGGATCCTGAACCGCGGCCTGCAGGGCTACACCCTCGGCGCGCACGAGCCGGAGTCCGACTGCGGCGTCGTCTCCGCCGTCTTCCGTGCCCGCCGGCCGTTCCACCCGCAGCGCCTACACGACGTCCTCGAAGAGGTCAACGCCGAGATGGTCCGCTCGCGCGGGTACCTCTGGCTGGCCAGCCAGCCCGACACCGTGGTCGCCTGGGAGTTCGCCGGTGGCGGCCTGGCCATGGGTTCCCTCGGATACTGGCTGGTGAGCCTGCCGGAGCAGCACTGGGAGCACGTCGAGGACCAGCGTCGCCTCGCCGCCGCCCTCGACTGGGATCCCTACTACGGCGACCGGCACCAGCACCTGGTCTTCATCGGCCTCGACACCGACCCCGTCGACCTGCACCGCACCCTCGCCGGGTGCCTGCTCACCGACGCCGAACTCGCCGACGGTGAGGAGATCTGGCGCACCTACCCCGACCCGTTCGCCGGCTGCTTTCCCCTCGGGACGGAGGAGCCGGCCGACACCGACACCGACACCGACACCGACACCGACACCGACACCGACACCCAAGGAGAGAACCCCGCATGAAGCCCGGCATCCACCCCGAGTACCGCCCGGTCGTCTTCCGAGACAAGGGCGCCGACTTCGCCTTCCTCACCCGCTCCACCGCCACCGGCGACCAGACGATCGAATGGACCGACGGCAACACCTACCCCGTCATCGACGTCCAGATCTCGTCGGCCAGCCATCCCTTCTGGACCGGCAAACAGCGCCTGCTCGACACCGAGGGCCGGGTCGAGAAGTTCCGCGCCAAGTACGCCCGCCGCGGACCGCAACAACCCCGATGACCGCGCGCGCCGGCTGGACGGCGCGTACGGCCCGCCCGTCGACGCCGCCACGGCCGACCGGCCCTGGTACCCCGCGAGCTGGTCGCCGCCGGCGACCGGCTCGCGGTCGCCGGCGGCCGTGGCGGCGCCGGCATGACCCGCGCCCTGGCAGGCACGTGACGTGTGGCCGGGTCGTCGAGGCGCGAAGCGTCCACGTCGGCCGGCGTAGGTGACCGGCCATGAGCGAGACCACACCTGCCGCCGACACGCCGCTGCGGGCAAGCGGCGTACGCACCACCTGGCAACGGCAGGCCATCCTCGCCGCGCTGACCGGCCGGACCCATCCGATGACCGCGCAGGCCGTGCACTCGGCGTTGACCGGCGCCGGTCACCGGATCGGCCTCAGCACCGTGTACCGCGCACTGCACCGGCTCGCCGAGGTCGGGTTGCTGCACACCTTCGAGGTAGGTGGGGAACGCGCCTATCGTCGCTGCCCGGACACCCCGCACCAACACCTGCTCTGCGACGACTGCGGCCTGGTCACCGAGTGCCCGCCGCATCTGGTGGAGACGTGGCTCCGCGAGCTACGGGCGGCCACCGGCTTCACCCCGCACGCCGACCGGATCGACCTGCACGGGCACTGCGCCACCTGCACCGCGACCCCGGCAACCTGATCCTGGCACCGGCTCCGACGAGCCGGCAGTCACCGGGTGGCGCACTCGGCGCAGGTGCCCATGATCTCCAGGGTGTGGTTGACGTCGGTGAACCCGTGCTGGCTGGCGGTGCGGCGGGCCCACGCCTCGACAGCCGGTCCGGTGATCTCGACGGTGCGACCGCAGTGCCGGCACACCAGGTGGTGGTGGTGGGTACGGCTGCACCGCCGGAACAGTTGCTCTCCGGTGGGCAGGCGCAGGATGTCCACCTCGCCCGCGTCGGCAAGTGCCTGCAACGTGCGGTAGACGGTGGTGAGGCCCACCACCGCTCCCCCCTCACGGAGTTCCGCGTGCAGTCGTTGTGCGCTGCGGAACTCGTCCGAGCGGCTGAGCAGCTCGACCACCTTCGCCCGCTGTCGGGTGTTGCGGACGGCACCGGGGATCGGATTCGTTGTCATCGACTGTCACCTTTTTCTGCTCCGTCCGGGGCCGGCACTCGGAGCACCGCGACGGTGATGCCGACCGACAGCTCGACGGTGCCGCGTTGTCCCGACCGGCCCGATCAGCGCCGGTCGCCCGCCTGCCGCCGGGGCGGTGAGCAGGAGCAGCGCGGGTGCCCGATGGCAGGCACCGAGGCAGCCCGCCCGGATCAGGACCGCGTACCGGCTGGCCCGCACCGCTTCGCGAAGGGCACCGACGTCTTTCGCCGGGTCCTCCGGAACGCCCTGTCTCCCCCGCTGGCGAAGCGCACGGCGGCGATGACCGTCGCCGTAGACACCGGTGACCGCGCTGGTACTCATCGGATGTCCCCGGGACGGCGGAAGGAGACCAGGACATGATCAGCTCGCTGGTGGAGCACCGTCGCGTCGGCGAAGCCGGCTCGACGGGCGGCATCCCGGTGCCAGTGGACCGGCGCGATGAACTCGGCGCAGGCGAGGCCGGTCAGGACGGCTGCCCGCTGGCGAAGCAGCGGCGCCATCGCCGGTTCGCCGCCGAGCATGGACCACCACGCCGCCCAGGGGTCGGCGCCTCCGCCTGCCGGCGGGGCCGGTACCACGGACGCAGCGTCCCGCATCGCGTCACCGACGAGAAGTAGCCCGCCCGGTCGCAGCAGTTGCCGGGCTTCGGCGTACCAGTCGCGCACCCGGTCTGCGGTCAGGTAGTGCACGGTCATCAGCGCCAGCACGACGTCGTACGGGCCACCGGCGGACGCCAGCCACTGCTCGGTGGCGATGTCGGCCCGCACGGTCGACACGTGCGGCATCGCGGTGCCGGTCAACGCCAGCAGGGCCGGGTCGACGTCGAGCACGGTGACGTGGGCGCCGGGCCACCGCCGCAGCATCGCCTCGGCGGTGGTACCGGGCCCACCACCGACATCGAGCACCCGCTCCGGTGAGCGTCCGAGCGTCTGTTCCACCGCAGCGAGGCCGGCGGAGAGGAACTCGTCCCGGCCCGGTTGGTAGAACCGCATCACCGTTTCCCAGTCCCGCCGCCACCGGGCCACGGCAGCGGGAGCGGGAGCAAGCATCATCGACATGATCAGACCCGGACCGGCTCGACGTGGTCGTGGTGGTCCAGGTCGCCCAGGTCCCACTCGGGGAACGGGTCGGGAAGGGACCGCCATCCGAGCTCCCCGGCGGCGACCTCCGCGTCGGTGAGCAGACAGGCGGTCAGTGCCGCCCGGAGTCCGTCGCCGTCGAGGCCGACGCCGATGAGGGCCAGTTCCTGCTGGCGATCACCGAACACCGGATGCCAGCGGGACTCCAGCTCCGCCCGCTCGACGGGATCCTCCGGCCACTCCCCCGACACCGCGACCGGCACCCCGGCCGGATCGCACCGACCGGACGGCCCGGCCTGGGACCAGAGCGCCACCACGTCCGGGCGGCTGGCCAGCCACAGGAACCCCTTCGACCGCACCACACCGAAGGCATCCAGGCCGCTGGCAAGCAGCTCCCACAGGCGCTGAGGGTGAAACGGCCGGTGGTCGCGGAACACGATGCTGGAGATGCCGTACTCCTCGGTCTCCGGCACGTGCTCACCGTTGAGCTCGGCCACCCAGCCGGGCGCGGTCTCCGCCCGATCCAGGTCGAACCGGCCGGTATTCATGATCGCCGCCGGTGACACCCGACCGCGCACGGCACGGACCTGCCGGGCGGCCGGGTTGAGCCGGGTCAACAGCGCCTCCACCACCGTCAGGTTTTCCGGGGACACCAGATCGGTCTTGTTCACCACCAGCACGTCGGCGAACTCGATCTGGTCGACCAGCAGGTCGGCGACGCTGCGATCGTCCCCCTCGTACGCGGCCAGGCCGCGCGCCTCCAGCGTCTCTCCCGCCTCGATCCGGGCCAGCAGGCCCGCCGCGTCGACCACAGTGACAGTGGTGTCCAGTCTGGCGAGGTCGTCCAGGATCTGCCCGCCCTCCACCCCGAAGGCGAACGTGGCGGCCACCGGCATCGGCTCGGAGATCCCGCTGGACTCGATCAGCAGATAGTCGAACCGGCCCAACCGCGCCAGCCGGGCCACCTCGTCGAGCAGGTCGTCGCGCAGCGTGCAGCAGATGCACCCGTTGGTCAGCTCGACCAGCCGCTCCTCCGTACGCGACAACGCCCCGCCGTCGCGGACCAGCGCGGCGTCGATGTTCACCTCGCTCATGTCGTTGACGATCACCGCCACCCGCAACCCGTCCCGATTGGCGAGCACATGGTTGAGCAGGCTCGTCTTGCCCGCGCCGAGGAACCCCGACAGCACGGTCACCGGCAACCGGCCCGTCACGGCTGATCCACCACCTGACGCCCCTTGTACAGGCCGCAGTGCGTACAGGCCCGGTGCGGCACCACCATCTCCCTGCGCGGACAGGGACAGGGAGTCAACTGCGGCACGCTCGCCTTCCACTGCGAGCGCCGGTGCCGGGTGTTCGACCGCGACATCTTCCGCTTCGGTACGGCCATGAGATCTCCTTCTTCCACCGGTCAGACTCGACACTACCGGTACCGGTTTTCGTTTTCTGACACGCGGTGGGGTGTGGCGCGAAGCGGTTCCGACGATCACGGTCCGTGGTGGACCGCGGCGTCGCCGACGGAGTGGCCCAGCGCACCCGTGAGTCGCACCGTGCGGTCGGCGAGGGTGGCGTCGGCGGCGTCGTGGCTGGCGAAGACGACCGCCGCGCCGGCACGGACCCGCTCGGCGAGCAGGTCGTGGACGTGTCGCCGGCTCGTCGCGTCGAGAGCGACAGTGGGCTCGTCCAGCACGTAGACGTCGGCGGCCTGGACCAGGGTCTGGGCGATGAGGGCGCGCTGACGCTGCCCGCCGGACAGTTCCCGCAGTCGCCGCCGGGCAAGGTGGGCGAGGTCGAGTCGCTCCATGATCACGGTCACGGCGGCGCGGTCGTCGCGGTTCAGGCGTCGGCGCGGCCGGAACCGGCCGATCCGCACGCACTCGGCTACGGTCAGCGGGAGCGCGTCGATGTCGCCGGTTCGCTGCGGGAGCAGGGCCAGCCGGCAGCCGGCCCGCCGCCGGACGCTGCCCTCGGCCGGCTGCTCGACACCGGCCAGCAGGTGCAGCAGCGTGCTCTTGCCGGAGCCGTTCGCGCCGGTCACGGCGACCGTGGAGGCCGCTTCCACGCGCAGGTTCACGTCCCGCAGGACCGGAACTCCGGCGTACCGGAAGGCCACGTTCTCGACGGCCAGGACCTCGGTGCCCACCACTCCCCCTAAATGGTATCGATTATCAGTTGCACTATAGTCGCTCCGGTGATGGCGTCGCTGCTCGAACCGTTCACCGTGTCCTTCGTCGTCCGCTCGCTCATCGGTGGCGTCCTGCTGGCCGCCGCGTGCGCCCTGGTCGGCGTGTGGGTGATCGCCCGCGGCATGACCTTCCTCGGCGAGGCGATGAGCCACGGCATGCTGCCCGGTGTCGCCATCGCGTCGATCTTCGGCGGCAACCTCGTCGTCGGGGCCGCCGCGAGCGCGTTCGCCATGGCGGTCGGCGTCAACGCCCTGCGGCACAGCCGCGAGTTCGGGCGCGACACCAGCATCGGGCTGCTGTTCGTGGGGATGCTCTCGGTCGGGGTGATCGTCGTCTCGCACTCGCGGTCCTTCGCGACCGACCTGACCGCGTTCCTGTTCGGCGACGTGCTGGCCATCCGGTGGCCCGACCTGCTGCTGCTCGCCGGCGCGGTCGCCGTGATCGCGGTGACCTCCGCCGTCTGCTACCGGCCGTTCCTGGCACTCACCTTCGACCCGCGCAAGGCCCGGACCCTCGGTCTGCGCCCCGAGATCGCCAACGCCGTGATGCTGGCCCTGCTCACCATCACGATGGCGGTCGCCTTCAGCGTCGTCGGCACCCTGCTCGCCTTCGGCATGCTGATCGCGCCCTCGGCGGCGGCGATGCTCGTCGCGCGGCGGCTCCCGGCGGTGATGCTCACCAGCTTCGGCATCGGCTCGGCCGCGACCGTGGCCGGCCTGTGGCTCTCGTGGCACGCGGCGACCGCCGCCGGCGCCACCATCGCGGCCGTCGCGGTCCTGCTGTTCTTCGTGATTCTCGGCGTGCGCCGGGTCACGACCGCGGTGCGACGCCGTCGGTCGCCGGCCCGCACGCCCGCCCCCCACCCGGTACCGGAAGGAAGTTTGTGATCATCGGCACCACCAGACGGTTCTTCGGCGTGGCCGCCCTGGGCCTCGCGCTCGCGATCCCCGCGTGCGGCTCGCCGAGACAACAACCGCAAGACGTCGAGGAGACGCCACACGGCTACGTGGAAGGCGCCGAGGAACTGGCCGAGCCGCAGTCGGCCATCGCGTACGCGACCCGCGGCGCGCAGCACTTGCGCCTGCACGACCTGAGCACCGGATCGGAGAAGGACGTCGGCCTGTCGGTCGCCGCCGAGCGGCTCACCGAGGACGGGCGCTTCGTCTACGTCGACGACGGTGACCGCGCTCTGGAGATCGTCGACGCCGGCGTGTGGACCGTCGACCACACCGACCATGTCCACTACTACCGGGCACCGTCCCGGTCCGTCGGAACCCTGTCGCTGGCCGCCCCGGTCCGGACGGTCGCCGGCTTCGAGGCCCACACCACGGTCGGCACCGCCGACGGCAAGGTGACGGTTCTCGACCGACGCGAACTCGAGGCCGGCCGGGTCGCCGAGCTGGCCTCGATCGACTCGAACAGCTCCACGCCGCTGGCCGTGCCGTACGCGGAGCAACTCCTCGTCGCCATGGGCGACGACCCGCAACGACCGGCTGACCGGATCGTCGCCACGGACGCGAAGGGCCAGCCGACCGGCGCCTTCGAGGCGCCCTGCGCGGCGCCCCGCGGGTGGGCCGTCCTGCGTGGCGGCGCGGTGATCGCGTGTGAGGACAGCATCGTCCGGATCAAGCAGGAGGGCGACAAGCTGACCGCCAGGGTGCTTGCCTCCCCGCGCACACCGGTCCCGCCGGGCGGGTTCGGCTACCGGCCGCGCAGCAACGAGGCCGCGGTGGCGGACCGCACCGGCATCTGGTCGGTGAACGCCGCCAAGGCCACCCTGCGGTACGTGCCGGCCACCGGCCGCGACCTGGTGGCCGCCGCGTCACCGGCGGACGGCAGCACGGTGCTCGCCCTCGACGCCTCCGACACGCTGATCAGCTACGACCTCGGGACCGGCAAGGTCCTCGCCCAGAAGCCGCTGCGTGCCACCGGCCTGACGCTGGACGCCGACCGCGCCTACCTGGCCGATCCGGAGGGCCAGGTCATCCACGAGATCGACTACCGCGACGGGCTGCGCACCGCCCGTACGCTGAAGGTCGCCGAGCGACCGGATCTCGTCCTGGAGGTCGGCCGATGAGGGCACGGAAGCTCTTCGCGACGCTCGCCGTCGGCGCCCTGCTGACCGGCGGCGCGGCCTGCACCTCGGCCGACGAGTCGCGCATCGTGGTCACCACGAACATCCTCGGCGACGTCGTCACCGAGATCGTCGGCGGCGAGGCCGAGGTCAGCGTGCTGATGAAGCCGAACGCCGACCCGCACTCGTTCGCCATCTCGGCCCGGGAGGCGTACACCATGCAGACGGCCGACCTGGTCGTCTACAACGGGCTGGGGCTGGAAGAGGGCGTCCTGCACCACGTCGAGGCGGCGAAGTCCGAGAAGGTCCCGACCGTCGAGGTGGGGACCAGGATCGACCCGATGGAGTACGGGGACGGCGACGCCGCCGGTCTGCCGGATCCGCACTTCTGGACGGATCCGGCCCGAATGGTCACCGTGGTACGGCTGCTCGCCGGTGAGATCATCGAGCACGTCGACGGGGTGGACGCCCGCGCGGTGCGGGAGCGCGCGGACGCGTACGCGAAAAAGGTCGGCGAGCTGGACGCGGACCTCGCGCGGCGGTTCGCCGCCATCCCGTCCGAGCGCCGGGTCCTGGTCACCAATCACCACGTTTTCGGCTACCTCGCCGACCGCTACGACTTCCGGGTCATCGGCGCGATCATCCCGAGCGGCACGACGCTCGCGTCGCCGAGTGCGTCGGATCTCGCCTCGCTGGTCACCGCCATCCGGACCCACCGGGTGCCGGCGATCTTCGTCGACACCTCACAGCCGGCCAAGCTGGCCGAGGTCCTCGTCTCCGAAGCCGGCGTCAGTGTCAAGGTGATCGCCCTGTACTCGGAGTCGCTCAGTGAAGCCGACGGCGGCGCCCCGAGCTACCTGGGCATGATGCGCTTCAACACCGAGGCGATCATCGGCGGCCTGTCAGGTTGAGACACCCCGGCGTCGGGCCGGGAGGCGCCCCCTGTAGGGTAAGTGAAAATGATTGTCAGTTTCAGTTTGAGGGAGCAGTTCGTGAGGCATCGTAAAGTCAGCAGCGCAGCCGCCCTGGTGGCGGCCACGCTGGCGCTCACCGCGTGCGCGTCCGATTCGGACGAGGCGACCACACCGGCGGCCGAAACATCCGCCGCGGCCGCGGTGCAGGAGCCGGTGGCGATCACCTACGACGGCGGCATCTACGTGCTCGACGGCGAAGCGCTGAAGGTGGCGCACGACGTCACCCTGCCCGGCTTCAACCGGATCAACCCGGCCGGCAACGACACGGGTGTGTTCGTCTCCACCGAGTCCGGGTTCCAGGTCCTCGACGCGACCGCCGGCAAGATGACCGACATCAGCTACCCGGGCGCCAAGCCCGGCCACGTCGTGCTGCACGGCGACCGCACGGTCCTGTTCACCGACGGCACCGGCGAGGTGCACAGCTTCGACCCGAAGAAGCTCACCGACGGCAAGCCCGAGGGACGCACCTACAAGACCGCCCAGCCGCACCACGGCGTAGCCGTGGAACTCGCCGACGGCACCATGGTGGTGACCCTCGGCACGGATGAGTCCCGCCCGGGAGCGATCGCGCTGGACAAGGACGGCAAGGAGATCGCCCGCAGCGAGGAGTGCCCCGGCGTCCACGGCGAGGCGGTCGCCCAGGGCGAGGTCGTGGGGCTCGGCTGCAAGGACGGCGTGCTGCTGTTCAAGAACGGCGCCTTCGTGAAGGTCAAGAGCGCTGGTGCGTACGGCGCCGTCGCCACCCAGGTCGGCACCGAGCAGTCTCCGGTGCTGCTCGGCGACTACAAGGTCGACCCGGACGCGGAGCGTGAGTTCCCCGAGCAGTTCGCGCTCATCGACACGGCAGCCCAGAAGCTCCAGGTCGTGCCGATGCCCAAGGGTGTCAGCTACAGCTTCCGCTCGATGGCCCGCGGCCCGCAGGGCGAGGGCCTGATCCTGGGCACCGACGGCAAGCTGCACGTGGTCGACCCCGCCACTGGCAAGCTGACCGCCTCGTGGCCGGTGGTCGGCGCCTGGAAGGAGCCGATGGACTGGCAGGAGCCACGCCCGGCCCTCTTCGTCCGCGGTGACGACGCCTACGTCACCGAGCCCGCCACCAAGAAGGTGCACCGGCTCGACCTCACCACCGGCAAGGTCGCCGGTTCGGTGACCCTCGACGCGGTCCCCAACGAGATCAGCGGCACGATGTCGGAGCACTGACATCCCGGTCACCGGCGGTGAAGGCGAACCTCGTCTTCACCGCCGGTGGCGTTTGTCTTCCTGCCGACGGCGACAACCTTCCGCTGCTGCCGGAGATGATTGTCATCCAGCCGCACGACCCCCGGCCGGGCCGCGGTCCGGTCCGGTCCGGTCCGGTCCGGTCCGGTCCGGTCAACGGCGACGACGAGAGGGCACGGATGAGCGACGACGAGTACCACGAGTCGGGCGAGTTCCTCGACCTGTTCAGCCACGACGCCTGGCAGGCGTTGCGGGGCCCGGTGCTGGCCGCGCTGGCCGGTGCCGCACCGCAGGCGGGACCGGTGTTGGACCTCGGCGCAGGTAGCGGGCTCGGCACCCTGATCATCGCCCAGGCGTTGCCGGCCGCGCGGATCGTGGCGGTCGAGCCGTCGGCGGTCCAGCGCGGCGCCCTGTTCACCCGGCTGGGTTCCGCCCCGGACCTACGGGAGCGGGTCACGGTGGTGGCCTCCGGAGCGCAGGACGCCGCCCTGCCGGACCGGATCGGCGGTGCGGTCGCGATGAACATGATCGGGCACCTGGAACCCGACGCGCGTG
This sequence comes from Micromonospora sp. CNB394, assembly GCF_000374985.1. Classification (NCBI taxonomy): domain Bacteria; kingdom Bacillati; phylum Actinomycetota; class Actinomycetes; order Micromonosporales; family Micromonosporaceae; genus Micromonospora; species Micromonospora sp. CNB394. The sequence continues at coordinate 92,905 of NZ_KB895825.1, read as the reverse complement.
GCGAGTTGTGGAGGCGGCTGCGCGACCGGCTCGCCGACGGTGCGCCGCTGGTGGTCAACGCGCAGCCGCCAGCGGAGCCGATGGCGATCCCTGAGTCGGACTTTGTGACGGTGCGGGTGGGTTCCCACACCTATGTGGGCAGCGGCGCGGCCCAGCCGGACGGCCCGGGCGCCCTCCGGTGGCAGATGCGCTACCGGGTGCTCGACGACTCCGATCGGCTGGTACGTGAGGTCACGGCCGCGTACCGGTGGTTCGTCGTGTCGCCGGAGGCGATCGTCGCCGAACTCACGGCCGCCGGGTTCGACGCGACCCCCGGCCCGATGGACATCGTGCGGGCGGAGGTCCGGTGAGCCCGGATCGACACGTCCCGGTCTCCCGATCAGTGGCGATGCGCGCGGGAGTGCGGCTCCCCCGGTGAGGACCCGAAGCAGTTCTCGTCGGCACCCGACCCGATCGTCCGCCGGAAGGTCATGTCGACTCCGCCGACGCAGCAGGAACTGCCCGGATGGCAGCCGCAGCCGTCCGCCGTGCCGGCAGGGTCGGCCACCGTGTCTACGACCTGGCAGCAAGTGTCGCCCCGCCAGGCGTCCCGGCCCTCCTTGACAGCGACACCGGCGATGACCAGCGCGACGACCGGGTCGGCCCAGGACCAGCCGAACAGGCTGTTCAGCGCCAGACCGACGAGCAGGACGGCAGACAGATAGGTGCAGAGCAGGGTCTGCCGGGAGTCGGCCACCGCGGACCGGGAGCCGAGTTCCCGGCCGGCACGGCGTTGTGCCGTGGACAGCACCGGCATGACCAGCACCGACAGCCCGGCCAGCACCAGGCCGACGACGGAATGCTCGGCGTCGGCGCCGCCGAACAGCGACCGGACCGCCTCGACGGTGACGTAGCCGGCGAGGGCGAAGAAGGAGATCGCAATCACGCGCAGCGCCACCCTCTCCCGGGACTGCGGGTCAGGGCCGGCGAACTGCCAGGCCACCGCGGCCGCCGACGCCACCTCGATGAAGGAGTCCAGGCCGAATCCGATCAGCGCGGTCGACGATGCGACCGTGCCGGCGGCGATCGCCACGATCCCCTCGATGACGTTGTAGATGATGGTCGCGGCGACCAGCAGCCGCACCCGGCGGGTGAGAACCGCGCGCCGCCCGGCCGACGGCATGGCGGGCCGAGGCCGGGGCCGGCTCAACGGCAGGCCCATCAGCAGCAGCCGTCCGCGACCGGGGCGGCGCACGCGGCGGGATCCACGGCGAGAACCAGGCCGAGCAGATCACCGAGGGCATGGGCGAGTCGGCCGTCGGTCAGCTCGTAGCGGGTACGCCGGCCCTCCGGCACCGCCACCACCAGGCCACAGCCACGCAGGCACGCCAGATGGTTGGACAGGTTCTGCCGGCTGGTGCCGAGAAGGTCGGCCAGGTCCGCCGGATAGCCGGGGCCGTCGCGCAGGGCGAGCAGCAGCCGGGCACGCAACGGATCGGACAGGGCATGGCCGAACCGGGCGAGAACCTGCCCGTGGGTCAACGTCTTCATGCGGCGACAGTACACGGCTTTCTGTATTCAGCGAAGCATGTACTACCGGGTGGCGGAACCCCAGTCCGACCCGTCGCGGGTCGCGCCCTGGTGGGGCGGCAGGTCCGTCGCGGTGTCGCGGAACGGGTGTCCTACCGGTCGGCGGCAGAAGGCATCTCACGTAGCTGCGGGATACGGGACAGCAGGATCGGCAACGCGGCCACCAGGAAACCCACCGCGGCCACCCACAGCCCCGTGCGCAGCCCGAGCCACCCGCCGACGAAGCCACCGACGAGCGCTCCGGTGGTGCCGATGCCCCACATGAGTGTGCGCATCCCGGCCGTCATACGACCGAGCAGCTCCCGGGGGGTGACCGCCTGCCGCAGGCTCGAACCAGCCACGTTGGCCACCGTGAGCCCCGCGCGCATCAGGAAGAAACCGGCGGTCACGACCACCACGGCCAGCACCGGGGGCCCCGCGACCAGCGGGATGAGCAGCGGGCCGCCGTAGCCGACCACGACCGCCGCCACGTAGACGCGCCCGAACCGGTACCGGCCGACCAGGCGGGCCGCGAGGGCCGCGCCGAGCACACCGCCGATCGCGCTCACCGCGAGGATCCCGCCGATGGTGCCCGCGGCCATGTTCAGGTCACGCACGGCGTAGATGACGAACAGCGCCTCCACGAACATGTAGCAGAAGTTGAATGCCGCGCCCGCGACCGCCAGTACCCGCAGGTAGGGCTGGCGCACGATGAAGCCGATGCCCTCGGCGATCTCCCTACCGAGGTGCCGCTTCGCCGACGGGGTGACCTCCTCGGGCGTCCGGATGGTCAGCAGGGAGAACACCGACACCAGGTACGAGCCGGCGTTCACCGCCAGCGCGTAGGGAGCGGTAAGTACCTGGACCAGCAGGCCGCCGAGTCCGGGACCGGCGAACTCGGCCGCCGACGAGCTGGCGCTGACCCGCCCGTTCGCGGCTACCAGATGCTCCTTCTCGACGAGCACCGGCACGTAGGAGAGCCAGCAGACCTCGAACAGCACCGTGCACACGCCGATCGCGAGCACGACCGCTGCCAGGATCGGCATGCTCAGCGCGTCCGCGAACGCCAGGACCGGGACGAGGCCGACCAGGACGGCGCGGGCCAGGTTCGCCAGGATCATCAGGGGCCGCTTGGCGTTGCGATCGACGAGGACGCCGAACGGCAGCGCCAGGAACAGGAATGGCAGGAATGCGAGCGAGCGGAGCAGTCCCAACTCCTCCGGACGGACATTCAACACGATCACGGCGGTCAGCGGAAGCGCGAGGTTGGTGACCTGGACCCCGAACAGGGAGACCGTCTCTCCGAACCAGAACCGGGAGAAGTCCCGGTTGTGTCGCAACGGCTTCGCACTGACGTCGGCCGCCTCGTCGATGTCGGTCATCGTCACCTCTCGTTTTCTGGTCTCGCCGTAGTATCACGATCGTCGAAGCCCGGGGCGTCGCCACTATTATTGAACATGGTTGTGATTTGCAGTACCGTCACGGCGACTGAACTTTCTGCACCCATGAAGGGGATCGCTCCGGCCATGCGGTTATCACGCAAGACGGCGGCGGCGCTGCTGCTCACCGTCGCCCTCGGCACGTCCGCCTGCTCCACCGACCACAAGGCGCAGCAGGCGTCGCCGGGCACCCCGGCGTCCGGCCAGGACATCAACCGTCAGGACCGCGCGAACCTACGCGACGGAGGCGACCTGCGGTTGCCGATCGACTCACTGCCGACCAACTACAACCCCAAGCAGGTAAACGGCGCCCGCGTTGTGACCTACCAGTTCGCTGACGCGATCCTGCCCAGCGCGTTCCTCGACACCGCCGACGGCGTCCCGGCGGTGAACAAGACCTTCTTCGACTCGATCGAGATGATCTCCACCCAGCCTCAGAAGATCCGCTACAAGATCCGTGAGGAGGCGGTCTGGAGCAACGGCCGGCCGTTGTCCTGGGAGGACCTTCGCGGCCACTGGAACGCGCTGCGCGGCGCCGACAAGGGCTTCGAGATCAGCAACAGCATCGGCTACCAGGACGTGGCGAACGTGGAGCGCGGAGCCTCCGACCGGGAGGCCGTGCTCACCTTCGCCAAGCCGTTCGCCGACTGGCAGGGCCTGTTCCGGCCGCTGGTCCCGACCGAGGTGACCGCCACCCCCGAGGCATTCAACAAGGCGTGGCTCAACCGGCCGGAGGTCACCTCCGGCCCGTTCGAGATCGCCGACGTCGACACCGTCGGCAAGGTTGTCACCCTGCGCCGCAACGAGAAGTTCTGGGGCACCAGGCCCGCCCTCGACCGGGTGATCTTCCGGGTGCTCGCCCCCGCCGCCCGTGCCGACGAACTCGCAAACAACGGCCTCGACCTGTACCCGATCGGCGGCGACATCGACCTGCTCACCCGCGCCAAGGGCATCTCGGGCGTGCAGATCAGGAAGGCGTCCGAGCGGCGCGCGGGTCAGCTCACCTTCAACGGCGCCGACGGCGCACTCCTGTCGGACACCGCCCTGCGGGTCGCCATCGCTCAGGCCGTCAACCCGCAGGAGGTGACCGACATCGTCGTGGGTCCGATCGTGCCCGGAGCGAAGGCCGTCGGCAACCACATCGTCCCGCAGGGTCACGCCGCCTACAGGGACAACTCGAAGGAACTGCCGTTCGACCCCGAAGCCGCGCGCACCGCGCTCGACGCCCAGGGCTGGAAGCTCAACGGGGCCGTGCGCACCAGGGACGGCAAGCCGCTGAGCCTGCGCCTCGTCGTGCAGGCCACCCCGACCGGCAAGGCGGTCTCCGGCGTCATCGGCAAGCAGCTCGCCGCCGTCGGAGTCGAGGTCGAGGTCGAATCGGTGCCGACCGAACGGTTCCAGGAGGCCTACCTGCTCCCGGGCAACTTCGACCTGATCGCGTTCGAATGGACGAAGTCGCCGTACCCGATCTCGCACGACCGGCCCGTGTTCCAGGTGCCGGTCGACGGCAAGGCGGGCAACAACTTCGGTCGCGTCGTCATCCCCGGTATCCAGGAGCTGTACGACAAGGCCATCGCCGAGTTCGACCAGGCCAAGAGTGCGGCCCTGATCGACGAGATCGACAAATTGGCCTGGAAGCACGCACACCACCTGCCGCTGTACCCGGAATCGGGCGCCTACGCCGTGCGCGGCACCGTCGCCAACTACGGCGCACGTGGCCTCGGCGGCTACGGCTTCGCCAACGCGGGCTTCATGAAGTGACAACGCCCGGCGCGGGCCGACGACGTGGCGCAGCGTTGTCGGCCTCCGCCGTCCGCGCCGTCGGCCGGCTCCTCGCCCGGCTGGCGGCCCGGCTCGGCGTCTGTCTGGCCGCAGTGCTGCTCACCTACACGCTCGCGGCGCTCAGCTTCGACCCCCTCGCGGAACTGCGCACCACCCAACCGCCGACGCCGCAGTCCGTCATCGACGCACGGGCCACGGCCCTCGGCCTGGACCTGCCGGTGCTGCCCCGGTTCGGGCAGTGGCTGGCCGGCGCCGTGACCGGGGACTTCGGCACCACCGCCGACGGACACGACATTGCCGGCGAGGTGTCCGCTCGCGCCGGCACCAGCATCCGGCTGTTCCTGCCCGGCGGCGTGCTGGCGGTGCTGTTCGGCTGCGGGTTCGGCATCTGGGGCGCGCTGCGCGCCGGCAGCGCCGCCGACAAGCTGTCGATGGCCACCGCCCTGCTGTTGCTGGCGATCCCGGTATTCGTGCTGGGCACCGTCCTGAAGCTCCTGTGGCTACCGGTCAACGAGGCCGCCGGCACCGACCTGCTGCCGTTCAGCGGTGAACGGACCCCCGGCTCCGACCTCACCGGCTGGGCCGCGCTCGGCGACCGGCTGCGGCACCTGGTCCTGCCGACGATCGCCATCGCCCTCCCGCAGATCGCGTTCTACAGCCGCTATCAGCGGGCCGCGATGCTGGAGGTACGCGACAGCGAGTTCCTGCGCGCGGCCCGGGGGCGGGGCCTGCGGCGGGGCCGCGCCGTCCGCCGCCACGGCCTGCGGATGGCGCTGATCCCGATGGCCCCGCTGGTGGCGTTCAGTTTCGGCCTGCACCTCGCCGGAGGCGTGTTCACCGAACGCATCTTCGGCTGGCACGGCCTCGGCGACTGGCTGGTCACAGCGATCGAACGCCAGGACGCGAACGTCGTCGCCACGGCCACCCTGCTGATGGCCGTCCTCGTGGTGATGGTCGGCTGGCTGGCCGACCTGGCGCTGCTACTTCTCGACCCACGGACCCGCACGTGAACGTTCACCGCCCGATCGCGCTGACCGGCGCCGGGCTGCTGGCACTGCTGGTGCTCGCGGCAGCCGTAGGCCCGCTGCTGCTGCCCTTCACCCACACCGACCAGGATCTGCGCAACGTGCTCGCCGCCCCGTCGGGCGCACACCCACTGGGCACCGCCCGGCTCGGCGAGGACATGCTCGCACTGTGCCTGCGCGGACTCCAGAAGTCCCTGGTGATCGGGCTGCTGGCAGCGGTACTCACCACCGCCCTCTCGGCACTGGTCGGCACGGTCGCGGGTTACCTCGGCGGCGTCGCCGACCGCGTCCTCATGATGGTCGTCGACGTGCTCCTGGTGCTGCCGCCGATCCTCGCCGTCGCGGTGCTCTCACCGGCCCTGCGCGGTTCCTCGTGGCTGGTGCTGGTGCTACTGATCGCGACGTTCCAGTGGATGGTGACCTCGCGGGTGGTCCGCGCCCGCGCCCGGAGCCTACGGGTCGCCGGCTACGTCGTGGCCGCCGAGAACACCGGCGCCTCCACCACCCGGATCGTCACCCGGCACCTGCTGCCACAGATGGTGCCGCTGCTGGCGATCGACTGCACCCTGAACGTCGCCTCCGCCGTCCTCGCCGAGGCCGGACTCAGCTACTTCGGATTCGGGGTGCAACCGCCGGACGTTTCGCTCGGCACCCTGGTCGCGACCGGCACCGGCTCCGCGCTGACGTTTCCGTGGGTCTTTCTCGCTCCGGTCGGCTTCCTCACCGCCACCGTACTCGCGGCGGCGATGCTCGGCGAAGGGCTGCGGGACGACGCATGATGCTCGACATCCGTGATCTCACGGTCTCCTACCGCACCCGCACCGGGCCGGTGCCGGCCGTGCGGAACCTGACCTTGACCGTCGCCGCCGGAGAGGCGGTCGCCCTGGTCGGCGAATCGGGCTCCGGGAAGTCGGCGACGGCGTTCGCGGTCATGGGTCTGCTTCCCGACACCGCCCGAGTGGAGGGATCGGTGCGCCTCGCCGACCGCGAACTGCTCGGCCTGTCCGACCGTGAGCTGTCCGCTGTCCGTGGCCGGCAGGTCGCCATGGTCCATCAGGACCCGCTCGCCGCACTGACACCGGTGATCCCGGTGGGCCGCCAGGTCGCCGAGGCGATCGCCGTCCACCAACCGGGCCTGCGCCGGCGGGACGCCACTGAAAGGGCCGTGGAACTGCTCGACCGGGTCGGCATCGCGGCGGCACGGCGGCGGGCCGGAGCGCTGCCGCACGAGTTCTCCGGCGGGATGCGGCAGCGGGTCGCCATCGCCATGGCCATCGCCAACGACCCCGACCTGATCATCGCGGACGAGCCGACGAGCGCGCTGGACACGACCGTGCAGGCGCAGATCCTCGACCTGCTCGACGACGTGCGGGCACGGACCGGAGCCGCACTGCTGCTGATCACCCACGACCTCGGGGTGGTGGCCCGATCGTGCGACCGGATAGCTGTGCTGCGCCGGGGGGAACTGGTCGAGCAGGGGCCGGTCACGAAGCGGTTCCGCCGACCGGCCAGCGCCCACCTACGCGACCTGCTGACGGCGTCGGGCGCCGAGCCGCCCACCGCCGTCGCGCAGGTGACGGCCGCCGGCGCCGGGCCACTCGCTGCCGCGGTGCGGGCGGCCGCATCAGACGTCGGGCCGACCGCGTCCGAGGTCGAGCAGGCCGAGCCCGGTGCCGGGGCGGCGCTGCGGATCACCGGACTGCGCCGGCACTTCCCCGTCCGGCGCAGGGCCGTCGTCCGTGCCGTCGACGGCGTCGACCTCACGGTGGACACCGGCGAGGCGGTCGCCCTCATCGGCGAATCCGGCTGCGGGAAGACCACCGTCCTGCGTGAGATCATCGCCCTGCGCCGGCCCCAGGAAGGAACCATCGCGCTGTTCGGCGCCGACGTCTCCGGGCTGCGCCGACGGGACCGGACCGCGCTGCGCGGACAGGTGCAGATGGTGATGCAGGACCCCGCCTCGTCGTTGAACCCCACGATGTCCGTCGCCGACGTTGTCGCCGAACCGCTGCGGGTGCACGGATGGTCACGGCCGGACAGCCGATCCCGCGCCCGGGAGGTGCTCGGCCTCGTCGGACTGTCGGACGAACACGCCGGACGCCGCCCTGGGCAGCTCTCCGGCGGACAACGGCAGAGGGTCGCCATCGCCCGCGCATTGGCCCCCGGCCCCCGCCTGGTGCTGCTGGACGAGCCGGTGTCGGCACTGGACACGTCACTGCGGGTCGGCATCATGGATCTGCTCGCCGACCTGCGGGAACGTTTCGGGCTGGCATTCCTGATGACCTCGCACGACCTGACGCTGCTGCGGCGCACAGTCGACCGGGTGACGGTCATGTACGCCGGTCGCGTGGTGGAGACCGGCCCGGCCGCCGACGTGCTGTACGCCCCGGCGCACCCGTACACCCGGGCGCTCGTCGCCGCCACACCGGTCGCCGATGTGGCGGCGGCACGAGCCGGACGCGGGTCCGCCCCCGCCGGGGAGCCGCCCGACCCGCTCGACCGCCCCGATGGATGCGCCTTCCGGCGGCGCTGCCCGCTGCACCGGGAGCTGTCCGCGCCGGATCGGGCGAGGTGTGGACAGGTACCGCTGCTCGCCCCGGTCGACCGCCGTCAGGTCGCGTGCCATCACACGGACCATGCGCTCGGCGGGCTCGGCACGCACCCGGCCGTTGAAGGTCACCCCGCCCGGTAGGTCCGGCACAACAGGAGGCACCGTCGCGATTCCCGGCATGGCGACGGAGCGCCCCCTGGCGGTCACAGATCCCGAGCGGGGATCACATCGCCGCGGTCACTGTCGATCCCGTGATGCGGTAGTCGGCGGCAACCTTCGACACCGCCGCCGACACCGCCGCCGTACTGTCCCCCCGGAACCGGAACCGGCCCCCGACGTGCTCGAAGTAAGCGTCGGCGTCCGGCAGGACCACGCCCGGCTCGAGCACCACCTCCGCGTACAGCTCGGGCACCGACCCCATCATCGGGGTGGACGCCTCGATCCGGCACGGCCGCTGCGCCGGGGCGGGCACGAGCAGAAACCCGCCGACCGGCCCGTCCGCCGTCGGGGCCGGCATGTCCGGCCTACGCCCCAGGGCGAGGTCGAAGGCGGCGCGGTTCAGGTCGTAACCGCGCAGTTCCCGCCACATGAACGGGATCTCCGCGCCGCCGGTCCGGGCACCGACCTCCAGGAACCGCAGCCGGCCTCCCTCGTCGAACAGCTCCAGATGGAACACCACCGGATCGGTGGAGAGCGCCCGCAGCACCCGTCCGGTGAAGTCCTCCACCCGTCGCCGGAAGCCGGCGTCATCGACTTCCACCGAGCCGAGCGCGATTCCCGACCGGAACTCCAGGCAGGTGCGCAGATAGCGGGACACCGTGCACGCCGCGACCGCGGCGCCGTCGAAGACCCCGTCGACGTGGTACAGCACACCAGGACTGAACACCTGGACCATCGACCCGGCCACCTCCCGGGGCACGTCGGCGGGCCGGTCCAGCACCCGCACCCCCGCGGCAGAACTGCCGTCGCGCGGCTTGAGCACCACCGGATAGCCGTGCGTCGTGGCGAAGTCGTGCACGTCCCCCGCACTGTCGACCGCCGCGAACGCGGGAACGTCGACCCCGGCCGCCGCGACCGCCCGGCACATCACCACCTTGTCGCGGAACCGGCGCGTGTCGTCCACCGTCGGCCCCGGACAGCCCCACTCCGTCCGCAGGTGCGCGGCGACGAGCAGGTCGTCCTCCTTCAGCGCGACGACGCCGACCGGCGGGCCGTGCCGACCGGCGAGTCCGCGTACCGCACCGGAGACCGTGGAGAGGTCGTCGGTGGCGGGCACCACGACGACCTCCCGTGCGTGCGCCGGCACCGCGTCGGCCCCGACGTCGGTGCTGACGTAGGTGACCGCGTGGGCGGTGTGATCCAGGTAGGCGGCGTAGTCGGCGTACCCGGCCCGCCACCGGTGCAGGACCACGACGTGCTGGGGCGTCATGCCCGGAGCCGGTAGAAACCGACGCCGTCGAGGTAGTTGACGGCGCGGAAGTCGTCGGCGACCACCTGGGCGACCGGATGCGCCAGGCCCACCATCAGCGGTTCGGTCGTGTCGTCGACGGTGCGCGGCAGATGTTCGCCCGGCTGCACCCCCAGGTGCTCCCTGTGGAAGCTGGGCAACGCCCGCACCTGGTCCAGCAGCGGGTAGTCCTCCAGGATGCCCTCGACCGGCGAGGTCAGATACGCCATCACCACGTGCTGCTCGACCCGGTGCGGCTCTTGGTGGCGGTTCGCGAACAGAACCGGATCCAGGTACGCCTGCACGGTCCACTCCAGTTGTGACTCACCACCGGCAAGGGTGGCGTAGTAGGCGGCGCCGCCGCCGCAGAGCCGGATGCCGGCCTCGACCAGGCACGGTCCGTCGCTGGTGACCATGATCTCCAGGTGGGCGGGTCCGTGCCGCACCCCGAGTGCGTCGAGTACGCCGCCCGCGTACCGCACCACCTCCGGCACGTCGTCGACGGGGGTGGAGAACACCCCGGCGTGCCGGTCGACGACGCCGTTGACGGTCATCTTGGCGTACTGCCAGATGTCAGTGACCCGGTGCAGGCCGTTCGCGCTGACGGTGTTGACGGCGTACTCGGTGCCGACGAGGTACTCCTGGGCGACGACCGTCTCGTTGCACTCGGCGAAGACGTTCGTGCTGCCGAGGATCGCGTGGAAGGCGGCCGACGACGCGTCCGGGGTGTCGCAGAAGGTGACCCCGTCGTTGCCGGCGCTGCGGACCGGCTTCACCACGACTCGGCCGCCGACTTCGGCGTGCCAGGCACGCAGTTTCGCCTCGTCGGTGACCACGAGTTGCCGGGTGGCCCGCAGGCCCGCGGCGCGAACGGTCTCGTTCTGGACAGCCTTGTCACGTCGCGCGGCGCTGTGGGCGGTGCCGTTGGTCGGCAGCCCCAGCGCCTCGGAGAGCTGATCGGCGAGTTCGACGCCGGTCTCCCCGCCGGTGATCACCAGATCGGGGCGGTGCGCGGCGAGCGCGTCCCGGGTCGCGGCGAAGTCCCCGGTGTGCACGATGTTGGCGGAGAACATCGTCAGGTCCGGATGCCGCCGGTACGCCGGCGGCGGCAGGGCGGTGCTCTGCACCCGCACGACGGTCGCCCCGGCGCTCTGGAACGCCTGCGCCAGCGGCACGGTGGGCGCGTACACGTCGACCATCGCTACGATCTTGTTCAAGATCCCATCCTTTCGCAACGCTCGACCACCGCGAGCACCCGGTCGATCTCGTCCGGGGTGTTGTAGACGTGCACGCTCACCCGCACCGCCAGGTCGTCGGTGTCGCGACCGGCCTGGCAGTGACTGTCCGCCCGGACCATCAGCCCCTCGTCGGCGAGCACGAACCCGAGATCGTCGGAGCGCACCGCCGCGTGCCGGAACGTCACGATCCCGTCCCGCCGCTGCACGTCCGAGTCGGCGGTGAGGCTGTTCTGACAGCCGAGCACCCGCACACCGGGGAGCCGGCTCAGCCCGTCGGTGAGCCGTACGCACAACGCGGTCGTCCAGGCGTGGATGTCGGCGAGGCCGGCCCGGTCGAGCCAGTCGAACGCGGCAGCCATGCTGACGATCCCGGCCGTGTTCGGGGTGCCGGCCCAGCCGCGGCGCGCGAAGCGCGGGCCGCGCCGGTTGCGGGCCCACACCACGCCCGTTCCGGGCAGGGCGAGCATCTTGTGGCCGGAGAAAACCACGAAGTCCACGTCGAGGTCGGCGACCGACACCGGCCGGTGGCCGACGCTCTGCGCCGCGTCCAGGCAGATCGGCACGTCCGGGCCGACGACCTCGCGGATGCGGTGTACGTTCATGTCGGCGCCGAAGACGTGGTGTACATGCGTTGTGGCGACGAACCGGGTCCGTCCGGTGACCACCGACGGCAGTGCCCGGTGGTCGTAGTCGCCCGAGGCCGGGTCGACCGGCATCGGGCGCACGGTCACCCCGACGCCGGTGCGGGCGAGGCGGTCACGCAGGTCCAGCCACGGGCGCAGGTTCGACTGGTGATCACCGAACGGGACGATGATCTCGTCGCCGTCGGTCAGTTGTCCGGCGAGCCAGTCGTCCGCGACGGCCCGCAGGCCGTCACTCGTGCCGCTTGTGAAGTCGACAGTGGACCCGTCGCCGGTGTCACCGAGCGCACGCCGGATCCGGTCCCGGCACGCCTCGATCCGTGCGGTGGTGCGGGTCGCCCACGGGTGGGATCCCCGCCCCACGTTGGCGTTGCCGGTCGTCAGGAACTCATGCACGGCGTCGAGAACGGCGGCCGGTTTCTGCGTGGTGGCCGCGCTGTCCAGGTACGCCAGACCCGGACTGCGTTCGAAGATGGGGAACTCCGCGCGCAGACCGTCCTGCCATGACGCGAGCCGGTCGAGCACCCCGCCGTGGATCGTCGTCGTCACGGCCGGCTCAGTCCCGCACCAGCGGGGCACCCGCGTCGCGCCAGGCCACCACGCCGCCGCGCAGGCTGCGCGCATCCTGATGACCCATCCGGGTCAGCAGCGCGGCGTAGCGGGCCGACTTCTCGCCGACCGGGCACACCAGCAGCACCGGTCGCGACGCCCCGATCGGCAGGCCGCCGTGCAGCAGTTCGTCGAAGAGTTCGTCGACGATGTTGACCGAATTCTCGATGTGCAGCGCGGCGTAGGCGAACGCGCCGCGCAGGTCGACCACCAGCGGCGCCGTCTCGGCGATCCACTGCCGCGCCTGCGCCACGTCGACGGAGGCGGCAGCGGCGACCTCGGCGTCGGTGAGCGTGCCGACCGAGTTCGGCCGCGGCGGTTGCTTGAGCAGGTCGGGGCGGCGCTGACGGACGTAGCTCATGTAGCTCTCGACCCGGTCGCACACGATGAACACGGCCGTGCGGCGCTCGGTGAGGGTTTCGTCGATCGCCTTGAGATGACGCACCGCGCCGAAGTAGGCCGCACCGCCGGTGGGTCCGCCGAGCATGCCGCAGCGCCGGTTCAGGGTGAGCATCCCGTCGATGGCCTCCTGCGCGGAGACGGCCTCGATCGTGTCGTAGTTGCTCGGGTCGAAGAGACCGACCTCGTTCACCTCGTCGATGTTGCGGATACCGGGGATGAAGTCCGACTTCTGCGCCACCAGTCCGACGACGGCGACCTGCGGGTTGTGCTCACGCAACACGGTCGCGACACCGGTCGACGAACCGGCGGTGCCGACACAGGCGATGAAGATGTCCGGCCCGCGCCCGTCGAGATCCTTGATGACCTCCTGCGCGGTCGAGATCCGGTGCGCCTCCAGGTTGCGCGGGTTGAAGTACTGGTCGGTGTGCAGGTAGCCGCTGCCCTCCTCGGAGAGCATCCGGTACATGCGGGTCAGCGGATCCTCGGTGTCGGTCGGGTCGAGACACTCGGTCTGGCCCGGCAACTCCTCGATCTGCGCGCCGAGCAGCAGCAACAGGTCCTTGATCTCGGGGACCTTCATCCGGTTGGTGACGCTCTTGAACGGCAGCCCGTGCATCGCCGCGATGACGGCGAGTGCCTTGGCGGTGTTGCCGCTCGACAGCTCCACGATCGAGTCTCCGCGCTCGATCGCCCCCGCGAGGCCGTCCTTGGCCATGTTCCATGCCGGCCGGTCCTTGACGGAGCCGAACGGGTTCAGCATCTCCAACTTCGCGTACAGGTCGATGTTGCGCAGTCCGTGCACCTCCGGTGCCACCCGCACCAGCGGTGTGTCACCGATCGTGTCCAGGATGCTGTCGTACCTCATCGGTCACCTTTCACGGGCCAGTACTGCTCGTCGAGACACCACTTCCACGTCCCGCCGGCTCGGTAGACGGCGGCTTTGGCAGCGATGGGCTGCATCAGGGCGTGGTCGGCGGCGAAGTCCATGAAGTAGCCGGCGGTGTTGACGAACACCACCAGGTCGCCTGGCGCGGGGAGGCGGGGCAGGGTCACCTTCCGGCGGGTGATGAGATCGTCCTCCAGGCACAGGTTGCCGGACAGGTACACGCCGACCGGATCGTCCTCGCCGGAGCCGGGCGGCAGCAGCACCGGGTCCATCAACACGGCGTGGTCCTCGGTGCTGATGTCGCGGGAGTTGGCCGCGAGCCGGACCAGCACGTCGCCGGCATGGGTGGTGCGTACCTCCACCACCCGGGCGGCGGTGAGGCCGCACTGGTCGAGCATCGCCCGGCCCGGTTCGACATGCAGGTCGTAGAGGCTCTCCAACAGCAGGGTCGCCATCGACCGGCCGAGCGTCGGCGCGTCGAGGGTCAGCAACGCGTCGAGGTAGGCCGGGCCGGCAACCGGCCGGTACGCCGGGTAGACACCCAGAGCGCCGCGCAGCGTGCCGGCCTCGGCGCGTAGTCCGTACCCGTGGTTCTGCCAGGTCATCGCCGGGCGCACGCCGAGGACGGCCCGGCCGAGTTCGGTCGTGTAGCGGTCCCATTCCTCACGGTCGGCGAGGTAGTTGACGCCGAACCCGCCGCCGATGTCGATCGCCGACGGCGAGAACCCGCGCGCCGACGCCTCGCGCATGGCCAGCAGGCAGCCCTCAAGCGCCAACGCCTTCTCGGTCAACGCGTTCGTATCCAGGTGGTAGGCGAAACCGAGCAGGTCCAGCTCGTCGCGATGCTTGTCGAGCAGGTCCAGCACGACGCCCACCTCACGACCGTGCACCCCGAACCGGCTGGGTCGGCTCAACACCCGCACGCCGGCGGAGTCGAACGCCGACAGTCGCGCCATGACCCGCACCCGCGGCAGGCGGTGGCTGGCCACCAGCGCGGCGAGTTCGGCCAGTTCCTGCACGGAGTCGGCGTTGACCACAGCGCCGACCCGAGCGGCCAGCCACAGGAAGTCGGTGTCCTTGGGACCGGTCGCCATGATCCGGCGGCCGGCGCATCCGGCCTCCAGCACGTGCCGCAGTTCGCCGAGCGACGCGACATCGACCCCGGTGTCTCCGGCGGCCAGTTGGCGGACCAGCGCGCTCGACCGGTTGGCCTTGTGGGCGAAGAAGACCTCGCCGCACAGGTGATGAGAGGTCAGCACCTCGCGGTACCGCTCGACGTTGTCGGTAATCTGGTGCGGCAGCACGACGTTCAACGGTGAGCCCAACGCCTCGACCATGTCCGGCAACAGGTCCGGCTGGTCGAGAATTCCGCGCACCGAGTCGCTCAGCGACGGCTTCAGAAACAGGTCTGTGTCCACACTTCCCCCAGTACAGGCGCCTTCACCACTGAAGCCGCCGGGAATCCACCCAGGGCCGGTGGGAACGCAGCCGCACCCATCGAACGTGCTGAAAACGATTCCCGTTTCCATAGTGTCGGCCCGAGGCGCGAATCGCAACCCCCAGTCACCACCAAAATGCGTACCGGCACGACCCACCGCCAGACCTCGGGCCGCCCGCCGCACCAGAGACGTACGCCCGGACCTGCACCGGGACCCGCGCGCCGCGGACGGCCGCCCGCCGGCGAGCCAGGCGCGGTGCGGCGGTGTCCGTGCAGGACGTCGCCGTGCAGTCCAGTATGTCGTCGTGGATCAACGCGAACGCGTCGAACGACTCCAGCGCGGCGGGGCCAGTCCGGCGAGTTCCAGCAGCAGCCCCTTCACCTCGGTGGCGGCGACCCGGTCCCGCGCTGCCGACGCGTCGGAGCAGAGCAGCACCGGCCCGTCGTCCGCGTCGGTGGGCAGCCGCCCGTGCGAGCCCCGGACCGCGCGGGCGCCGGCGTCGAGCCCGACCACGCTCATCAGGTACCGCATTCCCAGCTTCTTCCGGGCCAGCGCCACGGCGGCCCGCCGTCTCGCGGCACCGGGGGCGGCCGGATCGAAGAACAGCTCCGCCGGATCGTACCCGGGCTTGCGGTGGATCTCCACCAGCCGGGCGAAGTCCGGCGCGCGGTCGTCGTCGAGCCAGTAGTAGTACGTGAACCAGGCATCCGGCTCGGCCACCAGCACCAGCTCACCCGCGCGGGGGTGGTGCAGCCCGTACGCCGCCTTGCCGTCCGCGTCGAGCACCTCGGCCACCCCGGGCAGCCCGGCGCACAGCTTCGCCACCGCCGGCACGTCGGCCGGGTTCCGGACGTACACGTGGGCGACCTGGTGGTCGGCGACCGCGAACGCCCGGGAGGTCCACGGGTCGAGGTACTCCATACCGGCCTGCGTGTGCACCCGCAGGAACCCCTCCGAGCGCAGCAGCCGGTTGACGTCCACCGGCCGGGACACGTCGGAGATCCCGTACTCGGAGAGCGCCACGACGGTGGCGTCCCGCTCCCGGGCGGCGTCCAGCAGCGGCGCCAGCACGGCGTCCAGCTCGGCCGCCGCGGCGGCGGCCTGCGGGCCGGACGGGCCGAACCGTTGCAGATCGTAGTCCAGGTGCGGGACGTAGACCAGGGTCAGGTCGGGTGACTGCTCGGCGAGGAGCCGCCCGGCGGCCCGGCAGATCCACCGGGACGACGGGAGCCCGGCGCCCGGTCCCCAGTAGGAGAAGAGCGGAAACGTGCCCAGCGCTCCGGTCAGCGAGTCGTGCAGCTCCGGTGGGTCGGTGTAGCAGTCCGGGTCCTTACGCCCGTCGGCGTGGTAGACCGGGCGCGGCGTGACCGTCCAGTCCACGTCCGCGCCCATCGCGTACCACCAGCAGACGTTCGCCACGGTCCAGCCCGGCGCTACCCGGCGGGCCGCCTCCCACAGCTTCTCGCCGCCGACCAGGGCGTTGTGTTGGCGCCACAGCAGCACCTCACCGAGGTCCCGGAAGTACCACCCGTTGCCGACGATCCCGTGCTCGGCGGGCGGCGCACCGGTGAGGAACGTCGACTGCACCGAGCACGTCACCGCCGGCAACACGGTGCCCAGCTCGGCGCGGAACCCCGCGTCGGCGACCGCGCGCAGCCGGGGCATGTGCGCGAGCAGCCGCGGGGTCACCCCCACCACGTCCAGCACGACCAGTTGCCTGCTCACCGGGTCGCCGCCTTCCGGCAGGTCGGGGCCAGGCCGAGCGCCACCAGCTCGGCGCGGGTGAAGGCCAGCTCGGCCGCGATGCCCGCGGCCAGCTCCGCGGCGGTGCGCGGCCGCCGTGCGGCCGGCAGCACTCCCCAGGTGTACGTCTCGACATCGAGGTGGTCGCAGGCAGCGCCGGGGCCGGCGAACAACGTCGCCAGCGCGGCCCGCAGCACCGGCAGCGTCGAGTCCAGCGGCGGTTCGGGCGGGGCATGCAGCGGCACGTGGTAGTGCACCCGCCACGGGCCGGGCAGCCCCGCGTCGAGGGCAACGTCCAGGTCGTCGGCGGCCCAGCCGGGTCCGGCCGGATCCGCCGGGGCACCGCGGCCGGAACCGGCGGTCGCCGCCGCGCACGCCGAACTCCGCGTCTGGTGCAGGAAGCGCGGTTCCACCCAGCGTCGCAGGGCGTTCGCGCCGGCGAGTGGGTCGGCCGCCTCCAGCGCGGCCGAGACCTGCACCTTCACGACGGGTAGGCCGGCAGCGCGCAGCCTCGCCAGGGCCGCCACCGGCTCCTCCCAGGCACACGCGAGGTGGGCCAGGTCGAGACAGATCCCGAGCCGGGTGACGTCCACTCCGGACAGAGCAGCCACGGCCTGCGCGGTATTTTCCACCGCACAGCCCGGCTCCGGCTCGAAGCCGACCCGCACGCGGCGGCCGGTGTCCCGTTCGACGGCGGCGAGGCCGGCGGCGAGCTCATCGAGCCGGCGGCGGGCGGCGTCCGCGCGGGCGGCGTCCCAAGGATCCCGCCAGGCCAGCGGCAGGGTGGAGACCGAGCCGCGGGCCGCGTCGGCGGGCAGCAGGTCCGCGAGCACCCGAGCCAGGTCCAGCGTGTACGCGAGCCGCCCCGGGGTGGTCCAGTCGGGGTGGTAGACCGCCCTCTTGACAACGGGCGCCTGGAAGGCCGCGTACGGAAAACCGTTGAGGGTGACGACCTCCAGGGCCCGCGCGGTCAGCTCGGCCCGCAGGCGCCGGCGGGCGCCGGCATCGGCGGCCAGCTCGGCGGCGACCGGCGCGGCCAGCCACAGGCCGAGCCCGAGCAGGTCCGCACCCAGCCGCTCGCGCACCGGTACCGCATAGGTGTCGAGTTGGGCGATAATGCCGGCGAGGTCCTCAGCGGGGTGCACGTTCGTGCAGTAACCGAGGTGGACGACGGTCCCGTCGGCGTGCCGCAGCCGCATCAGCTGCCCCCGCGCAGGATCGAGTTGCCGGCAAACGTCGACTCCGGGGCGTCCACATCGCGCAGGTCGAGCCGCCCGGACCGGCCGTAGAACTCGACCGGGTTGCGCCACAGCACCCGGTCCACGTCGTCGGCGTCGAACCCGGCCAGCAGCATCGCCTCCCCGGTGGCCCGGGTCAGCAGCGGATCCGACCGGCCCCAGTCGGCCGCCGAGTTCACCAGCATCCGCTCGGTGCCGTACCGCTTCAGCAGCTCCACCATCCGCGGCGGCGACATCTTCGTCTCCGGATAGATCGAGAAGCCCAGCCAGCAGCCGGTGTCGCGGACCAGCTCCACGGTCACCTCGTTCAGGTGGTCGAGCACCACCCGGCCCGGCGCGATGCCCGACTCGGCGACCACCGCGAGCGTGCGCTCGACGCCGCGGGCCTTGTCCCGGTGCGGGGTGTGCACGAGCGCCGGCAGGTCGTGCGCGAGCGCCAGGGCGAGCTGGGCGGCGAAGACCTCGTCCTCCTCGGGCGTCATCGAGTCGTACCCGATCTCGCCGACCGCCACCACGCCGTCCTTCTCCAGGTAGCGGGGCAGCAGGTCGAGCACCGGGCGGCAGCGCGGGTCGTTCGCCTCCTTCGGGTTCAGCGCCACCGTGGCGTGGTGGCGGACGCCGAACTGGCCGGCCCGGAACGGCTCCCAGCCGATCAGCGAGTCGAAGTAGTCCACGAAGCTGTCCACGCTGGTGCGTGGCTGGCCCAGCCAGAACGCCGGCTCCACCACGGCCCGGACGCCCGCGGCGGCCATCCGCTCGTAGTCGTCGGTGGTGCGGGACGTCATGTGGATGTGCGGGTCGAAGATGCGCATTCACGCCTCCCTGTGGTGGGGTTGGCCGGTGCCGGCGGTGAGCCGGTCGAGCAGCGCGGTGGCGTCGGCGGGCATGGTTCGGCCGGCGGCGGTCCGCTCGGCGGCGAGCGCGGCGAGCATGGCCGCCAGCGTCCCGTCGGCGCGGGCGTCGAGATCGGCCACCACGGCCAGCGGCACGCCGGTGAACACGCACTTGAGCACCGCCTGCCGCCAGGCCGCCGGGTCGAGGTGCCGGGCGTACGGGCCGAGGGCCGCGGCGACCAGCCGCGTGTCGTTGGTGCGGATCGCGTCGTGCAGCAACGGCACCCCGGCGGCGCCGACCGGCAGCAGGGGCAGGGCTTTGAGTACCGCGCTCCTCTCGGCGGCGTCCCCGGCCCGGTAGAGCGCCTCGGCCTGTCCCGCCACGTGCTCGGCCGGCAGGCTGGTCAGCAGCAGCGCGCGGGTCGCCTCGTCGGCGGTCCAGCCGGGCAGGTCGGGCAGGTCGGCCCGACCGCAGCGTCGGCCGGCGGCCGGAAAGAACCGGGCGATCGCGGCCGGCTCGGCCGCGATCCGGCGCAGCGCCGTCGCCAGCCAGTCCGGGTCCGGTACGTCCCGCAGGGCCGTCCGTAGGTCGTCAGGTGTCACTCATGCCTCCCGTCGGCGCCACTCCCCGAACCGGGAGGCGGCACTCTCCCTCGTGCCAACCGGTGCGTCCGGCGCTCGGCCGGCCTCGCATGCGCCGGTGCGGCGGCGGTACGCCCGGACTGCTGCGCTCTCCCCCTACATGTGCGCCGCCTCCGGTGACGCGTCGGTAGGGGAAGAGCAAAGCCGCGGAGCGGGTACCGGCCGCCCGGCGGCATGCGGAGCCGGCAGGCCGGTCGCCGCGGCCCGCAGGAAGTCCAGCGAGCGGGCGGCGACGGCGGGCGCGGCGTGCGAGTGGCGCGGCAACTCGACCGCGACCAGGCCGGCGTAGCCGACCTCGCGCAGCGCCGCCAGCACCGGCGGGAAGTCGATCTCGCCGGCACCGAACTCCAGGTGCTCGTGTACGCCCCGCCGCATGTCGTCGATCTGCACGTTGACCAGGCGCGCTGCGACCGCGCGGACGCAATCGGGCACCGGCAGCGGCTCCAGGCAGCGACAGTGCCCGATGTCGAGGGTGATGCCGAAGCGGTCCGGGCCGCCGAGGGCGGCCGACAGCCGGCGCCAGTCCTCGATGTCCTCGACCAGCATCCCGGGCTCCGGCTCGAAGCCAAGCATCACCCCGGCCGCGTCGGCCGCCTCGACCACCGTGGCGCAGCCGGCAACCAACCGGTCCCGGGCCACCGCGGGCGGCACCGCCGCCGGCCGGACGCCGGCCCAGAAGGACACCGCCTCGGCGCCGAGATCCGCGCCGACGGCCACCGCGCGCCGCAGGAACTCGATGCGGCGGGCGGGGTCGTCGTGCAGCAGCGTGGGCGCGTGCTTGTGCCACGGGTCGAGCAGGTACCGGGCTCCGGTCTCGATCACCACGCCGAGACCGAGCGCGGACAGCCGACGGGCGACGGCGTCGACGCGCCGCGCGAGGCCGGGTGCGAACGGGTCGAGGTGATCGTGGTCCAGGGTGAGGGCGACGCCGGCGTAGCCGAGGTCGGCGATCACCGCGAGCGCCTCGTCGAGGCGATGGTTGGCGAAGCCGTTGGTGCCGTACCCGAACCGCAGCCCGCCGCCGGTCTCCCCGGTGGCCGGGCCACTGTGGTGGGGCGGCCGGTCGGTGCGGGGAGCGGGCGGGCGGGCGGCGGTCATGTCGGAGAGACCTTCCGGGCGAGCCGTCGGCACAGTGGCGCGGCCGCCGCCACCGCCAGCCCCAGCAGGCCGGCACCGGCCCGCGCGGTCAGCGCGCCCTGCAGGGTGGGCAGGCCGGTGATACCGACGCCGACGGCCGCGCGCACCCGGCTGGCCGTGGGCTCGGCGACCACCCGTAGCTGGGCGGCGCCGTACCGGGCGACGTACCAGCCGGTCAGTGCCACGGGCAGGGCCGCGGCCAGGGCGGCTGCCGGGCTCCCCCGGCCGGGCCCCCGGGACCGGCCGGGCGGGCCGGCGCCCGCGCGGGGTGCGGCGGCGTCCGAACAGACGCGCCGGTCGCGGCCGAGGCGCCGGTCGAGGGCGGACGGAAGCACGGCGCTGGCCGCGACCAGGACGGTGCCGGCGAGGGTCCGCACCGGCAGGCCCGCATCGGCACCGTCAACCTCGCGGCGGGAGAGGGCGGTGACGGTCCAGGTGTGGGCGGCGACGGTCGCCGCCGCGGGCAGCGCCCGCACCGGCCGGCCGCCGGAGGCACCGAGGAGGACGTCCAGCCCCCGGCAGGCGGCCATGACGGCCGGACCGGCGGCGGTGTTCTTGGCGGCCAGGTCATACGCCCAGACCACGGTGGCGAGCGGGAGCGCGACGGCGGCCGCGCGCCGACCTCCGGCGGCGGCGGCGAGCCCGACCCCGGCGGCGGTGAGGCCGGAGGCAAGGCCGAGCGCGAGGCCGGGGGCGACCCGGCCGCTGGGGATCGGCCGGTCCGGGCGTTCGACCGCGTCGAGCCGCCGGTCGGCCCAGTCGTTGGCGGCCATGCCGGCCCAGTACAGCAGCACCGAGGCGGTCGCCAGGGCGGGCGTACGTGCACCGAGCGCCCCCGCCGCGGCAGCACCGGCAACGACGTCTCCCGGCACCGACAGCGCGGCCGGCGCCCGGACCAGTTCGGCAAGGTCAGTGAGGCGGGGCATCGGCACCTCCGGAGTGCAGCCGGTGGGCTAGGGCGCACAGCCGGGCCCACTGATCGGCGAGCGCGTGGGAAGGGTCGCCGAGCGGGTCCTTGAAGAAGAAGGCGAGATCGGTCAGGGGACCCGCGACGCCGGTGGCCTGCGCCGCGGCGGTCAGCCGGGCCAGGTCGAGCACCAGCGGCGCGGCGAGCGCCGAGTCGCAGCCGTGCCAGCTGAACTCCAGCCGCATGCCGGTGCCGAGGAACCCAGCGAAGGTGACCAGATCCCACGCGGTCTTGAAGTCGCCCAGCTCCTCGACGTACTCGATGCGGCTGCCGCCCTGCGGGAGGTAGCCGAGGGTCTCGCCGAGCACGCGTTGCTTGCTGCGCACCTTGGCGGCGTTGGCTGCCGGGTCGGCGAGCGTCGCGCCGTCGCCACCGCCGAGCAGGTTGACACCCGACCAGGACCGGACGGCGAGGTGCCGCATCGCGAACATCGGGGCGAGCACCGACTTGATCAGGGTCTCCCCGGTCTTGCCGTCGTGACCCGCGTACGGCACCCGGTGCGCGTCGGCCAGCGCGGCCAGTGCGGGCAGCCGCAGGCCGGTGGACGGGGTGAAGTCGACGTACGGGCAGCCCGTCGTCACCGCCGCGTACCCGTACAGCGAGCTGGGTGGCAGCACCTCGTCGGGACCGGCGAGAGCCGCCCGCAGCGCGGCCGGATCGGCGTGGCCCGGGTGCGGGCGGGGTGCCGGCTCGGTAGCGGCGACGTTGACCACCACCACGCAGGGCAGCCCGTGCCGTTGCCGGAAGTCGGTGAGGTCGTGCGCGATGGCCGCGGCCCGGTCGGCCTGCGTCCCTGCGCTGGGAGCGGGGCGCAACTCCCGCTCGACCGCCGCCAATTCCTCCGACAGCGCGGCGACCAGGCGGCCCGGTAGGACGCCCGCGGCGGCCAGTGACTCGGCCCGCTTGGCGAGCGGCGTGGTTACGACGTCGTGCCCGCCGAGGACCATGTCGGCGAAGGCCGGCAGGGCGGGCCCGCGCACGCCGGGCAGCTCGGTGACGCACCCGGTCGGACCGGTCAGCCCGGCCCGTAGGGCGAGCGCCCCGACGATGCTGGTGGTCGCGACCGAGCCGCGCGCCCCCACCAGCCAGACACCCGTACGCATGACGCTCCTTCCGCTCGGAGGAACCAGGAATCTGACAGATACGAAAAGACGGTTCGGAAACCGTCTCCGGTGCGGATGGGCCCCGTCCGCCGCCCGCTCCGGGACCGGTTCGCCGGCCGGCGCCGAAGTCGGCGGTGACGGCACCGGGCCGGCATCCGGCGCGAGTACGGACGGACGGGGCTGGCAGGCAGGGACGGTCGGCGTCTCGCCCCTGCCTCCCCCGCATCCGGCCCGAGCGGGACGACGCCGCGCCCGGCCGGACGACTCGTCAGACGCGGTCCACCCGGAACTGACGGGAGGGCAGGGGGCGGGTGGGCGATGCTGATGAGGGCACGGCGTCCTCCGGTAGCCGGGTGACCGCGGCCGGACGGCAGCGGGACGATCGAGCGGCGACGCGCGGCGACGCCGGCCGAGCTGCTGGTGGACGGCGTGTGGAGCGCCGCCCGGAGTGGTGGGTGGTGGGGCGGCGGTCCTCCGGTGCGACCGGGGAATCCCGATCCGGCCGCACCGGACGACCGTCTTGCTCGCGCCCCCGGGCCGCAACCCGTTGGCACGTACTCCGGTCCCGACCCGCACCCGGCCGCGGGGCGCAACCGCGGCCGGTCCTCGCCGGTCGGTACCGGAGGCGTCTCAGGCGGTGGCCGTCACCAGCGCCGGCTCCACGTCGGCCCACGAGGACCCCAGCTCGGCCGACCGGGTCACCGCGTCCAGCACCAGTTGGACCTGCAGGGCATCGGAGAAGGACGGCGTCGGGTCGACCCCGGTCGCCACCGCCTCGATGAAGTCCCGCATCTGGTGGGTGAAGGAGTGCTCGTACCCGATGATGTGGCCCGGCGGCCACCAGGCCGACATGTACGGGTGCTCGCCCTCGGTCACCAGGATCCGGCTGAAGCCCTGCTCGGCGGTGGGTCGCGTCGCGTCGTAGAACTCCAGCTCGTTGAGGCGCTCCAGGTCGAAGACCACCGAGCCGAGCGACCCGTTGATCTCCACCCGGAGGGCGTTCTTGCGGCCGGTGGCGAACCGGCTCGCTTCGTACGTGGCCAGCGCGCCGCCGTCCAGTCGGGCCACGAACACCGCGGCATCGTCGACCGTCACCGGACCGACGGACGGGTGGTGCCCGTCACCGTCCACTGAGGCGGCCAGGCCGCTGGACCCGGCCGGCAGCGGCCGTTCCCTGACGAACGTCTCGGTGACCGCGCTGACGCCGCTGATCAGTTGACCGGTGACGAACTGCGTCAGGTCGATGATGTGCGCGCCGATGTCCCCCAGCGCGCCGGAGCCCGCCCTGTCCTTCTGCAGACGCCAGACCAGCGGGAACTGCGGATCCACGATCCAGTCCTGCAGGTAGGTCGCCCGGACGTGCCGGACCACCCCCAGCCGCCCGTCGGCGATCAGCTGCCGCATCATCGCGACCGCGGGCACCCGGCGGTAGTTGAACCCGCACATCGACCGTACCCCGACGGCCTGGGCGGCGGCGGCAGCAGCCGCCATCGCCCGGGCCTCGGAGACCGTGTTGGCGAGCGGCTTCTCGCACAGCACGTGCTTGCCTGCGGCCAGCGCGGCGAGTGCGATCTCGGCGTGACTGTCCCCCGGGGTGCAGACGTCGACCACGTCGATGTCGTCCCGGGTGACCAGGTCACGCCAGTCGGTGGTGGACGTGTCCCAGCCGAGCCGGTCCGCCGCCTCGGACACCTTTCCGGCGTCGCGGCCGCAGATCAGCGCCATCCGGGCCCGCGCCGGCAGGTCGAACACCCGGTTCACGGTGCGCCACGCCTGCGAGTGCGCGGCGCCCATGAACGCGTAGCCGACCATGCCGACCCGCAGTTGCATGTCTGTCGTGGACAATGTGGGTCTCCCCCGGTGTGTCAGAACCCGAGCTTCAGGTAGTCGCCCGCGTTTTCCTTCGTGATCGTCTCGGAGGCGAGGATGATCTCCTTGGGAACCTGGAGTTCCACCAGGTCGGACATGCCCCTGCCCTGCCCGATGAGCCGGGCGAGCGAGATGGCCGAGGAGGCCATCGACGGGCTGTAGGTGACGGTGGCCTTCAGCGGGGTGTCGTCCGCCTGGATGTCCTCGATGGCCTTCTTCGAGCCGGCACCGCCGACCATGAAGAACTCCTTGCGATTGGCCTGGTTGATCGCGGCCATCACGCCGATGCCCTGATCGTCGTCGTGGTTCCAGAGGGCGTCCATCCTCGGCAGGGCCTGGAGCAGCTGGGAGGCCTCCTGCTGGCCCGAGTCGGCGGTGAACCGGGCGGCCCGGCGGTTGGCGACCTTGAATCCGGCCTGGGCCAGCGTGTCCGCGAAGCCCTTCGACCGCTCCTGGGTCAACTCCAGCTCGTCCATGCCGGCGATCTCACCGATCACCGGGTTGGCCACGTTATTCGCCTTCAGCTGCACGATGATGTACGTGGCGGCGGCCACGCCCATGCCGTAGTTGTCGCCCTTGATCTGCAACCGGTAGGC
The DNA here is from genome assembly GCF_000374985.1 of Micromonospora sp. CNB394. Lineage (NCBI taxonomy): Bacteria > Bacillati > Actinomycetota > Actinomycetes > Micromonosporales > Micromonosporaceae > Micromonospora > Micromonospora sp. CNB394. The sequence continues at coordinate 67,770 of NZ_KB895825.1, read as the reverse complement.
CTTCGCGTCCGGAAACGCCCGGTCCAGGTTGACCACCGGGATACCGGCCTTCATCGCCTCCAGGCCGAAGGCGTTGAGTTCCTTGCCGTCGTGCGGCAGCAGCACGATCACGTCGGGCTTCTGCGAGATCAGCGTGGACAGCGCGGCCCGCTGGGCCGCCGCGTCAGCGCCGGCCTCGACCGTCTTGAACTCCACGTCCGAGAACGTGCCGGCCTGCGCCTTGGCGTTGTTGGTGATGGCGGCGATCCAGCCGTGGTCCGCGGCCGGGGCGGAGAAGCCGATCGTCACCTGCTTGCCGGGCTCGCTGTTGCCGCCGGGGGCGTTGGCCGCCTTGGTCTGCGCCTCGGTCGGCTGCTCCTCGTTGCTGGTGCAGCCGGCGAGCAGGACACCGGCGCCGACCGCGGCCCCGCCGAAGAGCAGCCGGCGGCGCGACAGGTCGCGGCTGTGCTGGGTCATGACGACCTCCTGTTTTCAGGAATGTTTGAAGGGATTCGGGTGTATGAGTTTCGTCCGCCGTGGTCTCGATGGCCCGGGGTTGCGGCAGGGTGTTTCGAACGGGGTCAGGTGGTGCGGGTGAGCCGGTTTCGGCCCAGGAACTGGGTGAGGCTGCGGAACTGCACCTGCTGGATCAGGACGGCGGCGACGATGATGCCGCCCTTGACCATGTTCTGGGCCTCGGTGGTGAGGCCGTTGATGGCGAAGAGGTTGGTGATCGTGGCGAAGATGATCACTCCGAGCAGCGAGCCGGTGATGGTCCCCCGCCCGCCGCTGAGCAGCGTGCCGCCGATGATCGCGGCGGCGATCGCATCCAGCTCGTACAGGTTGGCCATCGCCGCCTGGGCGGAGTTCGCCTGGGCGGTGAGCATGACGGCGGCGATGCCGCAGCAGAGACCGGAGAGCGCGTAGAGCAGCAGGGTGTGCCGCTTGACGTCGATGCCGGCCAGCCGGGCCGCTTCCGGGTTGCCGCCGACCGCGACGGTGCGGCGGCCGAACGTGGTGCGGTTGAGCAGCACCCAGCCGGCGGCCACGACGGCGGCGAGGATGTAGACCAGCAGCGGAATGCCGAGCACGTTGCTACTGGCCAGGCCGTTGATGAAGCCGTTGTCCGAGACCTGCGTCTGCTTGTCGGAGATCTCCGCGGCCAGTCCGCGGGCCGCCACCAGCATCGCCAGGGTCGCGATGAACGGCACCAGCCGCCCGTACGAGATCAGCAGACCGTTTACCAAGCCGACCGCCATCCCGACGGTGAGGGCGCTGAAGATCATGCCGCCGGCGCCGTAGCTCTGCGTCGCGACCGTGGTGCACCAGACTCCGGCAAGGGCGACGATCGCGCCGACCGACAGATCGATGCCGCCGCCGATCATCACGAAGGTCATGCCGACCGTGACCACACCGACCACCGAGGCGAGCTTGAGGATGCTCAACACGTTGTTCCAGACCCAGTCCGGTCGGGAGTAGAGATCGGAGCGGGTGGCCGCGCCGATGATGACCAGCACGACCAGGACCCCGATCAGGGCAAGGTTGCGCCGAGCGCCCTCGCCCCCCTCGCCGTGCCACCAGGAGAGCCTGCCGCCTGCCTTCTCACTGGCCAGGACGGTCTCCGCCGGGTCGACCGGCGGTGACTGCGCCGGGAGATCCGTCCCGCGCGCCGGCGCGGCGGTAGAGGTGTCCTTCACGTCACTCATGCCGGTGCGCCTTCCATCAGGGACCCCGCCATGACGAGGTCGAGCACGGTGTTCTCGTCGAGTTCGGTGGCCGGGGCCGTGCGGACGACCCGGCCCTCCCGCATGACCAGCACCCGGTCGGCCAGACCAAGCACCTCGGGGACCTCACTGGAGACCAGCAGGACGCCGACGCCCTGGGCGGCGAGAGCGCGGATCACCTGGTACAACTCCGTCCTGGCGCCGACGTCCACGCCCCGGGTCGGCTCGTCCAGCAGCAACAGCTTCGTGTCGCCGAGCAGCCACCGCCCGACCACGACCTTCTGCTGGTTGCCACCGGAGAGGGTGCGCACGGACCGGCGGACGTCCCGGGGGCGCAGGTCGAGGCTGTCGGCGATGCGGTCCGCCTCGACCTGTTCCTTGCCCGTGTCGGTGAACCCGCCTCGGGCGTACCGGCCGAAGGTGGCCAGCGTGACGTTGCGGTAGATCGGTTCGCCCAGCAGCAACGCCTGACTCTTTCGCTCCTCCGGCGCCATGCCGAGGCCGGCGCGGACCGCCGCGCCCACGCTGCCCGGACGCAGCGCCTTCCCGCCCATCGTGACGGTGCCGCCATCGGCCCGGCGGGCGCCGTAGATGGTCTCCAGCAGCTCCGACCGGCCGGAACCGACCAGTCCGGCTATACCGACGATCTCGCCCGCCCGTACGGACAGCGACACGTCGGCGAACTCGCCGGCCCGGGTCAGCCCGTCGACGCGAAGCAGTTCCGCACCGGCCGCCGCCTCGACGGGGCGGTCCGGGAAGACGTACTCGATGCTGCGGCCGGTCATCCGGGAGACCAGGTCGCGGGTCGGGGTCTCGCGGGCCGACAGGTTCGCCGCGGTGGTCCGGCCGTCTTTCAGTACGGTGACCCGGTCGCCGATCTCGCGGATCTCCTCGAGCCGGTGGGAGATGTAGATGACGGCGATGCCCTGGGCGGTCAGCTCCCGGATGATCCGGAACAGGTTGCCGACCTCGTCGTGCGCCAGCACCGCACTCGGCTCGTCCATGATGATCAGGCGGGCCTCGTGCGACAGCGCCCGGGCCATGCTGACCACCTGCTTGGCGGCGGCCGGCAGCGAACGGACCATCCGGTTCGGCGGGATCTCCGCGTGACCGAGCCGGCCGAATATCTGCCGCGTCCGCCGCGCCATGTGGCCGCGCTGAACGAAGCCGAACCGGCGCGGCTCGTGGCCGAGGAAGGCGTTCTCCGCGACCGACAAGTCCTCGACGAGGTCGAGCTCCTGGTAGATGGTGGCGATGCCGGCGCGCATCGCCGCCTGGGGGTTGGCGAAGGTCACCGGCTCGCCGCGCCACTCGACGGTCCCGGAATCCGGCCGGTGCACCCCGGCCAGCACCTTGATGAGTGTGGACTTGCCGGCGCCGTTCTGCCCGAGCAGGCAGTGCACCTCGCCGGCACGGACCGCCAACTGAACCCCGTCGAGGGCGCGCACGCCCGGGAAGGTCTTCACCACGTCGGTGAGCCGCAGCACGGTCTCGGCGGTCATCGGCGCCTCCAGGTGGGTTGGGACTTGGCAGGAAGCATGGCGACCATCGTCGGGTCGGCGAGGACCTGTTCGACCGCGACGTGGGCTGCGCCGTGAGCGGCGGCCCGGAAGTCGAGTTCGGAGGCGACGAACTGGCACCGGGCATCCGCCCCGGCCACGACCAACCGGTCCAGCTGCGCCTGCGCCTCGGCGATGAGATGTCCGCGGAACCGGGCGAAGTAGCCGCCCAGGACGATCACCCGCGGGTTCAGCAGGTTGGCCAGGATGGCACCGCCGATGCCGAGCCACCGCGCGATCTCGCGCAGAGCCTGCTCGACCCGGGGATCCCCCGCCGCCTGCCGGCGTTCGATCTCCGTCAGGCGCTCCTCCGGCACCCGGACCGGGCCGCTGTCGGGGCGCCCGTAGGCGTGATCCGGCGCCGCCATCCGCAGCAGCGCCGCGAGGCCGACCTTGGTTTCCCAACACCCGGTCCGCCCGCAGCCGCACAGGTCACCGTTCGGATCGACCGGAAGGTGACCGACCTCCCCGGCGAAGCCGTCGCCACCACGCAGCAGCCGACCGCCGGAGATGACCCCACCGCCGACACCGACCTCCCCGGTCAGGTAGACCAGATCGGGGGTGCCGGCCGCCACGCCCGCCGTGTACTCGGCCAGGGCGGCCAGGTTGGCGTCGTTGTCGACCCGCACCGGGATCGGGGCCGAGCCAGCGGCCAGCCGCTGCGCCACCGGGACGTCCCGCCAGCCGAGGTTGGGTGCGTACAGCACGGTGCCGGTCTCCACGTTCACCAGCCCGGGGACCGCCACCGTGATCCCCATGACCCGTAGCCGCGCCGCGGCGAGGTCGGCCAGCGCCTCGCGCACCACCGCGACGAGCCGCTCCAGCGAACGGTCGACATCGGAACCCATCGCGTCGAAGCCGATCCGCCGGTCGATCAGCGTCCGCCCGGTCAGGTCCAGGCCGTGCGTGGCGATGTAGTCGACGTTGATCTCCAGCCCGAGCGCGCCGACGGTGGCCCCGTCGAGGGAGATCACCCGCCCGGGGCGGCCAACTGCGCCGGCCTGCCGCAGGCCGGTCTCGACCACCAGGCCGCGGGCCTGCAGCTCGCTGATCAGGCTGGAGACGGTGGTCTTGTTCAGCCCGGTCTCGGCGGCGATGGCCGCCCGGGACGCCGGGCCCCTGGTGTTCAGGTAACGCAGCACCAGGGAGAGGTTGGAACGGCGAACAGTGGTCTGATCGGCCGGAAGATCTGCCGGCTGCGCCGGGGCGGCGGTTGGTTCAACCTGTACGACCAACCGTCTCACCCCCTTCCCCGCCGCTTTGGTCGCCCTGCCGTGTCGGCTATCAAGTTAGAGGCGACCGAGAGGCTCGACAAGACCGAGAAATAAATACTTTCGTAACACTTCAGCAACGACACCGATCACTGCCTCCGACTACTCACGAAACGATTGCACGCTCTGCCGGCAGCACACACGTGCTCCTATTCCCGCCCGGCGGAACGCATCTCGCACATAACTGTGCGAGACCCGGACGAGCCTATTCGGCACCAGTGCCGCGGTCGCCGGCGCAGCGGGTGCCGCTCCGGTCGGATGGGGTGCGGTGGGGCCGGCGGGTGCGTCCGCCGGCCCCACCGGCTGCCTAGCCGCCGTCGAGGCTGAGCCAGTCGACGTCGAACAGATATCCGCCGCCGCCCTTGAAGACCAGGTGGAGCGAGCCGGTTCCGGTGCTGCTCAGGGCGGTGCTGACCGTGGTGAAGGTGCCCCAGCCGCCGGTGCCCGGTACCGCCACCGACCCGAGCAGCGCTCCCGTGGCCGAGCCGGACCGGACCTCGATGGTGCCGCCGGCGGTTGCCGAGGAGACGCGGGCGGAGAAAGACGTCCGGCCGGCGGCGCTCACCGCCGCGTACCCCACCCAGTCGCCATTGTTGACGTATCCGACGGTCTTTCCTCCGCTGGCGGACGAGTGATTCGCGATCTGCACTCCGGACGACATCGAATAGGATTCCCCCTCCACCTTGACGGATGTGACAAGCTCCCTGATCCGGATGTTACGGAACGCAACCCCGTCACCGGCCGCGCTGTTCTGGACGCCGATGTAACCCTGCAGACTCCGGCTCTGGTCGGTGCTGGTGAAATCGTTGATCTGCACGCCGTTGAGGAACACCCGGATCCGTTCGCCCTCCACCAGCAGCTCGTAGGTGTTCCAGCTGCCGGGCGGGTTCAGCGCCGCGTCCCGGGCCGACGCGTTCGGCGCCTTCGCCCCGTAGACCGCCCCGGTCACCTGGTTCGCCGAGCCGGAGCCGCCGATCTGGACCTCGTAGCCGCCGGCCGGGGTGGTCCCGGACGTGCTGTCCGCGCCGATCATCACGCCGGAGTCGTCCGAGCCGGCCAGCCGCCAGTCGAGCTTCAGGGAGTACGACCGGAACGCCTTGGCCGAGTGCCAGTAGACGCCCCGGCCGCCAAAGGAGCTGAGGGTCGCGTCACTGTTGGTGAAACCACCCGGTCCGGCCTGCGTCCAGCCGGCGGTCGACCCGCCGTAGAGGGTGGTATAGCCGGTCTCCGCTCGGCAGTCGAACTTCGCGAAGCCGGCCGCGTACCGGATCCCGCCCAGCAGGTGGGTGCGAAACGTCGGATCGGTGAAGGAGGCGTCGGTGTGCCCACCCCCGGTGTAGAACGACCGGCCGGCGGAGATCGAGCGGCACCAGACAATCGGGTGGTCTCCCATGGTGCCGCCGGAGTAGCTGGTCTCGTTGAGGCTGGCCAGCACTCGCGCGGACGACCGCGGGTTGACGTGGTAGTTGTACCACTCGTCGGTGCGGGTCCAGGTCTGCGGCAGGTGTGCGGTCGCGGCGTGCGCCCGGCTCTCCACCCGTACCTGGGCCGACTGGACCGCCGGGTGGGACACGAACCGGGCACCCACCAGCTGGCCGTACCAGGGCCAGCCGTGCTCGGTGTCGGCTGCCGCGTGCACCCCGACGAACCCGCCACCGCCCTCGATGTACGCCTGGAAGGCGTCCTGCTGGCTGGTGTTGAGCACGTCGCCCGTGGTGTTCAGGAAGACCACCGCCTCGAACTGGGCGAGGTTGGCGGTGGTGAAGGTGTTCGCGTCCTCGGTCGCGGTGACGGTGAAGTTGTTCGCCGCACCGAGGTCGCGCACCGCCTGGACGCCGGCGGCGATCGAGCCGTGCCGGAAACCCGCGGTCTTGGAGAAGACCAGTACCTGGTAAGCGGGGTCGGCAGCCGACACCGACGGAGCGAGACCACCGACCAGCAGCAGGACGGCTGCGAGTGTGGCCGAGAGCCGGATGGCTTTCATGGCATCTCCCCTCAGGACAGAACGAAGGAGTCGACGTCGAACAGGTATCCGGTGCCGGACCCGCGGTACACCAGGTGGAGCGGGCCGGACGCGGAGCCGGTCAGTGTGGTCGAGACGTGCTGGAAGGTCTCCCACCCGCCAGTCGCCGGCACCGACACCGAGCCGAGCAGGGTGCCGGTCGCCGAGCCCGAGCGGATCTGGATGGTGCCGCCCGCGTTGCCTGAGGAGACCCGCGCGGTGAAGGACGTCTTCCCGGCGGTGTTCACTGCCGCGTACCCGGTCCAGTCCCCGTCGTTGATGAAGCCGACCGTCTTTCCGCCGCTGGCGTTGAGGTGGCCGGCCACCTTCACCCCGGACTGCGAGCTGAACGACTCCGCCTCGGTGCCGGTGGCGAAGGTGAACGCGTCCAGGTCGAACAGGCTGCCGGCGCCACCGTTGAAGACGAGGTACAGCGGACCGCTCCCGTTCGGTGCGGCGGCCAGCGCAGTGCTCACCTCGGTGAAGGTGTTCCAGTTCCCGGTGACCGGCACGGTGACCGAGCCGAGCAGTGTCCCGGTGGCCGAGCCGTACCGCACCTGGATGGTGCCGCCGGCACCGGCCGACGAGACCCGGGCGGTGAAAGCGGTGGCGTTGTTGAGCCGGTACGGCTGGAATGCGATCCAGTCGCCGTTGTTCACGAAGCCGACCGTCGTGCCGCCCTCGGCGTTGCTGTGGCTGGCCTTCTGCACCCCGGACTGGGTGGAGTAGTGCTCAGCCTGCCGGTGCCGCGGCTGCAGGATGACCTGTGCGGTGCCGGTTGCCCCGGCGGTGTCGGTGTAGCTGGCCTGCAGGACGCCGTAGATGTTCGCGGTCTCGTCGTGTTCCCCGTCCACCGGAATGGTGATCGTCCCGGAGCAGCCCGTCCGGGAGGTGATCTGGTGAGCGTGCTCGTCGTGACCGAGCAGGTAGGTCAGGGTGACCTTCGTGCAGTCGATCGCGGCTTCCTCGGGGTCGGTGACGCCGATCTGAAACGGCACCGAGTCGCCGAAGCTGAACAGCGTCCCGGTCGTCGGGGCCTGGAAGGTAACGGTCGGGGCGGTGTTGCCGACGGTCACCGTGAGGTTTGCGGTACCGGTGGCGCCCTGCGGGTCACGGACGGTGAGGGTCACCGGATAGGTCCCGTTGCTGCTGAAGGTCTTCGTCGGGTTCGCGGCGGCGGAGCTGGTCCCGTCGCCGAAGTTCCAGGAGTAGGTCAACGTCCCACCGTCGGGATCGGACGAGCCGGCCGATGAGAAGCTCACGGTCAGCGGCGCCGGACCGGAGGTCTTGTTCGCGGTCACTACGGCCTTTGGCGCCTTGTTCCCGCCGCCGATGTACTCGATCCGGTAGATCCCCGGGGTGGCGTTGTTACCACCGTAGTCGAGCACGTAGAAGGCCCCGTCCGAACCGAACGCGGTGTCGATGATCTGCCCACCGGACCAGGGGAAGCTGTTTATCGCACCGTAGCTCCCGTCCGAGTTCATGTCGATGACCTTGATCCACTTACGGCCGTACTCGGCAGCGAAGTAATGCCCGTTCAGTGCCGACGGGAACTTGACTGTCGACGCGCTGGCGGCGTCGTAGCGGTAGACCTGGCCGCCCATCGGCGACTCCGATCCGCTGCCGAACTCGGGCGGGGAACCGGCGGAGCCGCCGTAGCGGATCCAGGAGGGCTTGGCCGCCGGAAGGTTGGTCAGACCGGTGTTGCGGAACGAGTTGTTGACCGGTGCCGCACAGTTGTACTGCCCGGTCGCCGGACCGCTGGGGAAGGTCCACTCCCAGTACGTCTCCGCGCTGGTGTTCAGCCCGGTGCAGTACGGCCATCCGTAGTTGCCCGGTCCGGTGATCCGGTTGAACTCGACCTGCCCGGCCGGTCCACGGCCGGCCACCGCGCCGCCGTCAGGGCCGTACTCGCCCAGATAGACGATCCCGGTGGGCTTGTCGACACTCATTCGGAACGGGTTGCGGAAGCCCATGGCGTAGATCTCCGGGCGGGTCTTCGCGGTACCGGGCGCGAAGAGGTTCCCGGTCGGGATGGAGTACGAACCGTCCGCGTTCACTTTGATCCGGAGCAGCTTGCCCCGCAGGTCGTTTGTGTTGGCGGAGGTCCGCTGAGCATCGAACTGCGGGTTGCGGTCGGCGCGCTCGTCGATCGGTGACGATCCGGAGGACTCGAACGGGTTGGTGTCGTCGCCGGTGGTCAGGTACAGGTTGCCCTGCGCGTCGAAGTCGATGTCGCCGCCGGCGTGGCAGCACAGGCCGCGGTCGCTCGGGACCTTGAGCACCACCTTCTCGCTGGCGAGATCCAACGTGTTGTTGGTCTTGAGCACGAAGCGGGAAAGCCAGAACTCGCCCTTCCACGCGTTCCAGTCCGCCTGGGTGCCGGTTTTCGGGGCGTCGCCGCTCGGCGTCGACAGCTTCGGCGAGTAGTAGAGGTAGATGTACCGGTTGCTGGCGAAGTTGGGGTCGACCCCGACGCCCTGCAGGCCCTCTTCGTCATGGGTGTAGACGGTGAGCTTCCCGGCAACGCTGGTGCTGCCGTTCTTGTCGGTGATCCGGACCGTTCCGTCGCGCGCGGTGTGCACGACGGAGAGATTGGGCAGGAGGGCCAACGACATCGGCTGGCCGACGTCGCCACTGCCCGAGGCGAGCTGGACGGCTTGGTAGTCGGCGGGATCGACGCTGTGGGCGCTCCCCGGAGACTGCACGCCGACGACCATCGTGGTGGTGGTGAAGGCCAGCAGCACGGCGTGCAGCAGTCGCGATCGACGCCCGGGACGGGACGGGGACATGAGCATCTACCTCTCCTGAACTGTGAGTCAGTCAGGCAGAGCGCGCGCCGCCGCGCTGATGCCGGGGTGGGGGTGCCGCGGTGGTGGTGGAGCCGCGGTGGTGGTGGTGGAGCCGCGGTGGTGGTGGAGCCGCGTGACGGGTGCCGAGGCCGTCAGCGTGCGCTTCGGGACCCCTCGTCGCCACGACCGGCGACATCGCTCGTGACGTCCGCCGACCGGTCGGCACCGAGAAGCTCCGGAGCCCGTGGTGTGGTTGCCCCGGAGCCCTGGGAGCAGGACCGGAAGGTCCGGTTCGGGGGTTCGCTCCGTTCGTCCGGTGGCCCAACAAACAAACCACAACGGACGGTGGGGGCGCAACACCTGCTCCAAAAGAATCCGGCTTTGTCGATTGGTGTCGAGCTGCGCCGGCCGCTTGGGGGGCGTAGGTTCGCCGTCCGGCCGAGCCGGTGACCCGGACAGCCGACCCGCAGCAGGCCGAGGGGTCGGTGATGTCGCCGCGTTCGCGGCCGACGGGCTTCCTCCCCGCGCCGGCGCCGCCCGCGCTCGACGGTGCGCCCGATGCCCGTCATATCTCCGAAGTATCCATCATCTGCTATTTACCTGAGGGCGGGACGACTCCTACGATCGTCGTCAATCGGCGCCGATCGATCGCACTGCCACCGCAGCGCGACGCCCCGGCTCCGGCTGGAGGAGGAACGCGATGCGTCCATCGTGCAAGTCCGCACTCGCCGGGGCCGCGGCCCTGACGATGCTGATGGCGGCCACCCCCGCCATGGCGGCCGACCGGGTCGGCGTGGTCCGGGATGCGGGCGGTGCCACCGCTGTCGCAGACAGCTACATCGTCGTGTTCAGGGATGCCTCGGTCACCCGGGCCCGGGTCGGTGACACCGCCCGGCGGCTGACCGGTCGGCACGGTGGGGCGGTCGCCCGCACCTGGGGGGCCGCGTTGCGCGGCTTCGAGGTGCGGGTCGACGCGAGCGCCGCGGCCCGGATCGCCGCCGACCCGGACGTGGCGTACGTGCAGCAGAACCACACCGTGTCGATCAGCGGCACCCAGACCAACCCGCCTTCCTGGGGCCTGGACCGGATCGACCAGCGCAACCGGCCGCTGGACAACTCCTACACCTACCCGAACACCGCCAGCAACGTGCGCGCCTACATCATCGACACCGGCATCCGCACCACGCACACCGACTTCGGCGGCCGGGCCACCTGGGGCACCAACACGGTCGACACCAACAACACCGACTGCAACGGCCACGGCACCCACGTCGCCGGCACCGTCGGCGGCTCCGCGTACGGCGTGGCAAAGGGCGCGCAACTGGTCGCGGTCAAGGTGCTCAACTGCGCCGGCAGCGGCACCACCGCCGGCGTCGTCTCCGGTGTCGACTGGGTCACCGCCAACGCGGTCAAGCCCGCCGTCGCCAACATGAGCCTCGGCGGTGGCGTCGACACCACGCTGGACGCCGCGGTGCGCAATTCCATCGCGTCCGGCATCACCTACGGCCTGGCCGCCGGCAACGACTACGGCGCGAACGCCTGCAACAGCTCACCGGCGCGCACCGCCGAGGGCATCACGGTCGGCTCGACCACCAGCAGCGACGCCCGCTCGTCGTTCTCCAACATCGGCACCTGCGTGGACATCTTCGCGCCCGGCTCGTCGATCACCTCCGCCTGGAACAGCAGCAACACGGCCACCAACACCATCAGCGGCACCTCGATGGCAACCCCGCACGTGGTCGGCGCGGCGGCGCTGGTCGTCAGCGCCAACCCGTCCTGGACCCCGCAGCAGGTCCGCGACTATTTGGTCGACAACGCCACCAGCAACGTCGTGACCAGTCCCGGCACCGGCTCCCCCAACAAGCTGCTCTACGTCGTCAACGGCAGCACCCCGCCGCCCCCGCCCCCGCCGCCCGGCTGCACCGGGACCAACGGCACCGACGTGGCGATCCCCGACGCCGGTTCCGCCGTGACCAGCGCCATCACCATCTCCGGTTGCGGACGCGCCGCCTCGGCGACCGCCACCGTCGCGGTCAGCATCGTCCACACCTACCGCGGGGACCTGGTCGTCGACCTGCTCGCACCGGACGGCACGAGCTACCGGCTGAAGAACAGCAGCGGTTCCGACAGCGCCGACAACGTCAACGCCACCTACACCGTCAACCTCTCCTCGGAGGCGGCCGACGGCACCTGGCGGCTGCAGGTGCGCGACGTCTACTCCGCCGACACCGGCTACCTCAACACCTGGACCCTCACCGTCTGATCACGCCACCCACACCGCACGACGGTGCGGCCGGCTCGCCGCCACGCGAGCCGGCCGCACCTGTCTGAAGTGCCCTGTCGGCAGCCCGCCATTGCGCGAAACGATCAGCGGTGTGGGCCGGGAGCACCCAGGCTCGGGTCGGGCCGGGCGGCGCGCACCGCCGTGGTGTCCGCCGACGGCCGGCTGTAGCGGCGACGCAGGCGGGCCTCGGCGCGGGGGTTGCGGTTGGCGAGGGTCAGGTCGCCGCCGTAGTGCGCCAGGACCCGTGGGTCCATCACCCGGTACCACAGCGGCGGCACCAGGGCGAGCAGCACCATCGAGGCGTAACCCCCGGGCAGTTGCGGCGAGACGTCGAAGCTGCGCAGCGTCTGGTAGCGGCGCAGCGGGTTGGCGTGGTGGTCGCTGTGGCGTTGCAGCTGGAAGAGGAACACGTTGGTGACGAGGCGGTCGCTGTTCCAGCTGTGCCGCGGGTCGACCTTCTCGTAGCGGCCGGTGGCCGTACGCCGGCGGCACAGGCCGTAGTGCTCGAGGTAGTTGACCGCTTCCAGCAGCGAGAAGCCGACGATCGCCTGCAGCAACAGGAACGGGACGAGCTGCCACCCGAACACCGCGATCAGCAGGACGAAGAGCACGACGGTCAGCAGCCCGGCGTTGAGCACGTTGTTGCGCAGCGTCCACGGACTCCGGTGCCGAAGCCGGAAGCGGCCGAACTCCAGCCGCCACGCCGAGATCAGGCTGCGCCAGACCGTACGCGGCCAGAACGCGTAGAAGCTCTCCCCCAGCCTGGCGCTGGCCGGGTCCTCCGGTGTGGCGACACGGACGTGGTGCCCGCGGTTGTGCTCGACATGAAAATGGCCGTACCCGGTGGGCGCCAGCGCGATCTTCGACATCCACCGCTCGACCGACTCGCGCTTGTGGCCCAGCTCGTGTGCGGTGTTGATGGCCAGGCCGTTGACGATTCCGATGGTGGCGACCAGGCCGGCGGCACCGACGGCACCGAGACCGCCGCGCGTCCACACCCATGCTCCGAGCAGCAGGGCGGCGTACTGCACCGGCAGGAACACGAACGTGATCCAGCGGTAGTAGCGGACCTCCTGCAACCGCCGGGCGACGTCGTCGGGCGGGTTCTCTCCGTCGTCACCGAGCAGCACGTCGACGATCGGGATGAGTCCGAAGACCACCGCCGGGGTGAGCCACCAGGCGGCAGGTCCCGCGCCGGCCTCCCACAACGCGTACGCCAGCATCGGCAGCACCGGCACGAGAAGAGCCAGTGGCCACAGGGGCTTCCTGCCGTCACGCCACCCGGCGGCGAACGCCGGGGCATCGATCGGGGTCTGCATGAACCGCCTCCGGGGTGTCGACCGTCGTGTCGACTGTCACACGGGCGCTTACGCTTGACAATATCCAATCCGCGTCAATTTATTGGGCACGCTGGATGTGCGTGTCCAATCGCTAGACTCGGCGCACCATGGCCAGCTCCCCGCGTTATCGCCACGCCGCGCGCCAGCACCTGCGTGACGCCGTCATCGCCGCCGGCCGCGACCTGGCGATCGACCGTGGCTGGGACGCGGTGCGGATGGCCGACGTGGCGGCCCGCGTCGGTGTGAGCAGGCAGACGCTCTACAACGAGTTCACCAACAAGGCGGGTCTGGGCGAAGCCGTCGCCCACCGCGAGATCGACCGGTTCATGACCGGTGTGCGGGACGCGTTGTCCGCTCACGGCGGCGACGTGCGGGCCGCCGTCCACGCCGCCGTCACGTTCGTGCTGACACATGCCGGTGCCGACCCGCTGATCAAAGCCGTCGTCAACAGCGTCCGAGGCACCGACTCCCTGCTCCCCTACCTGACCACCCGCGCCGACCTGGCCCTGGCCGCTGCCGTCACGGTGCTGCGAGAGTGGGCGGACACGCACCTGCCCGGGGTGCCCGCCGACGACGTCACGGTCGGCGCCGAATCCATCGCGCGATTGGTCGTCAGCCACATCGTGCTGCCGACCGCGCCCGCCGACAACACCGCCGACGTCATCGCCGGCCTGGCACAACGCTTCCTGGACCCGCCGCCCGCGTGAACGAGCGCAATGGGCGCGTACGGCCACGGAGCAACCCCTGTTGCCCGAGCGTCAGGAGCAGAGGCTCCGCCGCTCACCGCCTTCAGGGGATCGCGCGGCGCCCCACCGCTTGAATCTCGATCAGCAGGTGCGGGTGCGGTAGCTGATGGACCGCGACAGTGGTGCGGGTCGGGCCGGTCTCGTCGAAGTACTCGGCGTAGACCTCGTTGTAGCCGCCGAAGTCGTTCATGTTCACCAGATAGGTGGTGACCTGGACCAGGTCGGTGAGGTCGGCGTCGACGGAGCGCAGGATGTCGCGGATGTTGTCGATGACGGCGCGGGTCTGCGCGCGGATGTCCAGATCGGTGACACCCATCGCGTCCACCCGGGCGCCGGCGATGGTGTCGTCCGGCCGGCGGCTGGACGTGCCCGAGACGAAGATGAGGTCGCCGACGAGCTTGACGTGCGGGAACCGGCCGCGCGGCCGGGCCAGGCCCGGCACCACCCCGCCGTGGCCACTCGCGTGACCCCCGGGCGCATCGTTCCGCCCGGTCACGGCGCGACCCGCAGGGACGCCGAACCGAGCCGCTCGACGGTGACCCGGACGTGCGTCCCGCTGCGCAGCGGGACGGCGGCCGTGGCCGCGCCGGCGAGCAGGACCGAACCGTCGGGCAGCTCCAGGTCGCAGGCACCCGCGAGGCGGACCGCGTCGGGCAGGGCCCGCCGGGGATCGCCGAGAATGGCAGCCGTCGACCCGAGCTGGACGACGCGTCCGTCGACCTCCAGCAGCACGCCGGAGTTGTCGATCCCGGCCGGCACGGGCTGCCAGGCACCGAGCACGAAACCGCTTGCCGAGGTGTTGTCGGCGACGACCTCGGGCAGCGTGAAGCGGAAATCGACGTACCTGGAGTCGATGACCTCGATAGCCGGTGCGACAGCCGTGACGGCGTTGCACTCGACGAGGAAGGCGACCTCCGGTTCCGCCTTCGGGTGGATGTGGTCGGCGAGTCGGATCGTGCCGCCGTCGGGAATCCGCATGGCATCGGTGAGCCGGCCCCAGATGACCTCGTCGACGCCCATCTGCGCCATCTTGGCGCGGCTGGTCAGCCCCAGCTTCACCCCGACGAGACGCTCGCCGCGGGCCAGCCGGTGGGCCACCACGGCCTCCTGCACCCGGTAGGCGGTGGGCACGTCCAGGCCGGTGGCGGCATTCAGCTGCGGGACCGCGACCCGGCTGGTCGCCGCGGCGTCGAGGTGCACGGCGAGCTGGTCGACATCGGTCATCGGTTGCCTCCGGTCGGTGCGGTCCGGGCGGTGGCCAGATCGAGGGCGACGTCGACGATCATGTCCTCCTGCCCGCCGACCATACGGCGGCGGCCGAGTTCGACCAGGATCGAGCGGACGTCGATGCCGTAACGGTCCGACGCCCGTTCGGCGTGCCGCAGAAAGCTGGAGTAGACCCCCGCGTAGCCGAGGGTCAGCGTCTCCCGGTCCACCCGGACCGGCCGGTCCTGCGACGGCCGCACCAGATCGTCGGCAGCGTCCATCAGGGCGAACACGTCGCAGCCGTGCTCCCAGCCGTGCAGTTCGGCGACGGCGACGAAGACCTCCAGGGGTGCGTTCCCGGCTCCCGCGCCGTGACCGGCCAGGGACGCGTCGACCCGGACGGTGCCGTGTTCGACCGCCGCCACGCTGTTCGCCACGCCGAGGGACAGGTTGTGGTGAGCGTGGATGCCGATCTGCGTGGCCGGGTCGAGGACCTGCCGGTACGCGTCGACCCGCTCGGCGACGTCCCGGGTCAGCAGCCGGCCGCCGGAGTCGGTGACGTAGACGCAGTGCGCGCCGTACGACTCCATCAGCTTCGCCTGCTCCGCCAGTGCCGCCGGGTCGCTCATGTGCGCCATCATGAGGAACCCGGACACGTCCATGCCGTTGTCGCGCGCCCACCCGATGTGCTGCGCGGAGATGTCCGCCTCGGTGCAGTGCGTAGCGATCCGCACGCTGGTGACGCCGAGGTCGCGGGCGGCCCTCAGGTCGGCGATCGTGCCGATGCCGGGCAGCAGAAGCGTGGTCAGCCGGGCGGTGGTGACCGCCTCCGCCGCCGCCGCGATCCAGTCCGCGTCGGAGGCGGCGCCGTGCCCGTAGTTCACGCTCGACCCGGCAAGGCCGTCGCCGTGTGCGACCTCGATCGCGGCGACACCGGCCGCGTCGAGGGCGGTCGCGATCGACCGGACCTGGCCGACGGTGAACCGGTGCCTTACCGCGTGCATGCCGTCGCGCAGCGTCACGTCCTGGATGTACAGCCGATTCATGCCGGGACCCCCCGCTCGGCGCGTCGTGCGACCATCCGTTCCGCCGTCCGCAGTGCGGCCGACGTCATGATGTCGAGGTTGCCGGCATACGCCGGCAGGTAGTGACCCGCCCCGGACACCTCCAGGAACACCGACACCTGCACTCCGGTGAACCGGGCGCCCAGGGCCGGCACGTAGGTGTCGACAGGGTCGAACTGCACCTGCTGCTTGAGCCGGTAGCCGGGCACGTATCCGGCGACGTCGGCGACCATCGCCTCGACCGACGCCGCGACTGCCGCTCGGTCCACCTCGCCGCCGGGGCACAGGCAGTAGACGGTGTCCCGCATCAGCAACGGTGGTTCCGCCGGGTTCAACACGATGATCGCCTTGCCGGTGTGGGCGCCGCCGACGACCTCGATCGCCCGCGCCGTGGTCTCGGTGAACTCGTCGATGTTCGCCCTGGTGCCCGGGCCCGCCGAACGCGACGCGATCGACGCGACGATCTCCGCGTACCGCACGGGTGTCACCCGGGCGACGGCGGCGACGACGGGGACGGTCGCCTGCCCGCCGCAGGTCACCATGTTCACGTTCGGCTCGTCCAGGTGCTCGTCGAGGTTCACCGGGGGCACCACGTACGGGCCCACCGCGGCCGGGGTCAGGTCCACCACCAGCCGGCCGTGCTCGCGCAGCACCTCGGCGTGCCGGCGGTGCGCCCCCGCCGAGGTGGCGTCGAACACCACCGCCACATCGGCGAACTCCGGCATGGCCAGCAGCCCGTCGATACCGTCGGCGGTGGTGGCCACACCGAGCCGGCGCGCCCGCGCGAGGCCGTCGGACCCCGGGTCGACGCCGACCATCGCCACCATCCGCAGCGACTCCGACAACCGAAGCACCTTGATCATCAGATCGGTGCCGATGTTGCCCGACCCGATCACCGCCACGCCCGTGCTCACTGGTGCACCCCCGCACTGAAACAGACCCGGACCGAACCCAGACCGGAGATTCGTGCCTCGTACGCCGCGCCGGCGGTGACCGGCACCATCGGGCCGAGCGCCCCGGAGAGCACGACGTCACCGGCGGCCAGCGGGCTGCCCGCGACGGCCATCCGCCGGGCCAGCCAGACGACCGCGTGCACGGGATGGCCGAGGCAGGCGGCGCCGGCGCCGACCGACACCGGTTCACCCGCGTGTTCGAGCACCATCCCGGCCAGCCGCAGGTCGACCTGCGACAGCGTGTGCGGCTGGTCGCCGAGGACGAACAGACCGGAGGAGGCGTTGTCGGCGACCGTGTCCACGATGGAGACGTCCCAGCCGGCGACCCGGGAGTCCACGACCTCGATCGCCGGCAGGACGTGATCGGTCGCCCGGATCACGTCGGCGACCGTCGGCTGTTCGGACGGCAGGTCCGTGCCCAGCACGAACGCAACCTCGGCCTCCACCCGGGGCTGCAACAGCCGGCTGAGGTCGACCTCGTCGCCGTCGGGGACCGCCATGTCGGCGAATAGCACCCCGAAGTCCGGCTGGTGGACCCCGAACGCCTGCTGCACGGCCGGCGACGTCAGGCCGATCTTCGCCCCGACCCGCCGCCGACCCGCCGCCTCCCACTCGTCGACCTGGGCTCGCTGCACCTGGTACGCCACGTCGACGTCCCCGACCGGAACCAGCTCGCCGCGCAGCGGCGCGACCGGCTTCCCGGTCTCGTAGGCGGCGCGGAGCAGTCCCGCAGCCCGTGCGACGTCGCTCATGACAGGTCCACGCAGACGTTTGTCAGTTCCGAGTAGAAGTTCAGCGAGTGGACGCCACCCTCGCGGCCGACACCGGACGCCTTCAATCCGCCGAACGGGGTGCGCAGGTCCCGCAGGAACCACGTGTTCACCCACACGATCCCGGCCTCCAGCCGGACGCCGGCCCGGTGCGCCCGGCCGACGTCCCGGGTCCACACGGTGCCCGCCAGTCCATACTCGCTGTCGTTGGCCAGGGCGAACGCTTCGTCCTCGTCGTCGAACGGCGCCACGTGGCAGACCGGGCCGAAGACCTCCTCCCGGTTGAGCCGGGCGGTGGGAGCCAGGCCGGTCAGCACCGTCGGCTGGACGTAGGCGCCGCCGTCGCGGCCGTCGTCGAACCGGGGTACGCCGCCACCGGCGAGCACCGTCGCTCCCTCGGTGCGGGCCAGGTCGTAGTAGCCCAGCACCTTCTCCCGGTGCTTCTGGGAGATCAGCGGCATGTTCACGGTCGCCTCGTCGGCCGGCCAGCCGAACGCCAGTTCCCCGGCCCGCTCGGCCAGCCGGGCGGTGAACTCGTCGAACACCTCCCGCTGCACGAACAACCGCTCGGTGCACAGGCAGACCTGGCCGCCGTTGGTGAACGACGACCGCACCGAACCCTCGACCGCGGCGTCGAGATCCGCGTCGGCGAAGACCAGGCCGGCGTTCTTGCCCCCCAGCTCGAACGACACCGCCTTCACCCCGTCGGCCGCCGCCCGCATGATCGCCCCGCCGGTCGCCGACTCACCGGTGAACGTGACCGCGTCCACGCCCGGGTGGCGGGTCAGGAACTCCCCGGCCGAGCCGGGCCCGAACCCGTGCACCACGTTGAAGACACCGTCGGGCACCCCCGCCGCCGCCATCACCTCGGCCAGCAGCGTGGCCGACGACGGCGTCTCCTCCGACGGCTTCACCACCACCGCGTTGCCGCAGGCGAGCGCCGGCGCGACCTTCCACGTCAGCAGCAGCAGCGGCAGGTTCCACGGCACGATCACCGCGACGACCCCGACCGGCTTGCGCACCGCGTAGTTCAGCGCCCGTCCGCCGGTGGGCGTCCCGGTGGTGAACGACTCCGTCGGCGCCGTCGACACGATCTCGGCGAAGGCCCGGAAGTTGGCCGCGCCACGCGGGACGTCAAGCGTCCGGGCCTGCGAGATCGACTTGCCGGTGTCACCGACCTCGGCCGCCACCAGGTCCTCGAACCGGCGCTCCAACTCGTCGGCGACGCGGTACAGCACCGCGGCGCGTTCCCGCTCCCCCATCCGGCTCCAGGGGCCGCGCAACGCCGCCCTGGCCGCGGACACCGCCGCGTCCACGGTGGACTCGTCGGCCTCGGCGACGTGGTGGATCGTCTCGCCGGTGACCGGCGACATCTTGGGGAAGCGTGTGCCGGACGCGTCGAACTCGCCGTCGACGAAGTTCGGCAGCACTGTCGGCTCGCCGGCCGGTCTGCCGGTGAGCAGGCTCGGGGACCATGGCCCGTCGGTCATCAGGCGCACCTTTCGGTCAGGCGGTGGTGGCTCCGGAGTCGGCGGAGTCGGCGATCAGGGCCACGATTGCGGCGTCGACGGTGGTCTCACCGGCCACCGCGGCGGCTGCCTCGTCGGTGACGACCAGCACGGTGGTGCCGACGCCGGCGTTCAGCGGATCGACGGCGACCAGGTCGGGGCCGTCGGGCCGGACCCGGACCAGGACGAGCCGCCGGCCCTGCAGCGGAGGCAGGATCCGGTCCGCCCACACCTTGCCGACGACCTCGCCGAGCACCATCAGCCTTCTCCGCGCAGGGCGGCCATGACCTCGCGGATCCGGGCGGTCTCCGGGCCGTCGAGCAGCGCCGCGGTAGTCGGGTGCGGCTTGGGGTATACCTGCGAGCTGCGCAGCTCGCCGTGGGCGCGGACGGCGGCCTCGCCGGCCGAGACGGCCTGCCGGACGGCGGCAAGGGTGCCGCGTACGGCGACGGCGAGGTAGCCGCTGGTGACCCGTTCGACGCCGACGCACCGGACGTCGGCGGTCTTGATCATGGCTTCGATACCCGCCGAGAGGGCCACGATGCCGCGGGTCTCGACGATTCCGATCGCGATGTCGGAGGACATGTCTGGTGCTCCTAACCGGGAAGTCAGTTGCCGACGAGTTGGGGGTCGGCCGCCAGCGCGCTGACGGCGTCGCAGGGGCTCGCGAAGACGATCGAGCGCACCGAGCGGCTCTTGGCCCGCGCGGTCTCCTCGCCGATGTCGACGGCCTCCTCGACGGTGGCGAGGTCACCGCGTACGGCGACGGCGACGATGCCACCGCCGAGCCGGACGACCTTGGTCACCTCGACCTCGGTGGCCTTCACCATCGCGTCGACGGCGTCGAAGACGGGGGTGAAGCCTTCGGCTTCGACGAAGCCCACGGCCATGTTCCGCATGGTCTCTCCTCTAGTGGTGGTCGGTCAGGTTCCAGGACAGGGCGGCGCCGCCGGTGCCCCAGATCGGGCCGTAGGCGTGCAGGTGAGCCGGGCCGGTGGCCGCGCCCGCGCCGGCGGCGAAGGCCAGCGCCCGGAACTGGCTGTCGGCCTGCGCCTGCCGGGCGAAGTCCTCCCGCACGGCGAGTGCCTCGTCGACCTTGCCGGCGGTGAGCAGGTCGAGAATCCGGGTGTTCCACTGCTCGTGGCCGGCTGCGCCGATGCGGTCCTGGCCGGGCTCGATCCACTCCTGAAGGAGCCCGGAGGACATGCCGGTCACGACGACGACGGCGGCACGCAGGCCGGCGTCGCGGGCGGCGGCGCCGCCGGCCCGGCCCACCTCGGCGAGGGTCCCGGCGTCGGCGTAGAGGTTGCAGGAGACCTGCGCCCAGCGCAGCTTGCGGTCCGGGTCGAGCAGCGCGGAGGTGACGATGGTGCCGGCGTCGATCGGGAACCCCTCGTAGCGGGTCCGCCGCGCCTGCAACCCGCTGGCCTGGACCCGGGCGGCCCAGCGTTCGGTGAAGTCGACGTCGAACCGGAGGTCGTAGTCGAGCAGGCCGTAGTCGTAGGCGTACCAGTTCTCGTCGACGTGCCGGCCGCGCGGGTTGGGGTCGCACTGGAACTGGTGGCCGAGGACGGTGAACCACTGGGTCGACAGCAGCAGCACCACGTCCGGTTCGAGGCGGCGCAGCCGGGCGCCGACGTCGCGTGCGGCGTCGGCCAGCGCCGACCAGCTCGGCGCCGGTTCGTCCGCGAGCAGGTGCGGCATGCCGGGCAGCAGCGCCCCGGCGACGATCCCGGTCCGGTCAGCCATGCCGGCTCCCCTCGGGCAGCCACTCCACCACCGCGTTGCCGGTGCCGATGATCGTGCCGTAACCGAGCACGTCCCCGGCGACCTTCGGCCAGCCCATCGCGGCGAGCATCCAGGTGAGGCTGCCGGCCTTGGTCTCGGAGGCGGTCGCCTCGATGTGTTCGGGAATGAGTTCGCGCAGCGGCGCGGTGGGGCCGCGCCGGATCGCCTCCAGCAGCTTCATGTCCCACCGGTACTGGTGGTTGTTGTACGGGTGTTCCCGTTCCATGTCCTCGGGCAGTTCGGGTTCCTCGTGCCAGTGCAGGTGGGACAGCGAGTTGGAGGCGAGCAGCACGGCCCGCCGGCCGGTGGCCTCGACGGCCCGCCGGGTGGCCTCGCCCAGGACCTCCATCTCCTCCAGCGACGCGTCGGAGTAGAAGTACGGGTTGTTGTTGGCCGACAGCGACACCACCGGGATGTCCCAGGCCGGGTTGGCCAGGTGCAGGGCACCGATGGTGGCGTAGTCGACGCGTACCCGGGCGTCACGCATCGTGCGGGTGACCAGCCCGAGCCCGCTGGCCTCCTCGGCGATCGCCTCGCCGAGTTCGACGTCGCTGCGGAAGTCGTAGCGGTAGCGGAACAGGTGCGGGAAGATCGGCTCGACCGAGATGCCGCGCGGGTTCGGCACGCAGTTGACGTGGTGGCCGACCATCGTGATCCAGTGCGGGGCGTGGACGATGAGCACGTCCGGCTTGTGCACCTCGCGGATGCGGGCGCGCAGTCGCTCGTACGCCCAGCGCAGCGTCTCCCAGCCGCCGGTGGACCGCGGCTCGTTCTGCGGCGGGTTCTCGGCGTAGATCAGATGTGGCGGGTGCGGGCTGAGACAGCCGGCGACGATGCCGCAGCGGGGCGGCCCCGTGGTGGCCGGGCGCGGGGCCCGGGGTGCGGCGGTGGCGCCACCGCGGGTCGGCGCCAGCGGCACTCGGAAGACCTTGCTCATGACAGTCCTTCCCCGGTGAGCGCCCGCACGTAGGAACGGTCGTGCGGGGCGGTGCCGAGAATCTGGAGCCCGTCGTCGTCGAGGGCGAGTTCGTCGGCGGCCAGGGCCGCGTCGTGCCGGATCCAGGCCCGCAGCGGGGCCGGATGTCCACCATGGATCTCGACGAGGACGTCCTCGGCGAGGCCGCTGACGGGAGCCACGTACGCCAGCCGCCGCTGCCCACGCCGGCCGGTGTAGGCCGGACGAGGGCTGACCGTGGTGCGCAGCCAGCGCCGTTCCTCGCGTAGCCGGTGCCGGCGGGCGGCGGTCGCGGTCGCGTCGACGGAGCCGGCCGGGTCGAGCACGACGCCGTAGCGCCGCTCGGCCTCGGCTGTGGTCAGGTACTCCTGGCCCACATCCTCGGCGACGTGCTCGGGCATCCGTTCCAGCGGGTCGCCCCAGCCGCCGCCGCCGGCCGACTCCATGACCAGCACGTCACCGGCGCGCATCGGGTAGCCGGCGACCTTGCCGGGGGTGGCGAAGTCGACGCGCTCGCCGTCGGGCCGCCGGATGTGGGTCACAGTGGGTGCTCCGGGGCCGCCGTGCCGCAGCCCGTACGGGGGGACGGTGGTTCGGTCGGTCTGCACCGAGTACGCTCCGCCGCTGGCCAGCAGGCGGGTCTCCCGCCGGCTGCCGAGCCCGCCCCGGCGTACCCCGTCGCCGCAGGAACCGGTGCGCAGCTCGCAGGCCTCGACGAGGATCGGGATCTCGGTCTCCAGCCGTTCGACGGACTGGATGGTCGAGATGTCACCGAGGTCGACGGGGTTCATGGCGCTGGGCCCGTCGGATTCGAGGAATCCGCCGTTGCCACCCGCCGGGTAGTCGTAGTAAAGGTAGGGCCGTCCGGTGTGCTCGTCGACGCCGCCGATGAGGTTCTGGAAGGTGGTGCCGAACTGGTCGGCGGCGATGAGGTCGGGCGCCACCTGGCTGAGGGCGGCCATCACGGCCGAGATGACCCGCTTGCGGACCTCGCTGTGCGCGTTGGCCGGGGCCGGATGGCTGACGTGCACGACGGTGCCCGGTTCGGTGAGCACCCGCAGCGGCCGGAACGCGCCGTGGTTCACCAGGCCACCCGGGTCCAGCGCCGACTTGACCGCGATGAAGACGCCCGCGACGGTCATCGCCCGGGAGGAGTTCACCACGGCCGCGACCTGTTTCGACGAGCCACGGAAGTCCGCCTCGATCTCGTCGCCGTCGACGGTGAGCCGGCACCGGACGATCGCGGCGTCGTAGTCCCCGTCGGTGTAGAGGTCGAGGTAGTCCTCGTAGCGGTAGGTGCCGTCGGGCAGGGCCCGGATCATGTCGCGCAGCCGCTGTTCGGTGCGGTCCATGTTGGCGGCGACGGATTCGCCGATCAGGTCGGCGCCGTGGCGGGCGACGAGTTCGCGCAGCCGCCGTTCGGCGGTGTGGCAGGCGGCGATGCTGGATTCGAGGTCGCCACGGCGTTCGTCGGCCATCCGCACGTTGGCGAAGACGATGGCGTACGCGGCCCGGTTGGGGCGACCCTGGTCGATCAACTTGATCGGCGGGATCCGCAGCCCCTCCTGGAGGATCTCGGTGGCCTGGCCGGAGACGCTGCCCGGGGTCATACCGCCGATGTCCGCCCAGTGCATGCGCACGCAGGGGAAGAGGAAGAGCTTGCCGTCGACGAAGACCGGGCTGATCAGGGTGACGTCGTTGAGGTGGCTGCCGCCGCGGTAGGGGTCGTTGACGATGTAGAGGTCGCCGGGGCGCATCTCGTCGGCGAAGTCGGCGAAGATCTCGGCCACCGAGGCCGGCATGGCGATGACGTGACCGGGCATGTCCCGGCCCTGGGCGACCATCTGCCCCTTCGGGTCGAACAGCGCGCACGAGAAGTCCTGCGCGTCGGCGATCACCGGCGAGTGCGCCGTGCGGAAGATCGTCTGTCGCATCTCCCGGACGATCGAGATGAGACCTTCGGTGACGACTTCCAGGTCGATCGGGTTAACAGTCATGCGGATGCCTCACTGGTTCCGGTTCGATCCCGGTGGCGGGCTGGACCATAATGTGGTCCTAGAGTTATATTATGAAACCTAGCAACCGAGAAGATGGGAAGCAAGATGTCGTACGCCACTGACGCCGTCCCCGACGACGGACCGGCCCCCCGGGAGTCCGGCACGCAGGCGCTGGACCGCGCGCTCAGCGTGCTGCTCGCCTTCCGCGGGACCGAGGCCGAACGAAAGGTCAGCGACGTCAGCCGCGAACTCGGCCTGCACAAGTCGACCGCCAGCCGGCTGTTCCGCGCGCTGGCCGACGCCGGCTTCCTGCAACGCAACGAGGAGAACGGGAACTACCGGCTCGGGGTCACCGTGTTCGAACTCGGCGCGCGCTACCTCGCCGGTCTCGACCTGCACACCCTCGCCCGCCCCCTGGTGCACCGGCTCGCCGAGGAGGAGGGCGAGAGCGTCAACCTGTCGGTCCGGGAGGGCCTCGACGCGATCTCGATCCACGTCGTGCAGGGCACCCGCAACCTTCAACTCGTCTCCCGGCTCGGCCGGCGCATCCCGCTGTGGTGCAGCGCCGCCGGCAAGGCCCTGCTGATCGACTCCGACGACGCGGCGCTGCGGGTCATGCTGGCCACCGCGCCGTTCACCGCCCTGACCGGCAACACGATCACCGACCTGGACACGTTCGTGGCCCGGATGGCGACCGTCCGGCAGCAGGGCTGGGCGCTCAACGACCAGGAGAGCGAGGAAGGGCTGCGGGTGGTGGCCGCGCCGGTCCGCGACCGCCACGGCCGGGTCACCGGCGCGATCAGCATCTCCGGCCCGATCTTCCGGCTCGGCGAGGCCCGGGTGGCGGAACTGGCCGCCGCGGCCCGACGGACCGCCCACGAGCTGTCCCGCCAGCTCGGCTACGGTCTCGGCGACGTCTGGGGCGACTGACCCGGTCAAAACCGCTCCTGCACCACGTCGGGGCGTACCCGCACGTGCAGCACCGCCGGCCCGGTCAGCGGCAGCACCTCGTCGAAGGCCACCCGCGCGCCCGCCTCGTCGGTCACGGTCCACGCCGGCAGTCCGAGCGCGCGGGCCACGGCCGCGAGATCCCGCTCGGGGAAGCGGGCCAACCCCGGGTCGGCACCGCGCGGCGCCAGCTTGCGTACCTCCGCGCCGTATGCGGCGTCGTCCAGCAGCACCAGCAGTACCGGCGCGCCGACCCGGGCCAGGGTGTCCAGTTCACCGAGCCCGGTGAGCAGGCTGCCGTCGCCCTCGAAGGCGACCACCGGCCGATCGGGCCGGCCCACGGCGGCGCCCACCGCGAACGGCAGCCCGACGCCGATGCTGCCGAACTCCCACGGCGCGAGGAACGACCGGTCGGTCGCGGTCGAGTCGAGCAGCAGGTTGGGCCAGCCGCCGAAGTGACCGACCCCGACCACAGTGGTCCGCTCGCGCGGCAGGTGCTCCGCGCAGATCCGGATGAACGCCCGGGGGTCGATCCGGTCGGCGGCGGACTCGACGACAAGACCGGCGAACGGATCGGCGACCGCCAGCCCGGCGGCCAGGTCGCTACTACGCCAGCTCGGCCGGTGCACCGGAGCCAGCACCGCCGACACCGCCCGCGCCGTCTCCCCCGCGTCGCCGACCACCCCGGCCGTCACCGGCCAGCGGGCCCCGATCGCCGCCGGGTCGACGTCCACGCTGACCACCTCCGCGTCCCGGAAGAGTGCGCCGTGGTCGGCGGTCCACCGGTTGAGCCCGGCGCCGAACGTCACCACCAGGTCCGCCCGCGCCAGCGTCCGCCGGGTCAGCGGCCGGGACAGCCCGCCGGCCACCCCGAGGTCGTACGGGTGCCCGGCGAACAGGCCCGCGGCCATCAGCGTGGTGGCGAGCACGGCCCCGCCCCGGTCGGCGAGGTCCCGGATCGCGGCCGCTGCCGGTTCGGCGCCCCGGCCCGCGAGCAGCACCGGGCGGCGTGCCGACCGCAGCCGTTCCGCCAGCGCCTCGACGTCGGCCGGATCCGGCACGAGGGGTCGCGGCGCCCGGGGCACCACCGGCACCGCGACCACCGGGCCGGGCGGCACCGGCGCGTCGGCGAGGTCGATCGGCACGTTCAGCACCACCGGGCCGGGCAGCTCACGGGCCGCCCGGAAGGCCGACCCGACGTCGCGTACGGCCGTCGAGGCGGCGGACACAGGCACGAACGTGCCCGCGGTCGCCAGCGCGTACGGCTGCTGATCGAAGTGCTGCACGTGCAGCGGGTCACCCGGCGGGGTGTCCCCAGCGATCAGGACCAGCGGCGTGCGGGCCTGCCGGGCGATGGTCAGCGCCGCACCGGCCACCGCGAGCCCCGGCCCCTGGGTGACGGTGGCGACCGCACACCGGCCGGTGCTGCGGGCATACCCGTCGGCCATCATCACCGCGGCGTTCTCGTTACGGGCTGCGACGAACCGCACGCCGTGCCGCTCCACCAGGTCGGCGACGAGGAACATGTTGGCGTCGCCGAGAAGACCGAACACGGTGTCGACACCGTGCGCGACGACGGCGTCGGCGATCGCCTCGAAGACCTTCACCGCGTACCCCCGTCCAGGTAGTCGCCGGGCGGGCGCAACGCCACGCTCAGCGCGCCCAGGTAGGAGTCGTTGGCCACCGCGTCGAACCGCGGCCCGGCCAGCCGGGCGGCGCGCTTGGTCATCGAGCGGCCGACCGCCGAGGTGGCGAGCAACCGGTCGGTGATGCCGGCGACGGCGGCCGGCAGCCCGTCGGCGTCGACCACCCCGGTGACCAGGCGCAGGTCCAGCATGTCCGCGGGCTCGACGCGCTCGCCGAGCAGCAGCCAGCGCTTGGCCAGGTCGGCGCCGACCAGGTCGGCGAGGATCGCCATGCCGCTCCAGGTCAGTGGGATGCCGAAGGTCACCTCGGGGAAGGTGAAGAACGCGCTGTCGGCGGCCACCCGCAGGTCGCTGGCGAGCCCGAGCACAGCGCCCGAGCCGATCGCCGGCCCGTTGAAGGCGGCAACAGTGGTCTGCTCCAGCCGGTACCAGCGCTCGACGAGTTCGGCGGTGCGGCGTTGCACGTGCATGGTGGTCCCGGCGTCGAGACCGGCCAGCTCCCGCAGGTCGGTGCCGGCGCAGAAGGCCGTCCCCGCACCGCTGAGCACCACCACCTCGACCGTGCGGTCGCGGCTCAGCTCGTGCAGCACGTCCTCGAAGCGGGCGAGCATGGCGAGGTCGAAACTGTTGCGCCGGGACGGCCGGTGCAGGGTCACCCGGGCCGATCGCCCCGAGCGGTGCAGCAGCACGGACTGGTCAGTTGTCATGGTGACTCCGAGGTCAGAAGGGCCCGGTCGACGAGCGCGGCAGCGTGGCCGACGTACGACAGCGGGTCGAGCAGCCCGGCCAGGTCGGCGCCGGGCAGGGCGGCGGCCACCTGCGGGTCGGCGCGCAGGACCTCGGCGAACGGCAGGTTCTGGTCCAGGCTGTCGCGGACGATCCGCATCACCAGGTGGTGGGCCTGTTCCCGGCCCAGCGGGCCGGCGAGACGGAGCATGACCGCCTCGGACAGCACCAGCCCGCCGGTGAGATCCAGATTCGACCGCATCCGGTCCGGGTTGACGCCGAGATCGCCGAATACCTCGACCAGTCGCTCCAGCGCGCCGCCGATGAGGATGAAGCACTCCGGCAGCAGCTTCCACAGCGTCATGCCGACACCCATGTCGCGGTCGTCCTGGGCGACCATGGTCTGCAACGCCAGCGGCACCTGCGCGCGCAGCGTACCGGCGGCGGCGATCACAGCCTCGCACCGGATCGGGTTGCGCTTGTGCGGCATGGTGCTGCTGCCGACCTGGGTCGCGCGCTGCGGCTCGTACGCCTCACCGACCTCGGTGCGACCGAGGAAGTAGACCTCCCGGGCCAGTTTCTCGGCGCTGGCGGCGACCAGCCCGAGGACCATCAGGCACTCGGCGAACCGGTCCGACGTGGCATGCCACGGGGTGTCCGCGACGCCGAGGCCGAGTTCGTCCGCCACCGCGCGTTCCACGGCGAACGCCTGCGGGCCGTAGCCGGCCATCGTGCCGGCGGCCCCGCCCATGCTGGTCACCAGCAACCGGGCCCGCATCTGGGCCAGCCGCGCCCGGTGCCGTTGCAGCTCGCTCTGCCACACCGCGCAGCGCAGCCCGAACGTGGTCGGCAACGCCTGCTGGCCGTGGGTGCGGGCCGGCATCGCTGTGGCGCGGTGCCGAAGCGCCAGCCGGCGCAGGATGCGTACCAGCTCGTCGACCTGGCGCGCGACGATGTCCAGACCGGCCCGGGCCCGCAGCACGAACCCGGTGTCCATCACGTCCTGCGTGGTCGCGCCGAGGTGGACGTATCGGCCGGCGTCGCCGGCGCACGCGGCGGTCAGCGCCCGGACCAGCGGCACCAGCGGGTGCACGGTGTCGGCGGCGTCGGCCGCGAGCACCGCCGTGTCGAGCCGGTCGAGCCGGGCCGCGTCGGTGATGGCACCGGCCGCGGTCGACGGGATGACACCGAGGCCGGCCTGCGCCCGGGCCAGGGCCGCCTCCACGTCGAGCCAGGACTGCATGAGCTGGCGGTCGTTGAAGACCCCGCGCATCTCGGCGTTGCCGAAGAAGCTGGTGACGGTCAACGAGTCCAGGAAGCACGAGCCGAGTTGCATCAGCGCTCCTTTTCACCGGTGAGCAGGCCGAGCGCGGCACGCCGGTCGACCTTGCCGGACGGCAGCATCGGCAGCCTCGGCACCGTACGGATCAGCGTCGGCACCTTGTGCCGGGCCAACCGGGTGGCGGCGGTCGCGGTGAGCCGGCCGGGATCGGCTTCGGCACCCGCGGTGGCGACGACGAGGGCGCCGACCTCCTCGCCCCACCGCGGTGACGGCACACCGAGCACACACGCCTGGGCGACGGCCGGGTCGTCGAGCAGAGCCGCCTCCACCTCGGCCGGGCTGACGTTCTCGCCGCCCCGGATGATCAGTTCCTTGACGCGGCCGGTGAGGGTGAGGACCCGATCGCCGTCGAGCGCACCCAGGTCACCGGTACGCAGCCACCCGTCGTCGGTGAGCGCGGCCCGGGTGGCCGTCGGGTCGTCGAGGTAGCCCGTGGTCACCGACTCGCCGCGCACCAGCAGCTCGCCGGGCTGCCCGGCGGGCAGCCCGGTCCGGGTGCCGGGGATCACGACGACGGCGCACAGGTCCGGCACGATCCGGCCGACGGTTCCGCCGGGCGGCCCGCAGCTTCCGTCGCCGGGGTCGACACTGATCGTCGGCCCGGCCTCGGTCTGCCCGTAGACCACCGCGACCCGGTCGAGCCCGAGCACCCGCCGGGTCCGGGCGATCAGCGCCGGCGCGCAGGCCGCGCCGCCGAGGAAGCCGACCCGCAGCGAGGCCAGGTCGAAGCGGTCCGGTGCGGGCTCGACGGTGTCGGCGAGCATCGCCGCCATCGTCGGCACGGCCTGGAGCACGGTGCACCGGTGCCGGGCGATCTGGGACAGTACCGGCTCGGAGCGGAACCGGCGGACCGACACCCAGAGCGCCCCGCTGACCAGCGCCAGCACGGCCCCACTGCCGAGACCGGCGGCGTGTGCCAGGGGCAACGGCGAGGCGATCCGGTCGTCGGCGCCGAGTCGGGCGGCGTCGGCCGTCCAGCGGGCGTTGGCGATCAGGTTGCGGGCGCTGAGCGAGACCATCTTGGCCGGGCCGGTCGAGCCCGAGGTGAACTGGATGTTCAAGGTCGCGTCCGGGTGCCCGGCCGGGGTCGGCACGGAGCCGGTCCAGCCGGGCAGCGCGGAAAGGTCGTCGCCGAACGCGTGCCAGCCGTCCGGGCGTACGTCCGGCGGCAACGCGGCGACCGCGCGCGCGGCGACGGCCCGGCCGTCGCGGTCCCGCACCCGCTCGGCCACGAAGAGGCGGCGGGGGCGGCTGCGGGCCAGCGCCGAGGTGAGTTCCGCGGCGGTCAGGCCGGGATGCAGGGTCACCAGCGCGGCGCCCCGCCACGCCGCGGCGGCCAGCAGAACCAGCCAGCCGAGACCGTTCTCGGCCCACACCGCGACCCGGTCGCCGCGACCGACCCCGAGCGCGGCCAGCACCGCCGCCCCTCGGCCGGCGAGGTCGGCGAACTCGCCGGCCGACACCGGCCGATCCCAATCGTCGAAGGCGTACAGCGGACGGTCCGGTTCGTTGGCGGCGCGGTCCAGGACGGTGGCGTCGAAGGCGGGCGGGATCACCGGGTCACTCCTTGACGAGCAGCAGGTTTCCGTGGTCGTCGACGGTCGCGGTCCAACCGGCTCGGACCACGGTGGTGCTGCCGTTCTCGCGGATGACCGCCGGGCCGGGCACAGTGCAGCCAGGGGCCAGCTCGGTGCGCCGCCGGACGGTGGCGTCGGCCCAGCCGTCCGCGCCGTAGATCCGGGTCCGGCCCGGCTGCGACGCCGCGCCTGCCGGAGGCGCGAACCGCACGGAGGGCCGCGGGCCGAACGCGGTCAGCCGGCAGTTGACGATCTCGGCGGGGTGCCCGGACCGGGCGTACGCGTACCGCTCGGCGTAGGTGGAGTGGAACGTCTCCACCAGTTCCTCGGCGGTGACCGGCACGTCCTGGACGGGCACGGCCAGATCGAACGACTGGCCCCGGAACCGCATGCCGACCGACAGGCCGAACGTGACATCGTGGGGCTCGACGCCGTCCTCCGCCTTGAGCTGGGCCCGCGCCGTGTCCCTCATCTCGGCCACGACGTCGCGGACGGCGGCCAGCCCGCTCTCGTCGGCCGGCGCCAGCACCGTCCGAACGTAGTCGTGCCGGGCCTGGGCGGTGACGAAGCCGAGCGCGGAGAAGTTGCCCGGGACCGGCGGCACCAGCACCCGGCGGATGCCCAGTTCGTCGGCGAGCGCGGTGGCGTGCATCGGTCCGGCACCGCCGAAGGGCATCAGCACGAAGTCGCGGGGGTCGTGGCCGCAGGCGACCGAGATCTCCTTGATCGCGCTGGTCATCTTGACGGTGGCGATGGTCAGGATGCCGTGCGCCAGCTCCAGGTCGTCGAGGCCGAACTCGGCCGCGAGCCGGCTCATGGCCGTGCGGGCGGCGGCGATGTCGAGGCGTACCTCGCCGCCGAGGCTCTCCTGCGGGTCGAGGTGCCCGACGACCAGGTGCGCGTCGGTGGTCGTCGGCTCGGTGCCGCCCCGCCCGTACGCGGCGGGGCCGGGGGTCGAGCCGGCGCTGCGCGGACCGATCCGCAGTTCGCCGCCGACGTCCCGCCAGGCGATCGAGCCGCCGCCGGCGCCGATCGTGTTGATCTCGACCTGGAAGGTGCGGTTCGGGTAGCCGGCGATCTTCCCGTCGTTCGTCATCAACGGGGTGCCGTTCTTGATCAGGCAGACGTCGGTGCTGGTGCCGCCGATGTCGCAGGTGATCACGTTCGGATAGCCGGCCAGACCGGCGACGTGGACGCTGGCGGCGACCCCGCCGGCCGGACCGGACAGTGCCAGGTTGATCGGCAGCCGGCCGGCCTCGTCGGTGGAGACGACCCCGCCGCTACTGGTCATGATCGACAACGGGTGGGCGTAGCCGCCGGCGGCGAGCGCGGTGCCGAGTCCGCGCAGGTAGTCGGCGACGGTCGACCGCACGCTGGCGTTGAGCACGGTGGTCGCGAAACGCTCGTACTCGCCCTGCTCCGGCACCACGTCGGAGGAGAGGGTGCAGATCAGGCCGGGGTGCCGCTCGGCGAGCCGGGCGGCCGCCGCCCGTTCGTGCGCCGGATTGCGGTAGGAGTGCAGCAGGCAGACGGCGACGGCCCTGGGGCCGGCGGCGGCCACCCGGTCCAGCACGGCGTCGAGGTCGGCAGGGTCCACCGCGCGTACGACGCTGCCGTCGGCGCCGATCCGTTCCCGCAGTACGTGCCGCAGCCGACGCGGCGCCAGCGGCGGGCGTCCCGCCTCCTTGACGCTGTAGAGCTGCGGCCGGTGCCCCAGCCCCATCTCCAGGACGTCCCGGAAGCCCTCCGTGGCCACCACGCTGACCGGCTCACCGGAACCTTCCAGCAGCGCGTTGGTGACCCGGGTGGTGCCGTGGACGAAGCGGTCGACCTCGTCGAGGCGTACGCCGAGCTTGGCCAGGCCCTCGAAGATGGCCGCTGCCGGGTCGTCCGGCGTGGACAGGGTCTTTGCCTCGGCGAGCCGGGCGGTGGCCGGCTCGTACACGATGACGTCGGTGAAGGTGCCACCGATGTCGACGCCGATGCACAGCATGGCGAGCCTTTCGATAGTGGTGGGCGCGCGGACCCGGGCGGCCGTCGCCGGGCCGCCGTCACGGGTGGTCGGATCAGAAGGTGACGCCGTAGCGGCGCAGGGTCCTGCTGGTGACGGC
Source organism: Micromonospora sp. CNB394 (assembly GCF_000374985.1). Classification (NCBI taxonomy): domain Bacteria; kingdom Bacillati; phylum Actinomycetota; class Actinomycetes; order Micromonosporales; family Micromonosporaceae; genus Micromonospora; species Micromonospora sp. CNB394. The sequence goes on along the minus strand of NZ_KB895825.1, from coordinate 35,482 downwards.
CCGCAGGATCCAGTCGAAGAGGTAGCCGAGCAGACCCAGGGCGATGATGCCGACGAAGACCCACTCGGTCTTGGCGTAGTTGCGGGCGGTCCAGATGAGCGACCCGAGGCCGCTCTGCGCCGCCACGATCTCGGCGGAGACGATGGTGAGGAACGAGTTGCCCATGGCCAGGCGAGCGCCGGTGACGACGTGTGGCACGGTCGACGGCAGCACCACCGAGACCAAAGTGCGGGCCGGGTTCGCGCCGAGCGCCCGCGCGGCCCGCAGCCGCAGCTCGTCGACCGACAGGACGCCGGCCAGCGTGTTCAGCGCGACGATGAAGACGGTGGTGTAGAAGATCAGCGCGATCTTCGACGCCTCACCGGGGCCGAGCCAGATGATCGCCAACGTGACGAAGGCGATCGGTGGCACGAACCGGAAGAACTGGATGTACGGGTCCACCATCAGCCGCAGCCACGGAACGCAGCCCATCAGCAGCCCGACCGGTACGCCGATCACGACACCGAGCGCCCAGCCGGTCAGGATCCGGGTGGACGAGGCGCTGACCGAACTCCACAGCGTGCCGTCCTGGACCAGGTCGACCGCGCCGCGCCAGGTCAGCAGCGGCGACGGCAGGAAGAAAGCGGTGTAGTTGCGGCTGACCAGGTCCCAGACGACGACACCGAGCATGACCGACAGGACCGACAGCCCGATCCGGGTCAGCCGGGGCCGGGACCGGCGCCGACGGGCCGGACCGGGGGCGTCCCGACCGGCCCGCTGCGCCACGGTACGCACGTCGACGGTCATGGTCATGCCTCCCTGTCGCCGCCGGCGAAGCGGCCGTCGTGCCCGTCGTCGAGTCCCTGGGCCTGCAGGGTCCGGGCCACCTCGGCGCCGATGTCCTCGCGCAGCCGGCGGAAGAGCGCGGCGCTCGCCGGGTCGGTCAGGTCTCGAGGCCGGGGCAGGTCGCACGGGTAGACGTTCTTGATCGCCGCGGACGGGCCGGCGGTCATCGTGACGATCCGATCGCCGAGCAGGATCGCCTCACCGATGTCGTGGGTGACGAACACGATCGTGGCGCCGGTCTCCCGCCAGATGCGATCGAGTTCGACCTGCATCACCAACCGGGTCTGCGCGTCCAGCGCGCCGAACGGCTCGTCCATCAGCACCACCGACGGCTCGTTGGCCAGCACCCGGGCCAACTGCGCGCGCTGGCGCATGCCACCGGAGAGCTGGCCGGGGAACCGGTCGGCGCTGTGGCTGAGCCCGACCATGGCCAGATAGCGGTCGACAGCGGTGGCCCGCTGCGCCTTGCCGACACCCCGCATCCGCGGACCGAAGTCGACGTTCTGCCGCACGGTCAGCCACGGAAAGAGGGCCTCGGCGCTCTGGAACACCACGCCCCGCGACACGTCGGGGCCGGTGACCGGCGCGTCCGCGCAGGTCACCTCCCCGCCGGCCGGCCGGACGAACCCGGCGATCGCGTTGAGCAGCGTCGACTTGCCACAGCCGCTGGGGCCCAGCAGGCAGACGAACTCCCCACTCGCGATGTCCAGGTTCGCCTCGCGGACCGCCTCGAAATCGCCGAAGCGGATGTCGACGTCGCGCACGGAGACCGGTGAACCGGAGCGGCTCACGCCACACCCCTGACCATGACGGTCGCCGGGTCGGCCTTCTGGTTCACGATCTTGCTGTCCTGCTGGAACTGGGCGATCTCCTGGTACCGCTCGATGTCCTCGTCGGTGAAGTCCCGCACCTGGCACTGCACGCCCTCGAGCAGGCTCTGCGCCTCGGCCGCCGGCACCTTGATCGCCTTCTCGGTGACCGTGCCGGCCTTTGCCGGGTCGGCGGTGAGTTGCTCGCACGCCTTGCCGACGGTGTCGACGATCTTCTTGGCCGCCTCCTTGTTGGCCTCGTACCAGGCGCCGTCGACGCCGATCACCAGGTTGTAGACGTAACCGACCTCGCCGCTGGTCAGCAGCACCTTGCCACCGTTGGCGACGCCCCGCGAGGGCCACGGCTCCCACATGATGTAGCCGTCGATGTCGCCGCGTTGCAGCAGCGCCGGCATCTCGGCGGGCGATGCGTTGACGAACTCGACCGCGTCACGGCTGATGCCCTTGTTGTCGAGCACCTTGTTGGTGGCGTACTCGTTCACGGTGCCCGGCACGACGCCGTACTTCTTGATGCCGGCGACGTCGGCGATGCCGGCCCGCGCGACGAGCTTGATGAAGTCGGGCGACTGCGAGAAGACCGCGAGCCCCTTGATGTCACCACGGGTGGCCCGGTTGAGCAGGCTCGACTCGGTGCTCGCCGTGACCTGGCCCTGCTTCGCCAGGATCGCGTCGAGCCCGCCCGTCCCCTCCTGGTACTGGGTGACTGTCACGTCGAGGCCGGCCTGCTCGAAGAGGTTCTCCTGATTCGCCAGGTAGATCGGCGAGTACGCCGGATCGACCCCGACCCCGAAGTTCACGGCGACGGAAGGTGCGCCGGTGTCGCCGCCGGGCTCCCCGGAGGACTGGTTCTCGGAACACGCCGACACGGCAACGGTCATCAACAGGGCTGCGGCCACGGCCCGCACTCGCACTCTCATCGCTACCCCAGACTTAAGCGGCTCATAATGTGGTCTTGGTTGCTTAATATGGGACGCTACTGTGAGCCGCTTTACAACGTCAAGAGCTACGACCACCGGCCTTTCACCACAGAGAGTAGGCAGACCCAGCCGAACTTCCCCATCCCACCGCCCGTGCACCGGGAAGAGAACAACCATGAAGAGCCTGGAAAACCCGCTTGGTACGGCGAATCCGAAATCTCGCCCACCGGCAAGCCAGAAAAATCCGGTCACGGAACGTGTCGACGAGGCGGTGAGGGCCCGACTTTCGTCATCCGGCCGTTATGCGGCGACGACGACCGAGCGGGCGTGGACCACCACCGACACCATCCTCTACGCCCTCGGCGTCGGCGCCGGACAGACCGGCCTCGCCGACGAACTCCGGTTCACCACGGAGAACTCCACCGGCCACCCGCACGCCGCGCTCCCGACCTTCGCCACCCTGCTCGCCGCCGACCCACCACCCCTCGGCGAACCGGCCGTCGTGCGGCACGCCGGCGAGACCCTGACCCTGCACCGGCCGCTGCCGGCCGCCGGCCGGGCCCACGTCACCGCCGTCGTCACCGGCGTCCACGACCGGGGCAGCGGCACCCTGGTCCATCACCGGTCGGAGATCCACGACCTCGGGGGCGGCCACCCTCTGGCCACCGTCGAACGGACCATGTTCGTCATCCGCGCCGACCGCGCCGAGGGCCGGCCGGCGCCGGTCCTGCAGCGGCGGTGCCCGGCGGGCCGGCCCGACCACACCATCCACCACCACATCCGCCCCGACCAGGCCCTGATCTACCGGCTCAGCGGTGACCGCAACCCACTGCACTCCGATCCCGCGGTCGCCGCCGCCGCCGGGCTTCCCGGCCCGATCCTCCACGGACTGTGCACGTACGGCTTCGCCGCCCGTACGCTGCTGAACGCGGTGGCCGGCGGCGAGCCCGACCGCATCCGCCGGATCAGCGCCCGGTTCAGCGCGCCCCTACTCCCCGGCGACACCCTCACCGTGCTGGTGTGGCGCCGACCGGGTGGTGCACAGTTCCAGGCGCTCGACGGGCAGGGCCGGCCAGTGCTCGACCGGGGCGCACTGGACCTGCGATGACCACCGGACGAGAACTCGCAGGTCCTGACGCGTGGTGGAGCACGTCCCGCCGTTCGTCGCCGGCTGAGCGCCGTCGACAAGCGCGCGGACGGACCCGGCGCGGCCCCGGATCAGGCGTGGCGCCGGTCCGGAACGGGAAGAGACCCTGTGCCGTGGGTACGCTCCCACGCCAGCTCGCCAGAATGGAGGCTCTTCGTGATCATGGCACTGCTGCTCGACCTCGCCAACATCGTCGGCGGTTTCCTACTCGCCGCTCCGCTGCTGCGACTGTTGCCACGGGTCGGCGACGACCTCGGCCGCCTCGCCGGCCGGGCCGCCCCGGTCGGCTGGATCGTCGGCCTCGTCGCGCTGGTGACCGGCGGGTACCACCTCATCGTCCACCTCGTCTCCGGCCCCCGGCTGTTCCACTTCGAGGTGGTCGGCATCGGCGTCGGGCTGGCGCTGCTGTGGAGCCGGCTGACCGGGCGAGCGGCGCCGCAGGCCGAACAGCCGAAGCAGGCCACGGGCGTCCGGCTGCTGCTCGCGGTCTTCGGTCTCATCGCGATCGTGGTCGGCGTCCAGGGTCTGTTCACACCGGACGGCTGACGCGAGACACCACCGCAGGGCACCGAGAGCACGGGATCCGCCTCATCGGCGAACGAGGATCTCGTCCAGGGGCTTGCGGTCGATCGCGGGCACCTCGGCGTCCGCCGCCGGGTATCCGACCGGTATCACGACGTATCCGCGCTCCTCGCGGGGCCGATCGAGGATCTCGTTGAGGAACCGCATCGGGCTCGGTGTGTGGGTCAGGGAGGCCAGCCCCGCCTGGTGCAGTGCCGCCAGCAGAAATCCCACGGCGATCCCGACGGACTCCTTGACGTAGTAGGGCTTCGGCGACCTCGGACCCTTGTGCACCTCGAACACCACGATCAGCGCCGGTGCGGTCTCCAGAAACGGCTTGCGCCAGTCGGTGCCCAGCGGCGCCAGCGCGTCCCGCCACTCGTCGGAGACCCGCCGCCGGTAGAAGTCGCGCTCCTCGGCCTCGGCGGCCTCGCGCAGGGCGCGGCGTACGCCGGGATCGGTGACCACCACGAACCGCCACGGCTGGAGGTTGGCGCCACTGGGCGCGCTGCCTGCGGCCCGCACGGCCTCCTCGATAACGCCCTCGGGTATCGGACGGTCGGCGAACTGCCGGACGGAGCGCCGGGCCGACAGGTTCGCGGTGAACGCACGTGCCCGGGCCAGCGCCTCGTCGACAGGCACATCGGAGCGGGGAGCAGCCCGCATCGGCACCGCTGGTCCGTCTACTGACATCACGTCAGTGTGCCGGACGGCACCGACGGATGACCACCACGCGGCGACTGGCGCGTGGCCTGCCGGCCAGGCGTGCTGCCGGGGCGACGAGCAGCGGCCGCCCTCAGAGCACGCCGGTCAGCCGGCCACGCCAGCCGCCGAGGACCGATTCCGGCTCGGTGTCCAGCACCGACTCGAGCAAGGTCGCGTAGACGTCCCGGAAGTCGGCTGTGAACTTGAGGTCACCGCGGTCGAGGTCGGTCAGGCTGGGCGGATCCCCGTGCAGGCCACCACGTACGCCCGAGCCGAGGAGGAGCACGTTCGAGGCGGTGCCGTGGTCGGTGCCGTCGGAGCCGTTGGCCCGGACCCGGCGGCCGAACTCGGAGTAGACGGCGACGACCACCTTCCGGCCCGCGTCGGTGCGCGCCATCCGGGCGGCGAATCGGGTCAGCGCCCGATCGAGCTGCCCGAGCAGCACCTCCTGCAGCTGCTTCTCGTCGGCGTGGGTGTCGAACCCGCCCAGCGACACCGAGAACACGCGGGTGGTGACGCCGGCCTCGATGCACTCGGCGGCGAGGTCCAACTGCGTGTCCAGTGAGGTGCGGGCGCCGCCGGTCGCGGTGGCCGGAGCCGTCTCCCCGTCCTCGTCGCCGTCCTCGTCCGCTGCCGCGTCGCGGACGTCGCGGATCATCTGGTCGACCGCGCGCAGGTCGGCGAAGCAGGCCGCGGCGCGTGCCCGGGCGGCCGACTCCCCCGGCTCCGCCGCCGCCAGCGCCCCCAGTGCGGTTTCCGGCAGGCCACGTGGGGCCCTCCGCCCGCTCACCGACACCGACGCGCCCGCCGTGCGCTCCCCGGCCAGCAGCGGCGGCAGTGCCGGTTCGAAGGAGACCGCGAGTCGCGGATCCCCGCCGTTGCGGTCCAGCCACCGGCCCACCCACCCGGTGGTACCGGGGCGCTCGGGTTCGGCGGTGTGCCAGATGTCCATCGACCGGAAGTGGCTGCGGTCGGCTTTCGGGTAGCCGACGCCACGCACCACCGCGAGCCGGCCCTCGCCGTAGAGCGAGTGCAGTCCGGCCAACGCCGGGTTCAACCCGACCTCGTCATCGAGGCGCCTGACCTCCTCCCCCGCGTATGCCAGCTCGGGACGCGCGTCGTGATAGGCCGGGTCGGCGTACGGGACGACGGTGTTCAGGCCGTCATTGCCGCCGTACAGCGTGACCAGAACCAGCGTACGTACGTCCGGGTCGCGGTCGCCGGCGGTGGCCAGCAGGTCCTCCAGCCGGTACGCGGCGGCACCGGCCGCCAGGCCGGCGGCGCCGGCCACGCCGCTGGCGACCAGGAACCGTCGCCGAGTCAGGATGTCCACACCGATCTCCTTCAGCTGACTGTGTATTCGGGGCTGACCAGGCCGGCGATGATCAGCCGGCGGGGCTCACCGGCCAGCGGGGCCAGGACCGCGCGGGTGCGCTCGCTCCACCGGTCGACCACGAGGAGCCGGGCCAGTGCGTCCGGTCGACCGTCTCGTGGGGCCGCCGCGAGCCGGGACAGCACCGCCGGTGCTGCGGCAGCGGCGAGATGGTCGGCGGCGCGCAGCCGGGCCTGCGCGGACGACGTGGTCAGCCAGGCGGTCCCGGACGGCCAGCCGCCGACGCTGGGCGGGCGCAGCGGCACCTGCTCCAGCGCGCTCAGGCCCGTGACCAGCTGCCGGCGACGGTTCTCGGACAGGGCCGACGGGCGGATCCCGAGCTGCCGCGTCGCCCCCACCAGCCACTCGACGGGTTGTTTGACGAGGGTGTCCCGGGTCCGCGCGAAGTCCGGCGCGGTGAACATCCGGCGCAGCGTCGCCGCGGTGTCGGCACCGGCCAGCCCGTCCGGGGGCGGCACGTGCGGGCCGGCGAACCGGAACCAGAGCCGGCCGGCCACGAACCGCGAGGTCTCCGGCCGCTCGGCCAGCAGCCGTGCGTACGACCGGGCGTCGAAGGCGGCGGTGACGCCGAGAATCGTCTTCGGTCCCGGATCGTGGCGGCGTGGCTCGAACCGCGCCTGCCCGCTGCGGTCGATCGTCCAGCCGGTCAGCGCGCGGGCACCCTCTCGGACGTCCGCCTCGCTGTAGGCGTCACCGATGCCGAGGGTGAACAGCTCCATCAGCTCCCGGGCGAGGTTCTCGTTCGGGGCCTGCCGGGTGTTCCGCTGCCCGTCCAGCCACCGGATCAGGGCCGGGTCGCGCACCATCGCGTCCACCAGCGGCGGCAGCGGTCCGAGCCCGAGCCGGCGCAGGGTCTCCAGCTGCGTCGACATCATCCCGGCGGATCGGACCTTCTGCACGCTGGTCGCCCAGTGCCCGTGCCAGAAGAACAGCAGTTTCTCGGTCAACTGGTGCTCGGCGGCGATCATTCGTTCCAGCCACCAGTCCAGCAGCCGGGTGGCCTGCTCCCGGCGCTGCTGGTTGGCCTGCTGCCGCTGCTCCCGGGTCGCCCCGCGATCGAGTTGAGCGGCCGGGTCCGGGCCGAGGACCGGCGCCGGGGTGGCCGCCGCACCACGATCCGGGCCGTCGGGACCGATCAGCCGATCGAGGGTACGGGCGAATCCGTCGCGTTCGGCCGCATCCACTTCTTCGGCCGTCGGCCCGAACGTCGCCCGGCGCAGCAGGTGCGCCACCGCTTCCCGCTCATTCATTCGGCCGACGCTACGGCACGAATGTACGACGACGGTAAGAACTCGGTCCGGGATGGACAAACAAGCGTCGGTCGACACGAACCCGGCATCCACCAGCAGCCGTCACCCCCGGCGGTCCCGGCGGACGCACGCCTGGACGCGTGCTGTGCCTGCTGCCGGTGGCGTCACCGAGGCCGGCGCCGGTACGCCGCCCTTGGACTCCCCGGTCAGGCCGGCAGCAGACGGTAGGAGTCGCCGGTCGGGATGCCCCAGTCGAGGGAGGCCTGAACGCGTGCGCACGGTGCGGGGACACGGCCCGGCGGGCGGGCGAACCGCCGCCGGGCCGTGTCCGGTCAGCACCGACGAGTCTTCGGAGCCGGTGGACCCGCGGCCTGTCGCGCGGGTCCGGTCACGACGCGGCGCAGCTCAGATCGGCCGGCGCGGTGCCGGCACCGGTGCCGGTGAAACCGAAGGTGGTGCTGGCCTGCGGTGCCACCTTTCCGTTGTACGGCTCGTTGCTGACCGTGTTCTTGCCACCGGTGGTGGTCAACTTCCCGTTCCAGACCGACGAGATGGTGGTGCCGGAGGGGTTCGTCCAGGTCACGGTCCAGCTGTTGATCTGTGCGGTACCGGTGTTCTTCACCTGGATGTCGCCCTGGAAGCCGCCCTGCCAGGCGTTGGTCAGCTGGTACGTGGCGGCGCACCCGCCGCCACCGTTGCCGCCCGCCGGAGTCGTCACGGTTCTGGCCGGCGAGAGCGCCGACACATTACCCGCGGCGTCGCGGGCCCGCACCGTGAAGGTGTACGTCGTGTCGCCGCTGAGGTTGCCCGCCCGGTAGCTGGTACCGGAGACCGTGGCGACCACCGTCGCGGGGGCGGTGCCCACGGCACGCAGCACCTCGTACGAGGTGACTCCGACGTTGTCGGTGGCGGCGGCCCAGGTCAGCGTGGCGGCGTTGGCGGTGACGTCACTGGCGGCGGGCCGGCCGGGGGCGGTCGGCGCGACGGTGTCGTCCGCACTGCCACCGGCGTAGCGCTCGGTGAGGGTGATGCTCGTGGTCGAGCCGGCACCGCCGAGGCGAACCTGGTGGTCGAGACTGACGAACTTTCCGTTGTGCTGCCAGAGCACCGGCTTGAGGATCTGGTTGTACTTCGTCTCGTCCCAGGTCTTCCAGTCGTCGAGCAGCAGGCCGCCGGTGTCGCCGGAGTTGGGATTGAGGCACCAGAAGGTGTGGTGCAGCTTGTACTCGCCCATCAGGTCCCGCAGCGCCTTGAGCCACTTGTCCTGCCGGGCGTCCTGGCCGAGCCGGCCACCCCACTCACCGATCAGCAGCGGCGCGGTGTCGTCCTCGTGCAGGTACAGCCAGTTCGGCCGCCACACGTCGTTCGTCAACGACGTCTTGTCGAAGTCGCCCTGGAACCACGGCTGCTCGTACACCAGCGGTCCGTAGTCGTGCGGCGAGTACACGAGCTGATCCTGGTTCGCGCCGAGGTCGACCGGGAACTCCCTCGCCCCGCGCAGGTTCCCGCCCCACCAGTTGTTGAAGTAGTTCGGGCTCAGGTCGGGGTTGGTCTTCGGCGACTCCCATGTCTTGCCGGGCCGGGGATACGTTTCGATCCCCTCACACAGGATCAGGACCTTCGGGTTGATCGCCAGGATCCGCCGGCCCGCCGTCTCACACGCGTGCTTGAAGTTGTCGACGTCCGTGCTGCCGTCCCACTTCGCCCGCGGGGACTCGTTCGGCTGGCCGTGCGGTTCGTTCTTGATGTCCATCGCGACGATGGTGTCGTTGGTCTTGTACCGGGCGGTGACCCATTCCCAGCCCTGGTAGAACTTCTCCGGGGTGATGGTGCCCTTCCACCACACCGGGTAGATGTGGCCGGAGTTGTCGGCCTCGGCGCTGTGCACGTCGAGCATGACCTTCAGGCCGTACTTCTCGCACAGCTCGAGCCAGTGGTCGAAGATCTGCAGGTTGTTCATCCCGGCCAGCTCCGGGTTGGCCGACAGGTTGACGTTCGGCATCACCGTCTGGCCGGCCTTCCACTCCAGCAGCAACTGGGTAGAGATCGGCACCCGGACGATGTTGATGCCCCGCTCGGCCATCTGCCGGGTGATGGTCTCGATGTTGCCGCTCCACAGGCCGTGGAAGACCCGCTCGGTGGCGTTGAAGCCGAACCAGTTGACCCCGGTGAGCCAGACCTGGTTGCCGGCCTCGTCGACGATCTTGTTGCCCTCGGTGTGCAGCCAGTCCTCGGTGGGTGCCGCGCTGTCGGCCGCCGGTGGCAGTGCCGCTCGGGGCGGGGGCGCCGCCGATACCGTTGCCGGGGCTGACAGCCCGACGACGACACAGGCCGCGAGCGCGACGACGCGCATGGATCTCTTCGCAGACATGCCTTGTCCTTTGGTGGTGGTGTTGGCGGTGCGATTGGGAGCGCTTCCATCGACAATCATACGCAGGATGAGGGTCGCCGCGTCCAGTCGTGCGAAGCGCCCACCGTGCCGTGCCCGGCGCGGGCCCGCGTGAACCCGCGATTACCTGTGACGACACGCGCCGTTCACGATCAGGGCGTCCCGAGGGTCGCCGGCTGCGCCGGTGATAAGCGTTTCAGGCGAAGCCCAGGTAGTGACCGGCCCCCTGGACCCGCACCCACCTGCGCAACCCCGACCGGAACCGGTCGGCGACGGCGGTCCCGAGACGGCACCGCGAGGAGGAACAATGCAACTGGCGGCAACGCGTACCCGGCGCATGCTGGCCGTCCTCGGCGTCCTGGCCCTCACGGCCGGCCGCAACCGTCGCCGCGGCCCTGGCCGCCGTCGCGACGCTGCCCGCGCTGTCCGCTGCTCTGGCTGAAACGCGTTTCAGCGCTCCGCGCGTCCTGCCCCCGGCATCGCCCCGCCCCACCGGACGCCGACCCTGCGCACCGACGGACACCGGCGACCGATGTCCGGTCACCGCTGTCGATGCTCCGACCGCGATGACCGGTACGGATGCGTCGCCCGCCGCCCCGGCCGGACAGCCGCCGGGACCGGGCGGCCGGTTACTTCCGGTCGAGGCACCGGCCGCCACGGTGCACCGGCCTTGCCAGTCCTCGCCGACCGTGCCACGCTTCGGTGATTCCGGCGGAGTCAGGCCAGGCCCCGCCACCGGGAAGTAAGCACCCCGCGACGAGACCTGCGTCCCACACTCTCCAACGCCGGGCTCGTCGCGCCGCGGACGCGCCCGCCTGTCCACGAACGGCGGCCGACCGCTCGGTACCCGACATCGAGCCGGAGCATGATGCGCGCGCAGCCGACCGTCCAACAGATCGCCGCGGCGGCCCACGTGTCACCGGCCACGGTGTCGCGGGTGCTCACCGGTTCCGTCCGCGTGACGACCGGCGCCCGGCAGCGCGTGTACGCGGCGATGGCGCAGCTCGGCTACGTACGCCGCGACGTCCGACAGCACGGCCTGCGCAAGCCGCCGGTGGTCGCCCTGGTGATCTGCGAGCCGACCGTACGGGTGTTCGCCGACCCGTTCTTCGCGCGACTGGCCGCCGGCACGGAGGCCGAACTGTCCATTCCCGGCTCCCCCATGCCGATCCTGACCGCGGCGCGGGACAACCTGGCCGGCATCGAACGCTACCTTCTCACCGGCGGGGCCGACGGCGTCCTCCTGGTCGGCGCGTCCCACCAGCACCCGGTGGCCCGGGCGGTGGCCGCCTCCCCGGTACCGGTACGCGGTGTCGGCCGACCGGCCGGCCTCGACCTCCCCTTCGTGGACGTGGACAACCGCGGTGGCGCCCGCACGGCGGTGCGTCATCTGCTCCGGAGCGGACGCCGCCGGGTGGCCACGATCGGCGGGCCGCCCGACCTGCCCGCCGCAGCCGACCGCCTCACCGGATACCGCGAGGCGATGGCGGAGGCCGGCATCGAGCCGGTGGCCACCGCGTACGGGGACTTCACCCAGGCGTCCGGGACGCACGCCATGCAGTGGCTGATCAGCCGGGCGCCGACGATCGACGCGGTCTTCGTCGCCTCGGACGCGATGGCGGTCGGCGCGCTGCACGCGCTCCGACGGGTCGGCCGCGCCGTGCCCGACGACGTGGCCCTGGTCGGGTTCGACGACGCGCCCGTGGCCACCATGATCCAGCCGGCCCTGACCACCGTCCGCCAACCGGCCGAACAGCTGGGCAGGATCGCCTGCCGGCTGCTGCTGGCCGACATCACCGAGGACCGCCCCAGCAGTGACTCCGTCATACTTCCCACCGAACTCGTCCGTCGCGGGTCTGCCTGATCAGCAACCGTCCGGTCCATGGCCCGCACCCGGCGTGACGCTGGGCGGCCGCTACCGACTGCTGGAACGCATCGGCGCGGGCGGCATGTCGGTCATCTGGCGGGCCGTGGATGTGGAACTGGACCGTCTCGTCGCGGTCAAGCTTCCCGGGCCGGACCGGGACGTCCCGGTGGACCGGGACGAACTGACGCGCAATGAGGCTCGCACCATGGCGTCCGTTCCCCACCCCGACGTGGTGGTCGTGCACGACGTCGGCCGGGCGACGGCGCCCGACGGGACAACGGTCACCTTCCTCGTCCTGCAGATGCTCGCCGGGGAGTCGCTGCTCGACGTCCTGGCCGCCGGAGCGCTCGGCTGGCGTCAGGCCGTCGGCATCGCCGGGCGGGTGGCTGCGGTGCTGGCGGCCGTGCACGCCCACGGTGTCGTCCATCGGGACGTCACGCCGGACAACGTGATGGTTGCCGGCGGCGACGTGAAGCTGCTCGACTTCGGCATCGCCGCGAGGATCGGTGACCGCCCGCAGCGAAGCTGGACCTTCGGCACTCCTCCGTACCTCGCGCCGGAGCGTCTCGCCGACGCTCCGGCCGATCCGGCGGCCGACGTCTACTCCCTCGGCGCGCTGCTGGTCGAGATGCTCACCGGCAGACCGCCGGGCGAGGTCATCCAGATGCCCGCCGGACTTCCCGCCGAGGTGGTGCGGGTGTGCGACAGGTGTCTGGAGCGGGAGCCGAGCCGGCGACCGTCCGCCGCGGAGGTCGCTGCCGACCTCGGTGGTCTCACCGATCCGCTGCCCGCCGGGCGGGGGACGGTCGAGACTCCTCCGCCGGTGCCCGCTCCGGCGGGCCGGACCGTGACGGCGGTGCTGGAACCGACCCGGGACCGGCCGTGGAGAGGACCGGTGATCGGCGCGGTGGCCACGATGGTCGTGGCGACCGCCGCGGCGGCCACGACCATCGTCGCGCTCACCCGCACGCCGCCGCCGCCCGCCGCCCGCCGGCCCACACCCACTTTCTCCTGGCCGCCCCTGGTCCGGCCGACGCCGTCGGCCACGGCGCCCGGCTCGTCGCCGAGCGGCAAGCCGACCCGCCCGCCGAGCGCGTCCCGGACATCCGCGCCCTCGACCACGGGGGCGGCTCCGGCCAGGACGGGAGCGCCCGCCAGTCCGACCGTGTCCGTCGGCGTCGCGGCGGCCGAGCTCCGGGAGTTGCTCCGTCGCGGCCTCGTCGACGGCACCGTCACCGAGGGTGCGGCGCAGAAGATCGACGCCCAGGTCGTCAATGTCGTGAACAACCAGAACGCGCGTCCGGACAACCTGGCGCAACTGGTGGCGGACCTGCGCCGCAGCCTCGCCGACGAGATCCGCGACGGTGGCGTCTCGGCGGCGGCGGCCACGCCACTCGGTGAGGCCGTCGACCGCGTCGGCGATGCCGTCGCCCGCTCGACGCCGGCCAGCTGATCCCGGCGTCACACCGACCCGGGGAACAGGCAGCGGCGCGGGGGACAGGCATCGGCGTGTGTTCGGCGGGTATCCGCGCGGTGAGACCAGGTCGAAGGGGCGGGAGAGCGGGCCCGCGCGTGCGGCTCAGTTCACGCTGCCGGTCGGCACGACGCTGTTCGTCGCTGTTGCGCTCAGCGGGGGGCGGCGGTGCTGTCCCGGACGATCAGCTCGGGCACGATCAGACCGGCCGAGGGCGGCGTCGTGCCGTCGATCCGGGCGACGATCTCGGCGAGGCAGCGCCGGCCGACCTCGGCGAAGTCCTGCCGGACGGTGGTCAACGGCGGATGGAAGAACTCGGACTCCGGCAGGTCGTCGAAGCCCACCACGCTGATGTCGCCGGGCACCGAACGCCCGGCCTCTTCGAGTGCGCGGAGCAGGCCGAGCGCCATCTGGTCGTTGGCCGCGAAGACGGCGGTGACGTCGGACCGTTCGAGGATGCGCCGGCCGGCCTCGTGGCCGGACCGGCTGGACCAGTCTCCGACAAGCACCTCGGGAACCGGAGCGTGGGCGGCCGTCAGCTCCGTCAACCAGCCGCTGACCCGGGCGTCTGCCTCGAACCAGTTGATCGGGCCCCGGATGTGAGCCACCGTCCGGTGCCCGAGTTCGAGCAGGTGACGCGTGGCGGCCCGGGCCCCGTCGACCTGGTCGATGCCGGCGACCGACTGCTCACCGTCGCGTGCCTCGACCATCACGAGCGGCACCGTGCGCGGGAGGCCGGCCACCGCCTCGACGACGGGGCCGACCGGCGCGATGACGATCACCCCGTCGACCGCAGCCGCCATCAGGTGGTCGATCGCGGACCGCATGGAGTGCCGGTCGACGGTGTCGAGCACAGTGACGCTGACGAAGTAACCGGCCTGCCGCGCCGCCTGAGAGATGCCGGTCAGCGTACTCGCCGGACCGTACTGTTGCGCGGACACGCTTACCACGCCCAGCGTCATCGTCCGCTTCGTGATGAGTGCCCGCGCGCTGACGTTACGGCGGTAGCCGAGCTGGGCGATCGCCGTCTCCACCCGCTCACGCGCGGTGTCACTGACGTTGGCATGCCCGTTGAGGACCCGGGAGACGGTCTGGTGCGAGACGCCGGCGAGCCGCGCGACATCGCGCATGACAGGCGTCCGGGCCTTGCCCGCGTCCTCGCCTTGGGCGGGCGCGCGTGTGGTCATGACCCGTACGGTAACAGGCCGCACCGCGGGCGGCGATACACCTAAATCGTTACCCAGACCGGTAACAGATGGATCTCTACTCAAGGCTCCCTCGACCCTCGTTTCCACGAGTTTTCCCCGTTCGTGTCCGCCATCAAGGCGGGAAGCAGGGTTGACGGGATCATATGTGACCGTTAACAATTGCCGCCGAATCGAGGTGCCGCTGGCACCGTCCGCACATGGGAGTCGGGACATGAGCAGGCAACAGAGACCGCGCTACGTCGTCGGCATCGACTTCGGCACCCTCTCCGGCCGGGCGCTGGTCGTCCGGCTGGGCGACGGCGCGGAACTGGCGTCCGCCGTCTGCGAGTACCCGCACGGCGTCATCGACACCAGGCTGCCCGGCACCGGACGACAGCTGCCACGGGACTGGGCCCTCCAGGTCCCCGCCGACTACCTCACGGTGCTGCGCACCGCCGTACCCCAGGCGGTACGGGCCGCGAAGATCGACCCGGCCGATGTCATCGGCATCGGCACCGACTTCACCGCCTGCACGATGGTGCCCACGCTGGCCGACGGCACTCCGCTCTGCGAACTCCCCCACTTCGCACGCGAACCGCACGCCTACGTCAAGCTCTGGAAGCACCACGCCGCCCAGCGCCAGGCGGACCGGATCAATGCCCTGGCCGCCGAGCGCAACGAGCGCTGGCTCGGCCGTTACGGCGGGTTGATCTCCTCGGAGTGGGAGTTCGCCAAGGGTCTCCAACTGCTGGAGGAGGCACCCGAGGCGTACGCGGCGATGGACCGGTGGGTGGAGGCTGCTGACTGGATCGTCTGGCAGCTCACCGGCACCTACGTCCGTAATGCTTGCAGCGCCGGTTACAAGGGCATCCGGCAGGACGGCAGATACCCGGACGAGGACTTCCTCGCGGCACTCGACCCCGGCTTCAGGAACTTCGTCCGGGACAAGCTCGACCAGCGGATCGGCGAACTGGGCACCGCGGCCGGTCGGCTCACCGCCCGCGCCGCCCGGTGGACGGGGCTGCCCGAGGGCACGGTGGTGGCCGTCGGCAACGTGGACGCCCACGTCACCGCCGCCGCCGCACAGGCGGTCGAGCCCGGCCAGCTGGTGGCGATCATGGGCACCTCGACCTGCCACGTGATGAGCGGCGACCGGCTCGTGGAGGTGCCGGGGATGTGCGGGGTCGTGGACGGCGGGATCGTCGCCGGGCTCCCCGGCTACGAAGCCGGCCAGTCCGGGGTCGGCGACATCTTCGGCTGGTTCGTCGCCAACCAGGTTCCCCCGGCGTACGTCGACGACGCCCGTACCCAAGGCATCTCGGTGCAAGAGCACCTCACCAACCTCGCGGCCCGCGACCCGGTCGGCGCGCACGGCCTGGTCGCCCTCGACTGGTGGAGCGGGAACCGTTCAGTGCTCGTCGACCACGAGCTGTCCGGTCTCCTGCTCGGCCTGGACCTCACCACCCGACCCGAAGAGATCTACCGCGCTCTGCTGGAGTCGACCGCCTTCGGCACCCGCGTGATCGTGGAGACCTTCACCCGCGCCGGGGTGCCGGTGCGCGAGTTCATCGTCGCCGGTGGGCTGCCGAAGAACCAGTTCCTCATGCAGGTCTACAGCGACGTGCTGAATCTGCCGTTGTCGGCCGTCGTGTCGGCGCAGGGTCCCGCCCTCGGCTCCGCGATCCACGCGGCGGTGGCAGCCGGTGCCTACCCGGACGTACCCACCGCCGCCGCGGCCATGGGCGGCCGGGTCGTGGCGGCGTACCGGCCGATCGCGGCCAACGTCGCGGCCTACCAGCGGCTCTTCGACATCTACCGCGAACTGCACGACCTTTTCGGGCGTGGCGGCACCGACGCCATGCGGCGCCTCAAGGCGATCCGACGGGAGACCACCACATGACGATCCACACCGCCTCCGCCGTGCGGTCCGCCGTCGCGCAGCTTCGGGACACCGTCTGCGCGCTGCACGCCGAGTTGACCCGCTACGAACTGGTCGTCTGGACAGCCGGCAACGTGTCGGCCCGGGTTCCCGGCGAGGAGCTGATGGTCATCAAGCCCTCCGGGCTGCCGTACCACGAACTGACCCCGGCCGCGATGGTCGTCACCGACCTGCACGGACGACCGGTCGACGGGGACCGCTCCCCGTCCTCGGACACCGCGGCACACGCCTACGTCTACCGGCACCTGCCGGAGGTCGGCGGAGTCGTGCACTCGCACTCCACCTACGCCACCGCCTGGTCAGCTCGACGCGAGCCGATCCCGTGCGTGCTGACGATGGTCGCCGACGAGTTCGGCGGGGACATCCCGGTCGGCCCGTTCGCGCTGATCGGGGACGACTCCATCGGCCGCGGCATCGTCGAGACGCTGCGCGGCTCGCGCAGCCGGGCGGTGCTCATGGGCGGCCACGGCCCGTTCACCATCGGCACCGACGCCCGGGACGCGGTCAAGGCCGCGGTGATGCTCGAGGACGTCGCTCGCACGGTGCACGTCGCGCACCAGCTCGGCCGGCCACCGCGCCTGGAGCAGGAGCACATCGACAGCCTCTTCCACCGATACCAGAACGTCTACGGACAGCAGGGAGAACCGACTCCATGAGGCCGCAGATCTGGTTCCTCACCGGCAGCCAGGGGCTGTACGGGCCGGACGTGCTCGACCAGGTCGCCCGCCAGTCCGGCGAGATCTGTGTGGCGCTGGCCCGGCACCCGGGGATCGTGACAGAGGTGGTGGCCAAGCCGGTGCTCACCGACACCACTGCCATCCGCCAGGTGATGCTCGCCGCCAACGCCGACGACCGGGTGGTCGGTGTGATCGCCTGGATGCACACATTCTCCCCCGCCAAGATGTGGATCGCCGGTCTCGACGCGCTACGCAAGCCGCTGCTGCACCTGCACACGCAGGTCAACCGGGACCTGCCGTGGAGCTCCATCGACATGGACTTCATGAACCTCAACCAGGCCGCGCACGGCGACCGCGAGTTCGGCTTCGTGCAGACCCGGCTCGGCAAGACCCGCAAGACGGTCTCCGGTCACGTCTCCAATCCGACCGTGCTGGCCCGGATCAGCGACTGGTCCCGGGTGGCCGTCGGCGTGCAGGCGCTGCGCAACATGCGGGTGGCCCGCTTCGGTGACAACATGCGCGACGTCGCGGTGACCGAGGGGGACAAGGTCGAGGCCGAACTGCGCTTCGGCGTCTCGGTGAACACGTACGGGGTCAACGACCTCGTCGCCGTCGTCGACGCCATCGACGGCGCTCCGGTGAAGGAACTGACTGAGGAGTACGAGCAGCGCTACGCCGTCGTACCGGAGCTGCGGGCCGGTGGTGAACGCCACGGGTCGCTGCGCTACGCCGCCCGGATCGAGCTGGCGCTGCGGCACTTTCTCGACGACGGCGGCTTCACCGCGTTCACCACCAACTTCGAGGACCTCGGCGGGCTGCGTCAACTGCCCGGCCTGGCCGTACAGCGGTTGATGGCCGACAGCTACGGATTCGGCGGCGAGGGCGACTGGAAAACCTCTGTCCTGCTGCGGGCGTTGAAGGTGACGGCGGCGGGGCTGCCCGGTGGCACCTCGTTCATGGAGGACTACACCTACCATCTGGAGCCCGACCGGGAGCTCGTCCTCGGCGCGCACATGCTGGAGGTCTGCCCGACGATCACGGCCCGGACGCCACGCGTCGAGATCCACCCGCTGTCGATCGGCGGCCGGGAGGACCCGGTCCGGATGGTGTTCGACGCCGACCCGGGCGAGGGCCTGGTGGTCGGCATGTGCGACCTGGGAGACCGGTTCCGCCTCGTCGCCAACGAGGTGACGGTGGTCGGGCCGCCGTCGGAGATGCCCCGGCTTCCTGTCGCCCGGGCGGTCTGGCGACCGCATCCGGACTTCACCACCTCCGCCGACTCCTGGCTGGCCGCCGGCGGCCCGCATCACACCGTGCTCTCCACGGCACTGACCCGGGAGCACCTCCACGACTTCGCCGAGATCCTCGGCGTCGAACTCGCGCTCATCGGCACGGAGACCACGTCCCGCCGCTTCGCCCACGAGCTGCGCTGGAGCAGCGCCTACCACCGGCTCGCCCGCGGATTGTGACACCGACCGGCCACCACCCGGGCGCGACGATGACATCGCCCTACCGCTGCGCTCGCGGTGAGCGCCGCTCGCCGGCCACGACCGGCTGGCGGCCGACGCCGGCCGGCGTCGATTCGGACCGACCGTTCGTCAGCGACGACAAGGAAGCAGGACAACGACATGACCGTGGCCGCCACCCCTCCTATGGGCTGGAACAGCTGGGACACCTACGGCGCCAGCGTGACCGAGGCCGAGATCCTCGCCAACGCCGAGGTGCTGGCCGATGAGCTGCTTCCCTTCGGCTGGGACACCCTGGTCGTCGACATCCAGTGGTACGAGCCGGGCGCGCACAGCTCCGCCTACCGGCCGTTCGTGCCGCTGATCATGGACGGGCACTCGCGACTGGTACCGGCGGTGAACCGGTTCCCGTCGGCGGCCGACGGCCGGGGCTTCGCGCCGCTGGCCGACCGGATCCACGCGATGGGCCTGAAATTCGGCATCCACATCATGCGCGGCGTGCCCCGGCAGGCCGTGCACGCGGCCACGCCGATCCTGGGCAGCGACGTCACGGCGCGGGACATCGCGCAGACCAACTCCATCTGCCCGTGGAACACCGACATGTACGGTGTCGAGGCCACCCGACCCGGGGCACAGGAGTACTACGACTCACTGTTCGCGCTCTACGCCTCCTGGGGAGTGGACTTCGTCAAAGCCGACGACATGCTGCTGCCGTACCACCGAGGTGAGATCAACCTGATGCGCAACGCGCTGGACGCGTGCGGCAGGGAGATGGTGCTGAGCCTCTCCTGTGGGCCGACGCCGGTGGCGGAGGCGGGTCATCTGAGTTCCCGGGCGCACATGTGGCGCACCACGGCGGACTTCTGGGACCGGTGGAGCGACCTGCGCGAGGCGTTCGACATCTGTGCCGCGTGGGCGCCGTACGCCGGCCCGGAACACTGGCCGGACGCCGACATGCTGCCGCTGGGCCGGATCGCCCTGCGCTCGGGCGAGACCGGTGCACGGGACCGGTACACCCGGTTCACCAGGCCCGAGCAGACGACGTTGATGACGCTGTGGTGCGTGGCCCGGTCCCCGTTGATGCTGGGCACCGACCTCACCCGGCTGGACGACGAAACCCGCGATCTGCTGACCAACCCCGAGGTGCTGTCCGTCCTGCGCGACGGCTCCGGCGCCCGGGAGGTGTACCGCGAGCACGATGTCATCGTCTGGACCTCCCGGCTCGGCGGGGCGAGCACCGCCCTCGCGGTGTTCAACGTCGGCAAGGACGACCGGGACGTGCAAGTGGACCTGCGGGCGGTGGGCATCGACGGTGAGGTGACGCTGCGCGATCTGTGGGCCCGATCGGATCACGGCAGGGCCTCCGGTGACGCCGGCATGTGCATCGAGGCGCACGGCGCACGGCTGTTCCGCGTCCAGCATCTCGGCTAACCGGTGCGCCGGCCGGGTCCTGCCGGTGTGGCACCGCGGACCCGGCCGGCCCACACACCGGCACGGTCCCCCGGGCAAGCATGCGACGGGTCCGGCGCAGCAGACCCACGCGGAAGCCGGCGTGGCCCGCTGAGGTGAGCGCGTCGTCGGGTGCGGCCGGCCCCGCTCGACCGCCGCGTCCCTGGCGCGAGGGCCGTCGCAGGCGGGGACCGAAAGCCCTGACGACTCGTCTGTTGAGAACGGTAACAGGGGCATGCATCCGTACCACGACGAACCCGCAAACCCGCAAACTTCCTGCTGAGCGAGCATCTGTAACTCAACTGCAACAATGGCGACGCTTGACCGCCTGCTTTTCCGTCGGTCAGACTCACGCTCAGTGTTAACGGTCACAATCTCCTGACCACTGCGTCCCGTACCGCCCTGGGCGGACGTTGAAAGGCATCGCGATGATCTCGTCGACCTATCGGCGTCGCGTCCTTCGACGCCGCTCAACGCCCCGGCCGACCCGCCTGGCGCTTCATCCGATCCCGTTCCGGCGCGGAAAGGTTCCGAGCTCGCCCGAAGCCGCGCCTGACGGTGGGAGCACACCAGCCCGCCCCTTGGAAAGGACACACCCATGAGACGACGCCTCGTCATCACCGCGGCGATCTCCGCACTGACACTCGCCCTGACCGGCTGCACCGGCGGCGGCGCCGACTCCGGCGGCGACGCGAAGGGCGGGGAGCTGGAGTTTCTCACCGGCACCGCGGTGGACTCGCCGCTCTACGCGCAGTACCAGGAACTGGTCAAGAAGTTCGAGGCCGATCACTCCGGCGTCAAGGTCAACCTCGTTCCGTCGAGCACCGACCACGAAGGTGACCTGAAGGTGCGACTGGCCTCCGGGAACATCCCCGACATCTGGATGACCCACGGGTGGTCGCTGTCGCGCTACGGCGAGTTCCTCATGCCGTTGCAGAACGAGCCCTGGGCCAAAGACCTCGCACCGGCGCTGAAGCCGGCGATGCTCGGCCCGGGCGGCGAGCTGTACGCCATGCCGGTCGACACCGACATCGCGGGCCTGCTCTACAACGCCGACGTACTCGCCGAGGCCGGCTTCCAACCCGACGACATCAGGACCTGGGACGACTTCAGCCGGGCCGGCGCCGCGATCAAGGCAAAGGGTAAGACCCCGATCTACGCGGCCGGCAAGGACCAGTGGCCGACCGGCCTGTTCGTCGACTGGATCGCGCCCGGCATCTTCAGCGAGGCCGAACTGAAGAGCATGAAGGAGGGCACGTTCGCCGAGGACAGCTACACCAAGGTGCTCGACACCGTCGGCTCCTTCCGCGACGCCGGCCTGCTCAACAAGGACTACAGCTCCGCGACAACGGACAACGTCGCCCGCGCCCTGGCCGAGGGCAAGACCGGGTTCAGCTTCCTGATGAACTTCGTCGCCACCTCGGCGTTCGAGTACAAGAAGGACGCGAAGATCGGCTTCATGCCGGTGCCCACCGCCAACGGCGGCGAGCCCTACCTGATCAGCGGCGAAAAGAACGCTCTGGGCGTCGACAAGGACACCAAGCACCCAGAGGAGGCCAAGGAACTGCTCGCGTTCCTGGCCCAGCCGGAGAACCTGACCAAGCTGGCCAAGGCCTCCGGCTCCGCGCCGGGTCTGACCAGTGCCCAGTCCGACCTGGGCGGCCTGCAGAGCAGCTTCGACACCTACGTCCAGCCGGGCACGGTGCCGACCGTCCCCTACTTCGACCGGGTCTACATGCCCAACGGCGCCTGGGACACCATCGTCAAGACCACGGACGGTGTGGTCACCAAGCAGTCGACCGTCGCCGACAGTGTCGCCAAGGTCAAGACCGACTTCACCAAGCTCTCCGCGCAGGCGAAGTGACCGACATGGTCGAGCGCGGCACCGACACGGCGGTGCGTCGCAGCGCGGACGCGACGCACCGCCGGCCCACCAGGCCGTTCCGGCAACGGCAGTGGCTGGTGAACGTCCTCTACCTGCCGGCGTTGGCGCTGCTGGCCATGTTCACGGCGTATCCGCTGGTCAACGGGATCGGGCTGTCGTTCACCGACTGGGACGGCTACAGCGCCGGCCACCACCTGGTGGGTCTGGAGAACTACAAACGGCTACTCGACGACGGCATCTTCCGAACCGTCTTCGTCAACACCCTGGTGTACGCACTCGGCAGCACGATCCTGCAGCAGGTCCTCGGGCTGGGCCTGGCCCTCGCGCTGGACCGGCCGATGCGAGGGCGGGCTCTGCTGCGCGCGATCATCTATCTGCCGGTGCTGGTCTCCCCGGTCATCATGGGCACCATCTACTACCTCCTGCTGCAGTACGACAACGGCGCCCTCAACGACATCGTGGTCGCGCTCGGGGGTGAGCAGCAGGCGTGGCTGAGCACGACGACGGGTTCGGTGGCCATCATCGTGGCCGTCAACACGATCCAGTTCGTCGGCCTATCTATGATCATCTACCTAGCCGGGCTGCAGTCGATCCCGACGATGTACTACGAGGCCGCACGGCTCGACGGCGCGTCGGGGTGGGCGCTGTTCCGCCGGATCACCGTGCCGCTGTTGCAGCCCGCCTTCGCCACCAGCATCGTGCTCAACCTGATCGGCGGCATGAAGCTCTTCGACGTGATCAAGGTGCTCACCGGCGGCGGCCCTGGTTACTCGACCAACTCGGTCTCCACCTTCATCGGCCTGACCTACTTCAACGCACAGAGCGCCGGGTACGCGGCCGCGATGGGCGTCGCCCTCTTCGCCGTGATCATGATCATGACCCTGGTGCTCAACGCGGCCCTCAACAAGCGCCGGCTGGAGGCGTGAACATGTTGCTCGGACACCGTCTGTTCCGGCTGGCCTCGGTCGGCTTCCTGCTCACCTTCGCCGTTCTCCAGCTGGTCCCGTTCTACATCGCGCTCACCACGGCGCTCAAGCCCAAGAGCGACCTGAGTTCCCAGTGGATGCCGCCGACCGGGCGTCCCTACCTGGACAACTTCCGCATCGCCATCGAGCAGGGCGGCATCCTGCGGGCGATCGTCAACAGTCTCGTCATCACCACGGTCGCCACCGTCCTGGTCTGTCTGCTCGGCGCGCTCGCCGCGTATCCGCTCGCCCGCCGCGGCACCTGGGTGAACCGCGTGGTGATGCTGCTGATGCTGGGCTCGATCATGGTGCCACCGCTGAGCGTACTCGTGCCGCTGTACTCGCTGATGAACCAACTCGGCGGAGTCAACACCTACTGGGGCATCATCGTGATCCTGGTGACCGGGCAGCTGCCGCTGAGCGTGTTCCTCTACGCCGCCTTCATCCGCACGGTACCGACCGCTCTGGAAGAGGCCGCGCGGGTGGACGGCGCCGGCACCTTCCGGGTGTTCTTCCGGATCGTGCTGCCGCTGCTCAAACCGGTCACGGCGACCGTGGCGATCCTGACCGGCGTGTTCATCTGGAACGACTACCAGATGTCGGTCTACATGCTGACCACCCAGGACGTCCGCACCATCGCCCCGGCGATCGGCTCCTTCTTCTCCCAGCAGACCAGCAACCTGGGTGCCGCCGCCGCGGCGTCGCTGACCGCGATGGCCCCGATCCTGCTGGCGTACCTGTTCCTGCAGCGGCACTTCATCAAGGGCATGCTCGCCGGCGCCGAGAAGTAGGCGCGGCGTCCGGAAACCTCCCAGACCACCGCGGAGTGTCCTTCCCGTACCACCCTCGCTGTGCCGGGCCGGGACGGACCGAGGCGCCACATCCCCACCACCACCGAAGGAGCAAGGACATGGCAGGAAAGAGTCGACGCCTCGGGGCACTGGCCCTGGGCGTGGCCGTCGCCGGCGGCCTGGCGGTCACTGGCATCACCAGCGCGCACGCCGGGCAGCAGCCCGTCCTGCCCCGGACCCCGGCAGCCGCCGCCGGGGTGACCGTCGCGAAGACTCCCGGGCTGCCGGCGGGCGACAGGTCGTCGACCTACACCGTGTCGGTGGAGGGGAAGAAGCCGTCGGTCTACCGCACCGCCCCGAAGCCGCGGACCTGCCCCACCACCGACTGCGACGGTGGCGACCACGCCCGAGCGGAGAACCGGTCGTTCAACTGGGCCTCGTTCTGGTTCCCTGCCGGCACCAGCCCGACGGTCACGGTGACCCGGACGGCCGCGGCCGGAGCGGTGACCGACATCAAGGTTCGCGGCACCGGCGACTTCACCGTCGTCAGCAAGAGCCTCACCGCGCGCCAGATCAAGATCCGGGTCAACAAGCCGAAGGCGAAGCTGCCGGTGGAGTTCGTCGACAACCGCTACGACGGTCTCCGGCAGTTGCCGCTGGACGGGATGCTGCTCTTCGCCGACGACTCCCGCGCCGCCGTGGCCGACCCGTCGCGCACCGTTCCCGACACGTACGTGGTCGACCCCGGTACCGCCTTCGACCGCGCCCGGGCTGACCGCTCGGCGACTGTCATCTTCAAGCGGGGCATGCACAATCTCGGCTACTGGCCGGTGCCGGACTCGGTGCGGCGGGTGCACCTGGACGGGGGCGCCTACGTCAAGGGCGCGATCGACTCGGCCACGGTGAGCAAGTCGACCCAGCAGGGCTTCACCCTCACCGGCCGCGGCGTGCTCTCCGGTGAGGACTTCGACTGGCGGGCCGACAAGCGGACCAACGGCACCACCTCGTGCAGCTACGACTGCTGGGAGCACACCGTGAAGATGGTGCAGCTCGGCACCGACAAGTTCCGCTTCCACGACGTCACAGTGGTCAACGCCCCGCACTGGGTGGTCACCGGCCACCGCGACAACGAGATCACTGCCAAGCAGGGCGACGACGAGTCCCGCTTCAGCGGCACCATCTCGGACGTCAAGGTGCTCGGCAACTGGGGCTGGAACGGCGACGGCATCCCCGCCCTGACCGGCACCATCAGCGACTCGTTCATCTCCGCCTTCGACGACGCCTTCAAGCTCTACAGCTCCAACGCCACCGTCAAGAACAACACTCTGTGGCAGATGGACAACGGCGCGGTGTTCCAGCTCGGCTGGTTCGCCAAGACCATCTCCGACATCACGGCCACGAACAACACCCTGCTGCACACCGAATGGACCGGCACCAATTCCAACTGGGGCCTGCTGAACTACCAGGAGGCCGGGGGTTCGGGCACCATCTCGAACGTCAGCATCACCGGCACCCGGATCATGGGACCCACCACCCGGGTCGTGGCCCTGTCCAACACCTCCGCCGCCCAGGCCTTCCGCAACATCATGTTGGCCGACACGACCGTGGACAAGCTCTACAGCGCAGCGGAGATCAACTCGTTGCGCGGCAACGGCAGCAAGGATCTGCCCCGCAACCTGGTCAAGCAGGCGAAGGCACCGTTGGAGTTGACCGTGCGCAACCTGCGCATCGGCGGTCAGGCCATCACCGCGGGCAACGCGACGACCACGGGTGGTTTCGTGATCTCCGGCTCGCCGGCGCTGAGCTTCCGGTGAAGTCACAATTTCAGGCGGCGCCACGCACCGATCCGTTCAGCCGACCGCCACCGGGTGCGGCGCGACGTGCGGGGGCATGTCGTGGTGGACCAGCGCTGCGCAGCGCGAACCAACGGGTCTTCACCGCCGGCCCGGTCACCGGATCCGCGCCGCTGGCCCGGGCCGCCGAGCGGCAGGGCGTCCAGGCGGCCGAGTACGAGCTGCTGGGACCGTGGATCGGCGACCGGGACACGGGCCCGGAGCGGGGACGACCGTCAGGTGGTTTCGGCGCCCGGCACGTACACGGCGCCAATGCGGATGTTCGGCACGGCCGCGCGGATGTGCCCACGGGCCAGTTCCTCCGCCCGGTCGGCGTCGCCCGCCGCCAGCGCCTCGATGATCGCCAGGTGCTCCGGATGCGTCTCGTGCGGGTCGCGGTAGAGCCCGGGTGCGAGGCTCGTCGTGAGTATGTGGTGCACCTCGGCGGTACGGCTGAGCAGCGGCTCCCCGGCCAGCTCCAGCAGCGCCCGGTGGAACACCACATCCGCCTGGTAGTACGCCTCGGCCGAACCGGTGGTGGTGAGCTGCTCGTAGGCGTCCTGGAACAGCACCCGCAGCCGGGCCAGCTCGGCGCGGCCGGCCCGGCCCGCGGCGAGGCGGCAGGCGAGACCTTCCAGCACCGCACGGATCTCGAAGACGGCGGTCATCCGGTCGGCGTCGAAACCCACCGCGTGCCAGCCGCGCGGGCCGGCGGTGACCAGGCCCTCGCCCTCCAGCCGGGCGAGAGCGCGGCGGACCGGTGTGCGGCTGACCCCGAGCGCGACGGCGACCTCGCTCTGGTTGACCGGCTGGCCGGTCGGGATCTCGCCGCTGAGCAGCATCGCGCGCACCCGCTGGTAGGTGCTCTCCTCCAGCGGAAGGTAGGTCGTCTCAGTGCTCACGGCAGCCTCTCACCCACGGGTTCCGGCACACCTGCCACCCGCTCGGACCGGATGCGGACAGCCTGCCCCGACGCGGCCGACTGGTAACAGGCCTCCACCACCCGCATCGTACGGACATAGTCCGCGGCAGGCGTCTCCGCCTCGGCGCGACCCCGCAGGGCATCGACGAAGTTCTGCTGGGCGGCGGTCGCGCAGCCGCCCTTCCAGCCGTCCGGAATCCGGTAGTCGTGCCGAGCCGTCCGCCCGTCGCGGCGCAGCACGGTCATGGTGCCGTCGTCGGCCACCTCCAGCGTGGCGTCCGTACCCTCCACCGACATCGTCCCGTACGCCAGGCTGCGGACCGTCCGAGCCACCGCCGAGCGGTCGGCGTCGTACACCACGATGCCGCCGCCGGTGGTGTGCAGCACCGCGATGACCAGGTCCTCACCGGTGACGGCCGGGTTGACGGTCGCGGTCGTGCACCGAACCTCGTCGATCTCACCGAAGAGGTAGCGGGTCGTGTCGACGTAGTGCACGCCCGTCTCGAACAGCACCAGGCGTGGCATGGCGGCGAAGTAGGGCTGATCCGGGTAGGGCCGCTCCCCCCAGCCGTCGCCCGGCCGCATCCGCATGGTGGTGTGGAACGGCCGGCCGAGCACGCCGTCGTCGATCAGCCGCTTCGCCTCCCGGTACCACGGCTGCCAGCGCCAGTTCTCGTTGACCACGAGCGGCACGCCGTGCCGGTGCGCCAGATCCGCCAGCTCCGCGGCGTCCGCCACGGTCGGCGCAAGCGGCTTCTGGCAGAGCACCGGCAACCCGCGGTCGACCGCGAGCCGGATCAGCTCGCCGTGGGTGGCCGGCGGCGTGCAGATGTCCAGGAAGTCGGGCCGGACCTCCGCCATCGCCGCTTCGAGGTCGACCCCCGACCAGCCGACGCCGGCCTCGCCGGCCACCGCCGCAACCCGATCCGGATCACGGTGCCCGACCAGGCCGTGGATCTCCGCGCCCCGCACCGCCCGCCAGGCGGCGAGCTGGATCGGCGCGAAGTAGCCGGCACCGACCATCAGGCCCCGCAAGGGTCGTTCCATCCCCGTTCCTCCCTCTTCCACCTACCGCCGCCGCCCCGCCGCCGCGACGATCGCCGCACCAACCTCGGCGGTGCCCGCGGTCCCACCCAGGTCCGGTGTGCGGACCCGGCCGTCGGCGAGCACGTCGCCGACCGCCTCCTCGATCAGCCTGGCCACCTCGGCCGCGGCCGGATCCGCGTGCCGGTCCGCCAGCCAGTCGAGCATCATGGCCGCCGACAGCACGGTGGCGATCGGATTGGCGACGCCCTTGCCGGCGATGGTGGGCGCGGAGCCGTGCGCGGGCTGGAACAGCCCGTGCCGGTCACCGATGTCGCCGGAGGCGGCCAGACCGAGCCCACCGACGGTGGCCGCCGCCAGGTCGGAGATGATGTCGCCGAACATGTTCTCCGCGACCACCACGTCGAACATGTCGGGCTGCTGCACCTGGTACGCGGTCATCGCGTCGACGTACACGTGCTCGGTGCCGATGTCGGGATGGTCCTCGGCCACCTGGTCGAAGACGCGCCGGAAGAACGCGTACGAGGCGAGCACGTTCGCCTTGTCCACGCAGGTGACCGTCCGGCGGCCGTCCCGGGGGCGGCCGGCACGTTTACCGGCCAGCCGGAACGCTTGTTCGGTCACCTTCCGGGTGCCGGTCGCGGTGATCACGATGGTGTCCGTGGCGACTTCTTCCCGTACGTTGCAGCCACCGGTCCGCGAAGCGTAGAGGCCCTCCACGTTCTCCCGCACCACCACGTAGTCGACGGACGGCGCGGCCGACAGCGGGCTGGTCAGTCCCGGCCAGGACCGGACCGGCCTGATGCCGGCGTACAGGTCGAGGTCGAAGCGGAGCCGGAAGATGACGTCGCCGTTGACCTCACGCCCGTCCGGGTGGCGCGCCTCGGGCAGACCGATCGCCCCCATCAGGATGGCGTCGGCCCGCACGCAGGCGTCGTACGTCTCGTCGGTCATCACCGTGCCCTCGCGCAGCCAGCGGGTGGCGCCCGCGTCGTACGGGTCGAGTTCGAGTGAGATCCCGCCGTGCGCGGCGGTGAGGCGGTGCAGCACCTCGGTGGCGACGGCGGTGATCTCGGGACCGATGCCGTCTCCGGGCAGTACGGCGATGCGGTACGCGGTCATGCGGAAACCTCCGGTCGGGGGGTGGCGGGGGCGGACGGTTCGAGTGCGAAGACGGTGGCCGCGGTGCCGGCGTAGACGAGGCGGCGTTCACCGGGGGTCAGGCCGACGGCGTCGAACTTCGCCAGTTCCACCGGGATGTTGTCGATGTGGTCGCTGCCGAACATGACGCGGTGGGCACCGAGCCGACGCACCATCTGCCGGACGCTGAAGGCCGGGCACCAGGACGGTTCGAGGTGGACACTCGACAGGACCAGTGCCACCTCGATCGCCTCGGCGCAGAACGCGCCGAATCCGGCGTGGCAGAGCACCACCGGCCGCCCGGCGTACCGGCGGGCGGGCTCCACCACGCGGTGCGGCAGAGTGTGCGGTCCGCCCAGGCCAGTGTGCACCATCACCGGTACGTCGTGGTCGGCGGCGATCCGGAACGCCTTGTCGCAGACCGGGTCGTCGGGAGCCACCCCGAACCCGGCAGTGTGGATCTTCACCGCCACGAAACCCGGCTGGTCGAGCAGGGTTCCTGCCCGTCGCCGGTACTCCGCGTCGGGCAGCCGCGGGTCGAGGTTGACGATGCCGTACAGCCGCCCGGGATGGCGTGCGACCGCCTCCCCGATCTCGGCGTGCACCTCGTCGGTGGTGTCCTGGTCGGCCGACGGCTGTGGCATGACGAGCGTGGTGTCGATGCCGTGGTGGTCCATCGCCGCGAGCAGTTCGGTGGCGCCCGCGGTGTATCCGGTCGCGGCGGAGCGGCCGAAGTGGCCGTGCACGTCGACCAACGGCGACCGGCGGCTCGCCGGCCCGGTGGCGTGTACGTCGTATTCATTCAACGGCTCACGCATGCGTCGACTCCTGTCCATCGGCTCCACCGAGCCTCGCCACCACTGCCAGCAGATCGTCGGGGCCGCCGACGTTGCCGGGAAACACCACGTAGGTGAGGCCGGGAAAACGGCTGTTCATGCCGGCCCGCCACACCGGCACACCCGGCACCACCTGCCCGAGCACCTCGGCCCGGCTGATGCCCAATCCTTCCGCGGCGACGTCGCTGGACGTGATGCCGCCCTTGGCCACCACGAAGGCGGGCCGTGCCGTCGTCCGGGCGACGATCCGTACCAGCCCGGTCGAGATCCGCACGCTCCGGGCGAGGGCCCGCGCCGCCGTCGACGCGGTCAACACCCGGCGGCTGGTGTGCACCACAGCGGTCCGCCCCTCCGCCATCGCCTCGTCGGCCAGCGCGGCCACCCGCTCGACCTCGGTTGCCGCCTGCCGGTCGGACCCGGCGAGCAGCGCCGCGTCGGCCTGGACGCCCACCACCGCTGGGTCGGCGAGCAGCCGGCCGAGTTGGGCGGTCGTGGTGGGCACGTGGGAGCCCACCACCACCAGCCCTCCCTCACCGGTCCGCAAGCTCCGGCCCAGATCGCCGGCGGTGAGCAGGTTACGCGGCGGCAACCCCGCCCGGACCCGGACGAAGGACGCCGCCGTGCGGTAGAGCAGTCGCGCCCCGGCCGCCTCGGCTGCCAGGAGCCCGGCGACCAGCACGTCGAGGTCGGCCTGCTCGGCCGCGTCACAGGCGCAGACGACGCCGCCCCGCAACCGGGACAGCCGCCGGAAGACGGCCGCCGGCCCGCCTGTGCGCAGCTCGCGCAGCGTCAGCAGCTGCACGCTCTCCCGCGGGATCCGGCCGCCGCTGCGCTCGGCCACCCAGTCGGGCAGGTCGGACGAGCCGAACCCGAACGTGGCGTCCCGGGCGTACGGCGTACGGCCCACCGGCGTCCAGCCGTCGACGGCGGCCACCCAATGCCGGCCGTCGACGGTCACCCGCCCGCCCTCCAGGAATGCGGGCACCAGCAGAACGCCGTCGAAATCCCCGCCGAGGCCGTCGGCGAGCGCCAGGGTCTCGTCCGGGAAGTGCCCACGCAGGGTCGAGTCACCCCGGCTGACGACCACGACCCGTCGCCGCGCGGATTCAGCCGCGGCACGGATCTGCCGGCCGGTCCGGGCGTTGATCTCCGCGGCCCGGACCGGATCGAGCGACCGGGAGTTGGTCAGCAGGAACAGCGCCGGTGGACCGGAGGAGAGTTCCCCGGCGATGGCGGCGGCGTCCCATCGGGTCAGCACGGGTACTCCGTGCACCGTCTGCGTGCCGGTCGGGTCGTCGTCGAGGACGACGACCGTACGCCGTTCGGCGGCGATCCGCTGTGCCAGTGGCGGCACCAGCGGCCCCACCCATGCTGCGGGCAGCCCCGCCAGGCCCGGCGCGGTCGACGAGTGACTCATGAGCCGGTCAGCTCCACCTGGACGCCGCCGGAGCGGCACGGATCGAGGAAGACCGACCGCCGGCCCCGGATCCCCTGGTGCGGGGCCGGCTGGGCGGGCGGGACGCCTACCCCCTCGGCGTGCCAGGCCACGTCGACCGAGTCCACTTCGAAGCAGAGATGGTGCAGGCCGGCGCCGTGCCGGTCCAGCCACTCGTGCAGCGGGTGCGGACGGACCAGTGGCTGCACCAGTTGCAGGTGGACGTTGCCAAGGTCGAGGTGGGTGAGCAGAACCGTGCCGTCGTTCACCGCCTCGGCGTGCGCGACGGCGAAGCCCAGCCGGTCCCGCCACAGCGCCAGCGCCTGCTCCGTGTCGGGCACCACCAGGCCGACGTGGTCGAGCCCTCGGACCCACTCGCGCATGCTCATCCCTTCACCGCTCCCGCGGTCAGGCCGGACAGGTAGTAGTCCATGAGGAAGGAGAAAATGATCACCACGGGCAGTGCGCCGAGCAGCGCCCCACCCATCAACTGGCCCCAGGCGAACACGTCACCCACCTGCAACGCGTTGACCAGACCCACAGCGACGGGCTGCTTGTCGGCCGAGCGCACGAAGGTCAACGCGTACAGGTACTCCTGCCAGCAGAGGGTGAAGGCGAAGAAGAACACCGAGACCACGCCCGGCAGCACCAACGGCAGGTCGATCACCATCATCGCCCGCAGCCGGCTGGCACCGTCGATCCGGGCGGCCTCCGCCAGTTCGACCGGCAGGCTCTGGAAGTAGCTGGAGAGCATCCAGGCGATGAAGGGCACCAGGAACGTGAGGTACACCAGGATCAACGCGCCGAGCGTGTTGCCCAGGTGCAGCCGGTTGACCACGACGTTCATCGGGATGAACAGCAACGCCGGCGGGAGGAGGTAGGTGGAGAAGACGATCACGCCGACCACGGCGCCGCCGCGGTACCGCAACCGGCCCAGGCTGTACGCCGCCGGCACCCCGATGACCAACGCGATCGCCGAGGCCGACAGCGCCACGATGAGGCTGTTCAGCGTCCAGGTGAGGAACTTCGTCTCGGTGAGCAGTTCCCGGAAGTGGTCGAGGGTGAGCCCACTGACCGAGAACGGACGGTCGGCGACCCGGTAGAGGTCCGATCCGGTACGCAGCGAGGTCAGCGCCATCCAGACGAACGGGAACAGGGTGAAGACGGTGAACAACGTCAGCGTGCCGGTGATCAGCAGTCGGCGGCCGACTTTCAGGCGGTGCAACAGCCGTACGGTGCGCGGCGAGCGCGCGGGCAGGGGTGGCCGGGCGGCCCGGCCGGACACGGTGACCATGGTCATTTCGCCTTTCGTCGCATCACGGTCAGCTGCAGCGCGATGATCGCGGCGAGCGCGGGAAACACGAAGAACGAGATCGCCGAACCGGACGCGATGTCCGCGCCCCGGATACCGGTGCGGAACGCCAGCGTGCTGATCAGGTGGGTGCTGTTGACCGGGCCGCCGTTGGTGAGGATCCAGACGATCTGGAAGTCGCCGAGGGTCTGCACGAACGAGAAGAGGGTGACCACCACGAGGATCGGGGTCAGGTGCGGGAGGATGACGTACCGCAGCCGCTGCCACGCGCCCGCGCCGTCGACGACGGCCGCCTCGACGAGCTCCTTGGGTACGGTGGCCAGCCCGGCGAGGATGATGATCCCGAAGAACGGGGCGCCACGCCAGATGTTGACCGTCTGCACGGCTGCCATCGCCCAGCCCGCCTCGCCCAACCACGGGATGTTGCCGTCCACCAGCCCGGCCTGCCGGCCGAGATAGGTGAGCACGCTGAAGTCCGCCTGGAACATCCACATCCAGGCCAGCACGCTCAACGACGAGGGCACCACCCACGGCAGCAGGAACGCGGCCCGGAAGAACCGGCGGAACCGACGTACCTCGTTGAGCGCCAACGCCATCACCAGGCCGAGCACCAGCTTCGCGAACACTGCGGTGACTGTGTAGTTGAACGTGTTCCACATGGTCCGGGCGAAGACCGGGTCGTCGAGCAGGTCCAGGTAGTTGGTCAGCCCGACGAAGGAGACCGTGTCGCTGCCGAGTGACTTGTCGGTCAGGCTGAACCACACGGTGAGCACCAGCGGATAGCCCACCAGCCCGAGCACGACCACCGCCATCGGCAGGACGAGCAGATAGCCCAGCGGGGTTTCGCGGTCCAGAAAGGACCACCGCTCGCGGTCGGCCGGTGGGCCGGATCGGACCGGCCTTCGCGGCCCCGCGACCCGGTCGACTGTGCGTACGGTCATCGACGTCAGCCCCCGTACACCTTCTTGAGCTCGCCCTCGGCGACCCGGATGGATTCCTCCGCACTGGCCTTGCCGCTGATCACGCGGGCGAACATGTTGACGATCGTCTGGTTGTTGTACGCCTGGGCCGACTGCCGGGAAGCGGGCCCGGGCCAGCCCGGCATGTGTCCGCCGGCGGCCAGCCCCTTGAGCCCTCTCAGCTTGGCCTCGGAGTTCCACGGCATGGAAGGCAGATCGTCGTAGCTCTTCAGCAGCGGGGTGTAGTAGGTGAGCGCGATCTCGGCCAGCGCGCCGAGCTGCGCCTTGTCCATCAGATGGCCGAACAGGTCCTTGGCCGGTTCGAGCCGCTTGCTGTGGGCGAAGACCGCCAACGAGTTCATCTCGACGAGCTGCTGGTGACCGGCCGGCCCCTCCGGGTAGCGCGCATGGCTCATGTTCTTCGCGACGTCCGGAGCCTGCTTCTGCGCGGTGTACCAGATGCTCGTGGCGTTCTGGGTCACCGCGATCTTGCCGGCGAGGAAGCTTGTGTTGTTGCCGCCCTCGTCGTAGGAGGAGATCTCCGGGGCACTCACGGCGGCCAAGTCCTGCATCACCTTGATGGCGGCACGCGTCTCGGAGCTGTTGATGGCGACGGTCCTGCCGTCCTTCTCCACCTCGGCCGCGCCGTAGGACCACAGCAGGGAGTAGGCGACGCTGGCCGAGTCGTTCGGCCCGGCCTGACTCATGGTGAGTGCGACCCGGGGAAGCTTCGCGTCCCGCAGCCGGGTCGCCACCTCGACCAGGCCGGTCCATGTCTTCGGAAACTCGGTGATCCCGACCTGCGCGAACAGGTCGGTGCGCCAGTTCATCACGTGCGCGGTGTAGGCGCGCGGAACGGCCCGCCACCGACCGTCGACGACGCAGGCGTCCCGGGCGACCTCGTACCAGCCGCCGTTGCGTTCGCCGACGGATTCGCACAGATCGGTGAGGTCGACCAGACGGTCCGCATAGATGTGTGCCTGATTGGCGAAGAGTTCGCCGAGGTCCTCGCCCGCACGGGACTCGACGACGGCGGCGATCTGTTCCCGCCACTCCTTGGCGAAGGTCAGCTCGACGGCCCCGTCGTGGGAGTCCGCCCAGGCAGCCACCTGCTTCTGCTGCAGGTCATGGATGGCCGGGATGAAGCTGGCGCGCATCAGCCCGGTGAGGCTGGCCCCGCCGAGCGACGTCCCGCCGGCGGTCGAGGTGCCATCCTCGCCGCAAGCGGCGAGGGCGGCGGTGAGGCCGGCGCCGAGACCGAGGCTCAGCGCGTGACGGCGGGACATGCCGGTGCGGCTCAGGTGTGCCATGGCTACTCCAGGAGGGGCGAGAGGGTGTGGTGGGGATGTGGAATCGATCGCGTCCGCTCGTCTCGATGTCTCGGGAAGAGACGTCGTCCGGGCCCGCTGCCGGGCGGTGACGGACGACGGCGCCGCTGTCGGTCACCCCGGTGGTCACGGAGCAGCCCGCGGCACTGCCCGGGCGGTGGGCGGGGCGGCGTGACCGCGGATGTCGCCAACCGGGGCGCCGCCCCACCCGCCGTCACTTCAGGAAGGTGCGCAGTTTGGTGGCGTTTCCGGAGTCGTCGCCGGTGATCACGTAGTACATCATCCCGGCGTCGGAGACATCGCCCTTCTTGTTCATGATGTTGTTGACCACGTTGTGCACGTAGCGCAGCCGCTGGTCGGAGTCACCGGCCATCCAGGCCCACTTCTCCTCACCACCACCGGTACCCAGACCGGCGTTCTGGTCCGGAATCCGCTTGTACTTCACCTGCGGGAAGTCGCGACGGATGTCGGCCAGGTTCCACTTGTTGTCATCGTCGTCGTGGTTGTTGTTCCAGTCCGAGTGCGAGATCAACGTGACGTGCTTACGCGCCGCGGTGTTCGAGCCCTGCAACGCCCGGTACACCACACCCATCGGGCCGGCACCGACCAGGCACAGCCGGTTGGCGGCGGTGGAGACGTCAACCGCCGACCGCAGGTGGGTCACAGCGGCGTTGAGATTCGTCTGGCTGTTACGGAAGATACCGGCCACGTCGTAACCGAACTGACCGCCGGTACCCTCGGTCGCGGTGACCATGTCCCGCTCCCAACTCGCCGTCGAGCTGCCCAGGTGCGAGTTGTAGTCCCAGTGCACCAGCCGGGACTGCTGGCCCCGCTCGGCCAGCAGCGCCAGGGCCATCGCCGACGCGCCGATGTCGTCACGGTCGTGGTAGTTGCCGTCCGAACTCCAGGCGATCCGCTCACACGGATAGCTGAGAACGGGCGCGGCGGCCTGCGCGG